>JAHCBC010000001.1:667586-1335173 GCA_019634595.1 Akkermansiaceae bacterium
GACGATTCTTCCGTTGGAAAACTGGCGAAACTGAAGCCCATTTTCGACCGCCAGACAGGGACGGTTACCGCAGGGAACAGTTCACAGATCACCGATGGGGCGGTGGCCCTGCTGGTGGGGGATGAGGCAGCCGTGCGGCATACCGGCATCGAGCCACTGGGCCGGCTCGTCTCTTATGCCTACGCGGGTTGCGACCCTGCGCGGATGGGGCTTGGTCCGGTGTCCGCGATTGCCTTGGCAAAGCAGCGGAGCGGCCTTTCTCCGGCGGATGCGGATGTCATCGAGATCAACGAAGCGTTTGCCGCACAGGTGCTGGCGGTGCTGGACCAACTTAAGAACTACGGGGAGCGGGATGAGATCGATGTTGCCCGCATCAACCGCCGCGGAGGCTCCATTGCCCTCGGCCACCCGGTCGGTGCCACCGGCGCGCGGTTGGTGCTCACCGCGCTCCATCAACTCAAAGCCACCGGCGGACGCCGTGCGCTCGCCACTCTCTGTGTGGGCGGGGGGCAAGGTGCCGCACTCTGGTTGGAAAGAACCTGACATCATGCCGAATCTCAAGCTCACCACCCGGGATGACATCGCCACGATCACCTTCGACCGTGAAGGCTCTTCGGCGAACATCTTTGACCGTGCGGCGTTGGAGGAACTCGGCGGACTCATCACGGAGATCTCCACGTATGGTTCGTTGAAAGGCCTCGTGATCCGTTCGGCGAAGCCGTCGATCTTCATCGCCGGAGCGGATCTGAAGACCCTCTCCTCCGCGAAGGGTGAAGAACTGAAGTCGCTCATCGAACTCGGACAGCAAACCTTCAACCGCCTGGCGGATCTGAGGATTCCCACGGTCGCGGCGATCCATGGTGCGTGTGTCGGCGGCGGGTTGGAGCTGGCCTTGGCCTGCGACTGGCGAATCGCCAGCGATTCGAAGAAGACCAAAATCGGCCTGCCGGAGACCCAGCTCGGTATTCTGCCCGCCTGGGGTGGATCCACGCGGTTGCCCCGGCTGGTGGGCCTGCCCACCGCATTGTCGCTCATCCTTTCCGGCAAGCTGCTTGCGGCAAAGGCGGCGAAGCACAAGGGCGTGGTGGATGCGGTGGTGCCGGAGGAAAATCTGGATGCCTTTGCCCTCACCTGGATCTCCCGTGGCAAGCGTAAGGTTGAGAGCCATCGGTTGATTCACAATCCACTCTCCGTCGCGATCATCCGTAAGAAAGCACGGGCGGGCCTGATGGCGAAAACACGCGGCCTATATCCGGGACCGGCGGCCGCGTTGGAGGTGGTGGCGGACTCCGTCGGACGTTCCCGTGAGGAGAGCCTCAGGGCGGAGAGGGATGAAATCATCCGGCTCGCGGGGCTTCCTGAAACCCACCAGTTGATGCGGTTGTTCTTCCTCCAGGAGCGGGCGAAGAAACATCGCCATGTGGAAGCGGAGCCCCGCAAGATCGAGAGCACCGCGGTGATCGGCGCGGGTGTGATGGGTTCCGGCATCGCCTACTGGCTCAGCACGCGTGGCTATCCGGTCCTGTTGCGGGATGTTTCCGCCGAAGCCATCGCGAAAGGCATGGCGGGCATCGGGAAGTTGTATCGTGATGCCGCCTCCCGCCGGGTGCTCACACCAACGGATGCGGCGCGGGGGCTTGACCGCATCCATCCGTCCAGCGTTCCGGTGCCGATGGATCGCTGTGATCTGGTGATCGAGGCTGCGGTCGAGGAACTCGGGATCAAGAAGAAGATCTTCGCGGACCTTTCCTCCCGGGTATCGGCGGACACCTTGCTGGCGACCAACACCTCAGCGCTTCCCATCCATGAACTCGCGGAAGTGATCACGAATCCCGGCCGTTTGCTCGGCCTGCACTTTTTCAACCCCGTCCACCGCATGCAACTGGTGGAGGTGGTGCGCACTCCATCGACCTCCGATGAAACGCTGGCAACGGGTGTCGCCTTTGTCCGCTCGATCGGCAAGCTGCCGGTCGTGGTGAGGGACTCGCCGGGCTTTCTGGTGAACCGCATCCTCATGCCCTATCTGGTGGAGGCCGCGGCGATCTTTGAGCGTGGCGCGGATCCGGAAGCCCTCGACCGGACCATGCTGGACTTCGGCATGCCGATGGGGCCGCTGCGCCTGTTGGATGAAGTCGGGCTGGATGTGGCCATCCACGTCGCGCGGACACTGGCCGCCGCCTATCCGGAGCGGATGAAGGTCCCGGAGATCGCGGCGAAGCTGGTGGAGAAAGGACAACTGGGCAGAAAGTCCGGCAAGGGCTTCTACCTCTACGATGGACGGCGGGAGTTCCCGAATCCCGTCGCGCTGGGCCTGCGTTCCGGAGCCGTCCCGTTGCCTCCAGATACACGCGACCGCCTCGCCGGGCTGATGACGGAGGAAGCACGGCTCTGCCTCAGCGAAGGGGTGGCGGAAACGGCGGACGACATCGACCTGGCGATGGTGATGGGGACCGGCTACGCGCCGTTCCGTGGCGGACCGATGCAATTCAGAAAGGAGGAAACATGAGCTCGATCATCGACACATCAAAGATGTCCGAAGGCCAGCGCGCGGCGTTGGAGATGGCGGAGGCATCACGGGATTCCCGGGAACTCAGCGGCTTCGCCGCATCCCTGTTCGACGGGGCTCCGGAGTTCGGCAGGATCTTTCCGTTCCCGGTGCAGGGCCAGCAGGACAGGGATGAAGGGGATGCCTTCATTTCAAAGATGAAGGCATTCCTAGACACGAAGACGGATCCGGACGCGATCGACCGCGAAGGTGAGATCCCGGATGAAGTACTGGAGGGCCTGGCATCCATGGGTGCCTTCGGCATCAAGATCCCGAAGGAGTATGGCGGGCTGGGACTTTCCCAGACGAACTACTCGCGCACCGCCATGCTGCTGGGCGGCCACTGCGGGAACCTCACCGCGCTGCTGTCCGCCCACCAATCCATCGGTCTGCCGCAACCGTTGCTCATGTTCGGAAATGAGGCGCAGAAAAGGAAATATCTCACCCGCTGTGCGGCGGGATCCATCTCGGCGTTCGCCTTGACGGAGAAAGATGTCGGTTCCGATCCGGCCCGCATGAAGACGGAGGCGAAGCTGTCCTCGGACGGCACCCACTACACTCTGACCGGAGAGAAGCTGTGGTGCACCAACGGCCTCAAGGCGGACGCCATCATCGTGATGGCGCGAACACCTCTGCCTGACAAGCCGCAGGCGACCTCCGCTTTCATCGTGGAGAAGGATTGGCCGGGAGTGGAGATCGTGACCCGCTGCCACTTCATGGGATTGAAGGCCCTCTACAATGGCGTCATCCGCTTCACCGACGTGAAGGTGCCGGTGGAGAATCTGGTGGGGGAGGCGGGCAAGGGTCTCAAGATCGCGCTCACCACCCTCAATACCGGACGCCTCACTTTGCCCGCCGCCTGTGTCGGCCTGCTCAATCGCTGTCTGGAAATGGTGCTGCCATGGTCCCGCGAACGCGAGCAATGGGGCCAGCCGATCGGGAAGCACGCGGCCATCGCCGGCAAGCTTGCCGATCTGGCGGCGGATGCTTTCGCCACGGAATCGCTCGTTCTCTACACATCCGCGCTGGTGGATGCGGATCACTCCGCGGACATCCGCCTGGAGGCGGCGTTGGCGAAGCTGTGGGGCACGGAGGCCGGATGGCGTGGTGCGGATGCGACGCTCCAGATCAAGGGCGGCAGGGGATATGAAACGGCGGACTCGTTGCGCAACCGCGGTGAGGCTCCGGATCCCGTGGAGCGTCTGTTCCGGGACTGCCGCATCAATACCATCTTCGAAGGCTCCACGGAGATCATGCACCTGTTCATCGCCCGTGAGGCGCTGGATCCCCATCTGCGGCGGGGAGCCGCCGCCCTCGATACCCGTAAGCCCATGGGTGAACGCGTGAAGACCGCTCTCAAGGCGGGTATCTTCTACGCCGGATGGTATCCGCTGCGATGGCTCCCCATTCCGGCAGGAGGTGCGGATCTCGGGCCGATACCTTCCCTCAGCCGGAAGCTGGCACGGACGCTGTTCCACTCCATGGCGCGATATGGACCGACGCTGGAGAAACGCCAACTTCTGCTCGGGCGCTTGGTGGACATCGGCGCGGAGCTGTTCGCGATGAGTGTCTCCGTGGCGCGTGCAAGGGTACTGGGAGATGAGGACTCCCGGCGGTTGGCCGGTTACATCATCCGCCGGGGTGAAAGGCGTGTCCGGAATCTCTTCGCAGATATTGGCGGCGCTCCGGATGATGCCGGCTATCGCGTGGCGAAGCGTCTTCTGGAAAAATGATCCGCCGGATCATTCAGCGGAATGGAGAGTGCCACGGCGACCATTCCGCTTCACCTGCCTGGCGGATCCTCACCCAGTAGGTGACTCCCGGCTCGTATGGGACGCTCTTGTCGTCAACAGTCACGGTGGTGGCCGCGGAGGGGACGGGGGCGCTGGATTTCCATACGATTTCCTTTCCATCGGGGTCCTTCGCGATTGCCACCTCCCATGGGGTGTCTCCATCCGACGGGGTTCTGCCGATGGTCACAGGGCGGGCAGCGGTTGCGGGGCCGATCGGCTCGGTGCGGATGACGAAATTGTCGAACCATCTCGACTGGCGTTTTTTGGAGCCGTCATTCCAATGATTCTCCAGGAACACCGCATTGATGGCGTAGTCATCCCAGTGGCCTTGCCAGTTGATGTCATGGCGCGATGCTTCAGGCTTTCCATCCACCCACAGTCGGAAAATGCCGTCCGCCTTGTCGGGGGAGTTCAGGCGCACGTGGGACTCCACACACACCCAACGTCCGGACTCCGCACTGCTGAAGACGGGAATACTGCCGTGGCGGTTGCCCAGCCACTTCAGATTGGCGAAGTCATTGTAGCGTGTGGTAACCGGGGTGCTGTCGACGATGCCGGTTGCAGGATCGATGCACAAGGAGTTGTCCTTTCCTCCCCATACATGGGCGATGAGGCCCTGTCTCCAGTCCGGACCCATCAGGCAGGTGGTCCGTCCGAACTTGGCGGGATTCCCCTCCCAGCCTGCTTCGTGTTTCACATAAACGCGCCAATAGATCTCCCGGAATGTCTCATCTTTCCTCAAGCCCCGCCTACCTGCCGGAGTCCGGCCGAAGAAGACCTTGAGGCTGCCGTTCTCAATCTGGCCCTTTTCGAAAACAGCGATCATGCCACCGCCGCGCAAGCCGCCATCCGGGGAATGGGTGAAACCCTGCGGATTTCCTTTCTGATGTTCCACATAGCCGGGATTTCCGGCAGGAGGCACATCAAATTCATCCCGGAAGATGACGGAGCGGTCGTCCGCGGAGAATGATTCCGGAGAGGTGGCGACGGAAAGGACCCGTAGGGTCGATCCCGCCAGATGCATGGACATGCCAAAGGACAAGAGCGCCCACATGACGGAATTTCTCATTTCATCACATGGTGGGAAAATTCCTGTGGTTGGAAATGAAAATCAGTCGATGTCCGGAACGGCGGCTTGGAAGGCCGGGCCCTTATTCGGAGAACTCGTAGCTGAAGTCGCCGCCCGTCACCTTGATGGCGACGGAGTTGATCTCGCTTCCGGCATGGAGCGCTTCCAGCAGCTTGCGGCTGATCTCCGGCAGCATGGCGGAGGCCTGTTCCTTCTGGATGCGCTGCTGGTGGCCGTAGCTCCATCCCGCGAACGCACCGCCTCCCAGACCAGCGGCGGCGGCCAAGGCCAAGGCCAAGAGTGGAAGCGATGCGGGGTTGACGGAGTTGCCGCGTATGGTCTGTCTCTGACAGATCATCTTCACAGGCCAATTTCCTTGCCGCATCAGGTAATTTTTCCTGTGCTTGGAAGATGAAAAATGGAGCCGGCTAACGGACTCGAACCGTTGACCTACTGATTACAAATCAGTTGCTCTACCAACTGAGCTAAGCCGGCCTCTGATGCCGCGCTTCGGTCAGCGCGGGCGGCGCATGCTTGTCACAGGGAGAGGCTGCTTGGCAATGGGATTTTCATGGGATGATGGATCGCTCAAGTCCGGAGTTTTTTCCGGATCGGATCATTTTTGCCCCAGCCGCGTTTCTCGCTTGTGGAAGGGACACATGCCCGGGTGTGATGAGGGGGCGATGGCTTACCTCGACGAAAATTTCCTCCTTCATTCCAATACCGCCCGACGCCTTTTCCATGAGATCGCGAAGGACCAGCCGATCATCGACTACCACTGCCACCTTTCGCCACGAGAGATCGCCACCAACCACCGGTGGAAGGACATCGCGGAAATCTGGCTGGGCGGTGACCACTACAAGTGGCGGCTGCTGCGTGCCAATGGCATCGATGAAAGCCTGATCTCCGGCGACAGCTCGCCGCGGGAGAAGTTCCAGGCATTCGCGCAGACGGTTCCCTACACGCTGCGGAACCCCATGCACCACTGGACGCACCTGGAACTCCAGCGTTACTTCGGCATCCACAAGCTGCTCTCCCCGGAGACGGCGGACGAGATCTGGGAAAAGACGAACGAGAAGCTCCAGGAAGCCGACTTCTCCACCCATGGCATCCTGAAGAAATTCGACGTGCGCGTGGTGGGTACCACGGACGATCCGGCGGATCCGCTCGATGACCACCTCGCCATCGCGGAGTCGGGCATCAGGACAAAGGTGGTGCCGACCTTCCGCCCGGACAAGGCGTGGCTGGTGGACCGCCCGGACCTGCTCAATCCATGGCTGGGAAAACTGGAAGCCACGGCCGGCATCTCGATCACCTCGCTTTCCGATCTGCTGGCCGCGTTCCAGAAACGCCATGACGACTTCCACGCCGCCGGTGCCCGGCTTTCCGACCATGGCCTCGACCGCTGCCCGGCGCTTCCCTGCACGGACGCGGAGGCTGCCGCTATTTTTGACAATGCCCGTGCGGGCAGGGCGGCCACTCCGGAGGAAAAGGAAAAGTTCTCCTTCTACCTGATGGTGTTCTTCGGCCAGCTTGATGCGGCGAAGGGCTGGACGAAGCAGCTCCACCTGGGTGCGTTCCGGAACACGAATTCCCGCATGTTCGCGAAGCTCGGTCCGGACAGCGGATATGACACCATCGGCGACTATGACCAGGGCCGCGCCCTCGTCGTCTATCTGGACGCCCTCGCGAAGCTGGATGCGCTGCCGAAGGTCATCCTCTACAATCTCAACCCGCGGGACAACTACCTGCTCGCCGCCATGACCGGCGCCTTCCAGGACGGAACCGTGGCCGGGAAGATCCAGTTCGGCTCCGGCTGGTGGTTCCTCGACCAGAAGGACGGCATGGAGCTGCAGCTCGACGCGTTGTCCCAGACCGGCCTGCTTTCCCGCTTCGTCGGCATGCTCACGGATTCGCGCTCGTTCCTGTCCTTCCCCCGGCACGAATACTTCCGCAGAATCCTCTGCAACCTCATCGGCGGTGAGGCGGAACGCGGCGAGCTGCCGGATGACTTCGGCATGCTGTCGAAGCTCGTCGGTGATGTCTGCTTCCACAACGCGAACCGTTACTTCGAATTCAACGTCTGAAACAAAACTCCCGAAACCCCCGTTCTAAACCGGAACCATGCGTACCACACTCTTCAATCTCTTCCTGCTTTCCTCCTCCGTCTTCGCCGCACCTGTCTTCATCGGCACGGGTGCCGATGGCATCTACCTGACGGATTTCGACGCCGCCACGGGCAAGCTTTCCGAACCGAAGCTCGCAGCCGAATACAAGGGCCCCGGCTGGATCGAGTTCCACCCATCAAAGCCGGTGCTCTACGCGGCGGGCAGTCCGAAACAGGAGTTCCCCGACAAGACCGGAGCCATCGCCGCATTCAAGATCGGCGCTGGAAACTCCCTGGAGTTCATCAGCGAAACTTCGAGCGGCGGCAAGGGTCCGTGCCACCTGGCGCTGGATGCCACCGGCAGCACGCTCGCCGTGGCGAACTACAATGACGGCACGACCGCCACCATCCGCCTTGGTGAGGACGGCTCATTCGCAAAGATCGCCACCACCATCATCGCGGCGGGCAGCGGCCCGACCGACCGCCAGAAGGGACCGCATGCCCACGGCGTGTATTTCGACAAATCGAACGCGTTCCTTTTCATGCCGGACCTCGGGATCGACAAGGTGCTGGTCTACAAGCACGACCCGAAGACTTCGGAGATCACCGTCTCGGAACCCCTCGGCACCAAGCCCGGTGCCGGACCGCGCCACCTCGCTTTTTCACCTGACGAGAAGCACGCCTACATCATCAACGAGCTGGACAGCACCGTCCTGGTGGCCAGCCACGACGGAAAGGGAGGCCTGAAGGAAATCCAGACTGTGCCGACGCTGCCAGCGGACTTCACCGAAAGGAGCACCACTTCGGAGATCGAGGTCCACCCGAACGGCAAGTTCGTCTATGGCTCGAACCGCGGCCACGACTCCATCGTCGTGTATGCGCGTGACACGGAGACCGGCAAGCTGACCTTCGTCCAGCACGCCCCGTGCGGTGGCAAGACCCCGCGCCATTTCAAGATCGACCCATCCGGCAAGTGGATGCTCGTCGGCCATCAGGCCAGCGACACCATCAGCGTGCTGCCGCTGGACACCGCCACCGGCAAGCTCGGTGAGCCGGCCAGCACCGTCTCCGCGCCGAAGCCGATCTGCTTGCTCTTCGGCAAGTGATCCGTCTCCTCCAAAAAACCCATGAAAACGCTGCTCCTCGGATTGTTCCTCATTCCGGCACTCCTTCACGCGAAGGAACCGTCGTCGCTCAACGGCATGACCAAGCCGGAGGTGAAGATCGTCCGGGAGTGGAAGTCCGACGACGGCAAGTCCCTCCAGGCGGAGCTGCTCGAATACTCGGAGACGGAGATCAAGGTCAACACGGCCAGGAACTTCAAGATCGTCAGGATCCCGATGGAGCGGCTCTCCCAGGAGGACCGCGACTTCGTCATGGCGATGGTGAAGAAGAACTCGCTCGACTACAGCCTCACCGACGGGAAGTTCGCCTCCCAGATGGTGGAAGGGGAGTTCACGAAGAACGTCTCCGAAAAGGGCCTGAAATACCAGATCAAGGGGAACCCCAAGTGGGACGGTAAGAAGCGCTATCCGCTCATGATCTGGCTTCACGGGGCAGGGCAGAGCGGTGACGACAACACCTCCCAGTCCGCCGGGTCCCCCCGGCAGCTCTACAATGAGGAGGCGCAGAAAAAGCAGCCGTTCTTCATGCTCATGCCGCAGTGCCCGGACCGTGCGATCGGCTGGAAAAATGAAGTGGCGGACAACCTGATGGCCCTGGTCACCGATCTCACGGACAACCTCCCCATCGACAAGGACCGGATCTACCTGACCGGCTCCAGCATGGGTGGGGCCGGTACTTGGGGGATGATCGCCAAATGGCCGGAGGTTTTCGCCTGTGCGGTGCCACTGTGCGGGGGCGGGGATGCCTCGAAGGCGGAAACCATGAAGGGCGTTCCCATCTGGATCTTCCACGGCGACAAGGATGACTCGGTGCCGGTCGAGGCTTCGCGCAAGATGTTCGCCGCCATGCAGGGCGTGAAGGGGAATGTCCAATACACCGAACTGCCCGGAGCCGGCCACATCATCACGGACCAAGTTTACAGCAAGCCGGAGCTGGGAGAGTGGATTTTCGCCCAGAAACGGGTGCCTGCCACGACCAAAAAGCGCTGACAGGGGAGTGGATTCCCTCCATTTTCCAAAATATGGGGATCTTGGCCGGATGATGCCAGAGCCATCTCATTTCGGAGGTTCCACCGGAAATTTGAAGAGGATACCACTGATTGCACTGATTTACTGATTCAGAATTGGACCATAGAGCCGCAAGAATGAGTGGCGATCCATTCACACTCTCTCTCCAAATCAGTGAATCAGTGCAATTTGGCTCAGTCTTCAGACGCTGGTTCGCCCATCTCCGCTGCGCTCCGATTGTGGTTATCCACCTGCTTTCCTCCCAGCAGCGTTCGAAATGAGGTGGCCTTGCGGATGATGACGGGATTGCTGGACAAACGCGGAACCCCGTGGCATCCATCCGCCCCCAATGTCCGAGTTGCCGAAAGCCTATGAACCGCAGGCGGTGGAAGCCAAATGGTACGCCGCCTGGATCGACGGAAAATGCTTCGAGGCCGATCCTTCCTCCGGGAAGGACGGTTATTCGATCGTCATTCCGCCGCCGAATGTCACCGGCATCCTGCACCTCGGCCACGTCCTGAACAACTCCCTGCAGGACATCCTCGCCCGCCGTGCCCGCCAGAACGGGAAGGAAGTGCTCTGGCTCCCGGGGACGGACCACGCCGGCATCGCCACCCAGGCGAAGGTGGAGCGGGAACTGCGCGAAAAGGAGGGCAAAACCCGCCGCGACCTGGGCCGGGAGCCGTTCCTGGAACGGGTTTGGGATTTCAAGAACAAGCACGGCGACATCATCATCAACCAGCTCAAGCGGCTGGGCTGTTCCTGTGACTGGAGCCGCGAGCGTTTCACGATGGATGAAGCCTACACCAAGTGGGTGAGCCATGTGTTCGTGGAGCTTTTCAAGGACGGTGCCATCTACCGCGGCAAGCGCATGGTGAACTGGTGCCCGGTTTCCCTCACCGCCCTCTCCGATGAGGAGGTGATCATGAAGCCGCAGCGGTCGAAGCTGTATTTCATGAAATACGCCGTCTCCGGCTCGGATGGCGAATACCTCGAAATTTCCACCACCCGCCCCGAAACCCTGATGGGGGACACCGCGGTGGCGGTGAATCCGAAGGACCCGCGCTTCGCGAAATACATCGGCCTCAATGTCATCCGGCCGTTCCCGCTGGCAGAGATCCCGATCATCGCGGACGAGCACGTGGACATGGAGTTCGGCACGGGTGCGCTGAAGATCACCCCCGCGCATGACAAGGCGGACTTCGAGATCGGCCAGCGCCACAATCTGGAGATCATCGACATCCTGACCCCGGACGCGCACATCAACTGCCCGGAGGTGCCTGAACTGCACGGCTTGGACCGCTTCGTCGCCCGCAAGCGCGCCGCCGCGAAGCTGGACGAGATGGGCCTGCTCATCAAGGTGGAGGAATACGACAACAACGTCGGCTTCTCCGAGCGCGCCGATGTGCCGATCGAGCCGCGCATTTCCATGCAGTGGTTCCTGAAATACCCCTGCGTGCATGAGGCGTCCGAGGCCGTGGCCAACGGCGACATCGTATTCCGTCCGGAACGCTGGGCGAAGACCTATGCCCACTGGATGGAGAACCTGCAGGACTGGTGCATCAGCCGCCAGCTCTGGTGGGGCCACCAGATCCCGGTGTGGTACCGCAAGGACAAGCTGGAGGCTCTCAAGAACGCGGAATCGCTCGATATGTCGGACTTCTCCTCGGGAGACATCCACGTCGGCGTGGAGGCTCCCGCCGATGCGGACAACTGGCAGCGGGACGAGGACGTGATGGACACCTGGTTCTCCTCATGGCTGTGGCCGTTCGCCACCATGGCGGATGTGGGCGAGGAATCGGACACGCTCAAGAAGTTCTACCCGACCGACGACCTCGTGACCGGCCCGGACATCATTTTCTTCTGGGTCGCCCGGATGATCATGGCTGGCTTCAAGTTCACCGGCGCGCTGCCGTTCCGGAACGTGTATTTCACCGCCATCATCCGCGACCTCCAGGGGCGCAAGATGTCGAAATCCCTGGGCAACTCGCCGGACCCCATCGACCTGATGGAGAAATACGGTGCCGACGGACTGCGGTTCGGCCTCATGCGCATCGCTCCGGTTGGTTCGGACGTGCGTTTCGACGAGACCTCGATCGAGGAAGGCCGGAACTTCGCCAACAAGCTCTACAATGCCTGCCGTTTCCGCCAGATGGCGGGAGAGGAAGTGCAACTGCTGGAGACCTACACGGACCTGCCCGTCTATCACATGGACGTGATGGCGAAGCTGGACGAACTGACCGCCGATCTGGCCGCGCTCTACGCGGACTACCGTTTCGGTGAGATCGCCCAGCGGCTTTACGAATTCCTCTGGGCGGAGTTCTGCGATCGCTTCCTGGAGGCGGTGAAGCTGGACCTACGGGAAACCGCGACGCCTGCCGAAAGGGCTGCCACGCTCGGCACCTTCGATGCGGTGATGAGCCGTTTCCTCCAACTCCTGCACCCCTACATGCCGCACGTGACGGAGGAGCTGTCCAGCCGCATGGGCTACATTTCCGCCGGGGAATACCTGATGCAGAAAGTCCTGCCGGAGGAGCCGTTGCTCGCGCTCGTCCACGTGGAGAGCATCGACGGGGCGAAAAAAGTCGCCGCAGATGTCTATGAAGCCGCTGCCCGCATCCGCAACCTGAAGGCGGAATACAAGATGGGCTCGCGGAAGGACATCCGCTTCATCGTGAAGCTGGCTCCGGAGTGGGTTGCCGCCGAGACGAAGATCCTGGCGCTGCTGGCCGGGGCAGGGGAGATCGTGCTCGATTCCTCCTATGAGGCTCCGAAAGGAACGCCCGCATCCCTCACGCCGGTGGGGGAGGTCTATATGCCGCTGGAAGGCCTCATCGACGTGGAAGCGGAGCGCATCCGCATCACCAAGGAGATCGAGAAGACCGAACAGGAAGTGCGGAAGGCCGAAGGAAAGCTGGGCAACGCGAGCTTCGTGGACCGTGCTCCGCCGGAAGTGGTGGAGCAGGAGAAAGAGCGTCTCGCGGACTGGAAAGGAAAGCTCCAGCAACTGCGGGATATGCTTTCGGCATTGGGATGACGCTTGCCACGGACGGCGGTATCCCTATTTTCACCGGCAGAACCCAGAATGGCGCACATCACCACCATTCCCGGAATCGGGAAATCAGTCCAGGAACTGCTCGAGGTCGCGGGATTTCTCGACATGGAAGCGGTTGCCCGTGCCGGGGTGGATGACCTGGTTGCCGCCTTGGAAAAGGCGAACTCCATCCTGAAAATTTCCGACCACACCCCGCCCCGTGCCTCCGTGGAGGAATGGGTGGAAACGGCCCGTGAGATGACCGGGATCTCCGCCGCGCCGGTGGAGAGGGAAGCTCCCCGCCGGATGCCGGTGAACTATGAGGGAAATGCCGAGGTGGCGCAGATGCTGGAGGATTCCCCCTGCGCCATCCCTCTGCCGGTCAAGATCATGGTGGACAACAAGCTCGGCGTGTCCGACATCCCGCCGGCCATCCTGCTCAACCGCTATTCCGGTGACCTCGAGGTGCGGGTGAGCGACAGTGACCAGCACTCCGAACCGGCCCATTCCTCCCAAGCTGAGCCGCCCGCCCGGCGACCCTCCGCCCAACGCGATTCCTCCGAAGCATCCCGCCCTTCTCCCGGCGGCCATATCCACCGGGCGGCCTCCCCGGAGTCCCGCCTGGATATCGATACCAGTCGGGTGAAGACCTTCGAGGAGTTTTCCAGTGTTCCGGCGCAGCGACAACCCCGGAAGAAATCCCAACAGGAGAGTGACCGCGTGGCGCTCCTGCGGGCTCCCCGTGAGGAGACCAACCGCGGGAAGAACCCGAACTCCCGCTTCTACGTCAAAGGCGTCCTCCATACCCATCCGCTGAGCCTGGCGTTCGGGGCGGTTGTCACGCTGTTGCTGATGATCCTGTTGCCGGCGGCGATCGTGTCCGCGGGGTTGCTGTTTGTCTCGGACCAGTTCCCGGGAAGCCTCCCATGGGTGCCGAAGTGGCTGCTTGCCATCCCGGCGGCCCTTCCGGTGGTGGGGTTCCTTTATCTGGTTTTCGGGGTGGGCGGGAAATGCCGGATCTGCGGCCAACGCCTGTTCTGGCCGCGCCATTGCCGGAAGAACTCGAAGGCCCACCATGTCCCGGGTATCGGCCATATCGTCCCCACCGCGCTGCACATGTTGACGTTCAAATGGTTCCGCTGTATCTACTGCGGTACTCCCGTACGCCTCAAAAAGTAGTGTTATGGAATTTCCTCCCTGCATACCCGCCTTTGGGATCCGCCTCTGCCTTGCGGTTCTGGCCAGCCTGTGCGTCACAGGTTGCGGGCTGGGGGGAAAGAAGGATGCCAAGAAGGAACCCAACCCGTTCGGTGCCACCGGCATCCCACCCCAGCTCCGGCCGAAAGGCGGTGATGGCACCCAGGTGAAACCGGGGGGGAATGTGGATGCCGCCCGTCTGGCCGCCGCCATCGCCCCGGAGGAGGATCTCGTTTTCACGGACCCGGACAACCCGGACAAGGGTCTTCCTGAGCTGGGGGCACTGCTTTCAAATCCCAAAAAAGGTCCGTGGGAGGATAATGAGGGCGTCGCCAAACGGCGCGCTTCCCGGGAGGGAAAGCCGCTGTTGATCTGGTTCACGGATCCACGGTCCGCTCCGGGCAAGGCACTCAGCGAGGAGCTGTTTTCCAGACCGGATTTCGGAGCGTGGGCGGATGAGAAGCTGGTCCGCCTCATTGTGGACTCGAATCCTTCCGTCGAGACTGAAAGCTTCGCGGAACATGATGACAAGGTCCTGCGGCGGAAGCAGGCGGCGACGGAGATGAAGAAGCGCTACAAGGTTCTGGGGCATCCCACCTTGCTGCTGCTCAATCCCAGCGGTGAGGTGATCGGACGCTACCGCGGCTACAAGCGCGGCGACGCGGATTTCACATGGGGCTTGCTCAAGCAGGGCGAGATCGCTTCCGCCACCGCCTACGGGCAACTGCGGAAAAATCTGGAGAAGAAAGGCTACCGGGAGTGGCAGGACACGAAGGGGCGCAAGGTCTTCGCCAAGCTCCTCAACTACCATCAGGGGAACCTTGTTCTGATAGAGCCGGACGGACTCCGTTCGCAGACCAAAGAGACGCGGCTGTCCTCCCAGGACCGGGAGTGGATCAAGCAGCAGAAAATGCTGCGGGGCATCCAGTGAAGGGGTTGACGGATCGTGCGATCCGTCCGAATACTCCTACGCGCCACAGCGCCTCCCTGAATCATGGAAAACGTCATCATCATCGGCACCGGATGTGCCGGATACACCGCCGCGATCTATACCGCCCGCGCCAATCTTTCGCCGCTCCTTCTGTCCGGAACCCAGCCTGGAGGCCAGCTCACCACCACCACGGAAGTCGAGAACTTCCCCGGCTTCCCGCAGGGCATCATGGGGCCGGAACTGATGATGAACATGCAGAGCCAGGCGGAGAAATTCGGCGCCCGCATCGCATGGGCCAGCGTGGAGTCCGTGGAGAAGCGGGCCGACGGGACCTTCCTGCTCAAAGCAGGGGAGGAATCCTTCGAGGCGAAAACCGTGATCATCGCTACCGGCGCCGCACCCCGGCATCTGGGCCTGCCGAATGAGAAACAGCTCATCGGCCATGGCCTCACTTCCTGCGCCACCTGTGATGGAGCGTTCTACCGGGATGTGCCTGTTGCTGTCATCGGGGGTGGTGACAGCGCCTGTGAGGAAGCGGGATTCCTCACCCGCTTCGCCAGCAAGGTCTATCTCATCCACCGGCGGGAGGAACTCCGCGCCTCCAAGATCATGGCGGACCGCGCCTTGGCGAATCCGAAGATCGAGCCGGTGTGGAACTCCGGCGTCACGGAATACCTCACCGATGAAAAAGGTGAGATGCGCGCCGTGGAGATCACCAATCTCGTGACCGGGGAGAAAAGCGAACTGGAGGTTGCCTGCGTGTTCGTGGCCATCGGCCATGTACCCAACAGCGCCTTCCTCGGTGATCTGGTGGATCAGGACGAGAACGGATACATCCTCCAGAACCCGGGGCGGACTTCCACCAAGACTCCGGGACTTTTCGCAGCCGGGGATGTTGCTGACCACTATTACCGGCAGGCAATTACCGCTGCGGGGCAAGGCTGCGGTGCCGCGCTGGAAGCGGAACGCTACCTTTCAGAGCACGAATAATGCGGCAAAAATCCGCCGGGATTTTTGATTTCGCGGTGACATTAAAGGAAATATCATTATAACGGTGTCTTGACTTTCAAGACACCGTTATCCCATGAATAAAACCCAAGGATTCGCTGCCCTCCTCGCACTAGCTCCAGCATGGGTCCATGCCGCCGGCTACTACCTTCCAAACCAGGATGCCTTCGCGACGGCGAAAGGTAACGCCTTTGTCGCCACTGCGGATAATCCCTCCGCGGTGTTCTACAACCCTGCGGGGATGACACAGCTTGACAGCCCGGGGTTCCAGATGGGGGCTTACTCCATCGTCCTTGGCAACGAGGTGAAGATGAACGGGGAGCGGCATGAAGCCCGTGACGAGCTCCAAGTGGCTCCCAGCATTTTCTACGCTGCTCCGTTCAATGAGAAAATCAGCTACGGATTCGCGCTGAACAGTCCGTTCGGGCTGGGAACGGAATGGGGGCAGGACACGCCTTTCCGGACCGTGGTGACGGAAGCACGCCTGATGTATGTCAGCGGTACCTCCGCCATCGCCTACAAGGTGACGGACACGCTCTCCGTGGGGGCCGCGTTTTCGGTCAACTACGCGGATCTCACCCTGGAACAGGGCATCGGCGGCCCTGGCAGCTATTTCCGCTATGAAGGGAATGGATTGGGCGTTTCAGGCGGTCTCAGCGTGCTCTGGCAACCGGCGGAGAAGCACTCTTTCGGAGCCACCTACACCACGAAATCCACTTTCAACCTGGAGGGCAGCACCACTTCCGATCTTCTGGCGAGCGACCACTCCGCAGAACTTGATTTCATGGCCCCTGCACGGGCATCGATCGGCTACTCATTCCGTCCCAAACCCGGTTGGAACTTTGAGGTCAACGTCGAGTGGTTGGATTGGGATTCCCTGAACACGCTGACCCTGGAGTCGGATTCCATCGGCGGATCCATGGGGGTTCCTTTCGAATGGAAGTCTTCCTTCATCTACGAAGCAGGTGTTTCCTACACGACTCCCGATGGCTACGTCTTCGCGGTCGGTTATGATTTCAACGCCAACTCGCAGCCGGATGAGAATTTCACCCCGGGTGTTTCGGATGCGAACCGCCACTGGTTCAACCTTGGTTTCGGACGCAAAGGCGAATGCAACGACTGGATGGTAGCCTACCAGTTCGGTTATTCGAACAGGACTGTGGACGATGCGGCGAACGTCCTGGCGAATGGCCGCTATGAGTCCCGCCACCACGCCCTGGTCCTTTCCTGGCAGCATCGTTTCTGATGAGTTCCTCCTCCATAGTCGTCACGGGTGCCAGTTCCGGCATCGGACGTGAACTGGCCATCCAGCTCGCGGACACGGGTCGTGAAATCTGGCTGGTGGGGAGGGATGCGGGCCGCCTTGAGGAAACGGCGGATCTGGTCAGGGGGAGGGGTGCGGTAGCCCATGTGGTCCCTCTCGACCTGACGGACATCGAGCGTACAGGAAACTATCTGACGGAACATTTCCCGGAAGGTAAAGTCATCGATGAAGTGTACCTCGCTGCGGCGGTTTCATCGTTCGGAGAGTTCCATGAAACTCTACCGGAAGACTGGGAGAGGTTGTATCACACGAATCTCCTGAGTCCCATCCAGTGGACCCACCATTTCTACCGGAATATGGTTCCGCACCGCAAAGGGCGGATCGTCCTGATCTCTTCACTCGCCGGATACACAGGCTACCCCACGGCGACCGCCTATGCGGCGATGAAAGGAGGATTGCTCGGTTTGTTCCGGAGTCTCTGTTTTGAAGCCGGCATGAACGGGGTGTCCCTGCATCTCGTCTCTCCCGGTTATGTGAAGACCCGGATCTACGAGGCCGCGATTTTCAGGAAGACCTCTTACGAGCAGACCATGAAACTCATCAATGAGATGGGTTTCCCGATGATCACCCCGGAAAAATCAGCCAGGCTGATCATCCGTGGGGTCGCAAGGAACAAGGCTGAATTCGCGCTTCCCGGCTACGCATCACTCCTCAAGTGGATCGCTCCCAGATTTCCGTGGATGATCGGGATGGTGCATCGCAAAATGATGAAAAGCTTCCGCCGTTCCGCATGAGTCTGAAACCTGCATTCACCCGCGCTTTCTCCGGCAAGAACGTGATCCTTACCGGAGGAGCCTCCGGCATCGGACAAGCGATGCTCAAACTTCTGCTGGAAGCTGGCGCGAAGGTGCATGTGCTGGATGCCTCCGCCGAAGGATTGGCCGCCTTGGAAGGACTTTCTCCAGGGAAAGGGGAGTTCTTCACCCACCTTCTGGACGTCCGGGACCGGGATGCATATGCGGAGGTGATCCGGGAGATCCGCAGCCGGCATGACGTCATCGACTTCCTTTTCAACAATGCCGGCGTCACGCTGTTGGGTGAGGCTTACAAGATTCCTTTCGACCGCTGGAAGTGGTTGCTGGACATCAATTTGATGGGGGTGATCCACGGCTCGCATCTGGTCTACCCGACGATGGTTGCGAAGGGCAGGGGCACCATTGTGAACACGGCTTCCATTGCCGGCAGTACCGGTTACGCAACCGCAGCCGCCTACACCACCTCAAAGGCGGCTGTGCTGGAGTTCACGCGTTCCTTGCGGGCGGAGGCGGAAGGCCATGGCATCCGCGTGATCGCCGCTTGTCCGGGATATGTGGACAGCAACATCTTTGCCCGCGACCGGATTATGGGTGCGGAAAGGGAGGAAATGATCAAGGACCTTCCGGTCCCGATGATGACGCCGGATCAGGCGGCATATTGGCTCCTGGAAGGGGTGGCAGCGGGAAAGAACACCGTCATCTTCCCATTCAATGCGAAGTTACTGTGGACGTTGTCCTGCTGGGCACCATCCCTGATCAAGCCCTTTCACCGGAGGTTTCTGCGCGTGTTCCAGAAGACGGCCTGAACAGCGGCATACTTCAGCTTGCTACGGACTGAATCTGCGGAACCCCTGTCCGAAGGCGTCCCACCGCAGATTGCGAGGATTCCAGATGATCGGCGCCGACAGCGCCACCTTCCAAGGCAGGCTGAGCCTGGCCCTGCGGATCGGCCTGGAACTCACCAGCGGATGGCTCCGTTCCTTGACGTGGAAGATTGTAATCCCAGGGGACCACGATCCCTTGATCGACCGGCTCAGACCGGGCTTTTCAGCTTCGCCAGTTCCCGCCGCTGGTAGTCGGACGGGCTGATGTCGTAGAACGCCAGAAACTCCCTGTTGAGGTTCTTGTAGTTGGCGAAACCCAATTGGGTGGCCACTTCCTTGATGGGGGTGCCCTCCCGCAGGAGGTTGCGGGCCACGACCATGCGCTCCTGACGGAGCCATTCCTTCGCGCCGATGCCGAGGCCTTCCTCGAAAAGACGCCGCAGATGACGCTCGGACACTCCGAGACGGGAGCAAAGCTCCGTTGCGTTGAAACGGCTTTCGCGGGCGATCGTGGGGAGTGATGCCGGGAAGACATCATTCGCAAAATAGACCAGCAGCCTTCCGTCTTTCTGGGTGATTTCGACTTCGCGCCGTTTCACAAGGGTGGATTCAGGGGTGGTGTGAACGGGGCCACTCTAGTTCACATTCCTTGTTTGTCAACGCTGCGACCCGTTGGGCACCGGATCAGAGCAAGCCCAGCGCGGCGGAGATCAGAAGGTCGTCATCGATCAGCCACTTGGCGGTTTCCGCGCCCGGAGTCCTGGCTGGTGCGATGGAGGCGGCTTCCGTGACGTCGAGCGTGAGGCCTTCGCCGCGGATGCGGCGGATGGTGCCGCCCGCATCATAGACCGCCATGTAGGCTGCCAGAATCCTGACCGCGGATGTGATGACATCGCTGTCGTCGGTCCGGCCGAGAAGTGCATCCAACGACTTCGCGGTCGGGTCGGATTTCGCCTGCACGCGGGTCGCCAGCTCTGGTGCGCCGACGAGGACGTCTTCGGCGCCGGCGGCGGTGAGTTGTGCGCCCAGGGCGGCAATGCGTTCCTGCAGGCCGGAAACGGCGAGAGCTTCGGAAAGTTGCTTCTCCAGGGCGCGGTCGCCAGCTCGATCTGGCGGCTGTGGAGCCGTGCCCAATCCGGGGAACGGAAGGCGGATTCCTCATCATCCCCGGTACGGCGTCCCGCCACTCCGGTCTGGAGGAAGGAGGCGATCGCCTCGGCCCCCCGTTTCAGGGAGATGCCCGCACACACGGGGGCGAGGGCGAATGAAGCCAGGCGGCTGGAGAGGAGCACGTTGCCCATGGCCTGCATTTTCGCGCCCAGGAGGGCGTCGCGCTCACGCTTGACGGTGAAGAACTCCATCGCACGGCGCAGCGTCACTTCCAGTTGCGGGATGTCCCACGGCTTGGTCATGTAACGGAAAATGCCACCTTGGTTGACCGAGCCGATCGCCGCGTCGATGTCGGAGTAGGCCGTCGAGAGGATCTTGATGATGTCCGGATATTTGTCCGCGATCTTCGAGAGAAAGCCGACACCGGTTTCATTCGGCATGCGCTGGTCCGTCACGATGACACCGATCTCATCCGCATGTTGTTTGAAGACCGCGAGGGCTTCCACACCGTCTTCCGCTTCAAGAATGCGGAATTTCTCCCCGAAGAGGCGCCGGAAATACTTCCGCGTGGTCGCCTCGTCATCCACGAAGAGAATGGCATAACGTTGATAGTCGTAGGAGTCGATGTCTTTGCTCATGGATCAGTGGGGAAAAGGAGTGCGGGGGAGGAGGTATCGGGTGAAAATCTAGGATGGGTCAGGCGACAGGGTCGAGAGCGGAATCTTCCGGTTGCTTGGAAGCCACGCCGGGGAAGGTGAGCCGGAACACGGTGTACTGGGACGGGCGGCTGTCCACCTCCACGATCGCGCCATGTCCCTGGAGGATCTGGTGGGTGATGGAGAGGCCGAGTCCCATGCCCTTTCCAACGTCCTTCGAGGTGAAGAACGGATCGAAGATCTTCTGGAGGTTTTCCGGAGGGATGCCCACGCCGTTGTCGCGCACGGTGAGGGTCCAGCCTTCGCCGACCGGTTCGATGGTGACGTCGATGTGTCCGGGAGCGGGTTCGGGGACGGCCGGGCGCTCATGGATGGCATCGATGCTGTTCTGGAAGAAGTTGACGAACACCTGGACGAGCTGGTTCGCGTTGCCGCGGATCATCGCATGGGGTGGGGCGGTCAACTTGAAGGAGATCTCCTTGCCCACCTGGTGGCTCACCATGCGTTGGGAGCGGGCGATGACTTCGGTCAGGTCCGCGTCGCCGCTGATGCCGTTGTCCTCACGGGTGAACTGGCGCAGGTCGATGACGATCTGGGAAACCCGTTCCACGCCCTCACGGATGTCCTTCAGGATATCCTCGAAGTCCTCCTGGTCCTTGTCCGGGAGCGAGCGGGTGAAGGTGGCGAGCGCATGGAGGCCTGCCGTCGCGTAGTTCAGCGGGTTGTTGATCTCATGGATGATGCCGGCACTCATCCGGCCCAGCGAGGACAGCTTCTCGTTCCGGACCATCGCGACTTCGTTTTCCTTGATCTGCTCGATCGCGGACTGGAGTTCCGTGTTGAGATCCAGGAGTTCCCGGCGGATGCGCGCCATGGCGAGCTGGTTCGAAAGCCGGAGGCTCAGTTCCGCCGTGGAGAACGGCTTGGTGAGGAAGTCGTTCGCGCCGGCCTGGAGGGCGTTGAGCTTCGTCTGCTCATCCGCGCGGGCCGTGAGGATGATGATGGCGGTGCTGCGGGTGGTGTGGTTCTCGCGGATCCTGCGGCAGGCTTCCACGCCGTCCATTTCCGGCATCATCTGGTCGAGAAGCGCGAGTTGCGGCTGGCGCTGCTGGGCGAGCTGGAATGCCTCCGCGCCGTCCGCAGCCTCGATGACATCCACATCCTCCAACTGCATCCGCAGGAAGCGCCGGATGTCCGGCTCATCGTCCGCGATGAGAACCAGCGGGCGTGCGGTGCTGGGGCGGCCACCGATGGAAACCGGCAGGTGAGGTGCCCGCAGCCCGCCGGTGGGGGCGGATGGTGTGGTGGACTGGATCTTGCCGGGTACCGCCATGGCGGCGCGGCGGTGGAGGTCCGCGATTTTCCCGCCATGCTTGAGGGGTTCCTCGATTTCGACTTCGGTCGTTTCCGGAGCCGTTTCGACCGGGAAATTCACGGTGAATTTCGTCCCGACCCCCGGTTGGCTGTCCACCGTGATCTCGCCCTCCATTGCCTGCGTGAGGCTGCGCACCAATGCGAGGCCGATGCCCGCCCCCTGGAACTTCCGTGTGGAGGAGGTGTCCACCTGCCAGAATCGCTCGAAAATCCGCGGCAGGATATGGGGCGCGATGCCCACTCCGGTGTCCTCCACCGTGAGCAGGAGACGGCCTTCTTTGATGTCCACCTTCACATCGATCACTCCGCGGGACGGGGTGAACTTGATGGCGTTGATGACCAGGTTGAGCAGGATCTTGTCGAACTTGTCGCGGTCGAGCATGACACGCCCGACGTCGGATTTGCCTTCCCATACCAGGCTGACGCGGTCCTGTTCCGCCAGGTGGCGCAGTGAGAGCAGCAGGCCGTCCAGATGGGCGTCCATCGCCGTGGCCAGGGTGTTGATGTCGGTGTGGCCCGTATCGAACCGGACGAGATCCAGCAGGTCGTCGATCAGCTTGAGGAGGCGGAGGCCGTTCTGCTCCAGCATCTGGGTCATCTCCGTCATCTTCGCATCCGGAGGCTGCTTCAGGAGAGACGCTTTCAGCCGCTCGGTGATGCCGAGCATGATGGTGAGAGGGGTGCGCAACTCGTGGCTGATGTTGGCGAAGAAGTGGGTCTTCGCCTCGTCCAGTTCGCTCAACTGCTTGTTCTGGCTCTCCAGCAGTTCGTGGGATTTCTCCACCTCGTTGCGCAGGGCGAATTCGCGGAAACGGAGCTGCTCGTAGAAATAGCTGCCCGCCACGACGAAGACGGAGGTGACGAAAAGGAAATAGCTGTTGTTGAAAAGGATCTGCCGGTTGACGGGTTCCTTCGCCAGCGAAACGCTGAGGGCGTAGAAAACCAGGCACACGCTGATCATCGCCAGCGATTTCCTGAATGACCACCGCAGCAGCAGGGAGAGTCCCACAAGGACGAGACTGAGGCCCGCGTAATACATCGAGTTGCCGCCACCCGTCCTCACGATCATCGCACAGATGGCGATGAGCGGGATCACGGCGATGCCGGCGGAGATGAAATGCCCCCTGTCCTCGACGTCGATCCTGCCGAGATGCAGGAAAATCGTACCAAGAAGGATGAACGAGGCGATGCGGATGAGGAGGAAACTGTTGCCCAGTTCCGGAAAAACGACGTAGTCCAGCGTACACCCGCCGAGCATGAAGATCGCGGCCAGCAACGCGGCCCGCCGCGAGTTGGAGACGGCGATGCGACCTTCATAGTCACGGAACAGGCGCTTGAACTCAGCGCTGTTCTCATGGTGATGGACGACCGTATCAGGCATTGGCGCGCTCGATCTCCAGGAAGAGGTTCACACCGGTGAGGTCAGGTTTGATTTCGATGCGGGAAACGGGGAAGCCCTCGGGGACCAGGTCCCTCATCTCATCTTCATCACGGTAAATGAGGTTCCACTCCATCACGTACTCCATCCATGCTTTCCGCGGGTTCGCTGCGGCGACATTGGTCACGATGACGATGCCACCCGGCCGCACCATGGTGCAGAACAGTTCGACCAGGCGCTTGCAGACCCGCTGGGAAAGGTAATCGAAAAGACCGGCACAATAGACGATGTCGTAGTTGGTGAAATCTTCCTCCCCGCCCTGTGTCGCGGACCGCAGCAGCTGGTGGACGGAGCGCTGGAAGTAACGGACCTGGGTTTCCCGTCCGCCGGCATGCCTTGCCTCGACGATGCGCTCGCGGGTGTACTCAAGGGTTTCCGCGTTGAAGTCGAGCAGGTCGATCTCGGCGAGATCGCTTTCGTCATACTCGCGCAGGAAGCGCTGCACCTCGACCGCGGGACCGCACGCGAGGTTGAAGACGCGTGTCTTGCCCTTGGCCACCCTGCGGACGCACTCGGAGCGCAGCAGCTCGACGAGGTAGTCGATCCGGTTACGGTGGGCGACCACCGGCTCGGTGTTGAGAAGCGCGAAATTGAGCAGCTTGGCGAACGCGGAGGAGCCTTCGTAGGGGTTCCTCAGCATCATGTTCACCATCTCGTAGTCACCGGCGTAGCCCAGTGGCTTCGTGTAGGTCCGGTAGAGGAAGGGAGAGCAGAGGACGATGGGGTGGATCTCACGCCGCACATAGGATTTGTGCACGGCGATCTCGGCGTCGCCGATTTCCTTCGCGATCTCCTCGAACCGCTCCATGGAAGGGAGGACCTCCTCGACCACGCGGTTCTCGATGTTGGAGAAGATCTCCTGCTCCAGGTCATCCCGGCGGCGGGTCACCGTCGTCCGGATGCCGACATCGACGCCGGTGAGCCAGTGCTGGACCCCGGAAAGCATGCTGGAAAGATCCGCCACCACCAGCTTGAACGGGTCCTGCACCTTGTTGGCGGACTTCCACTCTCCCATGAAGGAGAGGAACTGGCTGGAAAGATCGCCGCTGGTATCCGCGGCGACGCTGGAGAGAAAATCAACCTCGACCCATCCTTCGTCCAGCATGGCCTCGCAGACCAGAACGATGCCGGTGTTGAGCAGGTTGCTCACGACCGCCTTGCCGTGGTACAGCAGTCTCCGTGACGCCATGATCCGGAAGTCGGAAAGCACTTCGGAGAGTTGGAGGATGCTATAGGGGTTATAGACCTCGAAAACGACGGAGTAGCGCTTGATGCGGAGGAGGTTCGCGGTCAGCTCGGTGCCTTGGCTGTTTCGGCAGGTGATGACGCTTTGGGACGATTCGCTGGTGAGATCCATTAGTAAAGGGAACAGGTGAAAGTGTCTCTCCTGACAGGGAAGCCGGTTGGGGCTGCATCCTGACAGGCCGGAAATTACCGGAATAACCCGCGTGGCGGGAAGCAATCATTTGCAATATGCCCCCGAACTACGCGATCACGGCATATGGGATGGACCGGCTTGGACATCACCGGTTGGAATTAACCGGTATCCGGGAAAAGGTCAATCACGTCTCGCCCGGATTGCCGCTGCAAAGCGGTCCAGAACTTCCACGGTATCATCCCAGCCGATGCACGCGTCGGTGACGGACTTGCCACGCACCAGGGAGGAGAGGTCCTTGGACAGTGACTGGTTGCCTTCCACCAGATTGGACTCGATCATGACGGAGGTGACGGTCCGGGAGCCTGCGGAAATCTGGTTGCAGAGATCCGCCGCCACCATCGGCTGGTTGCGGTAGTCCTTCATGGAGTTCCCGTGGGAACAGTCCACCATCACGCTGGCGGGCAGGTTCTGCTCGCGCAGCATCGCTTCTGCCGCCGCCACGCTTTGTTTGTCGTAGTTCGGCCCGGATTTCCCGCCGCGGAGGATGAGGTGGCAGGATTCGTTGCCCGCCGTGGAGACGATCGCGGAAACGCCCTGCTTGGTGACGGAGAGAAAATGATGCGGCCGTGAGGCGGACTGGATGGCGTCCAGGGCGATCTGGATCGAACCGCCGGTGCCGTTCTTGAAGCCCACCGGCATGGACAGGCCGGATGCCAGTTCCCGGTGGATCTGGGATTCGGTGGTGCGCGCGCCGATGGCACCCCAGGCGATCAGGTCCGCGATGTACTGCGGGGAGATGGTGTCGAGGAACTCGGTGCCGGCGGGGACGCCCATATTGGCCAGATCCAGCAGCAGGCCGCGGGCGACGCGGAGGCCGTGGTTGATGTCGAAGGAATCATCCAGATGCGGATCATTGATCAGACCCTTCCACCCGACGGTGGTGCGGGGCTTCTCAAAATAGACACGCATGATCACGAACACGTCGTCCTTCAGGCGTTCCGCCTCCACCTTGAGCTTCGCCGCGTATTCCAGAGCCGCCTCCGGATCATGGATCGAGCATGGGCCGATGATGGCCAGCAGGCGGTCGTCATCTCCGCGGAGGATCGCCTCAGCCTGGGCACGGGAGTTTGCCACCAGCTCGGATGCCTGCTCGGAGATGGGCAGATAGTAGGCGAGCACCGCAGGTGAAATGAGCGGATTGATGCCTGAAATACGGAGGTCGTCGGTGCGGTGGCGCGTCACGGCGCGGATCGTTGACGGGTGCGGCGCGCGTAGGCAAGCGGCAAATTGCCTTGCCGGAAGAGGTTATTTCAAGGAGAGGAAGACTTCCCACCCATGAAGGAACGTGTCGATGCGCTGTTGGTATCCCGGGGTCTCTGTGATTCCAGAGAGCAGGCGAAGCGTCTGGTTCTCGCGGGTGAGGTGAGGAGCGGGGACAAGGTGATCGACAAGCCGAGCGTGAAGCTCCCGCTGGACGCGCCGCTGGACGTGAAGGAGAAGCCGAAATACGTCGGACGCGGCGGTTTCAAGCTGGAAGGGGCGCTGGACGCCTTCGGCGTGGATCCCGCCGGGTGGGTGTGCTTCGACGTCGGGGCATCGACGGGTGGTTTCACCGACTGCCTGCTCCAGCGCGGTGCCGCCAGGGTGCATGCGGTGGATGTGGGCACCAACCAGCTCGTCTGGAAGCTGAGGAACGACCCGCGGGTGATCGCGAAGGAACAGTTCAATGCCCGCCACATGGTCCCGGAGGACATCGGTGAGAAGGTCATGCTGGCGGTGATGGACCTTTCCTTCATCTCGCTGACCAAGGTGCTGCCCGCCGTTTTCTCCATCCTGGAGGAGAAGGGGAGCGTGATTTCCCTCATCAAGCCCCAGTTCGAACTGGAGCGCGAAGACATCGGAAGAGGCGGCATTGTCCGCGATCCGGCGCTGCATGAGCGTGCGGTGGAGAAGATCCGGAAATTCGTGACGGAAGAACACGGGCGGGAATGGCGCGGCGTCATCCCGTCACAGATCACCGGCACGGATGGGAACCAGGAGTTTCTCGCCTGGATCGGCTGATTCCGCCTTTTCAGGGCATGCCATCCGTGGGAAGGTCGCGCGTCGGATGAAATACGAGCTGATCCATCGCACGAAATACCTCTACGAGGGGATGGTCACCGTTTCCCATCACATGGCGCGGCTGGCACCACGTCCGCTTCCCAACCAGCGCTGTCCATGGCACGAACTTTCCATCCAGCCGGTCCCGGTGGGCCGCGGGGTGCATGCGGACGCCTACGGCAACGTGACCACTTACTTCGAGATGGAGGGGAGCCACGGCGAGCTGGAGGTGGTGGCCCACAGCTTTGTGGAGGTGTTTCCAACCGTTCATCCGGAGGCGGAGGGAACCCCCGCCTGGGAGAGTGTCAGGGCCGCATGTGGCTCGTCCGTGCTGAATGGGTATTCGGAAGCAGGGGCCTTCCGGTTCGCCTCACCGATGGTCCCGACCGCCAGGGAATTCGCCGACTACGCCAGGCAGGATTTTCCTGCGGACAGGCCCATCCTCGGAGGTGTGGTGGCTTTGATGGGCAGGATCCACCGGGAGTTCAAATTCGATACGGTTGCAACCGATGTGGCGACGCCGGTATCGGAAGTGCTCCGGAAGAAAGCCGGAGTTTGCCAGGACTTCGCCCATCTCATGCTGGCCTGCCTGCGCTCGCTAGGCCTGCCCGCCCGCTATGTCAGCGGCTATCTGGAAACCAAGCCACCCGCGGGACAGGCGCGGTTGACCGGCGCGGATGCCTCCCACGCATGGGTTTCGGTTTTCTGTGGCGAGGAAGCCGGGTGGATCGACGCGGATCCCACCAATGACATGCTGCCGAACGAACGGCACATCACCATCGCCTGGGGGCGGGACTTTTCGGATGTGAGCCCCCTTCGCGGTGTCACCCTGGGGGCTGGCGGACAGAAGCTGAAGGTGGCCGTGGATGTGATCCCGGTGGAGGAGATCTGAGTGGTCCGGCGGCTCCTTTCGCCGGATTGCGCTTGATTGATGGTCAACAACGGTGCACCACCTGCCCGTTCCCAATGAGCAAACGCCCTCAACCTCCAGTGCACGGGCACGCCGATGAATCGATCGTCGTCATCGTCAAAAAGAGCAACAACTCCGGAATCTCTGCGGTGCTCATCGCCGTCCTGCTCGTGTTGGGAGCGGTCTGGATCCTGAAGGGCGGACAGTCGAAAGCCGCCGTACCAAGTAACACGGAAAGCGCGAAGTCAGCCGAACAGGGAAAAAGCACGAGGGTGAAGCCCACGGGCCCCACGAAAACCTCGGATGTTATCCCGGCCTCCTCGCGGACTTCCTCCTCGGCGGCCCCATCTTCCGGTCGCGCCACCTTTTTCGAGCCAACCGTGGATGAGGATGCGGCTCCGGACGCGCCTTGATCCTCACTTCACCTTGTAGCCGGTGAGGTCCGGCTTGAAGAGTGCATCAGGCAGTTTGGTGTTGAAGCGCGGGTTTTCGAACACCGTCCGCACGCGGGACTTGTCCTGCATTTCCAGTTCCATCGCCCGCAGCTCCTTCTTCACTGGATCAATGTCTATGAAGACCCATGGGACGTTCGAGCGCATGCGCCTGTCCTTCGGTTTCAGGGTGAACTGGTGGATGCCTGCGGTGACCCGGGTTTCGATGATCTCGAAGCTCCCGTAGAACGCTTCCTTGCTCTCGAACGCCTTGCCGGACAGGAGCGAGAAGCGCGCGGCCTGCGGAGCGTCCTTCGGGATCTGGCGGGCGGATTTTTCCGACTCCTCGATGAGGGTGAGGGTGGTTCCGTCGGAAACGGCCAGCGTCTGCATCGGCTCGCCGAGCTGCCAGCGGAACTTGTCCGGCTTGGCGAAGGAAATGCGTCCCGGCGTGGTTACCGATTCCTTCAGCGACGGCAGCTTCCGCTGCTGGGTGAAGCCGGCATCCAGTGAGGAAACCGTCGCCTGCCGTTCCAGCCAGCCGTCCAGCACGGGGTCGGCGAAGGCGGAGGCGGTGAGTGCGAATGGAACGAAGTACCGGAGCATGGTGGGAATCTGGCCGGGGTGGATGGCACGTCCAACGGGAAAATCCCTCAATCCAGCGACACCGGCGGGGCCTTCCGCTTGCGTAGCTTCGCCGCGGCGAGCTCATACACCATCGGCAGCAGGGAGAAGCCGATGATGCCGAACACCACGATCTCGAAGTTTTCCTTCACCACCGGGATCTGCCCGAAGAAATAGCCCGCCGGGAGCAGCAGACCCACCCAGAGGAAGGCACCCACGACGTTGAAATACATGAAGCGCTTGTAGTCCATGGCACCGGATCCGGCGACGAAGGGGGCGAAGGTGCGGACGATCGGGACGAAGCGGGCGATGATGATGGTCTTGCCGCCGTAGCGGACGAAGAACTCGGAGGTCTTGTCAATGTGGCTCTGCTTGATGAAGCGCGGGAACGTGCGGATGGCCCAGGCACCGCATTTTCGGCCGATCCAGTAGTTCACGGTGTCACCGAGAATGGCGGCGACCAGCAGGAGGGCGGCGGCGATCCAGATGTTCAGGCCGGAGGCCTCATCCGCGGCCAAGGCACCGACGGCGAAAAGGAGCGAATCCCCCGGCAGGAACGGCGTGACGACCAAGCCGGTCTCCGCAAACACGATGAGGAACAGCAGGGCATAGACCAGCGAACCGTAGTCCCGGGTGAACTGGTTGAGGTGGTCCTGGAGGTGGAGCAGAAAATCGAGGGCTACTTTGAGGAGTTCCATTTGGCTGGTGGGGTAGGGAGGTGGGGATGATGTCAGTCACACTCCGGCCGCGGATCGCGGGAGAGCAGTTCCTTCATCGCGAGCGGGGCGGGCTTGCCCTCGTAGAGGATCGCATAGACCGCATCGATGATCGGGGTGCGGACGTTGGCGCGGCGCGCGGCTTCGTGGATGGAGAGGGTATTCGGCACCCCTTCCGCGACCATGCCTAGCGATGCGACTGCTTCGTCCAGGGTCTTGCCGGATCCCAGCGCCAGACCCACGCGGTGGTTCCGGGAGTGGCTGGAGAAACAGGTGACGATGAGGTCGCCCACACCGGAGAGTCCGGAAAAGGTCTCCGTCCGTCCGCCGAGCGCGGTCCCCAAGCGGGTCATCTCCGCCAGTGCGCGGGTGACCAGGGCGGCAACGGCATTGTCACCCAGGCCGAGGCCGTGGGCCATGCCGGCGGCGATGGCGTAGATGTTCTTCACCGCTCCACCGAACTCGATGCCGGGCAGGTCGTCGCTGGTGTAGGAGCGGAAATGCGGCAGGGTGAAGAGATCCTGCAGGGAAAGCGCGAGCTGCTGGTCCTCGCTGCCGATCACCGCGCAGGTGGCCATCCCGGCGGCGATTTCCTCCGCGTGGTTCGGCCCGGAAAGCGCTGCCACCGGATTGGCGGGGAAAGTTTCCCGCAGGATCTCGCTCATGCGGTCGCCGGTGTGTTTCTCGATGCCCTTCGCACAGGACAGCAGCACCCGGTCACCGGGCAGGCCCAGTGACGCCAGGTTCCCGGCGGTGGTCCGGGTCGCGGACGTTGGGACGACGAAGATGAGGAGGGGATGGACCAGCGCGTCCGACAGCTCCGCGGATGCGGTCACGTTCTCCGGCAGGACGATGTCCGGGAGGTAGTGGGGATTCCGTCGCGTGCGGTTGATGGCATCCGCCGTGGCCGGATCGCGCCCGATGAGGACGACGGAATCGAGTTTCGGCGAAAGCAGCTTGGCGATGCCGGTGCCGAACGAACCGGAGCCAAGGATCGCCGCGGAGCGGAAACGGGGCTCAGACATTGCTCGGCTTGGGTTTGCGCTGGAAGCGGTTCTCCGTTCCCTGGCGCAACCGCTGGATGTTGCTGCGGTGCTTCCAGATGGCGAGAACCGCGATGATGATGGTGAAGACGAAGAGCGGCTTGTTCCAGGTGCCGTTCTGGATCTTTCCGTGGAACCAGGATCCCCACAGCGTGATCAGCGGCAGCACGGCCGCCGTGACGATGCTGGCGAGGGAAACGTAGCGGGAGATGAGGAAAACCAGCAGCCACACCACCAGCAGGATGACGATGGCGGCGGGCATCATGGCGATGAGGACTCCTGCGGAAGTGGCGATGCCCTTGCCGCCCTTGAATCCCACCCACGGCGAATAGTTGTGGCCGAGGATGGCGCAGAGGCCGGTGACCACCTGCATGATCTGGGCCGTCAGCATGGGGAACTCCGCGGAGAACGGGTCGAGCGCGGAGATCATCATCGGATTCTTCATCCCGACAAAGCGGATGAGCGAGATGCCGATGATGGTGGGGATCAGCCCCTTCAGCGCGTCCAGGATCAGGCAGGTGATGCCATACTTTTTCCCTACGACCCGCAGGACGTTGGTCGCACCGATGTTACCGGAGCCATGCTGGCGGATGTCGATGCCCTTGGCCTTTGCGATCAGAAGGCCGAAGGGGATGGAGCCGAGGAGGAATGCCAGCAGGGGGCAGAGCCAGAGTTGCATGCGGGGTATATGGGGAGAAACGTCGGATCACTCCACCACGGTGGCGGACTGGATGACCACCGGAGTCACAGGCACGTTCTGGTGCATGCCGGTGTTGGAGGTTTCCACCGCCTTGATCTTGTCCACCACGGCCATGCCCTCCACCACTTTGCCAAAGACGGCGTAGCCACCGTTGCTGGGGAAGTTCAGCCCGGCGTTGTCGGACACGTTGATGAAAAACTGGGCCGTCGCGCTGTTGGGATTGCTGGTGCGGGCCATGGCAATGGTGCCGCGGTCGTTCTTGAGGCCGTTGCGGGCTTCATTCTGGATCGGGGCATCGACGGCTTTCTGGGTGAGGTTGCCGCCATCGACGGCGAAACCACCGCCTTGGATCATGAAATCATCGATCACACGGTGGAACACGGTGCCGTCATAGTGCTTCTTCTTCACGTAGGAGAGGAAGTTTTCCGTCGAGATGGGCGCTTTCTCCCCGTTGAGTTCGATGACGATGTCACCGAGGGAGGTCTTGAGGCGCACCTTTGCGTTTGCGACCGCAGCGGCGGCAGGCTTTTCGGCGGCCGGGGTTTCCTTTGCCGGTTGGCAATGGGCGAACAACGGAATGAACAGCAGGGCGGAGAGGGCGAGGCGGCGTTTCATCGGGGAAATGGGTAGGTGATGGATGGGTTCAGTGCAAGTGTGTCAGCGTGCTTTCCACGCCAGCAGACCGTATTTCGGGCTGAGCAGGTAGGCGAGGACGAACAACCCGCCGAGGACGATGACAATCGCCGGTCCGGGGCTGATGCCCAGGGTGCCGGAGGCCAGGACCGCACCGACCGAGCCGATGCCGCCGAGCAGGCCGCCACCCCAGAACAGCGCGGACGTCTTGTCCGTGAAAAGGGAAACCGTCGCCGCCGGGGTGACCAGCAGCCCCACGGAAAGCACGCAGCCGACCGCCTGCAGGGAGGAAACCAGCGCCAGCACCAGCAGGGCGAACACCAGATACTGGATGAACCGCACGTGGACCCCCTGTGCCGCCGCCACGTTCGGCTCGAACAAGGTCAGCAGGATGGGCCGCATGAGCAGGTTGGTCAGGAAAAGGATGACGGCGCCGATGCCGAACGCGATCCACAGGTCGGTGTTGCCGACGGCGATGATGTCGCCGAAAAGCCAGTGCTCCAGTTCCTGCCGGGTATCCAGCTTCGGCAGCAGGGCGATGCCCCCGGCGAAGGCGGTGGTGTAGAGGACCGCCAGTGCGGTGCCTTGCTCCACACGGTTCCCCCGCGAAACGGCCACCGATCCCAGGCCTACCATCAGCGCGGCGAACAGCGCGCCCAGGAAGGCGTTCCACTGGCTGAGCGCCCCCGTGACGAAGATGCCCAGGGCGATCCCCGGCAGCATGGTGTGGGAAAGGGCGGAAACGGACAGGGCGTTGCGCCGCAGGATGACGATGCCACTGAAAAAACCGTTGGTGAAGCCGATGAACGCGGCGGCGGCAAGCGCCCGCTGGAAGAAAGGATTGGTGAGAAGCTCGGGCATGGTGTCCGGGTTCAGGCCGCGAAGGTTTCGGAGATGAGGGTGGGCGTCAGGATTTCCCCGACCGGGCCGAAGGCGATGGAGCTGCGGTTGAGCACCAGCGCCTCGTCGAAGAGCAGGGGCACCGTGTTCATGTCATGGTGGGAAGCGATGACCAGGCGGCCTTCCTTGGCCAGCCGTTCGAGCAGCGTACCCAGCAACTGCGCCGCATTCCGGTCCAGGCCGGTGAACGGCTCGTCCAGCAGCAGGACGTGGGCTTCCTGGGCGAGCGCACGGGCCAGGAACGCGCGCTGTTGCTGGCCTCCGGAAAGCTCGCGGATCTGGCGGTGCTGGAGATCATCCAGGGCGAGCGAGCTCAGCGCGGCATCAACGGCTTCCTGGTCCTTCGCGCTGAAACGCTTCCACCAGCCGGTTTGGGGATAGCGGCCCATCTCGACCAGACCGCGGACGGTGATCGGGAATGCCCAGTCCACCTCCTCGCGTTGGGGCAGGTAGGCGAACTCGCGCGACCACTTCCGGACGTGGGATCCACGCCAACTGATGGTCCCGCCGGTCCGGGGAACCAGCCCGGCGATGGCTTTCAACAAGGTGGATTTCCCCGCTCCGTTCGGACCAATGAGGGCCACGCGGTTGCCGCAGGAGGTCGCCAGCGAGATGTCCTCCAGCGCGACCACCCGCCGGTAGGAGACTGACAGCCCCTTGATCTCCAGCTCATGGTGATGGCTGTGATGGGCGCAGCAGGAATGGTGTTCGTGGCTCATCTCAGGGAAGTTCGAAAACGTCGTCGATGTCGCCCTCGGCATCGAACACATGGGTGATGGTGGGTTTGCCGGCGGGTTCCAGCACCAGCTTCGCGAAACGGTGTTCGCCGGCGGCGGCGGGGGTTTTCCAGCGGACGGTCAGAAAGAGCGGGGCGTTGGGGGCGGTTTCGAGAACGCCGGACAGTTCGCTGACGGCGGGGTGGTCTCCCGCGGACAGTTTCACCTCCGCCGTTTCCGCGGAGACGGTCAGCCGGTAGGGCAGTCGCTGGCTGGAGGGTTTGCTCTCCGCCGGGGTCGCCTGCAAGGGCGCTTTCTCCGGTGCCCGGGCGGAGGTCAGGCGCACCAGAACCGCCGCTGACGCGATGAGCAGCAGCACGATGACGATGGAGCGTAGCAATGGGGATCCCCGCACGGCGAAAAAGTGTCGCAAATGGACCGCTATTGCAAGCGGGTTGCGGAAAGTTCTCCCCCAGGTGGTGGTTTTCTCTGGAAATCTGTTTCCCCGGCAAAGCATCTTCGCTGCATGGGGATGACTCGGTTTCAAAAACTGGCGACAGCGGCGCTGGTTTCTCTGATGGCGCTGATCTGTGTCGGTGCGGTGGTCAGGGTCACCGGGGCGGGCCTGGGGTGCCCGGACTGGCCGCGCTGCTGGGGGAAACTGGTGCCGCCCGCCTCCGCGGATGAGATCGACTTCGACAAGCTGCCGATGGAGAAATTCCGCCGTGCGGCCGAGAAGCAGGGCCTCGATCCGGCGACGGTCACGATCGAAAGCCTCCATGCCGAGTTCAACGTGACACACGCATGGACGGAGTATCTCAACCGGCTTTCCGCCACTCCTGTTTCCATCTTCACCATCGCTACGTTCGTCGCGGCGTTCTGGCAGCGGAAAAAGCGTCCGCTGGTGTTCTGGATGGCCTTCGCCTCCCTGATGCTGGTGATCGTGAACGCGCTGGTCGGCGCGATGGTGGTGTCATCCCGCCTGAAGCCGGTCATCATCACCACCCACCTAGCGCTGGCCATGGTGATGCTGGCGACCCTCACCTACTGCGCGTGGCGAGGGACGGACACCCCGTGGAGGATCCGCCTCAAGGGCGGGGCGGGGTGGGTGAAATGGTCCGTGGCCATCCTCGTGCTGGTGGTCGCGGCGGAGGGCATGATCGGCTCCCAGATCCGGGAGATCACCGATGAAATGGCCAAGGCCCACGTCGGCCAGGCACGGGATCTGTGGATCGACGAGCTGGAGCAGGCGGCGGTTTATCTTTTCCACCGCAGCTTCTCATGGGCGGTGCTGGCGGCCTCCATCTGGGCCTACTGGATGAGCGAGCGGTTCCGCGAAGGCGGGGCGGGGCGCGTGGAGAAGGCCGCCACCGGCATCGTCCTCATCCAGATGGTCCTCGGCATGGTGATGTCGCAGGTCCACATCTACCAATGGGTGCAGGTCGTGCACGTGGGCTTGGCCGCGGTGCTGCTCTCACTGGTCATTCTCTGGTGGCTGGGCCTGATGGGCCAAGGCCGGGATAAAGCCCCCGGAGCTTGATGTGATCCGCCACGGCGGGATGGAGGTGGTTCCTTTCGCCCTGCCGGATGGCAGTGGAGGATGCGGGATGTTCTCCCGTCACCAGATGCATGCGGTAGCCCTCGCGGGGTGCCGGATGGTCATTTCGGGCGAGCACGATGAACTCGACCGCAGCGGCCAGTTTCTCCGGATGTTTCCACGTGGGCAGGGCGGCCCATTGGTCGCCGCCCATGATCCAGAACAGGTGGTCTTCCGGGAACCTGGCATGCATCCGCTCTGCGGTGAGGTAGGAGAAATTCGGCCCTTCGCCGGTCAGTTCGATGTCGTCCACCACGGCCCACGGAAGGCCGGCGGTGGCGAGTTCCAGCATCTCCAGACGCTCGGCCGGGCTGGCTGGATGGCTGCCGGTCTTGTGCGGTGAGATCTGGCAGGGGATGAAGCGCACCTCGTCCAGCCCCACCGCCGTGCGGGCGAGGTCCGCGAGATGCACATGCCCGAGATGGACGGGATCGAAGGTGCCACCGAACAGGCCGATCTTGCGGGGAACGCTCACCGGGGCATTCTCCGGGGAAATCCCCGCCGGTCAATGGGCGAGGGGAAGCGTGATGAGGAATTTCGTTTCCTTTCCGGGGATGGAGGTCACCCCGACGGTTCCTTGGTGCGCCTCGATCGCGCGTTTGACGATCGAGAGACCTAGTCCGGTGCCCTTGATCTCCTGCTGCGAGTGGTGCTTCTCCACCCGGTAGAACCTCCGGAAAATATGCGGCAGGTCCGCGCTCGGGATGCCCACCCCGCTGTCGGCCACCCAGATTTCGATCTTATCGTTCGTGGTTCTCGAACCGACTTCGATCTGAAGGCCGGGACGGGGGTTCTGTTTGAGCGCATTCTCCACCAGATTGAAAAGCACCTGGGTGAAGTAAAAGCGGTCGCCGTGGAGGACCACGTCCGGATCTGCCAGATTGACGTTCACGGTGGCGGAGTGCTCGCGGATGACGGACTCCAGACGCTCCAGGATGTCACTGATGCAGGAACGGATCCTGAACGGCTCGATCTTGAGCGCATTGGCCTCTCCGGACTCCAGCCGGGAAATGACGAGCATGTCCTCCACGATGCGTGAGATCCGTTCCGTGTGCTTCCTCATGATTTCCAGGAAACGGCGGGCCATCGCCGGTTCGGAGAGCATGTCATCCTCGATCAGGTTTTCGAGATAGCCGTTGATGATCGCCAGCGGGGTACGGAGTTCGTGGGAGGCATTTGCGACGAAATCCTTCCGGATCTGTTCCAACTGGTGCTCCGCCGTCACGTCCCGGATCACCACGCGGATGACCGGCATCTCATTCTTGGAAACCGCCAGCGGAGCCGCGTCGATGACCCAGGCGTTCACCCCCCGCATCTCCTGGTCGCCCCGCGGCGAGGTCTGCTGGCTCAGCACCACTTGGGATTGCACCGGCTCACCGGACTCCAGGCAGAGGAAAAGCGGCTGCGACAACCGGGGATCGAGGAACGCCTCGCGGACCGGCCGTCCGGTCAGTTCCCGCCCGCCGAACATGGCGGAGGCCGCCTTGTTCGCAAAGCGGATGACCGAGTTCTTGTCGATGAGGAAGACCGCATCGCTCAGGGCATTGAGCAGGCGGTCGCGCTCGCCACGCGCCTGGTCGAGGTCGGCCTGGAGGCGGGCTTTCCACCCTTCGACCTCGCGTTGGTAGGCTGCTTGTGAAATTCTCAAACGGATGATGATGAAGACCAGCGCGGCGAATGCACCGGCAATGAAGGTGATGGTGGCTGGGTGATTCATCGTTCGGCGGCGGCCATGCAATAACCGACGCCCCGGACAGTTTCAATCCATGCTCCGTGGTCCCCCAGCTTTTGCCGGAGGCGCTTCATGTGGGTGTCGAGCGTGCGGCTGTGGACCTCGTCGCTGTATCCCCACACCGTCCTGAGCAGGTCATTGCGGTCCTGCGGCTTGCCGGAGCGTTCGCAGAGATACAGGAGCAGCTTGAATTCCGTGGAGGTCAGATCCACCGGCTCCCCGTCGAGGTAGAATTTGAGCGCGTTCTTGTCGAAACGGAACGGACCGTAGGTGAAATCCACGGCTCCCGGAGGGGCTTCCGAGCGCTTGAGGATGGCCTGCACCCGCAGCATGAGTTCCTTCGGGCTGAACGGCTTCGTCAGGTAGTCGTCCGCGCCCACTTCCAGTCCCTGGATCCTGTCCTCCGTCTGGGCCCGTGCGGTCAACATGATGACCGGCGTGTTCACCGTCCGGGTGTCCCTCCGCAGTTCCCGGAAGACGGCGTATCCGTCACGCCCGGGAAGCATCAGGTCCAGGATGATCAGGGCGGGCCGCTCCTTGAGGGCGATCTCCGTTCCGGCGATCCCGTCGTGGGCTTTCAATACCTCGAATCCGTTTCTCTGGAGATTGAACCCGATCAGATCCGCGATGTCCCTCTCGTCCTCGACGACCAATATCTTGTGCATCGGAGGGATTTGTAACAGGGCGTCCGCGCTCATGAGAAACGGGGTAATGTGACAGATCGGTCACATCAAGTCCTGGGAAACGTAGGTTCCGGGCTGGGTGGTGCGGGCCAGGCCGATCTTCACGCCGGCCGCGATGGAGGTGTTCACTCCGGTTTTCACTCCATCACCGATCATGGCTCCGAGCTTGAGTCTGCCGGTATTGATGGATTTTCCCTGGATGGTGGAAACATGCTGCCGTCCGTCATGGCGGTGGTTCTCCGTGGCGGTGCCCGCTCCCAATGTGACATGGGTGCCAACTATGGAATCACCCACGTAACATTGTCGTGAGATATAGGTGTTGTTATAGATGATGGAATTTTTCACCTCCGCACCATTTCCGACAAAACAGTTCGCGCCGATGCTGGTCGCACCCCGGATGTAGGCGTTCGGCCCGATCTGGCTGTTCGGTCCGATGAGGACCGGACCTTCGATGACGGTGCCTGGCAGGATCCGGGAGCCTTTGCCCAGCCGGACCACGCCGGTGAGGGTGGCGAGCGGGCTGACGTCACCCAGCAGGGAGGTTTCATCCATCATCGCCAGCACTTCCTCATGCATGCGCAGCAGGTCCCATGGATAGACGACGGGGAAGCAATCCGCATCGGTGACGATCTTGTCAGTTACCTGTTCGGGATCCTCATTTCCCTTCCATGCCAGGATGGAGCCGTCGGAATCACATAGTTTCGCGGCCCCGGGGCTGCGGGCGAGGATCATCAGCGCACCGATCTCGATCCAGGTGTCGATGGGGATGCGGATGGTCCGCGGGCAGGCCTCCGCCGGTGGAATCATCTCGAATCCGGCCCGGACCAATTCGGTGGAGAGGAGATCCCGCATCGGAATGTTCGCAATCAGGCAGGTTCCAAGCTCCCGGTTGGAGGTGATGGGCGCACAGTAAGTGGGGTTTTTCGGAGGCAGCAATGTCGCTTTCATGGGCTTTCTATCAATTTCAGCACAGAAGCCGTCAGACTCACGCTTTTTCATCAACCTGGTGAGGATTTTCCTGCCGATGCAGATTGCCGGTGAGGGTTGCACGGTGCATGGATGATCCTCCGTGATTCAGCCCTATTCCCCGGAGTTACGGCGGGTGCGGGGATGGTACAAAGCCTGCGCGTGGAGGGGTATGAAAGTCGCGGGAGACACCTTGAAAGGAAAGACCGCCCTGGTCACCGGCGCGGGATCGGGAATCGGCAGGGCCGCCGCGAAGCTGCTGGCCCATGCGGGGGCCAAGGTGGCCGTTCTGGCGAGATCGGAGGATGAACTGCTGAAAGTATGGTCCGAGATGGGAGGGGCGGAGGCGGGACATCTGATGTATGTCGCGGATGTCTCGGACGAGGAGGCCATGAAACACGTGTTCAGCGGAATCGCCGGAGTATGGGATGGACTGCAGGTCGTCGTGGCCAACGCCGGGATCAACGGCACATGGGCACCCCTGACGGAGATCTCCCTCAAGGAATGGAATGAAACACTGGCGATCAACCTGACGGGTACCTTCCTGACGGTAAGGGGTGCGCACCCATTGCTGAAAAAGCGGGGTGGCTCCGTGGTCGTCGTGTCCTCCGTGAACGGCAACCGGATGTTCAGCAATACGGGGGCGACGGCCTACTCCTGCTCGAAAGCGGCCCAGACCGCCTTTGCGAAGATGACCGCCCTTGAGTTCGCGAAGGATCACATCCGGGTGAATGTCATCTGCCCGGGCAGCATCGAAACGGACATCGATGACTCTACTGATGAGCGGGGATTGGATGCCATCCGTCAGGCAGCGGAGTATCCGGACGGGGAGGTGCCATTGACCGGCGGCGGGCCGGGAACCGCCGGACAGGTCGCGCAACTGGTGTGGTTCCTCGTTTCCGATGCCTCCAACCACATCTCAGGCACCGAAATCTACATCGATGGCGCCCAGTCGTTGTTGAAGGGCTAAGGGTGCCCGTGGCGGCTCACTGGCTCTTCTGGCGCAACTGCTCCAGGCGGGACAGCGGCTTGTCTCCGGGAGCCGGTGCCGTGGCGGCGGCTGGTTTCTGGTCATCCGCCTTTGCCACCACCGGGGCGGCGGGCTTGTCGATGCGCAGGGTGCTGCCCTTCGCCGTCTGGTGGATCACCATCTGGCCGTTGAGCGGCACATTCACCTTGCAGAAGATCGCGTTGTGCTTGCCCACCGTCGCATCCGCGGCGATTTCTAGCGGGAACGTCACCTCCGTCTGGTCCTTGGTGAAAGTCTGGGGAGGGCATTTGACTCCGTGGGGCAGGCCGATGAGTTCGACGGTGGCGTTGCCTTCGAAGTCCTGGTGCTTCTCGATCTTTCCGACCATCGAGATTGGGCGGCCCTGCTCGGTGGCGGCCAGATCGAAGCCCAGGGCGACCATCGGGTCGGAAACCTTGAGGGTTGCGAAACCGGAGGAAATAAGGACCGGACCGTCGGCTGCCTTTGCTTCCGCCAGGACACACACCGGCCATTCACCGGTGGCGGCCTCAGCATTGGCGTTGAGTTCATAGATCGCCTCGGACTTGTCGCCGGGGATTTCCACGGTCACGGGAGCGCTGATGCCCGGTGAGTTCCACAGGAACCTGACGGAAATGGGTTCCTTGTAGTCGGCGGCACGGGCCACGGTGACTTTCAGCGGGATGATCCCGTCTTTCACCACGGGAACGGCAGGGGATTCCAGCTCCAGCTTGAAGGGCATCTCTTTGACCACCGCTGTGGCGATCTTGTCGAGGGTCACGCCGTGGTAGGTCCCCTGGTTGTTGATCTCGATGTGCGCGATGGTGTCCAGCAGCGGGCCGGACACCGCCGGGACGTTCTCGCCGGTGGACTTCACCGTGAAGGTGGTGAGCGACGAGCCCAAGGGGGCATCTGGCGCCGCCTCGAAAATGACGGGGAAGCTGGTGACGTTTTTAGGGATCAGCGGACGGTGCATCGTGATCCCGGGAGGGAGTGATGCTGCCTCGAAGAGGACGTCACAGGCGATGTTCTGCTTGGCGACGTTGACGACCGCCGCATAACGGTTGCCCTTCGCCACGGAGATGGTCTTCCACTTCTGGCTGTTGTTCCGTTCCACGGTGGGCAGGGAAGCGGCGAGGGATTCCGTCCGCCTCACGACTTCCACCCGGTAGCTGAAGTCGGCTCCGCCACGTTTCAGTTGGTCGGAGATCTCGATGAAATACTCGCCATCCGCCGGGCAGGCCCATGGGAGCTTGCTGTCGGGGGTTCCGCCGTTGTCGTCGTTTCCGCCGAGTTTCTTTCCCTCGGAATTGTAGAGGCTGAGGACGGAATCGACGGGAGATCTCAGCTCCCGGGCGACCACCTGCAGGACGAGCGCATCGCCCTTCTTCGCGGTGAACTTGAACCAGTCCGACTTCTGCGGCTCGGAGAGGACCCCGTGGGCGGCGCTGGGGATGGGCGGCATGGCCACCGCGGCTTTCAGCTCCTGGTTCGCACCGGTTTCCGCCACATGTTCGAGCGGGGATACGGTGATCCAGTGGGGGGAGGGGGACATGAGTCCGTCCTGCTCCGGAAAGATGGGGAATGGGGACACCGCATCCGCAGGGAGGGTGACGGTCTTCTTGATCACACCGGAAGGATCCCCGACAAAGCTGAATTCCAAGGTCTCGCCGGGCTTTCCTCCCAGCGGATAGACCGCGGTCGGGCGCGGGAAGGTTCCGATGTGGAGGCGGTACTGGCAGGCGTCATTGCCTTCGTAAGCCGACTCGCGGACGACCACGCGGTATTCCCCGTCCTCCGGCGCGATGGCGGAGACGAAGGAATCCGCCTTCAGGAGGGCGGTGTCGTCGCTGGCCGCGATCTCGAACCGCTTTGGATCCAGAATGGCCACATAGGTGTCGAACAAGGTCCGGCCCAGCCGCATTCCTTCCACTTCGACGGAGATGCGCTGGCCCTTCTTGAGGGAAACCAGGAAAAAGTCCTCGTCCTCCGACTTCACCACCCCGGTGATGGTGTTGTTCAGTTCAATCTTCTGGGGCTGGTCGAAGCTGTTGTTCGGCTCCACCTCCGCCACGGCGGGGAACTGCCCGACGAAGAAAGACTTGAGGATGGACAGCCCGCCAGCCGTCCGGAGGCGCATGGAATATTCGCCCAACCGCGCGTCCGGGGCGATGGTGACCTTCGCGGTGACGTTGTTGTCGTCCTTCGCCTTGAGGTCGGAGATGGTGATCCCCGGCTCGTAGCAAAGGATTTCCTGCACATCCCCGATGCGCTGGCCGGCGAAGACCACTTCCATTTCCGTGCCACGCTGGCCTCCGCGGGGGAGGATGCCGTTGAGCACGGGGGAAAAGCCGGCCGAAGCCGCCGCAGTGAACGCAAAGAGGCTGGTGAGGGCGAGTTTCACGGCTGGGAAAACTTACGCTTTCTTGGAAAGGAGGGAGTCGAGCACGTGACCTCCATCCACGATCTCGATCGGCCGGTTGCCCGGGGACATCAGTTCCTTGTCCGCGGTGATGCCGATCTGGTTGTAGATGGTGGTGGCGAGATCCTCGATGCCCACCTTGTCAGTTTCCGGTTCGCCGCCGAGGGCGTCGGAGGAGCCGTGGACGTAGCCGCGCTTCATGCCGCCGCCAGCCAGGACGGTGGAGAACACCCGCGGCCAGTGGTCCCGGCCGGCGGTGTTGTTGATCTTCGGCGTGCGGCCGAACTCGGAGGTCACCATGACGAGGGTGGTGTCCAGCATGCCGCGTTCATCAAGGTCGTTGATGAGGGCGGCGATGGCCTTGTCCACGCTCGGCATATTGTTGTCCATACCGTTCTTGATGTTGTCGTGGTGGTCCCAGCCACCTGCGGTGAGGGAGACCATGCGGACACCGCCTTCGATCAGGCGGCGGGAGAGCAGCATGCGCTGGCCGGCCGCGTTCTTGCCGTATTTCTCCTTCATGGCATCCGTCTCCGCCGCGAGGTTGAAGGCCTCCCGGGCCTTCTGCGAGGAGATGAGCTTGTAGGCGTGCTGGTAGAAAGCGTCCATGGAGTCGAGCGCGTCGGACGACTCCAGATTGCGGAAGTGGTGGTCCACCGTGTCCAGCAGGGAGCGGCGTCGGTTGAAGCGCTTGTCATCCACGCCGGTCGGGAGGTTGAGGTCCCGGACCTGGAAGTTCGCGTTGCCCGGGTCGGAACCGAGGGCGAACGGTCCGAAGGCGGAGGAAAGGTAGCCGGAACCGGCATATTCGTTGGGCACGGATGGCACGCAGACATACGGCGGCAGGTCGTTCCTGGAGCCGAGTTCGTGCGAGATGACGGATCCGAAGGAAGGGTACTCCAGCGCAGGGGACGGACGGTAGCCGGTAAACATGTTGTGCGTGCCGCGCTCGTGGGCGGCTTCGCCGTGGGACATGGAGCGGATGATCGTCAGCTTGTCCGCGATCTTCGCCATTTCCGTCATCTTCTCGCCGAACTGGACGCCCGGGAGGTTGGTGTTGATGGCACCGAACGGCCCGCGGTATTCGGCGGGGGCGAGGGGCTTGGGATCGAAGGACTCCTGGTGGGCGAGGCCGCCGGGAAGGAAGATGTGGATGATGCCCTGGGCAACCGGTTCACGCAGAGCATAGGTCTTTGTGTCGCCGAACGCGCGGTCCCTGAGGAACTGTGGCAGCGTGAGGCCGAGGCCTCCGAGGAGTCCGACGTAAAAGAACTCCCGGCGGGAGGAGTAACGCTCGAGTGGATTGCCTGGGCAGACGTGCTTCATAAAGTGAGGTTGGGTTGGAAGGCGACAAAGGCGTTACTGCAGGGAGTTGAAATAAATTTCATCCAACTTGAAAATATTTTTCCGGGCTTCCCGCCGCTCGTTCGGGGTTGCGGAAAGGCGGCAAACCGCTAAAGAACAATTCGATGGGTGCGCACGATACCGCGGTGTTCAATGTCATCGGGCTGATCGGCCCGGGGGGGTGTGGTTCGGTGTGCACGGCTGAGGACTCCGTCGGCACCTTGGTGGCGGTGAAATATTTCGAAGGGATGGCCATCCGCCGGAGCCTCCTTTCCTCCATGCTGGGGCGCCTGATGCAGGATGGGTGGCCGCAGGGGGTGGTGCCCATCCTTTCCAGTGAACTGGAGGGCCGCCCTGCGATGATGGTGATGCCCCTGCTGGCGGATACGGACGCGGATGGAACCCTCCTGCCCCGCTCGCTGCAGCACCGGTTGGACCGCTTTCCGGAGGAGGACCCATGGGAACTCCTGATGCAAGTGGGCCGTGCGCTGGCGGCCATGCATGAAAAGCGGGTGGCCCACGGCAACCTGAAGCCGGGCAACATTTTTTTCGATCAATCGGGCAAGGTCCTGCTTTCGGACTGGGCGCTCGGCAACATGCCGGGGGTGTCCCATCTGGAGTTCACGGATGCGCTCCTCTACCAGCCGCCGGAGCAACTGCGTGATCCCGGTGGCTATCTGGAGGAGGCGGGCTACCGCTGGGATGTCTTTGCCTTCGGGGTGCTGGCGTTCCGCCTGATGACGGGGCAGTACCCCCGCTGCAATGATACCTTCATCAAGGTGGCTCCCCCGCAGGGCGAGACACGGCGGGAAGGGATCCATGCGGACCTGCCGAAGATCGCAAAAAATCTCGAAATCAACCCGGGTTTCGCGTGGCCGGCCCCACCCGCGAACAAGGAGGAGGAGGGCAGGCGGGAGTGGATCGACCGTTGCCTGCAACTGGACCCGGGCATGCGGCCGTCGTCCATGGCGGAGGTGCTGGCGGGTTTTGAGACCGGGGAGCACCGGCTCGCCGCGGAGCTCGAGCGGGACTCCCTGCTCGACCGCATCCGTGGAGCGGAAAGGAAAGCCTCCCGGTGGTGTGTCGCCGCGTGTCTGGCCGGTGGAGCCTGTCTCGTGCTGGGGGCGCTCTGGCAGTTGGCTGCGAACCAACGGGATGCCGGGATGAAGTCGCGGGTGGAAGAGATGGCGGCATTGAAATCCACGGCGGACACGGCGGTGGCGGCGAGGGCTGCGGCGGATGAAGCTGCAGGCGAGGCAAAGCGGGATCTGGATTATGAACATAGGATCGGGATCGCCCGGTTGGAGGCCTCCCGCCTCATCGGCGACCGCCTGTTTTCATGGGCGATGGAGAAAGGCCACCGCAAGCTTCCTTCCCTGGACGGCCGGGTGGAGCGGCTCAAGTCGCTCGAAAAATACTTCGAGGACTTTCTCGGGCGGATCGGGCGGATCCCGGAACTGGCGGACGAGCGGGCGCGCATCCAGCTCCAGCTCGCGGAGATTTCACTCGCGGCGGGGGACTCTGAAAAGGCGATATCCCGGCTCAGCAAGGTTCCGGAAGCATGGAAAGATGTCCCGGCGGACGAGGAGTTCCGGTTCCGGATGGCGACGAACCGCCTGTTGCTCGCCCTGCTGTTGAAGTCGAACAACGATCCCCGGATGGGGGATGCGTTCACGGCGGCAAGGAAGGCCCTGGGTGAAGTGCGGAAGGAAGAGGTGGATGCCGAGCGGCTGCAGCAACTGCTGGCCATCCTGGATTTCCATGAGGCCAACCTGCTCTCCGCCCGCGGGGATATGGCAAAGGCGCTCAGCCAGCTCATGTCCGCCACGCAGAGCCTCAACCGGCTGGCTGCGGAAAGGCCGGACTCCGTGGTGCTCCGTTCGGAACTGGCCAGATGCTACCTTTCTTCCGCGACCATCCTGGAAGGCATGGGAAATCTCGGGGACGCGCGGGAAACCCAGATGCTGGCCGCCCGGGAGATCTCGAAGATGCTGAAAGACAACCCGAAGGACCCCGGGCTGAGGCTGGATCTGGCGGGATGTTTCGGCTTGATGGCGGAGGCCGCCCTGTTTTCAGGAGACACCACCGAAGCGGAGGCAAGATCGACCGAAGCGATCCGCATCCTGCAGGAATTGTTGCGCGAGCAGCCTGACCATGTGGAGGCGGGTTGCAGGCTCGCATCACAGATCGGACTCAAGGCGGGCCTCCTGCGGGACAAGGGGGAGACGGATGCCGCGCTCGAATCGTTCGATGAGGCGCTCCGGATGTTGGAGGGGCTTTATGCTTCACACCCGGACAACCCGTTGGCCGGTTACCGGCTGGCGCTTCTCTGGTGGCAGAAGGGCAAGATGCTGGGCATGACCGGGAAGCGCGCGGAGGAAGTGGAACTCATCCGCCGGGCCCATGGCATGATGACGCGGTTGGAGGCGGACAAGAATCCCGGTGGTCCTCCGATGGAGAAGATCCAGAGATCCTCCGGCTATCTGCTGGGGGATCTGGGGCATGCGTTGCAGCTCGCGGGCAGAAAGGAAGAGGCGGTTGGTGCGTTTGCGGAATCCGTATCGTTCTGGGAGCGGCTGTTGGAAGCCCGCCCGAAGAGCGAGGAGTATCAGGAAAGCCTCGCCTGGTGCCGCCAGCGCATCAAGGAGCTTGAGTAAGGAGGGTTGGAATTGCGGCGGAGCCGCTATGTCCGCTCCCATTCTTGTCCTCCTGCGGCATCGGCGAATGAAAGGATAAGCTGATCTATCCTGTGATGCCTTTTGCCATGGGTTCCCATTGCAGCCGGTGGACAAGAGTGTCCACCCTTACTCCCTCACGGTGCTTCGGCGAAGGCCCGTGCGCTGCCCCGGCGCTGCACTTCATCCGGCATCCACGTCCATGGGTTCGCGCCCTTCTTGGTGAACACCGCCAGGCCGATGATGCCGACGTTCCTCGTATCGCCGTGGCGCAGGTTCGCGTAGGAGTTGGCGACACCGGAAAACTTGAAGGATGCGATGGAGCTGTCACTGGTGCGGAAGCCGCTGATGGTGACGGTTTTTCCGGGATCCACGATATAGCCGCGCTTCGAGAAGGAGGCGGTCCTGCCATCCATGACATCCAGACCATCCACACTGGCGACGATCTCCAGCGGAGACTTGCAGCGGTTTTTCACGACGATGGAGTAGCTGCCGTTCTTTTCACCCGCGACGAGGCGGCGGCCATGGCCCCACTCCTTGTAGGCGGGGAGAAAACGGAGGCCGCCCTTGATGCCCCACGCGACCAGACCACCGGCGGCCTGTTGCATGGGATCGGCGGAGGAGGGGAACCGCGCCATCGCCTTGATGCCGTCTTTGTCATTGTAGTAGATCGCGTCGATCCCTGCGGGCTTCGATGAGGCGCGGGTGAAGCCGACATCCCGGATGTGCGAGGCTTTCTCATCCCCCCAGCCGGTGGCCAGGCCGGGACGCCTTTCCTCACGTGCCGCATTGTTCAGGATCGCATCGATGCTGTTCCGGTTGACCGCTTGATCTCCGGACCGCAGCCCGCCGGACATGGCGGGTGGGGCTTCGTCTCCGACGACGGGGGCACGGGAGGGCAAGCCACCACCCGGACCGGAGCATGAGGGAAAGAGCAGGACGGCGACGGCTGCGGGCAGGATGAGAAACAGGTTGCGTTTCATTGTGCTAAAAAAACAGCATTTGAGGGCCGGGAGGTCAAATGTTAAATGCAGGATTTCCAGCATTTAAGTTGCGGAATTTTCAGCATTTCATAAATTGCCGCCATGAAGCGTCTGGAAGATGGTCAGGTTTCCCGCAGGGAGCGGCAGGTGATGGACATCCTTTTCCGCCTGGGGAAGGGGACGGCGCAGGAGGTGATGGATGAGCTGCCGGACCCGCCGAGCTACTCCGCCGTGCGTGCCCTGCTGGCCATCCTAGAGGAGAAAGGCCTGGTGAAGCATGCGAAGGAATCCCGCCGCTATGTCTACTCACCGGCGGTGCCGGAAAAGAAAGCGAAGCGGAACGCGTTGAAACAACTGCTGGCGACGTTCTTCGAAGGGCGTCCGGAAAAGCTGGTGGCCTCCCTGCTGGATCCGGAGGACCAGAAGCTGAGCAAGGAGGAGATTGCACGCATCCGCAGGCTGCTGGATGGGGACGGAGGTGCGTCATGATCGCGCTGCTGATCTTCTCCCTCCTCGCTGCCCTCGCCGTGTGGCTGGCAGGGAGGAAGGATCCCGCGCTGGACCCACGGCTCACCACGGTGGTGCTTTCATTGCTGGGCGTCTTTCCCGTGCTGCTGGTGGTGATGCCGAAGCTGATCGTGATCCCGCAACCATCGGATGAGACGCAGGGTTTCCCATGGAAGCTGTGGCTGGCGGCGGTGTGGGGGATCGGTTTTCTGGTGGAAATGTCGAGGTTGCTGGCGGCGTGGCGCAGGATCCGTGGCTGGGTCGGCAAGTCATCGCTGCTGGAGACGGTGGACGGTGTGGAGATCCGCAGCCTGCCTGGCCTCCGTGGTCCGGTAGCGGCCGGTGTGTGGGAGCGCATGGTGTTTGTCCCGGACGACTGGGCGCGGTGGGATGAGGATCTCAGGGCGATGGCGCTGCGCCATGAACTGGCCCATCACCGGCGGCGGGATCCACTGCGGCGGTGGATCGCGGGCGTCGCGGTGGCGGTGAATTGGTTCAACCCGCTGGTCCGCTGGATGGTGCGCCGCCTTCTCATCCAGTGCGAATACTCCTGCGATGAAACGGTGATCCGCAGCGGGGTGGAGGCACGCCGCTACGCGAAGGCGCTTTGTGACATGGCGGAGGACAGGCCGCTGAGAGGCCCCGCGCTGGCCATGGCGCAGCGCGGTGGTCTGGAGGCACGGGTGCGCAGGATGATGGAGCCACAGCACGACGACAGCGGCTTGGCCTCCGGAACGCTGATCTTGCTGGCCGTCGGTGCGGCGGCGCTGTTGGCACTGGCCGGGCAGGAAACCATCGCCGGCTACACCAGGGCGGAACTCAATCTCAGGAAAACAGCGGACCCATTTCCGGGGCAGTGAGGATCAATCGTGCGTCTCATCATTCACCAGCAGGGGCTGCTGGGAAGCGGCGGGGGAGCTGTTGCCGAGACCGGGGATGACCTTGCGGACGAGCTTCTTCAAGCCGGAGTCCGCGGCGTCGAGATCCGCCTCAGCCTGGCGGGCCGCCTTTTCCCATGCCGGGGCGAAGCCGGGGGCTTGCTCCCGCATGATGCGCACGGCGCCATCATAAATCTGGAGCTGGCGCTGCTCCGCGCGGCCGGGCTTCTGCTGGAGGGCGGTGTTATTGATCCGCAGCGTCTCATTCTGCTGGCGCAGGGACTCCAGTTCACGCTGGAGCGTCTCATTTCCGGAGGCGTTGATCTTGAGCTGCGTGTTCAGATGGTTCTGGAGGTCCTTCATTTCCCCATCCACGCGTTTCAGTTCCCGGGCCACGTTGCGGCGCGCGGTGAATCCGGCTTTCCAGAGGAAACCCGCGACCAGCAGGCCCAGCAAAAGGCCCCAGGTGAACGGGTGGGTGAGGATGTCTTTGAGTTCCATGGGATGGGGTCAAGGTTGGGGAATTGCTTCAACACCGGGTGTGGCAGGGGCGGCGGGTGCCGCGTCAGGCAGTGGCGCCGGATTCGCGGCGGGTGCTCCCGAAGGTTCGCCCGCATCCTGCAGCCGCGCAACGACATCCTTCGTGATGTCCGGGGCATTCTTCGCGTAGAGGAGGATGGGCACGCCGGTATTGCTGTTGGCGGATGAATCCAGCGCCACATCATAGCCCTGTTCCCGGGCGATGGTCCGTGCGGTTTCATCGATCTTCGTGAGGGAGGAGCGCATCGTGGTGACCATCTTGCGGTTGATCTCCTTTCTCTTCTCCGCGTCGAAGACCTGGAACTCCTCTTGCAGCGTCTGCCCCTCCTGGCGCTTGATTTCGTACTGCTGGGCCAGCTTGCGGAGCGTGTCATCCACCGGAGCATCCCGCTTTGCCTGGAGCTGGGCCTGGAGCTGCTTCAGTTCCTCCAGCACGTTCCGCAGGTGGACGGCGCGTTCATCCTTGAGGATCTCCGCCCTGTCTTTCTGCAACTCCAGCAGCATGGTATGGGTGGAGGTGAGGTTCTGGTAGATCTCCGTGATCCTGACGACCGCGAATCTGGGGGCCGCCACCGCGGGCATGACGAAAGCCAGGGAAAGCAGGATCAACGTGGTGGCGCGGAGCATGTCTGAGACTGACGGGGAAATCGCCTCTTGTCCACCGCAGATCAGGGGCTGCCGGACCCTCCTCCGTGGCACGCTGCCATTTTCTCAACTGCCACGAAAACCGGCACTTGCGAAGTTTCTTTCCCGGTGTTCATTGGGGACGGATGCCCCCGGATCAGGATAAGCATCCGTCTAACAACTTTTCAGAATCATGCCTACAGTCCGTTTTGCAGGAACAGTCACAGGAGAAAGAGACCCGAACCGCGAAATACGCGCCCGCTTGCTGGGAGAACTCTTTGCCGCCGGTTGGAACATCTATAACTCGAACGGGGACCAGCGGATCTCCCTTTCCAACATCGAGAGAAAGATCATCGAATCGGACGCCTTCCTGTTCACACCGGGAGCCACCCTGGAGGACCTGTTCAAGGCCGTCTCCATCTTTGTCGGCTACCAGACGCTGGACAAACATCTGGCGGGAAAACCCACCGTGCTGCTGAATACCGATGGATCCTGGGATCCGCTCTTCACGCTGTTCTCCCACCTGCGCGGACTGGGCACCATCCTCCAGGACCACACCGACTATCTGTTGATGACGGATGAAGTGGCGCAGGTCGTCCCGCTGCTGGAGACGGCCCGTTCACGTGGCGTGCCGGAGGTTCCGCACGAGCATATCGCCGCCATCTCGGCGGGTAGCTTTGAGAACCCGCCGCCCTCCGGACACCTGGGGAACGTCTGCGTCTTCTGTTCCGCCTCCATCGCGGATCCGGCCTACCTGGACGATGGCTACACCTTTGGCAGGACGTTGGCGGAGTCCCGGCTGGGCTGTGTTTCCGGTGCGGGGAACTCCGGCATCATGGGTGAGGTGGTGCGCGGGGCGGTGGAGGCTGGCGGATGGGCCGCAGGGTCCAACGTGCCGCACATCATCGAGCTGGAGGGGCTGCCCACAGGGCTGTCCAGCTTCTGGCTGAAACCGGACATCTACACCCGCATGGAGGTGATGATCGACAACTCCGATGCCTTCGTGATCTTTCCCGGCGGAGCCGGAACCGTGCAGGAGATGCTGGCGCTGATGATCTTCAAACAGCAGCGGAACCCCGCCGTGGACGGAAAGCCGGTCATCGTCTTCGACCGGAAAGACACCAACGGCACCAGCTTCTGGGGACCACTCATCGGCATGTTGGAACCATGGCACAGGGAAGGCGGCTTCGTCGTGGTGGAGGAGTTGGACCAGATCATCCCCACCGTACAGGCAATGATGCGGGGAGGTGTCAGGAAACTGAGCGCCTGAATCCTCATCCCTCCTTCCGGACTACCCTTGGTCTGTGATATACTGTCCGGCGTCCAGCGTTGCTTCACCCCGCCAGCGGTAGGCCACCAAGGGGCCGTTGATTCCCGCTCCGTGATCCAGGCAGGCGACATTTCCCTGCTCTGGTGCGGGAGGCAAGGTCGGCTCCTTCAGATAATGGCCGAAAAATACGGGGGGCGCGCCGGGATCATAACCTTCGAAGATGCTGAACACTGTTTCGTCCAGTGGAAGATCCGGGATCTGCTCATTCCACGGGAACACAACATCCCGGCAACTGATGCCCGCATGTGGCCTGTGCCACCATTTCGCACGGATGCGTTCCCTCGATGCTCCGCTTTCATCCCTGAAATACGTTCCCGCAGGAAGAGGCACTTCGATCCCCTTGAGCAGCGTGCTGATGGCGTGGCCGAATGGGATGTTGTCATCCGCTGCGTCGGTCAGTTGTTTCATGTCGGTCAGATCCACACCTCCCATGGCCCGGATGGCAGGAGCATGCCAGCACGCGTGGACAGCGCGGAACGCTCCCATATCGAGGAACAGCGGGAGCCGTTTCATCCACGGCAGCCAGACTTTCCGCCAATCGCTCTCCGGACTCCCATGATCCGGGAAATCATCGAGCGTTCCCTGATGCATCCGCAAATTATGGGGGGTATGGGAACGGAGCGGTGTTCCGGCAGGACCCGTGGTGTGGAAGCATATCGCATTGAACTCATGATTTCCCATGAGGCAGATCGCATGTTCCAGTTCCACCATCATCTTCACGGCCCTGAGGGTTCGTTTCACCCCTCCGGGAATTCCGTGTCCGGGTTTGGGATCCACCAAATCTCCGAGGAAGAGAGCCTTCCGCCCGGGAGGGGGAATGAAACCGTCTCCATGCCTGTGGTAGCCAAGACGGCACATCAGCCGCTCCAGCTTGTCGAATCTTCCGTGGATGTCTCCGATCACATCATAGCCGGTGGGCGCTTCATTCATGCAGGGAGGATACCCGCACCCTATTGGTCTGGATATTGAGGAAAGTGTCAGTTACATGACTTTGTAGTCATGAAAGAATTTGAACGGCTCTTCTCCATATCGGGTTTGTCACTGGACCGCATGAGGGCATTTCTGATGGTGGTCGGGGCTGGCGGCGTGTCGGCTGCGGCCAAGGGGGACCCCGTGAGGCAGTCCCAGTACTCCCGCCAACTGAAGGAACTCGAGGGATACTTCGGTATCCCATTGACACGCCTGGTGGGGCGGCGGATCCAGATCACCCCGCAGGGATACCGGCTGGCCGAAATAATCCGCCGCCATTTCTCCGAGCTGGATGATTTCCGGGAATCCTCCGCAGGCAGGCCGGTCTGTGTGAGGATCGGTGCACAGGGTAGTGTTCTGGATTGGCTCCTGCTTCCCACCTTGTCCGGCATCAGGGAAACATTGGGAGGAGCGCTCATCGAGTTTGAGCAACTCCGGAGCGCGGAGATCGTCGCGGAGGTGTCTGACGGTCGGCTTGATTTCGGCGTGGTGAGGGCGGACGCGGTGCACGCCGGGATGAAAAAATGGCGGCTGGGGGAACTCCGTTACTCCGTGTTCGCCCCGGTAGCGGTGTGGAGGAGCCATGTAAGCCCGGAAGAAGTGTTGGGAACGCTCGAGATGGGTGGTCTGTTGCCGGGAGGAGAGTTCCAGGGGAAGCTGGAGGAATGGTACTCGGAGCATGGGATCACGCCCCGGATCGTGGCCAGGATGCCATCCTTTCTCCAGGTCGCCCGGCTTACCAGGATCTCCGGTCTGCCCTCCGTCCTGCCCGAGATTGCTTCCGCCGAATTCGATCCGCGCCGGATCAGCGGCAGGAGACCCCGCTGGAAACTGGGGAGGGAATTGGTCCTCATTGTGAACCGTAGGGCGATCGATCGTTCGGGTATTCCGGATCGGGCGGTTGCCGGTCTGAAGGCACTGCTGTCAGGCACCCTGTCGGCATTTGAACATTGAGAGGGAAATACCTTGGAAAACCATCCAGTTCCCGCTCGTATGGCGTAGGAATCGCCAGTCATTTCATTTTGAAAATCGGAATCCTCGCCAACCCTGACAAACCCGGAGCAGTCAGCACCCTGAACGACCTCCGGCAGGCGCTGGAGTCCCGGGGCTGCACGACCATCCTGGATGATCAGGCGGCCAGGCTGATGGATGAACCCGGAGGCATCCCGGCCTCGCTTTTCGCACAGGAAGTGGACGTCGCCGCCGTGCTGGGTGGGGATGGTACCATGCTCAACGCCGTACTGCGGCTGGGCGACTTCCGCAAGCCGGTGGCGGGCATCAACATCGGCACCCTCGGCTTTCTCACCAGTTGCACGGATGAGGAGCTGGACGCCTTCGCGGAATCCATCACCAGCGAAAACTACCGCATCAGTGAGCGGACGATGCTGCAGGCCACCGTGCGCCGCTCCCGGAAAGGAAGCGGAGGTTTTCCGCCCTCAACGAGATCACCCTGGCCAGGGGGGAAACCACGCCCCTCGTCTCCGTGGGCGCTTCCGTGAATGGCGAGTTCCTGGAACTGATGTTAGGCGGACGGCCTCATCGTCGCCACGCCCACCGGTTCCACCGCCTACTCCCTCTCCGCCGGTGGCCCGCTCATGGACCCGGGCGCGAATGTATGGGTCATCACCCCCATCTGCCCTCATAGCCTGAGCCAGCGCTCGCTCGTCGTGGGGGATGACTCGGTGATCGAACTCTTTCCCGACGACCATGGCGATGGGGCGATGCTTTTCACCGCGGACGGCCGTGACAACACACTCATCGGCCCTGGCGATAGGATCGAAGTCCGGAAATCCCCGCGCTCGTTCAAGCTTCTCAGGCCGAACGGCGGCTCTTTCTACGAGGCGCTGCGGCAAAAGCTCCGCTGGCAGGGACTGTGATGGCAACTGGGACCGCGGAATTCATTCCGCCCCGGAGAATAAGCCGCAAAGCCCATGCGGACTGAATCCGGTGATCCGGTTCAGCTCGCCGCCAGCTCCAGCGTGACGTCGATCCGCGCGATCAGCCGGGAGCGCAGCCGCATCGCCAGAAAGGACAGTCGCTTCTGCTCCACCTCATAGGCACGGCGGCCCTCCGGCGTTTCGATCCGGATCGGATCACACCCCCACGCCGCCAGATCATACGGACTCGCCCGCATGTCCAGCGCGCGCAGCTCCATCGCCAGCTCGAAGCAATCCAACAGAAGCCCGGAGCCTGCCCAAGGCATCACCTTCGCGCACCACTTGTAGAGGTCCATGTTCGCATGCACGCAGCCCGGCTGCTCGTTCTCCAGCCGTGTCTCCAGCGATGGCAGCAGCCGGTTGAATCGCCTGGCTCCGGGAGCGAAAAATCGGAACGCATCGTGGTGGGAGCAGCAGATCGGGCGTGCCTCCACCAGCGCATCCACCTCCGCCTGCGGCAGCCGCAGCGATGCCACCTTCTCATGCCGCACCTCCGCGCCGCCATGGACCATCGCCCACTCATGCAGGCCATGGCAGGAAAAAAACGGCGGCCGGGACGCCGTCGCCGCCAGCAGCTCACGGATCCACGAAATGCGCCCGCGTTCCTTTTCCGTCATCAACCCCGGTTCCGCCGAAATCACTCCACCGCTCCGGACATAATGCCGTGGATGGAAGGACAGCCCCTCCGGTAACACGGCACCCTCCGGCCATTCCAGCGCCACACCCGCACCCGGTTGCCAATTCTCCAGCAGCGAGAGCGGGAACGGGTAATACTGGAACAGGAAATCCTCGATCGGGTGGGGGATCCCGCAGTCCTTCCGCCGCCGTGCAGGCCCCGTATGGCGCGCCACCCGTTCATGATGTGCGCGGGCCATCTCCCGCCATTCATCGGCGGAAAGAACGGTCATCAGGAGTGGGTGGTCCATCGTCGCCGCGAAAGAATCATAAAGTTCGGTTTAATGCAAAATTTCCCTTGCGAAGTCCGGAGTCCGCCCCTAAACATCCGGCCCCGCGACGCAAGTCGCATGGTTCCAACCGCGGGATGGAGCAGCCAGGTAGCTCGTCAGGCTCATAACCTGAAGGTCGTAGGTTCAAATCCTACTCCCGCAACCACCATAAAGCCCTGAATCCGAAAGGATTCGGGGTTTTGCATTTTCTGGCTTGAGGGATTGTAGACACCTTTTGTAGACACTTTTATGTTTTTGATCGGGTTTGGCGAACTTGGCTTAATGGCTTGAATGGATTGGTGAAGGGGTTCTGGCCATCGGACAGACACTGCGGTGAAGCTAAGTGAAATTCAGGGCTTGGGCTTGAACGCACGCCAGTCCTTCTTGGGGAATAGATCCGGTACCGACACTTTCAGTGCCTTCGCCAGTTCGAGGAGTTCGGTATCGCACACCCATTTCACCTGACCCTCGATCCGGGCGATGACTCCCCGGCTGACGTCCCACCCCTGAAGTTGGCAAACGCTCGCCAGCTTGCTCTGCGACCAGCCGAGCTGGTTGCGGATGGCAATGACTTGGGGTCCTACAATGTTTCGTGGGGCATCCATGCCCCGTTTCATCTAGCCGGAAATCCGCTTGCTTATGTCTGGAATACCGGACATTTTGTCTGAAATTCCAGACGTCCCTGTTTGAATTCACCTCCCTGTATCCAGATGAACTCCCTTTCCCTACTGATTCGAATCACCGCGCTATCCGTGGTGTCCCTGATTCTTCCCAGTTGCGATGACGTATCGCCGACGGGGACGACTGGCTCCGGCTCACAGGGGATGAAGGCGTGGGTCAAGGCTCCTCCTGCCATCGCCGCTCCCTCATGGCAGATCAGAGCGGGGATATTGTGGGACGGTGGCCGGCAGGGATACCCGGGCAAGGATGGGGGACTCATCGAGATGGTAACCGATCCCGGCGGAGAGAAGAGGTGGAAGCGCTACCTTGAGAAGAAGGGTTGTCGGGAGATCCCCGGCAGAACCGAGGTATGGGTCGTGGGGCGCGAGAGGGAATTCCGGGCGATCAGGCTGGAGGGGGATGAGACGATCTGGTGGGTGACGAAAGATGAGCTGGAGCGTCCCTGGGGGCGTCGGTGAGGAAAGCGGCGGGATCATTCAACGGAGACAAGCATCATGGGACCAATCAGCGACTGGCCGCCCGTCATTTGGGTGGGAATAGGCGTGGCCTTCATTATCGGTATGTTCGCCAAGGGGCCAGATCATGGCAACCCCTGGGAACGGGCTGGGTGCGCGGCCATAGTCATCATTGTTGTCCTCGGCGGGTTGATCCTGTTGGGGGTGGGGTGGGCCGGAGACCTGCTGGATTGGCTTTTAGAGAGCGGATTTTGAGAAGGTGATGGCGGAGACCGGTTCAGATTCGTCGGGAGAGTGTGCCTACGCCATGATGAAGGACGACCAAGCATCTACAGAAGAATGCCATGCCGTTTTCGTGGGCGAGGGCGGTGAGGATTACGAGCGGGAGCATGCGATGGGCGTCTTCGAGAAGGGAAGGACCTATCGGGTCACCGGAAAGGTTTTGTACCGTTGGTGCACATTGCTTGAGATTGACGGTGTGGCGGGGGAGTGGAATCCGCGATTGTTCAAGGTGGATCTCAGCCGGGTTCCACAGAGGAAGGAATTCGGCTATCCACCGTTGATACGGGTGACCGATAGGCGAGGGAGTTGGGTGATGTTGGGAATCGTGGTGTTCCTATTAGCTTTGTTGTTGTGGGGGTGGCGAGCGCGGTAGACCGGTTGCAGTAGTGGTTGGCCTCGGTGATTTTCCGTTGGACAGATTTTCAGGAAGTTGCCGAACTAACGCGGGACCTCCCCCCATGTCCGAAAAAACATCCATCCAGTGGTGCGATTCCACCGTCAACCCGATCATGGGGTGCGGAGGTTGTGAGCTGTTTCCGGCCCCGGGAGTTATTCTCGATGATCTCGATTCGGTTGCCGCCGCGGCAGGCTTGAATATTGAAAGTAAAGTTCTCTTCAAGGAATTGGTGCATGAACAGTTCGCAAAGGGGGCGGTTCGAGCGGAGGTGAAGAAAGCGGTGAACACCACCAATATCTGGCATCTGAGGAACCTGTTTGTCGAAAGGGTTCGGATTGTTGCCAAAAAGGAGTTCGACCAGAACATCGCGGGCGATGTCGCCGCGACGATGTCGGCTATCATTCGGAAACATATCACTTGTTACGCCGCGGTCCTGCACCTGAACCGGGGAGCGAGCATCCTGGATGCCGAACGTTCGCCCAAGAAGGGTTATGCGCCCATCTTTGAAAATGTCACCGGGTTCACTGATCGCTGTGTGGAAGCAGCGGGATGGAAGGATTTGCTTGGATCCACCCATCCCGACGAACCGTGGAAGGACGGATTTGCCCGGATGATCTTCGTGAGCGACATGGGTGACTCACTGAGCCGCCGTAGCGATTTCGGCTTCCTCAAGCGTGAAGTCATCGGGGCGATGAAATCTGAGAAGGGAAGCAGTCACCTGTGGTTATGGCTGACCAAGCGCCCGGGTTCCATGGCGGCACTGGCAGCGGAAATCGGAGGGCTCCCATCAAACGCCTGTGCGATGACCACCGTTACGGGGGGCGACCCTGAAAGGTTGAAGCGGATCGATGAACTGCGTTCGGTTGAAGCGTCAGTGAAAGGTTTGTCCATCGAACCTCTATGGGAACGCATTCCCCCTGAGAAACTCGATTTGACCGGGATTGACTGGGTGATTGTCGGCGGGGAATCCGGTTCGGGTAATCTCACCCGACCCTTTGCCTTGGAATGGGCGGAGGAGCTGCGGGATCATTGCCGGGAGAAAGGGGTAGCATTTTTCCTCAAGCAACTCGGACGAAATCCTACCCGTGCCGGCCAGCCGATCAAACTCAAGGATCCTCATGGTGGAGATTGGCGTGAGTGGGAAAAAGGGCTGCAGGTACGGGAGTTTCCGTCATACTTCCACGAATTCCGGAAGGTTGAAGGACCAGTAACCCCATTTATGAGGCCGATCCACAAGGTCTCCCCTCGCCAGGAAAGGGTATCCGGTAATCCCGCCTTTAATCTGCTTACGAAGGAGGAAAAGACCGAGTTCCGCCGGTTGGATAAAATCGTCCGCAAAGGGGTGGCGGCCGTATTCGAGATGGGACAGGCATTGAGCCAGATCAAAGAAGGCCAGTTGTGGAGGGGGGGATATTCCACTTGGCAGGAATACTGCGGAAGTGTGGTAGGACACTCTAGATCCTACGTTCACAGGATCATCGACGCGGCTCGAATTGCCGGGATGGTGGGAGATGTGACGTTGCCAGATGGCAACAAGATGTCGCCGCTGTCGGAGGCCCAGGTACGCCCGCTGAACCGAATCAAAAAAGATCCAGAAAGGACCCGTGAGGCGTGGAGAAAAGCGGTCAGGTCGGCGGGCGGACAACCGACTGCCGATCAGGTCGAGGCTGCTGTGGTCGAGGTTCTTCCCAGAGAAAGCCCACAGGAACAGGAGCGTAGCCGCGGGGAGAGGAGAAAATGTGTAGTCAACGAGCTGGAAGAGGCGTTGGCGGATGCTTCACCCGAGGTGAGGGAATTGCTTTCGAGGTTGAAGGGTCTGCTCTGATGTCTTTTGGCGGAATGTCCGCCTACATGCTCCGGATGGCGAGCAGGGATGAAATCCCGCCCTGCACCGCGTTAGATGAAACCGAAGAAGCGCACGTTGTTGCGCCGGTGTCTGTGAGCCCGCCTCGAGGCGGATTCCATGGATTCTGATGTTCCCGAAGGCCCGGCACTCCGTCGGGCCTTCTTCGTTTCAACCACCAATCCCCAACCATCATGGCCATCAAATTGATCGCGAATTATTCCAAACGCCTCGGGCTTCCCGGGTTCTCGTCCCACCAGTTCTCCGTCTCCGTGGAGACCGAATTGGTGGCTACCGACGACATCCGGGGAGAGTCCGAACGGCTTTACCAACTGCTTCAGCAGAACGTGGACGAACAGATCCTCATCACGGGATTCGTTCCTCCCGCCGACTACGGCATGGAGGATACGCCGCGCTCCGTGAACGGACGTCCACCGGTCACCGGCAACGCCTCCACCAACTGGCAGCGAGACCCGGCGTGGAAATGCTCCGACAAACAGCGGGAACTCATCCTGAAGATCGTCGATGAGCACCATCTCGACAAAGCCTCCATCGAAGCGCTCGCCAACGAACGCTTCGGCAAGGGTGTCAAAACCCTCAACAAGATGGAGGCTTCCGGGCTGATCGACGAGTTGCTCGATACCCATGGAGGCGGCGGAAGCCCACCCTCCGGCCGACGCCGCCCCAACGGTTCGGCTTATTCGGGAAGGAGGAACGCCGCATGATCGCTCCGTCATCCACCGGGCGGTTCGAAACCGGCCTCGCCACCTATGCAGGGACATTCCCAGATCACATTAGCCCAACTGCAGCGAAGTCTTACCTAACATGTAGTCTTCGATTTTACTTCGAGCGGGTGGCATGCCTGAAGAAGCCGACGCCGAAGAACCTGCACCTGGGCAAGGCGGTCCACGCCGCATTGCAGGCGTTCCACCTCGCCCGCTGGCGGGGTGGGGATGATTCCCCGACAACCATTGCCACCGCCTACGAAGAGGCTTTCCTCCGTCTTGAGCGGGAAGAAGGGCCGGTGAACTTCGACGACGAGGCGGAGCGGGAGAAATCCCGCACCGACGGGCTGCGGATCGTCGCCGCCTACCTCGACAGTCCGGAAGTTCTGAAAGGAAAGCCCCGCGCCGTCGAAGTGAAGTTGACCGAGGAAATCCCCGGCTTGTCCGTCCCGCTCACCGGTGCGGTGGATCTGGTCGAGGAGAACCTCATTCCCATCGACTTCAAATCCTCCGCAGCAAAGCCGGATGTGGAACACGCGGCCTTCGAGCATGAAATCCAGTTGGTGTCCTACCAGCTCCTCATGGAGGCGGCCACGGGCGAGAGCCCTCCGTCGCTGGATTTGGTGTTCCTCGTGAAGACGAAGACGCCGCAGGTGATCCGGGTCAAATCCCCGCCTGCGGATGAACGCCGGAAGAAGCGGGTGACCGCCATTCTGGAAACAGCCGTCACCGGCATCGCGGAGGATCGTTTCCATCCGCAGCCGGGAATGCACTGTAGCTGGTGCCAGTATCGCCGTGAATGCGCGGTCTGGCTGCCGCACGAGCGGGTGGAAAGGAGGGCTGCTTGAAAGCCTTTTTCCAAATCCTGCTTCTGCTGCCGCTGCTGATGCTTTCCTCCTGCAAGGAGGAGGGCGTGAGCCGTGAGGAAGCCCGTATCCGCCGTGAGGTCGATCGGCGGGTGGAAGCCATCCATGCGGATCTGAAAGTGTCGGATTCGCGGTGGAAAACCGTCCGCGTCGTCGCCTTCTGCCTGTTGGCCGGAGGCTCGTTGATCTGGCTGTTCAATGGTGGGGGAGGTTCCTCCACCGGGGACAGCTACCCGAAACTGGCAGACAGCCGGAATCACGATCCCGGCTACCGCCGCCGCGTAATCGACCGGCATTATCCCGACGAAGATGAACCCGACGAGTACCCGTATCGCCGTTGAGGTCGTGCTGGTGCTTGGTGCCGCAGGACTCCTGCTGGAACTGATCCAGTCCCATTCATGGGCGGTGATCCTGATCGCGGTGGCCGCACTCATGTGGCTCCAGGTCCGGCGTCACTGACGACCATCCCTCCGGCATCATGCCGGTTCGCTGAACGCCCGCCCGGTTCCGAACCGCGGGGGGCGTTTTCATTTCCAATCCAACCCCTGAACAGAACCATGAATCCACAGAACCAACCGCTCCTCGACGCGATCTGCCGCCGGGGAGTCCTCGTCTCCACCTCCGTCCGTTACTGGCGGGGGTGCAAGAAGCTCGCGCCCGAGGACCTCGGGCTCGATCCATCCACCGTGAGCGACCGGCTGATCCAGCTCGGCCACAAGCGGCTCATCCCCCGCGAGGCGTTGTCACGCTTTGCCCTCATCGAATCCCGGGCGCATGCCCTGGTCGAAGCGGCGAGCTTTCCGTTCCTCGGAGGCATCGCGCGCTTCGTCCCCAACCCACGCCTCGCTGAGGTGGTGGAGAAACTGGCCAAGCTGCGGGAGGAGTTCCGTGACGAAACACTGGCTTTCGTCGCAGACTACACCCCGCTCCGGGAGCGTGCCTTGGCCGAATGGCGGGAGGCATCCATCCAGCTCCGTGGCTCGGAACGCTTGTTTCATACCATCGAGCAATCGTTCCCACCGGCAGGCTCCATCGCGAACCGGTTCGTCTTCGAGACGAGGATGTTCCAGGTGGCCGCTCCCGACAGCATCCGCCTGGAGGTGGTGGAAGGTGTCGAACAGATGGAAGTAGCGGAGGATCGTCGGCGCATTGCCGACGAAGCATCCCGGAAGCTCCATGGCGACCTCGATGAGTTCATCCGCGAGAGCGTTACGGCCCTGCGCCAGGAAACCGCCAAGCTCGCCTCCGAGGTCCTCGCCACCATCGAGGGTTCGGAGAACGGCGTCCACCAGCGGACCCTGAACCGGCTGGCCTCGTTCATCGAGGATTTCCGTTCCCTCAACTTCGCGGGTGACCGTGAGCTAGAGGGGACGCTGGAGAAGTTCCGCCGGGACCTGCTGACCCGGAGCGCGGAGGACTACCGCAACAGCGGCGGTGCGATGCGTGACCTGACCATGGGTCTTGACCGGCTGCGCGAATCCGCCGTCCGGCTGGCCTATGGAGACGCGGGCGATGTCCTCAGTCGTTTCGGCCAGATGGGGGTGCGTCGCTTCGCCGAGGCGGGATGACGCATATCGCCAGCCGCACCCAGCCAACCCGCCGCGGGCGGTCCGATTCGTCGGGCCGCCCGTTTCCATTTCCACACACTACACGTCATCACCATCACTCCGAATGCCAACATCCACCCATCAGCCTGAATTTTCACCAATCTCACTACCCAATCTGAACCCAGAAACACCATCATGTCTCACTTCACCACGATCAAAACCGAAGTCCGCGACCTGGCGGCGCTAGCCGACGCCTGCGTCGAGATGGACCTCAAGCTCATCCCGGACACCACCTGCCGCGGCTATGCCGGGGCGGTCCGCAAGGCAGATCATGTCATCCAGCTCAAGGGTCCGTACGATATTGCCGTCGATCCCGTCGAAGGGGGCCGTTATGGCTTCTCCGCCGATTGGTGGGCTGGCCATGTCGAGGCGGAAGTGGGGGCTGGCTACGGTCGGCTCCTGCAATCCTACGGCGTCCACAAGACCCTGCGGGAAGCTCGTCTCCGTGGTCTTCGCACCTCCCGCCAGGTCATCGAAGACGGCACCGTGCTGCTCACCCTACAAGGAGGTGCCCTGTGAACCGCCGCATTCTCGTGAAGGTTTCACCCACGGGTGAAATCACCGTCGAGGCCGAAGGGTTCCAGGGCAAGGGCTGCACCGACGCCACCAAGGCGATCGAGGACGCCCTTGGCTCCCGGGCCGCCCGCACCCTGAAACCCGAGTTCGTCCGGCAGGAGGCCAGCCAGCCTCTCCGCCAGCAACTCGGTCATGGAGGAGAGGAATCATGACTTCCGCCACCCTCCGCTTCGATCCCACCGGCAAGGTCGCCTGTCTCTACACGGAGGCCATCGACCTGCGTTCCCTTGGGGCAATCCATGTGAAACGCCTCACCGATGTCCGCTTCGACGACGAAACCCAGCAATGGGAAGTCGCGTTGGTGGCCACCGGCGGGATCGTCCACCGCGATCCTTCCCGTGAGGCCTGCCTCGCTTGGGAACGCGAAAACCTCGGGTGAGCCATCCGGCATACCCATCCCCGGCCGGGTCTCCTATTCGGAGACCCGGGCTTTCTCATTTCAACCCATCCACATCCATCATCATGCAACAACAACTCATTCCCTACCTGCGGGCCGGTTACGCCGGGCTCGCCGTCATCACCGCCGAGGAAGCGCGGGCGGAGGCGGAAATCGCCGCCACTTGTGCCAAGCTCGGACGCAACCTCTCCGCCTGGTCCTCCTCCGAGGGGCTGGTGGATACCAACGAACGTCGGGCACAACCCTGCGCCGATCCGCTGGAAGCCCTCCAGTTGATCGAGCCGAAGTTCGCCGGTGAATCCCCGCGCCATGTCGTCGTGATGCGGGACCTCCAGCTTCATCTGGAACAGACCGATCCGATGTTGGTCCGCCGGCTGAAGGATCTGCTTCGACTCGCCAAGGCCAACGGCCATGCGCTCATCCTGCTCGGCTGCCGCCTGCGGCTTCCCGCTGAACTGGACCATGAAATCACCCGGATCGACTTCGCACTGCCGGGACCTTCCGAACTCGAAAAGGTTCTCAATGGCATCGTCGAATCGGCCAAGCTCGCCAACCCGGAAGAGGATGAACGCGAAACGATCCTCCATGCCGCGCTCGGCCTCACTACCATCGAGGCGGAGAATGTCTTCGCATTGTCTGTCGTCGAGACCGGCAAGCTCGATCCCGAAGTCATTTCCCGCGAGAAGGCCCGCACGCTCAAGCGTAATGGACTTGTCGAAGTCATCGAAACCAAACCCTCGCTCGATGCCATCGGCGGGCTGGACCATCTGAAACAGTGGCTCGAAACGCGGAAACTCGCGTTCAGCACCGAGGCGAAGGAGTTCGGTCTTCCGGCACCGAAGGGCCTGCTCATCGTCGGCATCCCCGGTACCGGCAAGAGCCTGACGGCGAAGGCGACCGCCACAGCGTTCGGCATTCCGTTGCTCCGGCTCGACATGGGCAAAGTCTTTGGCGGGATCATCGGCCAGAGCGAGGCGAATCTCCGTTCCGTGATCCAGACTGCGGAAGCCATCGCTCCCTGTGTGCTGTGGATCGACGAGATCGAAAAGGGATTCTCCGGCACCAAGAGCAGCGGCAGCACCGATGGCGGCACCACCGCCCGGGTGTTCGGCAGCTTCCTTTCATGGATGCAGGAGAAGGAAAAACCGGTGTTCGTGGTCGCTACCGCCAACGACGTGACAAAACTCCCTCCGGAGTTCGTCCGTAAGGGCCGCTTCGATGAGATGTTCTTCGTGGACATCCCGACCGCGGTTGAACGCGGAATGATCTGGCAGGTCGTCGTGAAGAAGCATTGGCGCAAGCCGACCGATTTCGACACCGTTGAGCTCGCCCGGGTGACCGAACAGTTCACAGGGGCCGAGATCGAAGCGGTTTTCGTCGAGGCGATGTTCGCAGCCTTCTCTGAAAATCGGACACCCAAGCTGCGCGATGTGGCGCGGGCCGCCCTCGATACCCGTCCGATCATCCACCAGATGGATACCGAGATCGCCCGTCTCCGCGACTGGGCGAGAGGACGGGCGCGGGAAGCCGGCGGCGATGATCCCGTTCCGAAGAAACGGTCCCGCCGCCGCTTCGAAGACAACTGATTTCGGCAAGGTGCCGCCTAAGGCAAGCCGGCCGCCCGACGCTCCATCCAAGCGCGGCCGGGGCAACACAAGGCCGCCACGTTCTGAAAAAGTTCGTGGCGGCCTTTCCTATTTCCACCATGAACCAACGAACCACATTGTACTATCAGGAAGGCTCATCCGACAAAGTGTATGAAGTCTTCATCGAACCGAAGGACGACGGATGCATCGTTCGTTTTGCCTATGGCCGCAGGGGAACGACCCTGCAAACCGGGGTCAAGACCCCGGAGCCTGTTTCCGCCGAAGATGCCGTGAAGATTTTCGACTGGCTGGTGAAACAGAAGGTCGCCAAGGGCTACCGGATCGGAGAATCCACCGGCGGCCAGGTTTCCGCCGGGTGTGAGGGGGAGGACAGCGGGATCCGCTGCCAGCTCCTCAATCCGGTTGACGAATCCGAGGTTGAAAGCCTTCTCGGTGACTCTCGCTGGTGTGCCCAGGAGAAATACGACGGTCGCCGGATGCTGGTCCGCAAGACCGGCACCACCGTCACCGGGATCAACCGGCGCGGCCTGTTCATTCCGGTTCCTGCTTTCATCGCGGAAGCCGCGCTGGAGATCCCGTTCGATTTCCTGATCGACGGCGAGGCCATCGGGGACAGGTTCCACGCTTTCGATTTGCTGGAGTTCCGCAACGAGGATCTACGCCCTGTCCCGTATATCGACCGGCTGACCTATATGTTCCGTTGGATCGACACCAGCGGCGGCATCGCCATGGTATCAACCGCCCTCCTTTCCTCCAACAAGGTCACGTTGTATCTTCAGTTGAAGAAGCGGAATGCGGAGGGGGTCGTCTTCAAGGACGTCCGCGCGGCCTACACTGGCGGCCGTCCCGCCAGCGGCGGCAGCCAGCTCAAACTGAAGTTCCATGCCACCGCCTCGTTCATCGTCGGAGCGGTGCATCCGAAGAAGCGGAGCGTGAGCCTCGGGTTGATCGACGAGATGGGAAGCGTTGTCTCGGCGGGTAACGTGACAATCCCACCGAACCACGCCATCCCGGAGACGGGAACGGTGGTGGAAGTGAGATTCCTCTATGCCTTCCGTGAAAGCGGATCGGTCTATCAGCCGGTCTATCTGGGCCGAAGGGATGACATCGATCTGAAGGAGTGCGTCACGGCGCAGCTCAAATACAAGCCTTCTACCGGGGAGGACGAAGCGGCGTGAGATACGAGCCGGAGGCCTGCCGTTCAGGCATTCCAGCGAAGATTCGCTCCCAGAAAATCTTGGTCGGATGAAGTCCGATCCAAACCAGAAAGCAACAAACCATGAAAAAGACAGCCATCATCATCACGCTCACTACCCTGGTCGCCGTCGGCATAGCCGCCGCTTTCTCCGTCAAATGCTCGTTCTGCAACGGCACCGGATGGAGAGGGCAGTTCCGCTGCAATTACTGCGGTGGAGACGGTGACATCGGGAGGTGATACTCCTGTGCGCCCTGCCGCCCATCTAAAAGTGGGCGGCAGGGTCGTTGAGTGGAAGGCCTCTTTTTTGATGCGAGTCGCGCTTGGTTTTCTACGTCCTCCTTTTTGCTTGTGGTAGCGCAGTGGTAACATCGGATTGTCCCATTCTTCTTGGAGCTCTTGTGGACCTTCCTTACTTGTCGAAACACCGCATGGTCGTTGTATCGTCCGGGGCGATTCCGGATTCAGCGGCGAGGCGTCTCATATACTCCCAATATTGCCCCTTGGTGTTGCGGTGGACGAGTTCGCGTAGCGACGCGTTGGCTTCGATGAGGCTCAAGTTGAGTCCGAAGTGGCTGCCTTTGAGCAGGCCATGGTCGTGGACGGCGTGCCTGCGGTGTTTTTGGGCAGCTTGCGTGCCACGATCAAGAATTGGGGTGGGCTGTTAAGCCGGTTGATGCCGAAATTGCGGCAAAACGATGCGTTTTTACTTCCACCGCTTACCCCAACAGGATAGTTCCTGACAAGGTAAGCAATTCAAGAAAATCAGTCCCCTCAGTGCTCGTTTTAGCGGCTAGGTCAGGCGCTGAAATCGACCCGATGTCGGGGATGCCTTCACCCCTAACCAGAACAAGAATGGCACTCAAACCTGGAGACGTCGTTAGAGCCCGTATTTCGGGCCGTGAAATCTCCGTCAAAAAGAGGCTCGGCGAAGGGACGCAGGGCATTGCTTACCTCGTTGAGGGCCCGGATGGACAGGAGGTCGTGAAGTGGTACTTCCGCGCGCAGGGCACTCCCGCACAACGTCAGGCGATTGAGCGACTCGTGGACCGGGGTCGCCCCCACGGCAAAGGAGGCGAGCGGTTCGTCTGGCCGAAGGACATAGTCACCTCGACGGACATTCCGGACTCCTTCGGCTACCTCATGTCGGTGATCGATACCTCCCGATTCGTTGAGTTGAACGCCATCCAGGCAAAGCGACACCCTCAACCGAACATCCCGGAGCTCTGCAAGATCTCCTACAACATTGCGGACAGCTTCAGCGACCTCCATCTGGCCGGCTTCTGCTACAGAGACATCAGTCTCGGAAATCTCTTGTTTGATCCTCGTTCTGGCGAGGCGCTGATTTGCGACAACGACAATGTCGGAATCGATCTCCATTCCGAGAGCGCGATTCTCGGAACTCCGGAGTTTATGGCGCCCGAGGTTATCCGTGGCGAAGCAACTCCGTCGACGAAGACGGATCTGCATTCGCTGGCCGTTCTCCTTTTCAATCTCTGGATGTGGCACCATCCGTTCCATGGCGTTAAGGAGTATCAGATTCGGTCGTGGGACATCCCAGCGAAGACAAAGATCTATGGAACCGAGCCCGTCTTCATTTTCGACCCCGAGGACGGCAGCAACCGCCTGCCAAACGAACCCGGCTATCTGACTGCCTTCAAGAGGTGGAAGATCTGTCCTCCGAGCCTCAAGAAGGCCTTCATCACGAGTTTCACGCGGGGACTACGGGAGCCCGGAAGCCGAGTGACGGAGGGAAACTGGAAACGCATCTTTTCTTCTCTCCACGACAACCGACTGAAGTGTCCTGATTGCACGGCAATCAATCTTTGGTCCGAGGGTGTGCACGTGCTGCAGTGTTGGAACTGTGAATGCGAGATTCCGGTGCCGATGCGCATCGTGGTGAACAGCGGCACCGGAAAGGTGGCCCTCCTCGTGGATGAGGGGCGGAAGGTCCTCGCGCGGCACGCGCACCCCGCCGATGAGCAGCAACCGGATTCAGTGCTTGGTGAAGTCGTCCGCAACCCGAACGATCGGTCAGTTCTGGGCCTCAAGAATCTTACCGAAAGGTCTTGGATTGTATCATTCGGTGACGATCTCCAGAAGGAGGTTCCCCCCGGGAGGTCGGCGCCGCTCAATGCTTCGATGAAGCTGAATTTCGGCGCGGGTGCCATTGCGACCATAGAAAGCTGATTTACCATGACGATAGCGGAGGCAATTCGGACAATTTTACATCAGGAGGGGCAGGCGATCCTCAGAGACGCCAACCGGTTTCGTGCGCTGATCCGCGACTATTGTTTCGATGCTCCCAAGGGGGAGCTCCACATCACCTGTGTGCTGCTTAGTGAGAATCACGTCGAACGACTACGGGTGTCTCCCGGGTCAGCCACCGAGCACGAGAGGATCAAACGATTGCTCTACAACGACTTTGGCTTCGACAAGGGGATTGTGTCGCTCGCCATTGCCAATTGGGTTTGTGTCCTGATGCCGACCGCGCACCCGGCGACCGGTCTGGGAAGTGCCGACCCGGAGAAGGTGGAGCGCCTCGGGGTCTCACTGAGTTCCCAAGGAAAGCACGATGAGGCCGAGGGCCTGCTAAGGCAAGGATTGTCACTTCACCCATCAAACGCGCGATTGCATGCCGCGCTGGCAGCCGTCTTTCGAGCTCAAGGGCGTGTCCGGGAGGCTCTTGTCGAGATTAGGTGCGCCAGGCAGCTGGACCCGGCGGACATCGACTTTGTGGTTTGTGAGGGAGAGTTATCTTTGCAACAAAGAACAAATCGTAACAATCAAATGTCATGAGCGACGCACCAGTACTGCCAGTTGATGAAATCGCAAAGCGTGAACTCGAGTTCTTCCTGTTGGCGGATTGCTCGTCTTCGATGAGTGGAGAAAAGATTGCGACGTTGAATCACGTGATGCGCGAGATCGTGACGAGCGACCTTCCCAGCGCGCTCGAGAATCAGCCCAACGTGCAGATGAATTTCCGGGTGATTGCCTTTTCGAGCGACGCCCGCTTCTCCATTGGTCCGGATCCCGTTCCGCTCGAGAATGTCTCGTGGAAGGATCTCTCCGCGAATGGCATGACGGCAACTGCTGATGCCATCAACCTGCTCTGCACGCAGCTGGCTACCGAGCGCATGCCGAAGAGGGGTCTGCCGCCCGTTTGTATTCTCATATCCGATGGCATGTGCACTCAGGGCACCGAGGTGTACGAGAAGGCTATTGCGAATCTGGAGGCGCTTGCTTGGGGGAAAAAATCGATTCGGTTGGCGATCGGACTCGGAAGGATGGGAGTGGACCTCGACGAAGAGGAGCTGAAGAAGTTCGTGATGCCCGCGTTTCGCGATGAGATCGGAGTTCTCAATGCGCAAAACAAGAGCCAACTCGTGAAGATGCTTCGCTGGGCTAGCGTGTCAGCATCGATAGCCTCAAGCATCACCAAGAGCAAGATGGGGTCTGCCGGCGACCCCGGAGCACATGTTATCATGCCTCCCCCACCGGACGATGTAATCGAGCCAACTGACGGAACCGATGTATTTTAAGATTAGAATGACACCACTATCCGTCGCTCATGAGTTGTAGTGAGACATGGAGCTTGGCCTCCGCGAGCCGACGTGGCGCGAGTCACCTCAGGAGCGGTATGCCTTGTCAGGATGCTTATGGAACTTGGTCTGCCTCTCTTGCCGGAACGCCGTGCCATATACTGGCGGTCTCGGACGGGCATGGCTCTGACGAGTATCACCATAGCCAATTCGGATCGTTTCTTGCTATTCGGGCGGCCTACGAGGAATTCGTCCAGTTCTTCCAGTGGTATGCTTTGCTGAAGACGGGGCCAGCTGTGCCTGAAGGCCTCCAACCCGCCGGACTTGAACGCGATTTCAAGGCGGTATTCGCACGCCGCGTCGTTCGTCGCTGGCGGGACAATGTGAAGGCATTTTCGAAAGACGTCCTCAGGTGCGACACCGACTCAGGAGATTCGGGTGACAACGTATTCCGGCCGTTCGGCTGCACTTTGTTGGCCGCGATGCTGACCAGAGACCGCGCCTTCTTGCTCCAGATTGGTGACGGAGGCATTTTTCTGCGAAGAGAAGACGGAGAGGTCGTCTCGCTCGCTGATGACGATGACGAACCGGGTGAGGCAACCGATTCTCTAGCATCGGGAGACCCCGAGAAGGTCGCGATCGCCTCAGTCGTCTCATTGGACGACGTGTCTGCGGTAATGCTTGCGACAGATGGCCTGACAAAGTCCTTTACGAAAGCGGATACCGAGAGTGTTCCGAAAGGAATCCAGAAAACCATGAGCTGGCTTGTTGATCGAGTGGTCAAAGACAAGCTCGATGTCGAGGGCCACATCTTTGAAGGTTTCCTCGACAATTGCTCCAAGGGCGGGACGGGGGATGACGTGACCGTGACCCTCGCCTTCTCAAGGGCGAAACTGTTGGCGGGTGAACGCAAACCGCCGGAACCGCCAATCGAGCGTGACGGTTCCGAAGCAACGACCGGTTCTGCCGCGAGCAAGGGAGGCCAGCCCTCACTTCGGGACGATGACTCTGCGGGGAGTTCTGGCCCGACCCGGGATGCGGAGATGCCTCCCACGTCCAAGTCGTGCGAAAGCGGTGACGAGGTGGATTCTGATAGTAGTTCCGGGGAGCATCTGCCGAAGTCGGCCGGAGAGGTCTTTTAGTCCTAGCATATGAAAGCAAGTTTTCTTGTCTCTGTCGTTGTCTTACTTGTGTTGATCTCACAAGCCGGCATCGGGTTTCTTGCCTTCAGATTGGAGTCACAGCAAAAGGCGTTTGCTGAGGTGCAAAAACTTGAGCAAGGGCGTCTCGAAAAGCTCCGCCGCGAGGCCGCTGAGGCTGAGGACGCGCTCAAGCGTTTGCGTCCTTTGAAAGAGGTGCTCGCAGCTGAAGTGGCGGGTCTGACGACCCAGATTCAGGAGGCCAAAGTCCAGTTGGAGGGCACTCTCGGCGAAGTTCGGGGACTGAAGGTGGAGGAGGAGCGACTCGGCAGGATTACCTCGGAGTCCAAGGAATTCGCCGCGAAACTGGCCTCGATTGAGGCGGATTCCGCAGCGGCTCAAGAGCGCCTTGATGCGAGGAAGAAGGAGGCGGTCGTTTTGGAGGCCAAGGTCACCAGGTTGCTCGAAGATCTCGAGCGGTTGACGAAAGATGCGGCATATGTCGAATCCGCGGAATTGGTCGGTAAAATGATGAATGAGCGGCTGCAGAAATTGCACCAGAGCTTGGCAGAGCAGGAAGAGACTGCCAAGTCAAGCGCGACTAAGACGGCTGAAGCCGTCCTGGCGTTGAAACAGGCGATACAAGATCTGGCTGAATTGGAGAAGCAGAAGGTGTCATTTGAGGAGCGTATCCTGGAGAGGCGTCGGGAGTTGGCCACACTCGACGGGGAGCTGTCTCAACGCCGGAAGAAAGTCGTGGAGTCAAAGGATGTGGAAGGAAAATCAGAGAGCGGTGAAGAGTAACCCAACAACAGGATGATGGAATACTCCGGAATGGTTTTGTGGATCGTAAGTCTCGTGCTGAGTGCGATTGCCCTCACTGGGGCTCTCGTTGTTTTCCTGCACTTTCAGTCTCAGCAGCGGAGAATTCCGGAGGCCGCAAAGGGCAAGCACCTGGAAGCCAAGGTGGCGGAGCTGGAAGTCAGATCGTCGGCGCTTGCCAAAGAGGTAAACGAAACGCAGGAAGAGCGCCTTCGCTTGGTGGAGCAGATGCAGCTGGCGCGTCTCGAAAACGAAAGGCATCAGCGGGAGAAAACGGAGGCCGAAGCATGGCTCCGAGAGAACGAGCAGAAGGTTCGCAAAATCGATGAGTGGCGTAATCTGATCGAGCGTTTCGAAGGAGAGGCCGAAAGATGCCGGCTGGAGCTGGAGAACAAGCAAGACGGGCTTTCGGAGCTGAATGTCGAGCTCAAGAAGCGGGAGCGCGAGTTGCGGGAGATAGACGAGAACTACAACGATCTCAAGACTCGTAGAACGGCACTTCAGTCCGATGTGGAAAGAATCGAAAGTGACAAGGGTGAGTCGCAAGCAAACCTCAGCCAGCTGAAGGCGGAACTCGCAAAAGTCACGGACGACCTCGCTGCAATCCGAACCAATCGTGAGACGGTCCTTGCTGACCTGCATGAGAGTCGGGCAGAGTTTGAGAGGCTCCGGAGCGAACGGGACAATCTCAAGGCCGACATCGTCGAGACTTCTTCTAAGCTACGCCAGCTCGAGCGTGAGAAGCAGATCACCGAAGAGAGCGTGTTGACGTTTAAGGAGGTGCTCAACAATCTCTCCACGAGGGTCGATACATTCCAGAAAGCCATCACTCCACCGTCAGCCAAGGAACGCCTGCAGGATTTCGAACGACCGGTCCTGGGCGTTTCCGCCCTCGGGGAAGACACTCTTGAAGTCTCGGGCGTGAAGGGTGAGAAGAGCATGCTCGACCGGCTCGCGACCGAGCTCGAATCCAGAGGGCTTGTATTCCACCCACGGACGCTTCACGCGTTCCACACCTCGCTCAAGATTGCCGAAGTCTCGCCTATGGTCGTCCTCGCCGGCATCTCTGGAACGGGAAAAAGTCTCCTTCCCCGCATCTATTCGGAGGTCATGGGACTCCATTTCCTCAATGTCGCGGTCCAGCCCCGATGGGATTCTCCGCAGGATCTGCTCGGCTTCTACAACTACATGGAGCATCGCTACAAAGCCACCGACCTTGCCCGAGCTCTTCGGCAGATGGATGGCTACAACTATCCAGCGAACGGTCCGGGGGCGGAAAAGGTCCAGAAGGGAATGTTGCTCGTGCTGCTGGACGAAATGAACCTCGCACGAGTCGAGTACTACTTCAGTGATCTGCTGAGTAAGCTGGAGATGCGCAGTCGTGACATTCTCGGGGACAGATTCAAACGTGACCTCGCCTCGCTCAACGTGGAACTCGGCTCCGTCGAAGAGGGGGACGCTCAGAACGTCAAACCGCTCTTCGTCGGATTCAACGTGTTGTTCGTCGGCACGATGAATGAGGATGAGACGACTCAGAGCTTGAGCGACAAGGTACTCGACCGATCTAACCTCATCCGGTTCGGGAAGCCGGACCTTGGCCGGACCCAGCACCCGTCGGGTAAGCAGAATTCCGGCCTGGGCTCCCTGACTTTCGATGACTGGTCTTCCTGGCAAGAGTCGAAGTTGTCTGCTGCGGATGAGGACCGGTTTGTTTCAGTCGTTGAGCGACTGAACGATGCCCTCGATCATGTCGGCAGGCCGTTCGGGCGCCGCGTCTTCAATGCGATGTATCGCTACGTGGCGAACTACCCCGCCTGGGTTGATAAGCGGTTCCAGTGCGCTTTGTCCGACCAGCTGGAGCAGCGGATTCTCCCCCGTTTGAGGGGCCTTTCGGAAGACACGGATGAGGGCGCAGGGAAAACCTTGGAGCTGGTGGAACAGGTTGTGATCGAGATTGGCGACGATGCCTTGATCAGAGCATTCGAGCAGGCTCGGAACGCTCCAGTTTTTCACTTTCAGGGAGTCCCTAGAAACTAAAAGTCGTGAAAGAGAACCCATCTGCCAAGGAGCTTGCCTTACTTTTGCGGAGGGAACTCATCGGAGCGGGCCTGACCCACCCTGAGTACGAGTGGGATTATGTTGCGGAGGCCGGTGGGCGAGGTCGGCTTCCCCTCGTGTGTTCGCTTCCTGGGAAGGAGGAGTTGGCGAATCTTCTACAGAAGCCGGTCAGCCGGCTGCCGCGTCGGCTTTTAGCATCCAGCAATGCGACAAGATCGGCCAGCGACGAAGAGCTATTTGTCCTGAAGGGAGTTTCGGGCATCCTTGAGCTCTGGCAGGAACTCTTCCGCTTCGGAGAGCATTTGTGCAATCGAGGCAGTGCGAAGCGGGACGATGCGTGGCCGTCGGGTGTTCCATACGAGGTCGGACGTTTGAGATCCGGACGCATCTCCAGCGTCTGGCTTTCTTGGTCAGCGGTTTTCGAGTTCCTGCACAACGACCAACGCGATGCTCCAAGTTCGCTGATTCTTTCGATCGCGGAGGCCACTTCACGTGACCTCGAGGTTCTGGCAAGAAAGCCTCGAATGTTCCTGCGCCGGGTTCGACGAAAAGTTCCGCTGGGGCGGGCCCAACAGCTTGACGCGGCATGTTTGAGTTGGCTGATCAAGCGGCCCGGACGAACGGCGATCGAGAAGGCCGGAAGTGCGCAGGAGATTCTCGCGGTGGTCCGTGAGGAGTCCTTCGATACGCTTGAGAACCGAGTGTTGAAGGACTTCCTCCGACGTGCGGGCCGGGCGTGCGGGGATTACTTGCGCGAGAACTCAAACTTCCGTTCCTCCGCCCGTTACAAATCCGTTGAACACTTCGGGCGGGCATTGGGACGATATGCACAAGCCGATGTCTTCGACGGCGTCCAGAGCGTCTCCAGTATTTCAAACCCGAATTATGTTCTTCAACACGACGAACACTATTCGACGGTCTGGAGAGCGTATCAGGACCTCGTCCGTCGTCAGGCTACTCTGGAGCATCTGTTTGAGTGGCGTTTCCGTGCCTATCGGGACATCGCAAGGCTGCTTTTGTGCAGCGCGGTCTGGAGTCTCGCGAAGGAAGGCGACGGGAAGGCGGACACCGGCCAGGGCCTTTGGATTCAGCAAAAACCAGATGCAGGCTCGATCTTCGAGCCTGCCGGTTGGCCTGGCCCGGTTCAGATTGACGAGGAAGATGGGTGCCTGCTCACCATGATCGCGCCGGAGCAGCTCCGTCGCTCCACGTATATGGGTGTGCCGATTCGGGAGGTCGTCGCTTCTCTTGGGCCCGATCTCGTAGTTATTGCGACTCGACCCGGGGCACGTCAGTTTTCGCTCTGGGCAGTCTGGACTTCCTTCGGAAATGGAGTTGGTCATTCGACAGCCTTAGCTTCGCGTGCTATCGAGAAGATTGCAGCGGAATACTCTTCGATCAGGGGCCTGCATGGGGTCTTGGTAACAGGAACTCCCCATCAACACTCGCACGACGTATCACTTAACTTAAGGGTCGCGACAGTTTCTCACAACTACCACTCGTGGAAGGATAACGAACTTCCTGCGACAAGGGGGCTTATTCGCGAACTCATCAGGAGGGACGGGTGGTGAGCATACGGCAATCAGTTGGTGTAAATCTTCTGGATTATCGAGTCCATCGCGAGAGATGGACCCGCTTTCCGAAGTCCAAGTCGGCGGCATCCCGGCATCGCCTCACGCTTCCCAGTCTGTTTGCCGCGGCATCGACAGAGTCCGAAGCGATGGCTTTCGGCAATGAGGCCTCCCAACGCGCGTGGGGGAATGGATGTTGGGATTTTCATGCAGATGAAGTGAGCTTCGCGAGGCGTCTTCCCAGCTGGTTGCTTTGGGACAAGCTTTACCGGCAGGGTGGGCATGCAGAGGTAAGGTTCGGCCTAGCTGATGGTTCGAGCGCAACCGAAATGGTACAATCTCTTTTGGGTCTCTACTTCAAGGAGAGAGGCTTCGTCGAGAAGCAGGATGTCGAGAGGCGGTACGTTGTCGGAATGCCGGACAGCTTCAGGGAAGAGCATCAAGAAACCCTGCTGAGAAATCTTCCCTGGGGACGCCAGAGGACCCAGCTTCTGTGGAGGTCAGTGGCCTCGGTGTTGGGAGCCAGCGCCGAGGCAGATGAACTGGGCCAGTCGATCCTCAATTGCGACGACGAGATCCTCGTGGTGGATGTCCAGAACGAGTATGTCGAAGCTACGCTGCTCGCGATCAAGGATTCTAATTCCGGTGCTCCTCACCCGTCGAATCTCGTTCCGATTCGGTCAGTGGCCTCGCCTGCTTGTCACTGGCGGGGTGAACATTCTCCGGTCGATCTGCTGTTTGGTATTCGCCTGTTTTCGGACGTTTCGGGGTTTGGCGCGGATGAGTGTCTGCAACTTGCTTGGGGCAAGGACGGACTATGCCAGTTGTCGGATCCCAATCTTTTGCCCAGGCATGAGTTTTTGGTTTCGACGGAGGAAGGTTTTCATCGAAGAGAATTTAATCAGAAAGCTCTCGCGCAAACCGCTGAGGATGTTCTCCGCAGGAATGTAGAGTCCGCAGAGCGAGACATCCTCACTAAAATCCAGGTGCGTGTCGGATTCGGAGCGCCCTGTGCGAAGTCGGTGTCCGAAAATCTAAATGACCTGTGCGCTTGGGTCGGCTCGCTCGACCGAACTCCCCGCAAGGTTCTTCTGAGTGGGACGATCACTCGCCTCGTAGGAACCTTTGCAGGGGAACTCGGGTCACTGGAATCGGCTCTTCAACCGTTGGTTCAGCGTAAAGCCGTCTTTCTGAATGACCGGGTGGACCTTCAGGCAGACCTTGTGTCGGTAGGGTGTGCTCATTGGGGAGCGCTAGATGAACGGGGCTTTCCGGGATACTTCGAATACCTTGACCCCTTCTCGATCATCGGCAAGGCCCCTTCAGGGCGGAAGGTCAAATACAGTCTCCTAAAGCTAGACAATGAGAAGCGCCTTGCAACAGGAGGGAGAGAGTACCGGAATACCGACCTGAAGGACGTGGCACTCATCAACAAGGGGCAGTCATTCGTGCGCTTCTGGTTCGAGAAAGGTGAGGAACACAAGAAGGTCGAACAGCGGTTCGATCCTCCCCCCGATGCAGACTGCAAACTTTCTTTCGATGTCACCATGGTGCCATCGCAGGGATTCGCACGGGTCGAGATCATTCCGGACAATCCAGATGTATTCAAGGGGCGTAGGTTGTTGCTGGATTGGGACAGGATGGTCGAGCTGAAGGAGGAGGAGTTGCAGGGGCAGATGGCTTTTCCGGCGGTCATGCCGGTCGTTGCCGATCCTGACAAACAGAGACGCAAGCTCCCTGTAATCAAGGACTACATCAGGGCAGGGAAACTAGGCAGGTCGGCGAGCGTCTGGAACCCTGCCGAAGGGCTGCTGAGCTCGCTGGGCAAGGCTCTTCAGAACGGCCGTGTATTGGGGAGTGATCCATCGCATCCATTGGTGGGCGAGTTGGTCGATGTACTAGGCAGCCATTACGGAATACTCAAAAGGTTCCGATCGGCCGATTGGGAAGAAGATGAAGTTGGCAAGGCACTGCTTCGCACTGCATCATCTCTCTTCCTCCGAGCTCCAGAGTGGGCTCGCGCCGTGCTTTTAGACCACATGATCAAGAAGTGCGAGGAGGATCCGGACAACCCGCGTCCTCAGCCGGTTCTACTGAATTGTTGCGGCAGATGCTTTTCCAACGAGGAGGAGATTCAAGTGTATGTTCGATCGATGATCTCTCGATTCACCCATCAGCTCGAAGAGTATGAGGCGAGTCCGGGAGCAACCAGCGTCGGGATGAACAACTGGTGCCGTGGATTGCAAATTATCCTCAGAGTAAATGAGGAGGCCAACTTACACATCTCGCTTGATCAGGCGGAAGAACTTCAGTTTCTGCTTCGCCGCCTGATCGAACTTGAACGAACGCGCAACTACAGGGGGACGAGGAGGCCCGGCGTCTCACTTCCCTGTCAGAATGCGATGCTCTCAATCTTCTACCTTCTGAGGGTTCGTGGTCGTTTCGATGGAGGGGGGTTCCTCTTTCCTGGCACCAATTCGATGGAGGCTATCGAGGCCGCCGTTGAGGCCATTAATGTAGGCCGTTGGAAGTGGATCCCGCGAGGTGTGCCCGTTGAGGAAGACCAGTCTTTCCAAGGATCACTCCTGAAGTTTATCAGAATGACCGCGACCATGAAAGATGTCCGCATCATCGCTAGCGGGGAAGACGAGATGGAAGATTCGGATTAAGTGTCCATTTTTTCACGACAGTCCGATGGTGATTGCACCCTTAGAACCGAGTTTTGAACAGGTAACCCTCCTTCGTTGAGGCGTCCAAGGTCTCTACGACATGTCCTTCGATGAGTTCAGGCGGGGGCTCTTCCGTAGTGGTGACTATGTACTGGAATGAATCAGGCGCGGAGTCGGCGAGGCGTTTGAGCAGGCGGAAGAGGGGACGGTAGAGGCTGGGCTCCATGTCCGATTCCCGGGGGCTGTCATGGATCAGAAAACCGGGGTGATGGCCGAGACGATGCAAGCGGGCGAGGAGGACGCTGTAATCGAATACAACGGTGCTAAGGGCGTTGTAGGCCCCTCCACCGGATCCGATACGGGCGTTGATCTCGTCGCGAGTGAACTTCAGGTCGGCATCGACATTCTGACCTTTGAGGTTCTGACACAGGGCCAAAAAAATCTTGCCGATCCGATTCTGGCGCATTTTGGCGGCCTTTTGGGCTGCATCCTGCTGGGATTTCAGATTTGTGGTCGCATCGTCGATTTCCTCGATTTGCTTTCGGATGCCCTCCAATGCATCGTGGCTCCGTTTGGCATCCTCGGCCCGGAAGCGCCAGGCAAGGACGTCAGGGGTGAGCGCGTCGAGACTGACTAGCAGGTTTCGTTGAGCCGTAAGCTGCTGGTCACGTATCGTGCGTGCCGCGGATTCGGCGGTTGCGGCGCTGGAGAGTCGCAGGTTGAGAGCGGCAAGTCTCGTCCGTGATGCTTCCAGTGCGTGGGCAACCTCGTCGCGCAGGTGAGCGGTCTGATCTTCAATCCCGGTCGGGACGGGTTCTTGCTGGTCGTGGGTCTGTCGGTGCTCCCGCAGGATGGGGCACTTGAAGAGAGCGATGTTCGTCGGAACTTCGCAGAACTGTCGGTCTGGCTTCAGGCCGGCGAGGATCGACTCGAGTTCGTCCAGCACTGGCACTTTGCCCGTTGCGCTGAGCCTCTCCCAACGGTCTTCGGCATCGGACAGACGGTTCTGCTCGGCGTCCCGTTGGTCACGAGCGATAGCGGTTCGTCCTATCGCCTGCTCAAGGTCCTTCTCGGCGGTGGTGAGGTCGAGTTCGTCGAGCTGGGATTCGAGAATGGCCCGGCGTGCCTCGACGAGGTGATCCGCGTGGCGGGCAACCTGATCGACGAAAAGGGACTCGGCGATGTCCGGCAGTTGATCGCCTTGGGGAAGGCTGGTGCGGGCCTGTTTGATGGCCTCTTCGACACGGCGTTCATGAAACCGGATGTCGGCGACATGCAGTTCCTTCTTCTTCTCCAACTGCTCGCGCTCGCCGATGATCCGGCGCTCTTCAGTGTCGGTAACGCCGAGCACGCAGCGAACAAGGAACTTGGTTTCCTGGGCGGAAAGATCTGGAGAGTCAGAATGGGAGGACGTGTCACGCCAACGGAACGGGCTGGCGAGGTGAGCTTCTTGGTCGCGGGCAAGCCACTGCAGTAGGTGGAGCCAACGGAGTGGGCGCAGATCCTGAGCGTCGAAGCTGCGGACCGGGAGATCCTTCAGAGTCTCGTGCTGGAGGTGAACGATGAACTCGTCGTGCTTCGAACGCTCTGCCGCCGGGGTGGCGATGGCATCGTCGAGTCTCTTGCCTCGAATCGCGAACGGGTGTCCTCCGGAGTAGAGCGGACGCCCGATGGTCCAAGTCTCTCCTGCCAGCTCCAGTTCGCCCACAACCCAAGGACGGTCGAGGTTCTGTGAGGTGGAGAGGGCCCGGCGGGTGGTTTCAGTTCCATAGTGTCTTTCGCCGAGCAGGTAGCGGATGAGGCGGCAGAAAGTGGTCTTGCCAACGTCGTGCCCGCGACCGCGTGCTTCGGGGTCCGACTCGTCCGGGTCGGAAGGCTTGGCCCAGACGATGTTGAGGCCGCGGGACAGGGGGATCCGCCGGATTTCCTCGACGGCTTCGGCGTCGAGCCGGTTGTAGAGCCGAATCTCCCGGAACCAGAATAAGGCCGGTGGGGGATTGATCACCTGAAGGTAATTTTGGTCCGGGATGAGTTCTGGGTCCGAGGGCATGGCGGTATTAGGCGGATTGAGTGATGCCGAAAGCTGACGTGGCACGGGTGGAGTCGCTGCCTTCGGTGACGAGTTCGATCACTTCGGGATTCGATTTGAGAACCTCCAGCGCGATGTCCACGTCGAGTTCGTGCCAGGGATGGGGGTGCGTCGGCTGCTTGAAAGCAGCGAGTCGCCGAAGCTCTCCGGACTTCAGGTCTACTTCGATCCATCGCTGCTCCTCCAGTTTCTTGAGAAACGGAATGAACAACGTGTTGGGAGGGTCGTCGTTGAAATGCTTGAGCCATTTCTCGCCGATGCTGCCCACGGCCGTGATAATCTGATCCCGGTGAGTCGCTCGATTCCGTAAGAGATGGAAGACACCGTCGAGATTGCGGACGGTGGCCTCCTTCCCCGCCTGGTTCAGGAATTGGTGGACGAGCACCAGGAGGAAGGACTCGCCTGCGAGGGAATCGCGTTTGGTTGCTGGCAAGACCAGCTTCCTAGCTTTCGAAGCCGCTGGGTGGAAGAGATCGAGGTCGTCGGTGGGAAGTTGGACGACTTGCTGCTTACTTGTGCCCGACTTAATCTTTGTCGCGGGCTGCTCTTGCTCTTCGGCGGCTCGGGCGTGGTTGAGTTTGAGTAGTCGGATTAGGAGTTCGCGGCGGGCGGTGGGGTGGAGGGTGTGGCGGATGCGGTCGTTTTCGGGGAGGAAGTCTTGGTCGTAGAAGCCGTGGTCGAGGGCGATGGCGGGGCCGTCGTCGGAATTCTGGTGCCAGCCGTAGGCGGCGAGGACGGCTTCATCGAGGCGGATGTGGAGGCGGCGGAGTTCCTCGATGGCCTCGCGGGCCTGGTTCTCGTTGCGGAGGCCGACGACGGCGTGGAGTTGGGGCGGGACGTTCTCCTTGGTCAGCCAGTCGGCGGATTTGCCGCGCTTGGCGTAGAGCTTGGCGAGGCGGGCTTCGAGGTCCGGGGCGTGGAAGAGGTTGTAGAGGTCGGTGAGGCCGAGCCAGAGATCCTGCATCAGGCCGCGGCGGTATTCGTGATACTGCTCGCCGATGGCGTCGAGGGCCTGGAGCATCGGGTCGTCGGCGTGCTTGCGGCCGGGGCGGATCGAGGCCGGGAAGGGAAAGGTGAGGAAGCACTCGGAAGGTGAATAGCGAAGCCGCGTTTCAAGTGATCCGCTGTATTTTCGCGCCCAGATTTCGTGAATCGTGCTCTGGACAGCCGTAAAGTCGTGCCAATCAGGTGTTGTGAAAACAAACAACGCGTGAGTGAACACTCGACCCGTAGGCGATGCGGTGAAGGAAAGGTGCTTTGTAGTCGCTGCTGCCACAAAACAACGATCTACGAGTCTGAGCGCAGCTTGAAGGTTTGGTGACCGTTCCGCGAACTGCCACCATTTCTCCCGCCTAACAGCTCGCTTGTCCTGATCTCGAACCGGTTTTACTAGCGTTTTGACCCGGTCAAACGCTTCGCCATACTTCGCCGCTTTCTCTACGGGCCAGTCGAAGAAGTTGATGATCTTCCTGCCCGGCGACTGAAGTGGGCTGCCGTTTAGCTCTTGTCCGTTCAGGATTGGGAAGATGATTTCGGCAAGTCGAGAATCCTTCTCAACCATTTGCTTGGCTTCGTCTTCGGAGAGGAGGAAGCCATCTCCAAGGAAATGGCATCCGCTGAACATGCGCTTCTCGTTTCCTTCTTGATGCTTAGGCTTGCCTTGGTCGCGGTAGTCTTCGAACAGGGCGCTGATAAACGGAACCTCTTTGTCGTCGAGAACTCGCTTTTGAGCCCACTTGCCTTTGTGCAGCGAAAGAAGAGCCACATAGAGGTTGGCAACTCCCGGCCACCGGGTGCCGCTCGTTACGAAAACGAGTTCCCCTTCCTTGGCGAGTATCTGCTCTAGTCCGTCTTCCCGAACATCCCCGTCCTTGATCGAGTTCGTCGTGATGAGTGCCAAGAATCCGCCCGGGCGGATTAGATCGTAGATCCTACGAAGAAAGTAGACGACGAGATCGCTTATTCCGGTGGGCGCATACTCCCACCTTACCCATTCGCAGAAGGTATGTCCGTAGCTGCCACTGAGTGCCTTGTCGCCAAGGTAGGGCGGGTTCCCGAGAATCAGATCGAAGCCACCGGCATCGACGATGTCCCAGAACTCGAGGAACCAGTGGGCGAAGCTCTTGCGGCGGGCGACGACCTGGGCGGCGGCGATTTCTTTGCCGGTGGGATGGAGGCCGCCGAGCCACTTGCGGTAGAGGTCGTGGGTGACGTGGCGGCCGTCGTATTCGGTGGTCTTGGGGAGGTAGAACTGGGCGACCTGGGCGTCGGCAAGGAGGCGGAGGTTGCGCAGGCGCTGGTCGTTGCGGAACTTCTCGTATTCCTCGCGGCGGTGGTAGTAGTCGGCGGCGTCGAGTTCCTCGGTGTTTTCGAAGTCGCGGTAGGCCTGGTCGAGGGCGTGGATGTCCTGCTCGACGCGGCCGGCGAAGGGCAGGGACTGGTGGCCCTTGCGCTCGTCCTTGTTGCGCTTGCGCAGCGAGGCGGCGAGTTCCTTGTCGTCGCCGGCGAGGGTCTTGAAGGCTTCGTCGGGGATGCCGCGCTGGAGTTCGGCGCGGTGGGCGAGGCCGACGATGGCGTTGCCGCACTTGATGCGGTGGTCGAGGAAGGAGAGCGGCTGGCCGGGGACGTGGGCCTCCAGCCAGAGGGCGACCTTGCACAGCTCGACGGCGAGCGGATTGAGGTCCATGCCGTGGATGCAGTGGCGGATGACGTCGCGGATGGCCTCGCGCAGGGCGGTGGGGCTGGGTTGCTCGTCGCCGGTGCGGACGATGGCGAGTTCCACGCCGATGCGGCGGGCGGCGGCGAGGAGGATGTGGCCGGAACCGCAGGCGACGTCGCAGACCTTGAGGGCGAGCAGGGCTTTCGCGCGGTCCTCGGTGGTGGGGTGCTTATCGTGGATCTCGCGGATGAGGTGCTCCAGCGAGTGCTTGAGGAGGGGCTGGACGAGTTCCTCCGGGGTGTAGTGGGAGCCGGTCTTGGAGCGTTCGTCGCCCTTGGCGAGGCGGAAGACGAGTTCGTCGTCGTGGATGTCGATGGCGGGCTCGAACTCGAGCAGCCCTTGATAGACGGAGCCGAACTCCTCGACGTTGAGCGCGGCGTAGTTGACCCTCATGCGCTGGCCGGTGTCCGGGTGCTTGAAGAGGGTGAGGCGACGGAGGCAGCCGAGGAGAGTGGCGTTGTCGAGCGTGGCAGAGGCTATAGGGCCTAGCGAGCGGGAGTCGAAGAGGTCGCCGCCGAGGGGATCGATACCGATCTTTTTCCCGGATCCTGATTCGTCGAAGATGCGGAAGAGGGCGGCGAGGGCGAGCCAGGCGTCGGTGTGGCGGGCATCGGCGAAGTGGCCGTGTTCGGAAAGGCGGCGAAGCCGGGCAAGGGCGTAGCAGCGGGCGTAGATGTCGCGCAGCCGGCGCGGGGTGTCCGGCGGATGGATCAGGCCCCTTTCCTCGATGACCATCAGGAAGAGGAGGCGATAAACGAGCCGGAGGAGGTGCTGGTAGAGGTCGCGGGCGAAGGGTTTCTCGGTCCCGGCGGGGCGGGCGGCGGCGAGCTGGCGGAGGGCGTCGTTTTCCGGGTGCTTCAGGAAGCCGTTGGCGAGGTCGAGGACGATGCCTTTGACGGCGTCGCTGAGGCCGTCGCGGATGCGGGAGCCGTCCTCGAGGGAGTCCTGGTGGTAGCGCTCGATGATGGACTCGCCGGCGGACTCCATGCGGACGGGCATGCGGGAGGCGTGGAGCAGACGGTAGAGGAGGGCGAAGTCGGCGAAGAGTTCGTCGGTGAAGATGCGCTCGAGGTCGAACTCGATGAAGGAGAGTTTGATGAGACGGGAGGAGTCGCGGAGCAGGCGGAGGGTGCGGCCGTTGGTGACGAGGGCGTAGAGGTGCTCGGTGAGGTTGAGGTATTCCTGGACGAGGCCGTGGGGGGACATCCGCTGCTGGCCGGGAATGCGGACGTCGAGGGTGGAGCGGTCGGGCTTGATCGAGGGATCCGTGTGGTTGGGCCCGATGATGTGGACAGGGAAGCCGCCGCGGGTGGAGTCGCGGTGGGAGATGGCGTAGGTCTTGCCGGAGAGGGATTCGCTGTCGGCAAGCTCGGTCTGGTAACCGAGCAGGCCAAGGAAGGGGACCATGAAGAGGTTGCGGGTCTCGGTGGTGCCGGAGGCACCGGGGCGGAGTCGGTCGAGCCGGCCTTGATAGGCGGTCCAGAACGCGCGCGCTGCTCCCCATGCCTCGGCGATGTCGTCCTTGACCTTCGAGCCGGTTGGCAGGCCGAAGTCCTTGGGCGACTGGCCGGATTTGTCGCCGCGCTCGATGGCATCGAGGATGTCGCCAGTGAGGATGGCGCCTTCGATGCGGATAGAGGGGTGGTGCATGGTCTAAATAGAGGGTGCCCAGTTATCAGGGATCATTGATCGGTTGGAAGATTGGGCTGAGATAGGGTGGCACTGTTGGTGAGGCCCCATCGGAATAGCGCTCTGTCCAGCGTCCGCGGGTTGATGGCAGGGTTCTCTGACTGAGCCGTGGCTAGCAATTGTCTAAACCACTCCCGATAGACGTCGTAGAGATGCCAGTGCCCGCCTCTTGGAATGGAGGAACCTCGGGCCGGGAGGTAGATTCCACAATGGAACCAATGGAATGCTCGGTTAGTGTGGACGTCGAAAATGGGGGTATCGAAGAGGACGTGGCTCCAGAAGATTGCGAAAACGGGCGAGGTTTCGGGGAAGGCGTGTCGGAGGGAACTCTCGGTCGGATCTGACACGGACTTCAGCATCGCGAGGAGCTTCTGAAACGCCTTCTCTTTGTTGGAGGAGAGTGGCATCGGTCGGTTGTTCCCGACGTTCTTCCATTCTGTGAGTTTACGCAGTGCAGCGGGGGTGCCTGCGCGACCGGCGGCGATAAATGGATCGTAGTAAGAGATGTCGTAGGCCGTGGGGTAGGTCGCAGCCCACTTCTCAACAAACGTTGCGTTGATCTGGGCCGGTGTTGGTGAGGTGCTGTGCATCGGAGGGGATTAGGATTTGAAGGGGGCGGGATCGGGTTTCAGGTTCCGCTCCTTGGCGGTGGCATGCTCTACGACAAAGGGGAGGCCGGAGAAGTGCTTCGCGACGCCCGGGGCGACCAGGACGACACGCCCTCGCGCCTGCTCGACAGTAGAAATGAGGTTGGAACCGGTGATGGATTGGAGGGCGGGCATCTCGAGACGAGTGGAGACCGTGATTAGGAGGTAGAAGATACGGCGAGGATGCTTGAGATCGATAACTGTCGTTGCGATCTCAAAGAGGCAGGAAATCTTCGCGTTATCTTGCGGGATTGATTCACAAAGTGATCCAGAGCGAATAGCTTGGCGAGATTGCTCCCTGGGCCGTTATAAATGACCTGCCAGTGTGTGCAGTCATGGAGTTTGATGCAAATCACGCGCTCGGAGATTTTGCGAAAAGCGAAGGAATTTAAGCGAGTGGTCTTTATTTCCACGTGTCGGTCTTTTTCGTCGATTCCGTCGTAACCCGTGTTCTGTTTGGATTGTATGGTGATTCCAAACTCCTTGGCGGCAAGAAGTTCACCGATGTCCCCGATGAGTCGGCCATCCAGGGTGAACTTTAGATTGGGAGAGTAAGGTTTCGCGGCCCTTCGAAGTTTGGAAACCCCAGTATCCAGCGCTTGCAATGCGTCTGTTATATCAGCAGGAAGTCTTTGTTTTGCGTGGTTCATGGAGCCGACAGGATCGAGAAAAGGGAGGATGCGTCATTCCAAGGCAAGACAGTGGCTTGAGTTCGTTTCTGGGGAATAGCGCCGCCGTAGACGAGCCACGGGGTGATTTCACGACCGGGGAGGTTCTCACGCCAGTAGTTGAGGCCGTCGAAGAAGTCGGACGCGATGGTTTCGCCGGATTTGACCTCAATCGCCTGGATCTCCGTCGGGCTGGTCTCGACGAGGGCATCGACCTCGCGGCCCTGCTTGTCTCGAAGAAAGTGGAGGGAGGGCTTTAAACCACGGTTGGTCTGCGCCTTGAGCAGCTCGTTCATGACCCAGTTCTCGAACAGGGCGCCCCGTTGGGGATGAGCGGTGAGGTGTTCCTGCTTGCGGACGCCGAGTAACCACGCTGCAAGGCCGGGGTCGCAGAAGTAGAGCTTGGGTGTCTTGATCAGACGCTTTGAAAAGTTGCTGAACCATGGATGCACGAGGAAGACGAGATGGCTGGCCTGGAGAACGGAGAGCCACGAATCTGCGGTGACACGGGTAATCCCGGCGTCGCTGGCGAGAGAGGAGATATTGACGAGCTGACCGATGCGGCCGGCACAGAGCTGGACGAAGCGCTGGAAGGTGGCGAGATCGTGGATGTTGAGAATCTGCCGGACATCCCGCTCCAGGTAGGTGCCGATGTAGTCCTGGAGCCAGATCGAGGGTTCGATAGGTCGGTCGTGAACCGGCGGGAAGAAGCCGGAGTAGAGGAGCTGATCCACCGTTTCCGGGGCGCGACCGGCGGCCTGGAGTTCACCGAGGGTGAAGGGGAGAAGCGTCAACATCGCCGAGCGGCCGGCGAGACTCTGGGTGATCGACTCGATCAGCTCGAACTGGCTCGACCCGGTAAGGATGAATCGTCCCATGCGACGCTCGGCATCGACGACGCCTTGGAGGTAGGAGAAGAGGGCAGGTGCCCGCTGGACCTCGTCAAGGATGGCGCCGTCTTCCGCCTGGCGCAGGAATCCGCGGGGATCCTCCGTGGCGAAGGCGCGGGTGTCGGGATCCTCGAGCGAGAAGTAAGGGGCATCAGGCAGGAGCATCCGTGAGAGAGTCGTCTTTCCCGACTGGCGGGGGCCGGTGATGGTCAGGACGGGGAAGCCCGAAAGCCTCTCCCGGGCGGCCTCCATCGCGGTGCGACGGACAGGCTCCGGAGGGATGGCGGGGGCGTCGGAGAAAACGGTCATGACTATTTGTATAGTGAGGTGTTCAAGTAGTCAAGTTGCTGGCTTTCAGGCAGGCAACAGCACGTAGACGCCGAGGGTATCCATGGGGAGAACCGGATAGACGACTCCATAGCGGCGCTTGTTGACGAGGGCGGAAAACCGCTCGTGGGCTTCGACAAGGTGCTGGGACCGGCTTTCGGCCAAGGAATCGAAGTCCTTGCGAAGGCCCGGGAGGACCTCGAGACGCTCCTCGATCAGGCGGGCCTTGCGCTCGGAGGCTAGGTCGCCACCTGCGGTGGCGGATACGAGCAGCGCATTGGCCTCCTCGGAGCTGAGGAACGAACTGTCGCCCGGGTCCCCGCGCCAGCCCCAGAGGAGCATCTCCTCGGCGACGAGTTGGTGGCCGTTGCCGCTGGTCTTCTCCTCGATCACGTTGCGGCAGCGGAACAGGATGATGGTGGTCGCCGTGTCGACAGCGGGGGTGCGCAGTACGGCGGCGCGTGAGGCCCCACCCGGTTCGCGGGTGATGCTGCGGGCGAGGACAAGCTGGCAGAGCTGCTCGACGAAGGGGTGGTTGCGGCCGAGGTAGCGATGGCCCTCCGGGGTGGGAGAGATGAATGAGACGAGAAGTTCGGGCTCGGCCGGAAGCAGGCTTCGAGCAGCCGGAGGGAGGTTGGCCGTGTAGAGCCGGTAGCCGTCCTTGGTCGCGTCGATCTGAACGCCGAATAACGAGCGCAGCGATTGAGTAACGAACGTTTCCACGTCCGCGGGATTCCCGATCGCTTTGCCTGCCTCCTCGAGATCCTGTTCGATCTCATCCGGCTTGATCGCGTTCTGGGCGAAGATGGAGCGGGACGTTTCCACGAGCTGCTTGGAGCGCTCGAACTTGTCGGAGACTTCGAGATCGAGCTTCTTCGCTTCGTCGAACTCCTCGAAGGAGAACTCGATCTGGTCGTCCTGGCGCCTGGCCGAGATCTTCCTGTCGGGGTTGAGGAGCAAGGACTGAGTGATGGCGTCAATGACGCCTTTGCTGTCCTCGGGGAAAGGGACGTTGATGCCAGTGGCCCGCTTGATTTCGCGGACCTTGCGCAGGATCACGTCGAGCACCACGCCGTCCACCGGGTTGTCCTTGGAGAAGAGTAGGTAGGCCTTCACCTCTTTGGCCGTCTGGCCGAAGCGGTCTACGCGACCTTCCCGCTGTTCGAGCCGGTTGGGATTCCACGGCAGGTCGTAGTGGAGGACCGCGGTGAACAGCGAGTGGAGGTTGATGCCCTCGGAAAGGCAGTCGGTCGCAATCAGGACGCGGTGCTTCGACCCGGCCATGGCCTCGATCCGCTCGCGGCGGAGGTCGTCTGGATCCTCGGAAGTGACGACCTGCACGTCGATCTTCGGGAAGTCCTTGGCGAGCAGGGCGCGGAGGTGGGTGCCGAGGTAGTCGGCAGTGGGGATGTAGCGGCAGAAGAGCACAGGGTGGTAGCCCTGCTTGAGCCAGTCTTCGACGATGAGGCGGGTGGCCTCGAGCTTCTGGTCGTGCTCGGCTCCCCCAAGTTCGGAGAGCTCCTTTTCGAACTCGCGCATCCGCTTCTGCTGATACTCGGACCAATCGGTAGTCTCGACGAGTTCGGTGGGAGCGAGGTCGGAGTCGAGGCCGTCGGGGCTGTCGTGGACACGGTCGCGGGCCTGATCGAGGTCGGCATCGTCCAAGTCGCCACCAAGTCGGTCGCGGCGGTTCTGGAGCATGGCAATGCCCGCCGCCGGGCTCGACATGATGCCGCGCAAGAGGCCTAGAGCGGTCCAATAATGGACACGCTGGTGGCGGGCGTCGCTATCGCCGGCCACGAGCTTGCGGGCGAAATCAAGGCACTTGTCGAAAAGCACGGCGTAGCGCGGGGAGAGATCGTAGTCGAACTCGCCGGGATCGCGTTTCGGGAAGGGGGTGGTTTCTCCGAGCCACTTCTCGACGTCGGCGCGGCGGCGCTGAATGAAATGGCGGGCTAGCTCGCGGCGCCGCTTCTGGTCGGCGTGGGCGACGTCAATATTCTCGAACTGGCGGTCGAGCAAGCCGATCAGGGAGCCGAACTCTTCGCGCTTGCCGGAGTGCGGGGTGGCAGTGAGGAGGACGAGGTGCTGGTCGGGCTTGTCGGCGAGCGCCCGCAGCAGGGCATGACGTTGTTGCTGGGACGCCGCCGCACCCTGTGGCCGGGCGCAGGCATGAGCTTCGTCGCAGATCACCAGTTCGGGAGCCTCGGCGAGGAAGACGGCTCGGCGGTGGTCCGACTTGATGTAGTCCACCGAGATGATCTGGTAGGGGTAGTAATCGTAAACCGAGCTGTCGCCGTGGATCTCGCGGTCTAGGCGGGCCTGGGTGTTGGAACGGATCACCACGGCGTCGATGCCGACCTTGTCCCGGATCTCCTGCTGCCATTGGTCACAGAGGTGAGGTAAGCAGATGATCGCGAAGCGGCGGACGGTGCGCCGTTCTAGCATTTCCTTCAGAATAAGGAGCGCCTCGATCGTCTTACCAACACCCACATCGTCCGCCACCAAGAGGCGGACCCGTTCCTGCCGAAGCGCCATGACGAGCGGCACCATCTGGTAGTTCCGGGGCCGGAACGACAGCTTTGCCAAGCAGCGGAAGGGGCCGGCGCCATTGCGGAACGAGAGGCGGGCGGCGTCATTGAGCAGGCGGGCATGCGCGAAGTTACCTAGATCCGCGGAGGTAGGAGACTGGAATACCGCGTCGGTGGGGTGGTCAGGACCTTCAGCGAGAGGTAGATAGATGCCGGTGGTTTCCTCCTCCGAGCCACCCAGGGGTCTAAGGATCAGCAGTTCCGGGTCATCGGAAGGTTGGACGACCCAATCCCGGGCGCGGACGGTGACGAGGGATCCTGGCTGGTAGCGTGGGGTGGCGGCAGGCATCAGCGCACTTTCTTGAAGATTTCGGGGTATTTGGCGATCACGGCTTCAAGGGGCTCCTTGTAGTGCCAGACGATGACTTCCTCGCCTTTATCCTTGAGGGCTTTCCGCTTCTTGGTGTCGGCCGCCATCACATCGGGTTGGTCGTGGACCGAGCCGTCGCAGAACACCCAGGTGTCCGGTTTGTAGTGAAAGTCCGGTTGGGCGTAGATGTCGGTGCAGTATTTCTGCCCGCTGTCCGGGAGGCGGAGGCCGTGTTTGTAGAGGTGGTCGAGGAACGACTTCTCGGTGGACGAATTCGGGTCATACTCACCGAGCAAGCGCTTGTACTGGTCGTCGTAGGATTCGGTCGATGACTTGACCTCGATGTGGCAGGAGGCGAGACGGTCGAGAGCGTCCCGGATGAGGAAGCGGTCGAGGACGAGGTGATTCCGCTGGTTGTAGTAGCTGAGGAGGTCGTCGTAGGAGGCGCGTTCCTCGTAGTCCTTGTCGTCGTAGCGGCAGATCTGGATGGCCCGCTTCACAACGGTGCGGAACGCGTCGACATCCGTGGCGAGCTGCGAGAGGACGCCGAGGCTGCCTTCCGCCGCTTCGTAGAGGAAGATGTTCGGGCAGTCGGTCTCGCCCATGCCGACGACGCCCAGCTCGGACGGCTCGATCTGATAGACGTGCTCGATGGCGCGCTTGAGCGCATACTGGAGCGAGAGCACCCCGGGGCCGTCGAGGGCGAGCCCGATGACCGGCTCGATGTAGAGCGCGTCGGCGGTGGTGTGGGTCGCCACGCGCACACGGCGGATCTCGTTCTCGGTGTCAGGCTGGTCGGTGCTGGTTTTCCAGAAGCCCGTCACGAGATCGAGCGGGAAGCCTTCCTCCTTCTTGCTCTTGTCGCCAAGGTTCACCTGGATCAACCGGGCGGCCGGGATGCAGGATAGGTTGAGGAGGGCATCGGAGCCCGCCTTTACCTGGGCACGAAGGACGCGGGACATGTCGCCATCCGGGACTGAGAAGTAGGTCTGGATGTTGTAACCGAGGCGTCGGCGCTCCTCCTCCTCGCAGGTGATGTGCTCGCGGGGCACGGCCTTAGCTTCTGTCAGGGGCAGGACGTCGGGCAGATCCTTGCGGTGCTTGTCGGTGGTCAGGTCGGCGCTGGTAAACGGGCACTGGTCGAGGGAAGCGTCGTTCTCGTCGAGCCAGTAGCCTGACGAGGTGCAGACCCGAACAGGGCGGAGTTGGCTGGCGATTTCCGGGAGGATCACCTGGTTCACGGCGTACTTGTCGCCGTTGTGGTAGATGATGTTGCCGGGGCCGAACTCGCGCAGGGCAATCAGCCGCGGCCGAGAGATGTAGTCGCCACCCGTGGCGCTTTCATTGACGAAGACCCGGACCGGCAGCCTGGCGAAGTTGTAGCCGGGGAGGAAGGCCTCCGAGGCAAGGTAGCGGAACACGTAGAACTCGGTCATTTCCGAGTGGCCGCCCTTGGAGTCGTTCTTGAGGAGGGCGAGCTGCGTCGTGGCCTGGTCGACCAAGCGCTTCAAGTTCCGATACTCTTTGCTCTGGGGTGTGTGGATTCCGGCGTCGAGGTCCTTGGTGGCTCGGGAAAGGGTGTTCCGCGCTTCCTTGTACATGATCCGCCACCGCTCAAGCGCGCGGTCCAGATCCTTTGCCAAGGTGCCGACGCAAGTAACCGCCCACTCGTCGGTGTGCCAGAGTTCGGCCGCCAGAATTGGCGCCAAGGGCCCGAGGAGCTGATGGAAGTCGGCGGCGATCTCGTGCTTCTTTTTCTCCGAGACCGTGAGTGCTGAGACGATCTCGGGCCTGAGGGGGCATCCGGGGAGATTCTCGTCGAGGACCTCAGTGACGGAAGTAGTGACGCCGGGCATCCCGATCTCCGACAGTGCGAAGGCGCGGAGGTGGGATTCGGCGAGTTCCTGGTTCCGGAGGTCGATGCGGGGTGCTTCGACCGAGCCCGCAACGAGGCCCTCCTTGTCGCTGAAGTAGTGGCGATCATGCGGCGAATAGGTGGAGCAATAGGTGAAAACAAGAGCGGCCTGGCCACTCCGGCCCGCGCGACCACTGCGCTGGGCGTAGTTGGCCGGGTTCGGCGGTGCGTTGCGCATGTGCACCACGCTGAGGTTGGCGATGTCGATGCCCAGCTCCATGGTGGGCGAGCAGAACAGGGCGCTGATGGATTCGTTGCGGATGCGGTCCTCGTCGATCTGTGGCGGTGATTTTTCGGTGAACCAGTTCGCCCGGAAGGCGTCCTCGCGTTCGAGCCGCAGGGTGTTGTTGAGCTGGCCGGTGTGATCCTGACCGATCAAGTTTTTCAGCTTGGAGAAGTCGGTCTGGTAGAGCGCTTGGAAGAAGGAGTTCGGCTCCTCCTGGAAGGGCTTGTAGGTGCGGACCTTGACTTCATCGCGCCGCACCGTCTTGCCATCCCCGGCTTTCCACAGAATCTGGTCGATGCGAAGGCGGTAGACATCGGTCTCACCCCCGCCGGCGGCCCGCGCTTTCAGGGGGGTGAGGTAGCCGGCGCTCACCAGCGCCCTGAGGAAGGGGGCGATGAACGCGTCCCAATCCTTCTGACCGATCTTGGAGTCGGGGAAGCAGTTCTGCAGGAACTGTTTGGCAAACTTTCCGTAGGCGCTGATCAAGCTGACGGAGCTGCTGCGGCGCAGATCCCTTGGGTGAAGTTTTCCAATGCGGATAAACGACGGGAGGTAGGCATTGTCTCCCTCGAAAGTCCACGGCTTGCGGAGTTTCTCTCCGAAGTCCTTGGCCGACTCGGCGATCTTGTCCGCCTCTAGCAGCTCTTTGCTGTGAAGCGCGTATTCGAGCCGGAAGTGGTCGAGGGTGGTTCTCAGGAACCTGATCCGGTCGTTGACGTCCATGTCGCAGACCCATGGCACGGATTTCCAGCCGCTCTCGTGGCCTGCGTTCTCTGCGAGCGACACGTAGTCGACTTCGAGGAGGGCGCACTTCTCTAGATTGGGCAGGATCACACGCCAGCCGCGGCGGAGGTCGTAGATGGCCTGATAGAGCAGGTAGTTGTCGAAGGCCTTCTCGAACTGCTGTCGGACGGCAGGGAACGGATCGGGGTCATCGATCCGGGCAAAGCTGCGGAGAGGGAGAGCCAATGCCTCTCGGACGCGCGTGCCCAGCTCCTTGAAGGTGAGGCTTCCGGCGTCGGTCACGGCTTTTGCAATGGCGGCCCGGATGCGGACAACGCGCACGAAGTCGTTGAAGTGGCCGGCTTGGAGCGCCGCGTCCTGGCGGTTGTCGGTGAAACTCAGGAGTTTCTGGTCCCGTACCGGGAATCCCTGCTGGTCGAGGCCCTGCAGGACGAGGAAGGAGGTGATTGTGGTCGACGTGCTCCGGCCCTCGTTGCCGAGCGTGGTCAGCTTGGTTCGCTCGTTGGTATTGCCTTCAAAGAAGAGGCCGGCGGTGGGATCGAAGAGGAGTCCTTGCGGGGCGCAGGTCATGAACCAGCCGCGGAAGGGGAGGTCCGAGGCGTCTCCCATCTGGTAGTTGCCCTTGGCGTCGTAGGCGATCCGCTGGGGCATGCGGCCGTCGTAATTTTTGGCGACGCGGGTGCCGTGTTTCACGGAAGTCGTGAGCCAAGCCGTAGGCAGGCTGTCGAGATCGGTGCTTGGGTTCCAGATCTCGTCGCCGCCAGGGATAATGTAGCCGATCTCGTGGCCCGACTCGGGGGGGAGCTGATCGGTGAACTCGCGTGGCGTGAGCCGGTGTTCCTGAAGGCTAGCCGTGACGCAGATGTAGGTGTGTCCCGACGCCCGGCTGAAAACGTGGGGGAAGAGGAGTTTCTCCGATTCTCCGGGAGCCCCGTGCCGGACACCGGGCTCCAAGGTGATGAAGCGGGTGCCGGGCGGTTCGAGGGTGGCGTAGACGGATCCCGTCTGGGCGAAGAACTGGTGAAGCCGATAGGGGAGGTAGGTGTAGCGCTTTCCCTTGGCCAGCAGGTCGACATTGACTTGGCTGATCCAGGTAAGGAGATCGCGGAGGTGGGGGGCGCACTGATCTGCCGAGGCTCCCGAGGCCTCCGACAGCTCTTTCGCGATTTCCGGGAGGCTCCTTGGGCTTCCACGCCGGAGCCGCAGCTTGCCGTCGTCCAGCGGCTCCTCCTTCAGGGCGATACGGTTCTCCAGCCAGACCGCCGTCGCATCCAAGGCGAGATTCTCTTCTGGCAGAGTGGGATCGACGCCCCCTTGAATCGCGGAGGCAAGGGCCTGAGCTCCGGGAACGGAGTTATCGCGGGCAAGCGAACGGGTGAGGGTTTCCGCGATGATTTGATCGGGTTCGAACTTTTCGCCGAAGATTGTCTGGGCGACCGTCGCGATGGTCGCCTTCTGGTCTGCGGTGCTCCCCTTCGACGCCATTGTGGCCGACGTTCCGATGGAAGTGACGGCGTGCTTGGACCGGCCTCGGATGCGCCGGATGAGCATGCTGACATCCGCGCCCTGGCGCCCGCGGTAAGTATGCAGCTCGTCGAAAACGAGAAAGCGGAGGTTTGCGTAGATCGAGTCGCGCAAGTTCCGCTCGGTCTGCCGCGTCAACAGCAACTCGAGCATCATGTAGTTGGTCAGCAGGATGTCCGGCGGCGACTCCAACACCTTGATCCGGTCCTCCCGGAGCGTCTGACCGGTGTAGGCGGCATAGCGAAGAGGGAACTCCTTACCCATTTGCTCCTGGTAGTTCCGGGCGAATTTCCCGAGCTCCTCGATCTGGGAGTTGATCAGGGCGTTCATCGGATAGACGAGGATCGCCCGGATGCCGGTGCCGTGGCCGTCCTTGAACAGATGGTTGAAGACGGAGCCGAGGTAGGTCACCGACTTGCCGGACCCGGTGCCTGAGGTAACCACGAAACTGGTTGGCACGGCACCGAGGCGGATAGCCTCCACCTGGTGGGTGTAGAGCTGGTAGCCGCTGAAAACCTTCTCCACTTCCGGGTGCAGCACACCCTCGTCGACCAGCTCCTTGACCGAGTTTCCCGGTTCGAAGGCGGGGTTGAACTGGACCAGCGGCGACGGCCACAGTTTTCCCTCTTTCAGTTTCGCGGTGACGGTGTCGCGGATGTCGTCATCCTCGATGTCGATGAAGCTCTGGATGTAATCCTGATAACGCAGGACGACTTGATCGTGGAGCTGGAGTGTGTCCATTGAGGGCTGGAGCGCAAAATGCGTGGCTAAATACCTAAAAACCACACATCAAGGTGGCAAGATTAGAAGAGTCAGTTTGCTCGAAAATACCGGGCAGAAGAACCGTCAAACCTGAGTCCCGCTGTCCCTTTGTTCTGCTCAGGGCGAGGAACGTCTACATTTGCTCACCCCCATCTTGCGGCAGGTCTCGTCCATCGTCTCGGTGCCGCTTTTGACCTGTTCACTCCACCTTCTTGTGCTCGAAATCAGCATTGACCAAAGTCTGATAGATTTCGATGGTCGTTCTTTGGTTGGAAAGCGAAACTTTAGATTTTTCAATGTCTTCCATTGGTTGGATCGATTTCTCTTCGGAGCACCGGGAAAAAGTACGGACAGTGATGGACCTGTTGTCTGCGCCGGGAGTGGTTGACGAGCTAGGTATCGGAGTGATCCGGGATACTTTCGCGGATGAGATGTTTCCCGGGATCTCCACCATTCAGACGAGGGCAAAGTATTTCACAGTGACAGCGCTTTTGATCCGGCGGTACCAGACCGAGGAACTGAAAAAGCGCCAGCCGCGGGCGTTCGAGACGTATCTGGCGGAGGAGGAATTGCGTTGCAGGATCACGCTGGTCGAGAGGGCCCCGGAGGCATTGGGAGTCATCGGAGGATCATTCGGTTCCCGAACAGACAGGGATGTGATCCGGCGCGCGTCCTCCGTTTATTGGGCCGGGCTGAGGCTCTTCGGGATAGTCTCGCCCGATGACCTTTCGCTGGCGGAGTTCAGCCGACGGATTTCCGGGGGCCGGGAGGCCTTCGCCGCATTGTTCAACGGGACGAAGGAAGAGGCGGGGGATGATGTGGATGCGGAGCACCGCAGCGGGCTGCCGCGGGTGGAGGTCCCGGAGATCGCAGGAGATTACTGGAAGGAGTTGTCGATCGGACTGACACGGGAGGAGGCGGAGTTTCTGCGTGACCGCATCCGACAGCGGCAGCCGCAAAGTGTGCTCGCCCATCTGCTCGGGAACGGTGGGAGGATGGAGGCACTGGCGGACATCGATACTTTCGAGGTGTTCGCGGAGTCGGATCTGGCGAAACACATTCCAGATGCCGCGCTGAGGAACGCGGTGGTCCACGCCCGCGATTTCTGGAGAATCATGGAGGGTGCGCATATCCGCTACAACTGGCAGTTGCAGGACCGCTTCGGCGATGATGGCGGCCGGGAATCGATGCAGGAGCATTGGGAAACGTGGCTAGCGGGGATGCCGGGTCTTCCCGCCAGTTGGAGCACAGATTTCATGTGGGCGCTGGTCAAGAAGCAGAACCGGTCGGCCAGTAGGCCTACACAAAAATTCATCAAAGGTTGGATCGCGCAAGTCGCGTCAGGCTGCCGGGACCTCGCCTTGTGCGATGAAGTCGTGAGGTCCCAGGAATGCGCCATTAAAAGGAACCGAGCCCGGCTGAGAGAGGGGAACAAACAATCTGTCAACGACTGGATTGGGCTAGGGACGATTGATTACCGCTTCATACAAGTGCGGCAAATCATCCGCGACATCCGGGATGGATTGGGAACGAAGGGGGCGGCCGATGCTTGATTGCCGGAAAAATCGGCTGGATTACGGACAGTTGCTCACGCCGCCCTCCGGCTACCGGCTGGACCGGGCGATCGCCACCGCCTACAGCGTGGATCTCGGGACGTTGCTCTCCATTCCCGTCGCCCTGGTGCATTCCCAGACGCTGGAAGGGGATCCTGGCGGAGCGCGGCTGCAGTTGCTGGAGGCGATCAAGCGCTTCTCCCGTCAGGTGAAGGTATATCACCAGAAGGGACAGCTGCTCCTGCCTGCGAAACTGAACTGGCTCTACGCTTGGTTGGAGGACGCGCTGGTTCCGGTATTGCAAGGCGACCCGTTCTCCGCCTTCCATCCAAAGATGTGGCTCATCCGCTATGTGCCGCAGGAAGATGGGGGGGAGGAGCCACCGCGTTATCGTTTCATTTCCCTTAGCCGGAATCTCACGTTTGATCGCAGCTGGGACGTGGCGGCGAGCCTCGACGGGAGACCCAAGAACAGGCGGGTCCGCAGGAACCGGCCCCTCCTGGATTTCCTGCGCGCATTGGACCGCGAGAGCCCCATCGATGGTCTGGACCGGTTGTTGGAGGAGCTCGGCCGGGTCGAGTTTGAGTCGCCCCATCCCTTTGAATCCCATGCCTTCCACCCGATGGGCACCGAGGGCTACGGTGGAGGCGCGCTGCTGGCGCGGACGCCCCGCGGTCTGCTTGTCGTTTCGCCTTTCCTGCATGAAAAAGCCATCCGGTCGTTGGTTGAGAGGACGACGCGGAGACTTTCCGTGTTCAGCGAATACCGGGAGCTTGAGAAGCTGCCGCAGGAACTGCTGGAGCGCTTCGACGGCCATTACCTGTCGGAAGTGATAGTGGATGGGGAGAAAATGGCGGGAGCGGAGGATGGCGGTCCGGAGGCGATGCAGCAGAACCTGCATGCGAAGCTGTTTATCTTCGAGGATCCGGACAACATCTCATGGTTCCTGGGCTCCGCGAATGCCACGGAGGCGGCGGTCACCAAGAACATCGAGTTCATGCTCGAGCTGCGCGGTAGCCGCCCCACCTGCGGCATCCGGCCACGTCTCAAGGAGTTCACCGGCGATGATGGTGGCAAGGGGCCCTTTATCCCGTTTGATCCGGCGGACGGGGGCAGGGACAATTCCGCGGAAGTGGCGCGGGATGGAATGGTTCGCCGTTTCGAGCACGCCCTCCTCAAGTCGGATATTATCGCCCGGATCGAAACTGCCTCGAACGGAATCAACTTCGACCTCCATCTTGATTTCGACCTACGTGCCGTAGCGGCGCGGGATGGCTTCAATCTGTACGTGCAGCCGTTCAACTGGGGAGGTGAGCCGTCGCGCCTCGTGCCGGGGAGCCGGCAGGAGAGGGTTTTCGGAAACATCGCGGAGGTCGAGCTAAGCCGCTTCATCCACTTCCGTATCGAGGATGCGGCGGGGATGGCGGTTCACAGTTTCCTGGTGAAGATCGATATGCCACTGCCTGCCACCCGACTGGACAATATCCTCCGCCGGATCATCGACAGCCAGGATAAGTTCTTCGATTACCTGCGCTTCCTCCTGGCGGACGAAATCCGCAAGGAGGATCTGTTAGGCAGAGACGCCGGGAAAAAGGGGAATACACCGGCGGAACGAGCGGGAGGGATTTTCAACCACATGCCCATCTATGAGCAGCTGCTAGTCACGGCCTCCCGGCAGCCCCACCGGCTGCGGGAAATCGATGGAATCGTTCGTCAGCTTTCGGAGGGCGGGGATGAAAGCGTGGTGCCCGCCGCGTTCCTTTCGTTCTGGGAAATGTTCAAGCCTTTCATCCCCCTGCCCCCTTCCGGCAAACCATGAGCCCGCAATTCATGGAGATGGCGGTCCATCTGGAGAAGGCGCTGGCAGGGCTGAAAGATTTCCAGAATGCATCGGTGCGTGCCCTTTACGCGGGTCTCTATCAGAAAGAGCTGCCGCGGATGCTGCTGGCTGATGAGGTCGGGCTTGGCAAGACCGTGGTGGCCCGGGGGCTGATCGCTCGGCTCATCAAGGACCGGCTGGAGCAGGGGAACCGGAAGCCACTGAGGGTCACCTACATTTGCTCCAATCAGGTGATCGCCCGGGAGAACCTCAGGAAACTGAATCCTTTTCCGCAGGGGATGGCCGCCGGCCGGCCGGTGGACCGAATTTCCCTCCTCGCCTACGCGCCGGAGAATACGGACGGGGGAGGGCCGCGCCCTCCGCTGGCGCTCAATACCCTGACTCCGGCCACCTCCTTCGAAACCAAGATCGGCATGGGGAACAAGCAGGAGCGTCTGGCAATCTACGCGACGCTTTGCCAGGACAGGCGACTGCGTAACCGCCGCAACGGTTTGAAATGGATTCTGAAAGGGAAGGTCTCCCGGGAGGGACGTGAAGCGTTCTGGCAAGAGATGGATGAAGTGATTGAGAAAGATCTCCGCCCGGATCTGCCCGGCAGATTCCTCCGCATGATCAAGGACAAGATCGTGTCGCGCGATGTCTCGTGCATCTACGACGAGTTTGATTTCAGGAAAGAGCACTCGGTTTACGACCTTCTGATCCTCCTGTCGGAGCGGGTGGATGGAAGGAATTGGGAGAGATGGCGCCTCGCCGCGCGTTATCTTGCCCGGACGCTCAGGGAGTGCCTCATTGAGTGCTGCCTGGAGTACGTCGGAGCGGAGCTTTATATCCTCGACGAGTTCCAGCGATTCCGGGAACTGGTGGATGAAGAAAGCGAGGAGGAGCAGGCGCGGATCGCGCGGATCATTTTCGGCCGGAAGAAGAGCCGGGTGTTATTGCTCTCCGCTACGCCTTTCAAGGCCTTCACCTCCACGGAGGAGGCGGATCGCGGGGAGGACCATTACAAGGACTTCGGCAAGGTCCTCCGGTTCCTGCTGGGGCATGATCCGGAGGGTATTGCCCGCTATGACGACCACCGGCGGCAGCTCCATGAGCAGATCCTGGATCTGCGGAGCGGTTCCGGCGCGAAGCCGCACACCACCCACAGGGATGCGGTGCAGAAGATTCTCCGTTCCGTCATCTGCCGCACGGAACGCTACGGTGCCGCCACGGATCCCGGAGCGCTGATCGAGGATGTCTGGAAAGAGGACAGCCACGCCATTCCGTTCGGATCCGGGGACATCCGGAATTTCCTGGCTGCGGATGGTATCGCCCGCGCGCTGGAGCGGCTTGAGGTGGACGTGCCGAAACCCGTGGAATACTGTAAATCCGCTCTGTTCCCGCTCTCCTTTCTGGATCACTACAAGTTCAAGGAGAGCCTGCGTGAAAGGAAAAGTCGGCGAAGCATCGCCAAAGCACTGGACGCACCCAACGCGTGGCTCGACTTCGCGGCAATGGATTCCTACAGCTGGACACCGGTCGGGGGCGTTGATGGGCCCGCTAATGCGCGCTTGTCCATGCTGTTGGACAAGGCCATCGGCCCACACGGCGCGGCGCTGCTGTGGGTCCCACCCAGCCTTCCCTACTACCCGTTGGAGAAGGTTTTTGGAGGCTCCGAGGGATTCTCCAAAACCTTGGTGTTCTCCGCCTGGGTGATGGTGCCGCGGATGATCTCCACTCTTGTCTCCTATGAGGTGGAAAAACGCACCGTCGGAAATTCCGCGACGCGGGAGGCCACGGAATCGGAGCAAAGAACCTACTTCACCCCGGACGGAAAGAAGCGCCATCCAATCCCGCTGATCCGCTATGCCCGGCGACCGGTGAAGGGCGGAGTGACGCCCGCGAACATGAGCAATTTCACCTTGCTGCATCCTTCCCCGGCGTTGGCAGCCATCGTGGATCCCGTCGGAAATCTCGCGCACGGGGAGACGCTCGGCGTGCTGCGCGGGCGTGCCGCCGAAAAGATTCGCCGACGGATTGAGGAGAGCAAGCTGGCCGCTCATATTGTTCCCGATGGAGAATCCGATCGCTGGTATTGGGCGGCCCCGCTGCTTCTGGATTTGACGGAAAAGGAATCGGCGGATCTTGTTGGACATTGGCTTGGCCGCCATGGGACAGATCGGGGTGGACGGGCATTGGGCGAGGAAGAGGATGAGGCCGGCGTAAAGGAAGAACATCTCCGCTTCTTCGCGGAATGCGCCAGAGATCCTTCGTTGATGGGGCTCGGGCCGATGCCGGGGGATCTCGCGATGGTATTGGCGGATCTCGCTTTGGGCTCGCCGGCGGTGCTGTCACTGAGGGCGCTGCGAAGGAAATTCCCGGATCAGCCGGTGGACGAACTGCTTTCACAAGCCCACGACATCGCGGATCAGTTTTGCTCCCTTTTCAACAAGCCGGAATCAATCGCGGCGGTGAGGCTGAGCGAGAATCACGAGGGGTATTGGAGAATGGTCACCGGCTATTGCGCGTCCGGCTGCCTTCAGTCCGTGCTGGATGAGTATCTGCATCTGCTGTCCGGGCAGCAGACAGACCCCGCGGGGGTGGTCGAAAGACTGAAGGATGCTATCAACCTTAACGTCGCCGGCATCAATGCCGATGACAGGGAATCGTTCGCCACCGGCAAGCCACGGAAGCTGCGCTGCCATTACGCGGTGGAGTTCGGCAGCCAGCGGGTGGAGACAGACCAAGGAAGGAAGCGTGCCAGCAGCCTGCGGGAGGTTTTCAATTCGCCCTTCAGACCGTTCGTGCTGTCCACGACATCCATTGGTCAGGAGGGGCTGGACTTCCATTCCTACTGCCGCCGCATCGTCCACTGGAACCTCCCGGGGAATCCCGTGGATCTGGAGCAGCGGGAAGGGAGGATCAACCGCTACAAGAGCCTGGTCATCCGTCAGCTGCTGGCGGAGAAATACCGCTCCACCGTCATGGAGCACGGCTCTCTGACAACGGACCAGGATGTGTGGGAACGGCTGTTCAGCCTGGCCGAATCCGCCAAGGGGCAGGGCACGTGTGATCTCGTCCCTTTCTGGCATATCGATCCGGATCCGGAGGACCGGCGGATCCGCATCGAGCGCGTCATACCGCTTTACCCGTTCAGCGCGGACAGAGCTCGGCTGATTCACATTCTCAAGACTTTGGCAATATACAGGCTGGCTTTTGGCCAGCCTCGGCAGGTCGAGTTGGTGGACCATCTATTGGGGCGAGGACTAACTTCCGGGGAGCTAGCTTCGGCCATGAAGAGCCTTGTGGTTGATCTCAGTCCGATTAGTTATCTCGGGTGATGCGACGAAATGGCCGCCAAAACTGACATTAGCATTTGACTGACCTCGGAAGACTTCATCGCCGGGCCTCGTTCGAGGATGTCCCGTAGGGAGGCATATAGCTCGTATTCAGGACGACGGGTGCTTTCGATCAGGTTGTAACGGAGTTATCCGCAGTAATTTCATCGTTGTAGACTCTCCTTTGATTCCAATTCAGGTTTGGGGACCCCGGTCGGGGATTAAATGCGAAATTTCACAGACCTTACTCTCAAAGCCGAAACTATTGAACGCTTCCGCTTGCCGGATATTCCCTATCCGGTGGCTGCCGACGCGTTGGATTACGCGTTGGAGAGTGGCGGGGGTCTGCCTTTTGCAGCGATGTTACATGGATTGCAGCAGCGGAGCGATGAGAGTGGCGCGGACTGGATGGCGATGGAGCCGGCGATGGAGAGGTTGGCGGAGCTGATCGCAGACGACGACAACCGGGAAACCCTCGCGGTGTCCGGGGAAGGATGGTGGATCGAGATCGGCCCTGTCGATCTTGGAGGGAGGATCGTGACCATCCAACGGAGAGATCATCTGATCGCGGCGATCGAACCGTTGCCGGAGGGGCGGTTGCGGGTGTCGGTTTTCCGGCCGCTCGATGCGAAGAGCGCCCGCTATTTGACTGAACTCTCGCGGGTGCCGCAACCGGAAGGCGGGGTGTGCATGAGGGATAACAATTGGGAATACGCTCTCGATTGTTCTGCGGGCACGGGGAATTTCTATGCGTTCGATCAAGGATTCGCCCACCTCTCCTATTGGAGCGATGGGTCAGGGGTCTCCAGTGATGGAACGGATTCACCGGAATGGATCTTGAAAAGGAATTTTGTCGCGCGGCCCGCGGCGAGGGTGGCGGCGGAATTGAAAGTTCATGAACGGATGAAGGAGAAGGAGGTCTTGGAATCGGTTTCTCAGGACGAGCCGGAGGACGGGGTAGGTTTGTCGGGAGTTGAGGAGTCCGAAGCGGATCCGGATCCGATTTCGAACGAAGTATCCGCTACAACCTCCCGGACGACCGATCCGTCTAGGCCGCGGAGATGGAAGAGGAAACGCCAGATTGAGCGGACGCTCCGGGGACGTTTTCATGGGTGCCTCCTAGGAGGCGCTGTCGGTGATGCGTTGGGCGCCCCGGTAGAGTTTATGAAGCGAAGCGAGATTCTCCAGGAGTTCGGTTCGGCAGGCATCACCGGTTATGCTCCGGTTTACGGCGGGTTGGGAAGGATCACGGATGACACCCAGATGACGCTTTTCACCGCGGAAGGGCTCATCCGCAGCTTGGTCCGACTCAAGAATAAGGGCATCACGTCCTTCGCTTGCGTCACCGCACATGCCTATCTGCGATGGCTGGAAACGCAGGGCGAGCGACCGAAGATCCAGTTCGACTTTGCCAAGGACGAGACAGGCTGGTTGTTCCAACAACCGGAACTGCACAGCCGTAGGGCTCCGGGCAACACCTGTCTTTTGGCATTGCGGGAGATGAGCGGGCTCGGGGATCCGGCGATGAACAACAGTAAGGGCTGCGGAGGGGTTATGAGAATGGCACCGGTCGGGTTGCTCGTCTCGCGGGCGGGCGAAGATACGTCGCCGGAGGAGGCGTTCGAGATCGGTACGGAGCTGGCGAGGTTGACCCACGGACACCCGACAGGTTCGCTGACCGGTGGAGTTCTGGCGGTTCTGATTCTGGCCCTTGTCGAAGACGTGCCACTGCTCGAGGCGATTGCCGCGGCCAAGGACATTCTACGCGGGAAGGACGGCTATCAGGAGACATTTCATGCGATCGAGTTGGCGGAGAACACCGCCAGTTCAGGAATGCCGCATGATCTGGCGATCGCTCGCTTGGGCAAAGGATGGATCGCTGAACAGGCGTTGGGGATCTCGATCTATTGCGCGCTGGTGGCTCGGAGTTACAAGGAAGGGGTCATGTTGGCGGTCAACCACGACGGTGATTCGGATTCGACTGGAGCGATCGTAGGCAACCTGCTGGGGGCGATGCACGGAGTGAAAGCGATCCCCTCCGAATGGCTGGAACCGCTGGAACTTCGTGGTGTGATCTCTGAATTGGCGGACGATCTTTACGATTGTCCGAATTGGAGGATAGGGCCGTACACGCCGGACGAAGAATGGAGCCGCAGGATTTGGGAAAAATACCCGGGATTTTGAGAAGCAATTCAAGCGAAGTGGGGAAAAGTCGGAGAGCGGATATTCGCGCCGCCCTCGGTCGCCGCGACTCTCACGGGCAAGCAAACAGTTTTCCGATGCGCGCTCCGAACCAAGAAAAGGATGGAAGTATTTCATGGGATCTTATCCCCACGCCGAGCCCAAGATCGATATGAGACGTTGCTACTTTTCCCTCGTCCAAGAACGTCAAACTATCGTAGATCTACCAGACATTTTTCTACCAGATAGATAATCACCTATGAAAATCTCAGTTAGAAGAAAGATCACCGAGACCTGCACGGGCATTTGCGACAGTTTCGCCGAACGTACAGGCATCTGCGTGCTCCGTGACCGATTGGGGCACCCTATTTCTGATGATGTCGTAACCTTGGATATAACGGGGTATCGTCAGATTGAGTCCTACACCTGTGGGTTCGTGGCAGGTCTGATGGTGCTTCATACTTTCCGTCCCGAAGCGAATATCGACCGCTTTTTCAAAGCCGTCAGGCCGACTCAGAAGTATGGAGCCTCCGCGCGTAAGGTCGTCAATGCCCTACGGAATTTTCGTATCGGCGTTTCGATTCGCGAGGACCTGGATTTCAGCGGAATTCGGAAGCAAATCGATAATGGATTTCCGATCATTACCTGCGTCCATACCGATGACCCGCACATTGATCACTGGGTGGTGATCTATGGCTACGGAACTAAGCCCAATCGGGTCTTTATCGCTGCCAACGGCCTACCCTACCTCGCGCGGCGTGAGTATTCTTTCGCCGAATACTCGAAACTAGCCAGTCCGAGGCGATTCGGACTGGTGTGCTGGGGGAAAACGTAGCGACTGAAATTTTAGAAATTGCTGCTCAAGCAAGATCGTAAGACCGATGGTATCATTTTTCACACAACCGCACACAATTTCAGCTTCAGAAAATGGTCTGGAAGGATGGAGCCGATCTCCTCGTTGCCATCAGGCTTGATGTCTGCGAACTCACTGTTTGCGGTCGGTATCAGGGAATCGGGTGTGAGCTCTGTGGATTTGGTGGCCGCGTAGCGGGCGAGCTCGGTGGTTCATAAGTTTTTGGTGATGCTTCCGATTTCTGTTCGCTCCGGGAAATGGTGCTCGTCGGATTAGCCGCTTTAGAAGGTTTGTCACTTGTGAACCTTCCCAGAAAGAATCCGAGTGTTGCGGACACAAGGGCAATGTATAAAACAGGAACTTTCGGAAAGGGAGACACGCGCGCTTTAGGCGATGTTGGTGTGAATTTTAAGCAACCTCCGGTTGTTTCTGCTGCCCGACCGAGTGCCCCGGCCAGTGACTGGAGGGTGAGTTCACCATGAAGGAAGGATAACCAGTCTTCCTGCCACTTTGATGGGGAAAGTAATGGAATCTCAAGTGGCGAATTGATGTCTGCGCACCAACCTGCCTCAGCGTAGAGCATGCGTGCGGTCGAGCTGATTCTTGCGTGAGCTCGTAAAGCTAAAGTTGTTCCGTTTGCAGCCGTTCCGGCTTCGAATGCAATCGAGTCGGGCCCATCGGTGATTTCTCCGAGTCGATGCCAGCGGAGTTCATTGCCATGGAGAAGTTCATTTTCGGCCAGCCAATGTGTCCGGATGGGATCGCCACCGGTGATCCAGTCAGGTGATTGGTTCATGATGCCTTCAATGGAATGATAAATTGTTGATCGTTTGCACGAAAGCGGATGCGACCGAGTATGATCCCGAGAATAACCCCGGCGGAGCACACTTTCGGCTTCCCTCCCCTTGTGAGGTAGATACCTCCTCTAGGGCCGACCAAGATTCGTGCCAGTTTGATTCCACTCGATGCAGCGTCAGCGGGCTTGCAGTCGCAGAGAATTGCCGTGCGGGTCACCGTGTGAAATCCGGTCCTATCCGAGAAATGACGGATGGCCTTGACGAGTTCGCCGTGTTTGTTGGTTCCGTTACCCAACACATCCGCACATTGATTGACCACGAGATACCATCGGTAACCCTTGCGCGTGAATGACCTAACTGCTGTTGGATGCAAGTTGTTGATCCGCTGAACGAAGCCGCTAATCAGATTAGAATCTCCTTTTGTGGGTTTGTCCCGCCGACGATAAACGTCGATCAACTGCTGAGCGGATACGATCATGACGATGGAATTAACTTGCTTGAGGAATGCCTCGAACAATGGGTTCCTCTTCTCCGCCTGCGGGCCGGGGGAGAATGACTCGGTGAAATCCTCCCCTTTGATGTCTATCCAAGAGTCCACATTTTCAATCAGGCCTTCGCGTTCGAGTGTGAAGCGAGAAGGATTTTCAGTCTTGAGGGGTTTGGAAAGTTGTAGCAGGTCGCCCGGATTATAGATGCCCGCACCAGCGAGTTCGGTGAGTCCCTCATAGATCAAGGTGCTCTTTCCGACGCGGGTGTTTCCACAAACGATATGATTGCTGGCCGTCGGCCAGAATGGAAAAAGCATTTTACCTGTGGCCACGATTGTCCTGCCTCCGCGGCTCGTCCATAGCCAGCTTGGACGAAAGTCCGGTTCATATTTGGGGAGGGATCTCCCGATAAGAAAACCTTGGGTGCCTTTGGGTAATATGCTCATGACGGGGGAGGCGCGAAGATTTCGCCGAATATTTCAATCAGGATGTCGGCTTCATCCGGTTCCACTGGTTTCACTGCTGATACGAGGTCTTGAAATGCAGGGAAACAAGCTAAGATCGCCAACACGGCTGCAACGGAATGTCTGCTTAGAGGCAAACGGTGTCTTTCGGACAAATGGAGTATCACGGAATCACCGTAGAGCTCAAACAACGGAACCCGATTTCCGAAATGTTCATGGAGTAAGTCAAGCACCGGTGACGTCGTTACCTCCTCCGCGACTCCGATTAGAATGGCAAGATACGGGGAGGCTTCCCCTCGTGCTGCGGCCATAAACGTCACAACCGCATTCGGGTCAACCGGTGCGGATTCAAGATCCCAGACGGCGAGACGGTGTGATCGGCTGTTACGTGAAATCGGGGTGGCTTCTTCCGGGAACGTGTGCTCCAGGAGGGGGAGGATGGCTTGACCTGATGGCAGGTTGAGGATCACCCCGGTCCTGAGATTGGCTGTGAGGTTGTCAACCGAGTTGATCAAATGCAGGCGGCTGCTGGTGAGCGGACCCAAGCCCTGTGGATCATGCTCCTGAAGGATGGGGAGCGTCAGGTGCGCACAGCGGCGGGCGAGGGATCCGGCAAGATGGATCGCCAATTCCGCTTCCTTTAGTTTTGTTCTCCGGAAAAGGTGTTGCATGACTAGATTGACTCGAGACGTTGAACTACGCAGTTGGCTTTCCGCACGATTTGATCATCCAAGTCGTCGTTAACGGCAAATAACAAGGCCCGGAGGTTTTCCTCGACCAGTGGCCAGGATTGTTCCGTTTCGTCGATGAGGTCCAGAATCATCTGCTCGGCTTGCCTGAGCACGATCGCACCCTTGGCGATGACAAAGCTTGCAGCAGCGCCGGCGACAGCGGTTCCAATCGCTATTCCTGCGGTAGACGTTACAAGAAAATCAATAAGATCGGCCATAAGCTCGTTGGTGTCGGATAGATGCTCGTTGGTTTGGTCTAACCGGTCTGAGATGGGCTCGAGCGCCTTGTTCCGCATGCCTGTCAACCAGCCTCTGCTATCTCCGTATTCTTTTGGTTCTGTCAGGAGCTTCTGAGTCCGGCCTTGAACTTCAGAGACACTCACCAGCGAAACTGGCAGTAGCAGACCGATACTGGGGAGCGCATGTAGAATTCCGGACTTGGTCATTGCCGCATTTTCAAAGTTGGTCCACATTGCGACCGGACTTTCATGATTGCCGGTATTTGTGATTTGCATCCGGGAGGTCGTTCTCAAATTGAGGATGAACTTCCCGATCAGGTTCCGAAGCCGGGGGTAGAGCTGATCTTGGGCGTAGATGGCGACACGTGCCTCGCGTGCGTTGCGGGTGAGTAGCTTGAACTTTGTCATCATGTGGGCGACTGACTCCAACTGGATGTCCCGGATGGCTTCCCGTCGTTCGTTGATAAACAAGAGCCGCCAGTCGGTCGCCGCCTGTTCGAGAGCGAGTTCATGATTTGTTTGTTGATTCTTGCGTTCTTTGGCCTGTTCCTGGATTTCGGTGGCGTTTTGGTGACACTGGAGGATCGAGTAGATCAGCTCCTCTTTGCCGGGCTTGGCAATCCGTCGCAAGCGTTCAAGAAGGGTTTGGATTCGGTCGATCACTTCGTTCGCGGCTTCCACAAACGGAACATGGCAGATGAAATCCGGAATCGCATCCGGCAACGGCGGCCCCACAGGATCGGACAAGTGGACGAGCAGTGGCGTGGGAAGCTTCGGATGATTCTCGAATGGGGCTAGAATCTGGGTGCCAGCGGACTGGTCTCGGCAGACTAGCAGCCAGAAAGTTGCCGGATCCCACGAGGAAACGAGATCTAAAATGCCATTGCCCGGTGCCGTTTGGGGGTGGCAAACAAGAGTCCACCCGGCTGGGAGTTTCTCGAAGTCAGCAACCACATGAATGTGGGCGAGGTTGCTTCGGGATGCCTGGCGGACGTGGGCTAGTGCTTCCTCTTCAGTGATAGATTTTCGGCTTTGTCCCATGGGGATGACGGAGAACTTCGGATTAGAAGCCTTCGGGTCCGACTCAAAGTAGAGGACGGTGTTGAGGTAAAGGCGATCCGCCGAATTGGCCGGAATCCACTTGGTGTCGAGGACGCCGGTTTTGCCGAGCAGAGGCTGGATGAGCGAACCTCTGGCGCTGTCGGTGGTCTCGATGATCGAGAGACGTCGGCTGATCTCGGAATGGCTCTCAAGGCGTCCTTTGGTGCAGATTCCGATAAGCTGGTCATGGAGTTTGGCGAGTTCACCCTCACTGTAGGTCTTGAGTTTTTGATGGAGAAGTTGGAGGTTCATGGGTGCTGAGGTGGCTGCAATGCATCCAGTTCCGCTAGTCCGTGGCGTAGTCGGTGTCGCGGTTTTTGAGGTGGAAGGGAGTCTGGTGTTCAAGGGGACTCCACGCGGCCGGTTCCCCAGCATACGGTGGAGGAGCTAGAAGATACGGCAAGAATAGGCTGTGATGCTTCACATGTGGCACATTCCAATCTGAAGAAACAGGAGTGGTCGATTCTCAAATTCCGCCTTTCTGCTTCCCGATCCTGATTCAACGAAAGCATCTACCGGCAGGAACTGCTTCACGGGAAGGACTACTTCAAGCAGACAGAATGCTGTCAGGCTGCATCTGCGCTGGCGGCTTTTCGCCAAACTCGACACGCGTGTCACACATGCGAAAGATGCTCCGCTTCGGGGAATCCTGAATTGGGTGGAGGTAACCTCTGGGGCAAAGAGTTGATTGTCAAAGTCAACCCTTTCCCCTTTGCGAGAGTACCATCCGGAAGGTCCATGAACTCTCACTCCAGACCGGTGAAGACCTTTCCCTGTACCTTTTCGATCGGGTTGAGTATTCCTAAGCGTTCTTCCACCACCTTTGAAATCCTGATGAAGTGATGACGGATGCTGGTTCCGCGGAGTGTCGGGAGTCGCATCATCAGGCTCATGGCGGTTGCGACTGAGAACCGCGGCCCGACATCGAAGGTGGCGTCTTCCTCGTGGATCGGGAGAAACCTACTGACATTAGAGGTGAAGTAGTCCTGTCCGTGGACAAGCTCATCCCGGTAAACCTGCTTATTGAACCAGACCGGGAAGGAGGCGGGTATTCCAAGGAAGGCATGAAGTGCCCGGGCATCCATCTGGTCGGAAGGATCGGACTGGAGCTTGGTGCACAGGGTCAAGGCGCGGTCCAGCGAGTCCTGTGTGTGCCACCCGTGCAGTGCTTCATCGAGGACGATTCTGGCGAGCCAGCTCAGCTCAGATTGACCGAGGGAATCTATCTCGACGGCCGCTGTGATGATGGGGAGGCGCCCGATCGAAAAATGGGAAGCCCAAGCGGTTTTGTCGGGAAGAGCCGTGCGGAACTGGGTCTCCCTGTCCAGAAGCCAGTCCGCGTACGCCATGGGGCGGTCGGTGAAGGCGTAGATGGAGGAGGCGTCCACCGTCAGACTGGAAACAAGCTTCATGCGAGGACCGCGTTTTATGCCAGGATCGGCATGTTCACATGCGGGAGAGTGGCCGGTCCACCCGCTGGTGAGGATCGAGGCCAGCCAGTCCAGAAGTTCGTCGCGGGGTGCAACAAGGCGTTCGACGGGCAGCGAGAGGCGGACGAACGTAATTCCCGAGGCATGTTGGACCTGGCGGTTGGACAGCAACGTCTCGCCCCATGCGGATTCGGTGGATTCGAGAATCCGGTTGATGTCGATCAGGCAGAGCCACGGCTCGCCGTCGAGGTGGATGAGACGGAGCGGGCCGAAGCGGGGGTGACTGGCAGTGGTGATGTGGTTGGTATATTCGGGTTGCATGGTGGCGTTTGTGGCAGGTGATGGGAATTGAAGTTGGTTGATGTCGCCAAATGGCAACATCAGGCGGTTGCAGTAGGAATGGACGGAGGATCGGAAGATTCTGAGGCTGTTGAGGCTTCTGCTGACACCGGTGATGGAGATTCCCCGGCAACTTCGGTCCAAGGAGCGGGTACAATCCACCTCCCGTCGTCCATTTGCCGGGTCAGGCCGGCTTCGGTGAGGAATGACAGGCGCTGGAGCAGTTCCCCGGCGCTGATCCGGTGGAATTTCCGGGTCAGCTCCCGCAGATGCAGTGGCGATACTGAGAGCTTGTCGATGATCGCGGCATTGGTCGGATCGGGTGTGAGGTCCTCTCCGGGAGGAAAAATCCGGTGCAGAGTGGCGAGGTGGTTGGCGTGAATGTGCGTGGCGAGCGTGCAGGCGCGGGCCACCAGCTCGGGGTTGTTCTCGGGGCGGGGTTCCCCTCCTTGGCGCTCAATCAGCCAGAGCGCGGTGGACAGGTTCCATGGGAGAGCCGGGATCGGGTTGGCTGATGCCGGAGGGAGGCCGGTGATGGCCGCACGTTGGGCCTGTTCAGTGACGGCTTTGTCGAGGACGGCCACGAGCTCTGGACCGGGCAGAAAGGTGATATTCGGCCCCAACCGTGCTGCGAACACCGCCTCGAAGAATTCGGTGTATGGCGTGAGCGATGTTTCAGTCGCGAAGGGGGGCGGACTGTTCGGAGGAAATTCGAGGAGCAGTCCTAGCGGGGGGAGGGCATCCATTCCGGTCTGTCTGAACACCCGGCGGAGACGCAGCCTGTTCCCCCAGCCGTGGAGGGTGACGCGTGTATGGGGCGGCTCCGTGGCGGTCGAGGTGAGGATGGAGGGCGTCTCGCCGATATTGGCGAAAAATCTCCTGTAGCATTCATCGCCGGGAGCGAGGGCCAGAATGTCCGGGCCAAATGAGCGATAGCCGGGGTCGTGAATATCGGTTCCGTCTAGGAGATCGTGGATGAAGGTGAAGTTGTCGGGTATCACCCGCGGACAGGTAGATTCGGCTGCGGCTAGCACGGGATCCGGAAGGATGTCCCGAACCGCGGCGCATTGCTTCATCAGGGTGCGTGCTCGCTTCATCATGGCCGGTGAGGGAGCGTTGCTGATGAAAGAACTTACCTTGTTGTGAACGGTCTCCTGGAGGGCTTGGAACCGTGAGGTCGATGTCTTGAACCAACCGGGACAGTGTTCATCGTCGCTGAGAACGGTGACTGGCGAGCCGATGATATGAGGCGATAGGCCACGGGCTTTCCGGTAGCAAACCTTTCCACCGACGAGAGCCGTGCCGAACAGAAGTCCGTGGGCGACGATCCACTCAGCCGGAATGCCGGTCATGTGCGCGACATTGCGGCACCCGGCGACGAGCTGGTTGAAATTAGGCGTGGAGGGATGGGTCATGGTGTTTCGATGGAGGTGAGGAGAAGTTTCGGGAGGGCGTCGTCGAGGCTGCGGGAACCGATGCGGAGCGTTCCTTCTGCGGTGATGGAAAGGACTTTCTCTTCGATCAGCAGTTGGACCAGCGGGCGGTAGAGTCCGATGCGCTGGTCATTGAAGGACCGGGCGAGCTGGCTTTCAGTGACGAGTTGTTTTTCGGCGACCTTGCGGACGATGGCCTTCACCCGCTTCAGGAGTTCGTCACGCTCGGCGGCATGGCGAAGGTCGGTCATCGCCCGACAGTGGCGTTCCAGCAGAGCGGAGGAGGAGGCGAACACCGCTTCGATGATGGCATCGTCGGTCGGGAGAGCGCGTCCGTGCATGTGCCCCCTGAGCGTCAGGAGGAACCATGCCAGCGTCAGGGGAAGGTTACGGACCGACGAGCCGATGGTGACGTCGCTGGCATCGCAGGCGGCCTGGTGGTCGAGAAAGCGCTTCTGGAACCTGCAGGCGTGCGCCGGAGTGCTGAATGATGCCTCCATCGGGACCGAGTTGCGACGGAGGATGATCGCCCGGGAGATGGCCGTCGAATACAGGGTCGAGAAGTTGGTGCTCTCCTCGGACACGGCGAATTCCGGAAGGGTGTTCGTCAGGAGAAGCGTCTCGTTCAAGACGGGTTCCAACGGCGGCTGCAACTGGCGAAGGAGATTCGGATCTTCCCTGAAGACGGCCTGAACGCCGGCAGTCCGGTGAGGCTCGATGCCGACAGGGTGAACCGGCTGCGGGACTTCGATCTCGGTGCCACGCATGAAGGTGAGGAGATTCGCCACCTCTTTCGCCGGCTTGCTGGCGGACGCGAGGGAGCCGAGAGGAATGCCAATGGCGAGCGCGTGGCCCCGGTGGCAGCCGTGGAGCAGTTTTTCCAACCGAGCGGATGGCGGGGAGGTCAGCAGGATCGCCGGGTGGGTGATCGCTTCCAGCCGGCAGAGCTTGGGATATGGGATCAGGTCGCTTTCACCGCCTGCCACACGAGAGCCTTGGGGATCGAAGGCAGCACCCTCCCTGAGTGCCTTGAGGACGTATCCCTCGATCTCGCCGCGTGAGTTGATCTTGCCGGGATCTCCCGCGAAGGAGCCGTACATCAGGTGGTTCAAGGCGGCAGGATTGATGCCGGCCATGTTCGCCAGGATCTGGCGGTTGGCTCGGAAAGCCGGGCTGAGGAGGTGATCGAGGACGAAGGGGAGGTTGCCTTGGTTGTGCGGGACGACGAGGTGGCATTTCGGCAGGGGGACGAATCCCCACGGGAGCTTCAGGTAGGCGAACGGTGAGGCAACCCCGGAGAAGATCGTCGCGGCGGTGACAAGGACATTGGCGGGGTCAGCCCCCATGATCTTGGCCCATTGGGGAAGACCGATCAATTCGAGAACGGGGGGAGTGGAGGGCGTCGTGTTTTGTCGGTTTTGGCAGTTTTGTCCTTGGGGATGTACGAAATGGTGCATTTGTAGTTAGGTAGGTGGGTAAGGTTTCTTCACATCTTCGAGTCAGGTGAGGGTCACAACCACGGACGGCCTGCCCGTCGGTGGCTTCTCCTCCGTGATCGTGAATCGTGAAGGGTAAAGCTGGTGGAGCCGGCGGATTTCGTCTTCGTCGAACCCGTGGGAGCGGCCCAGATTGCGAAGTGTGATTTTTCCTCCGTGCTGTGCCAAAACTGCCAGAAGTGACAGAAGTCTCTTGTGGTTGTGGGCGGTGCGGGTAACGGCAAGGGCTTCGAGTTGGCGTTCGCTGAACCAGCGCATGGCGATGACAGCGGATTCCGCCGTGGACGAACTCAGCATCCGGGCGTGGGCCTCGGAACCATGCTCCAGCGCATGGAACACCAGTGCCAGCCGGTAGGCATTTTCCCCCCAACGAGCGACGGAGGGAGCCATGTCGGAAAGGTCTCCCTCTCGGGTCCTCCGTCGAATGTTCTCCTGTTCATAGGAATGGAGAACTTGGACGGCTCCATCGTCAGGCTGGACGCAAAAGGCATCCCCCTGATTGTTACGGTAGGCCGTCAGGAGTCCGGTGATGGTTTTCGTCCAAGCCTGGTTGATCGCAGTTGAGATGGGAACCGGCGGTGCGTCACGGAGCCGGGGCTCCGCCTTCACATCGACGATGAGACAGCGGGCGAGAAATCCCGAGTCCCGCAGCTTCTCGTCGCCAAGGGCTTCTTGGGCTGCACCCGGTTGGACGAGCCAGAGCAGAGTGAGGCACGGATGCTGAAGATGCACCCGGTCGCGGTTCACCCGATCGACGATGAGGGTATCGCCGGAGTAAGCGGAACAGTAGAAATCCTCGTCTCCTCCTTCTTTGCCGTAGCGCCCTTTGACGATGGAGAATATCCCCCTGGCTTCGCTGGACAATGAGGCGATGGCGTTGTGAGGCTGATGGAGCATCGCGATGCCCAAGGCCTCCTTGGTGGCATCCGCCACCGAGTACTTCGGGGCAGCGGCCAGCCTTGCCTTGATGTCGTTGATGCGGGTTTGGAGGATCTGGAACTCCTGACGAAGTTTGCCGGCTTCCTCTCCTTCCTTGTTGGCTGCTTTCTGAGCCAAGGATTTCGCCTCTCGTTCGAGAAGTTGGAGTTCCGCATCGAGCGGACGTCTTGTATCCTCCTCAAACCGGCGCAAGGCTTCACCTCCGGCTGCGTAGAACGGAGCCGCCGCGAGGTTGAACGATTCGCCCTTGCCCGCCCCCGATTCAGCGATGCCCAAGATGTAGAGATTCCCCTTCGTCTGTCGTCCCCCTCCCGAAGAAAGCGCGATTCCTCCTCCCAAAGCAGCCGAGCCGATCCCGATGACACAGAGAGCGGCCAGCGGCACATTGCCCGAGGTGGAGACCCTGGCGATCTCCGCAGTCATAGCCCGGGCGACAGGCGGAAGAGCCTCCACCGGGAAGGCGATGTTCTTCTCTTCATCTTCATCACCAATGTCAGGAGGCGTGGGCGCGACGCGGGTGGGAAAAGGCAGAGGAATGTCCTCGAAGTATGTCCTCTTGTTCATGCCTCCTCCCTTCCGGCTCCGGGGTTGAAATACAGGACACGCTGGCGAAGGCTTCCGTCACGAAGTCCTCCCGGCATCCTGACGAGCTGACAACGGGTCCACGTAATCGGGTCAGCACCGAGGGAGACGGCATAGTGCATGAAGGCCCTGAGCTTTTCCTCCGGAACCCCACGGCAATACCACCACGCATGGAGGGATTTCCCACCGGAGTGGACCACCATGACCAAGGGAGCCCAGGTGGTGAGATGCCAGATCAGAGCTGCTTGTTCATCGAAGGTGCCTTGGTCGAACTCGGTGACGAGGTAAAGACGCGGCCCGGTATTCTCCAGCGTACGCGGCGACCAATAGTCCTTCCCTTGAGGTTTGCCCAAGGGAGCACTCATGGCGCTGGGGACGATCAACGGAAGGTCGTCGAGCTTGGTGCCCCAGCAGAGACGCGGCATCGTATTGCAGGCCCGCGTATCATCCCCCGCGCAGATGAGGGGATTGTCATCGAAGAGAGTCCCAATGATAGCGGAGGCAGCGAGGGGAGGTTGGCAGGGCTCCGGGCTGGCTTTCGCCAGATCGACCATCTGCCGGATGGCCGACTCGGCGATTGCTTTCGCCTGGAGCAACGGGTCACGGAGCGGCCATTTGGAAATGCGTGGAGATCCGCCGGCAACCTGACGTTTGGCCATTTCGTCCGGAGAGCTGTTGTGGACCGCATCCCGGATTTCCTTTTCGGGAACGGGACGGCCGCAACCGGCCACCGCAACCCTCAGAACCAGATGGATTTCCTCATTGGACAGCCTGCCAGCAGGTCCGCCGCGGCGATGGAGCAGACAGGCGCTCCGATAAAGCCAGGGGTGAATCCCGCCGCCCGCCGAAGGACGATGGGGGAGAGAATTGATGATGTCGTTAAGAGTGAAGGACATTTCGGCACTTATGAGGTTGTGTGCCGCTCCGGAAGAAGGTAGACTCTGGCAGGTCGTCAGAAACCGCCGGGTCGTTCTCAGCATGGGGGCGGCCCGGACTTTTAGGCGTTGGTGTGGTGGTTGGAGTTGTTCACGTGGTCGGGGTCGGTTCCGATGAGGGAAGCACGGTCCTGATGGGTGGGGCGGATGGTTCCGAGGTGGAGACGGTGGGTCTTCCCTTCGGATCCTGCGGCGGTGGTCACACGGTAGTGGTGCATTTGTGCCTTCGTTGGTGTTGGGTTCAGGAAAGAGATCCGGTAGGTATTCATTGCCCGCCGGATTCGCCTTCGATCCAGGCGTCGAGATCATGGCGTTTGATGCGGACACTCGCCCGCGTGCCGGGACCGCTGGGTTGGACCCGGCGGGCTTTCAGCAATCCATTTGAAATGGCTGCGCGAATGGTCGGCGTGGTGAAGCCGGTATATCGCGCAGCCTGAGGAATCGAGAGCCACTGAAGTGGAACATGATTGGTGCTTGCTGCCATTTGGTTGATGAAGGTGTTGGCTTGTGTTGGAAAAGCTGTTGTTAGGCGCTGCTCGTCACGGAACCCGGCTCACCATCGGACAACGAGGAGCAGTGGTGCTCCGTATTCGGGTGAACAACGCCGCTCAGGGTGAAGGAAAGGGATGGGCTAGCAGAGAACATCGCCGAGGCGCATCCGGCGAACCTCATGTCCACATCATTGACGGGGAGGTGAAGGTATTGCTCCGCCGCCTTGACGGTATGAGAAGAGGCAGATTCCTGCTTTGTCAGAAGCAGGGTAGGGGACGCAGGCGGACCGGCCTGCCACCATCCCACAAAAGCCGGATAGTCTCCGGAATTACTGATTTTCTCAGGTGAGCGTTCGGTTCGCATTGGCGAGCGAACGATGCACCCCGAGCGGGACTCTCTGCTACGATCAGAATTGTGTCGCCGACCTTCCGTGAATCTTCAGGACGACATGAAGAATTTTACAAAAAACTTTATTTCAAATAGTTGAGAAAATTATCTTCACGCTTCTTGGTGCGTTCTACTCGTTCTGCGACGGCGGCTTGGAACGCCAGACGGTGAACAAGATGATGGCTGCTCACCTTGCGAAAACAGGAATCCCCGCGGATGAACTTTAGCAGCAGGCCCAGATCCTTGGGATCGGCGATCCATGGTTCGACCGTTTCTTTGAATTTTCCTGTCCGGCGGTTGAATGCCGAATAGAGCCGCTGGAGCTTTTCAATGGAAATATCTTCTGATGGAACGGAATCCCATATCGAAATTCGGTCCGTTTCACTCTCGAGGAACTTGCTGAATCTCTCATTGTCGATCCGCATCAACCCAAGCACTTCGGCCAGTTCGTTACTGCTTTCGATGCGACTTCCGAAAATCCGCATCGATTCCGTCACGACACCTTGCCAAGTCATACGGTTTTTGGGGTTTTCGATAGATTTGAAAGGTGTGAGGGAAGCTGCCACCCAGTCATCGAGAACCGATTCCTCATCACTGTGGGTCACAATATGGATAAGGCGGGTGGCGAGGGGACGATTCGCCTGAGCTAGATCTTCAAGCTTGAGGCGACTCAGTTCTAACAGGTCCACCGAGGCGGGAACCCACGTTGATAACGAACGGTCGTACACGACGGGTTTCCATCGTAAGCCCGATGGCTCGAAAAGGGGAACGTGAAGAGGGATTCTCACTTGCAGCTCCTTCCCGTTGATCACTGGGATCCGAGCGAATTCACTGCGTCCCTGCAGCAGCTCGCAGAACGCTTGCGGACGGAGAGAACGCGGCATTGTTGCCAGGACAAACACAATGTTCTTGAAGGGATCAAGAAGGCGATTCTCCGTATCGGAACTTTTGCGAGGATCAGTCGACTGCAGATCATCGGCGAGACCTCCGAGAAACAAGCGGATCCTCCGGAGATTCGACGACAACTGCTCCCAGCGCGTCTCTAACAAATCATCCCGATACCGCTCCTGGAGCTTCTTCCTATTCTCGACGAACTTCGCCGACATCATTTTGCCGGCGGGATGTCCCGGTGGCGGTGAATCGAACTTCCCCAAGGCGGCCAGCTTAAGCATGTATGAGTTCGTCCTCTGAAGAAGCGGCATCCCATCGGAAGCAGCGGAGTCCTTGTTCTCGGCAGCTTCTTCGGCGGCAAGGGCTGATTCAAATTTATCCTGATCAACACCGAAGAATCTCTTGAAGAGTTTCTTCGGGTCCCCCTGGCCTTTCTCCAGAGCTCGAACATATTGCTCGTTCGCGACAACCAGATCGACAGGGATGGCCAGCCGCTGCTCCGTCATGTTGCGATGAGCATTGTGTTCTTCTGCCGCCTGAATTTCGCGGCGAAGGGCGGTGGCCTTCCACTTCTCGAATTCTTCGTCGGGATTCATGCGGAACCTTCCTTAGCGTCTTTCGCAAGCGGGTCCTCGTCAATCCTAGCGGATGGAGTGAGATCGGGGAGAACGGCGATGGCACGATCGAGTGCTTCGTCATGATGGCTGTATCGGGCGTGAATCTTGCTCGATGAATGGCCGGTGAGTTTCTGTCGAACATCGGCATGGATGTCAGCTTCGGCCAGCCAAGAGGCGAAAGTATGACGCAGGGCGTGGAAGCTTCGCGATGCCTTCAGGCCACCGGGCTGATCGATTTCCCGCGGAACTCCCGTCCGTTTCATAATGGCGATGAATTGCATCGAGGTGGTCGCAGTAGCCTGAGCCTTAAGTTTGGGAAAGAAGTCGCCTTTCTTCTCGCCGAGCCAAGAAACACAGGGAGGGGTGAGGGGGACAGTGATGACCTTTTTTTGTCTGGACGTTTTCGAAGGCATGATCACCAGCCGCGAGCCATCGACATGCTTCCGCGAAAGACTGAGAAGATCGCCGAGACGGAGTCCTGTGTGCGCAGCAATGAGGATTGCCCCGCGCCATTCTTCTGTCGTTTCTGGATGATCAAGCATCGCTCGGATTTCTTGGGCAGTGAACGGCGCGCGTTCGATGCTGTCCTCTTGGCGCAGGGACCGAGATTGCTTCGCCGGGTTGTGAGTGGCCACTCCCATTGCGACGGCATGTTCCATGACCCTTCGGAGGCTCGCCAGAGCCTTGTTGATCGTGGAGGCACGGCGATCGCCTTTCTTTCTCGCCTTACTGATGGCTGCGTCAATCTGGTCAGAGGTGAGGGATTTCACCGATGCTTTCATCGCTGAGGGTCCCAGGACCGCCTCAAAGAGATGGAGATCCTGTTCATATCCTCTGGCCGTGGAACTTCCTACATGGGGCTTCTGCTCCGCGATCCACTTCTCCCAGAACTCCTTCAAGGTCGATTCATCGAAATCAGGATTGGCCAGCTTGTGGAGCCTGTGGACAAGTTCCTCAGCCCGCGTCAGCGTGAGTTCCCCTGCGGCGGCTTCCTTTGCCGCCGTTTCAATAATCCTGGAAAATGCTCGTGGAAGGGAAGACGCTTTTTTTGACGCGTCTCGTTCTTCCATCTCAAAGCCTGCGGCGATCCGTTGAGCCTCGCGTTTTGAAGAACAGCCAGTATCTCTCGACGTCCTGACTCCATCAGCCGTCTTGAACTTGGCGATCCAACTGTCACTGCCTGGCCGCTTGTAAAGGGTCGCCATGGGCAGAAATGTAGACACAAATGAACAAAAATGAAGTAAAATGTGTCTACGTTGTTCCTAAGTGTCAGATAATTAGCAACTAAGATCCGTAAGGTCGTAGGTTCAAATCCTACTCCCGCAACCAATATAAAGCCCTGAATCTGAAAAGATTCCGGGCTTTTCCTTTGATGGCATGGCGTAATTTCAGGAGGCTGTACCAAAGAGAATAAAGATGATATGGGGGGCTACCCAAAGATGGGGCGGGAGTCTTCCGGATGGAGGGGGGCTTGCATTTCATGAAATGCTTTCGGGAGCCTTCGCGTATCGGACGAAGCAGGTTGTGGAAATCTGTGAATGTCTGTGAAAATCTTTGATTGATCGTTTGTCCGGATCCCGAAATACTCCCTTTATGAAACCCACCCTGATCCTTCCGCTGGCAGCCATGACCGGCACCATCGCCTTGGCCGCCGTCGTCTCCATTTCCTGGGAGACGAAGCAGCTCGACAACAATTTCTTCGCGGAGGGCGGTGCCATCGCCGACGTCAACAATGACGGCAAACCGGACATCATCTCAGGGCCGTATTGGTATGCCGGTCCGGATTTCAAGGAGCGGAAGGAGATATACGACACGAAGTCCTACGACCCGAAGGTCTATTCGGACATCTTCCTCCAGTTCGCCCACGACATCAACGGCGACGGCTGGCAGGACGTCATGGTCTATAGCTGGCCGGGCAAAGGGGCTTGGTGGCACGAGAACCCGAAGGGCAAGGAAGGCCACTGGCCGAAGCACCAGGTGCTGGACATCGTCGATGGCGAGTCACCGCACTTCGTGGACATCGATGGCGACGGGAAGCTGGACATCGTCTGCGCCCAGAACGGCTCCTACGGCTACGCTTCGCCCGGAGCGGATCCGACCCAGCCATGGACGTTCAAGCCGATCACCCCGCCGGACAAGTCCGTCTTCCGCTACACGCACGGCCAGGGCGTGGGTGATGTGGATGGTGACGGAAAGATCGACTTCATCGAGAAGCGCGGCTGGTGGAAGAACCCGGGCAAGGATGGCGGCGAGTGGGTGCTGCACCCGGTGCCGATCCCCGGAAAGGGCGGGGCGCAGATGTACGTCTATGACTTCAACGGCGACGGGAAGAACGACATCCTCACCGTCATCGACGCGCACGGTTACGGCATGTCGTGGTTCGAGCAGACGGCGGACGGTTGGAAGGAACACCCCATCCTGACCGAGAAGAAGGAAACCTCCGCCGGCGGCTTCAATGAGACGCAGATGCACGGCGTCGAGTTCGTGGATGTCGATGGCGACGGCATCAAGGACGTCATCACCGGCAAGCGTTTCTGGGCGCACGCACCGAAGGCCGATGGCACCGGTGACCCCGGCGTGAATGATCCCGCCACCCTTTTCTGGCTGAAGGTCACCCGTGAGAACGGTCAGGTGAAGTTCACGCCGAACGTGATCCACGCGGACTCCGGGGTGGGCGTGATGCTGCCATCCGGCGATGTGAACGGCGACGGCTTGGTCGATTTCCTGACCGCCAACAAGAAGGGCACCTTCATCCACATCCAGAAACGCTGATCCACTTTCCCTGCGGCGGCGGGCCATGGTCCGCCGCCGTTTTTCCTTTTTCCCAACCCATCCGTTTTTCCGCATGAGACACCTGATCCCATCTCTCGCCCTCCTGCCGGTGCTGACCGCGCCGGTGTTCGCCGCCAGCTTCGAACTCAAGGACGGCGATCGCGTCGCTTTTCTCGGTGATGCCCTGATCGAGCGCGAGCAATACGAAGGCTGGGTGGAACTCGCTTTCACCACCCAATTTCCGGACCGCAATGTGACGTTCCGCAACCTTGGCTGGAATGCGGACACCCCGGCCGGCGATTCGCGGAATGGCCTGAGCCTGCTGCAAGCCGGACTGGAACCCCCGGAGGAAGGATGGAGGCAGCTCCAGAACCAGCTCACCACCTACAAGCCGAACGTCATCGTCCTCGGCTACGGCATGGCATCCTCCCTGGTGAAGGGCGGGACGCCGGAGCAGTTCCAGAAGGAACTCGACCGCCTGCTGGATGATGCGGCGAAGTCCGCCGGAAATGAAGTGCGCATCGTGGTGCTGGGAGCGCCACCGCGTTTCGAGTTCCCCGGCATCGCCGCGTCGGAGGCGGCGGCGCACCGCGAACGCCTCGCCGCGTTTGACAAGGTGCTGAAGGACACCGCGGCGAAGCGCAGCCTTCCTTTCGTTGCCCTGGCGGACCTCCCGCAGGAGGCGGCCTACACGCAGAACGGCATCCACCTCACCGGTGAAGGCTACAAGGCGCTGGCCCGCCATATCGAGAAGGGTCTCGGCTGGAAAGCCGGAGCATGGGACAAGGGCGACAGCGCAGCCGCCCTGCGCCGCCACATCCTCAAGAAGAACGAGTGGTTCTTCAACCGTTCCCGGCCGGCGAACATGGCCTACATCTTCGGCTTCCGGAAGAAGGAGCAGGGGAACAACGCGAAGGAGATCCCGCAGTTCGACGCGCTCATCGCGGAGCAGGAGGCCGCCATCGCGAAGATGCGCGACCTTTCCAAGAACGTCGTGGTGCCTGACGCCCCGGTGCGCACGGAGTCCGCCTTCGCGAAGAATGTCACCCAGCCGCATCCCAACTTCACGGTGGCGGAGGGTTACGAGATCACCCTGTGGGCGGAGAACCCTCTCCTCCACAAGCCGACGCAAATGAACTTCGACCCGTCAGGGAAACTGTGGGTCGCCAGTTCCGAAACCTACCCGCAGGTGGAGGTCGGCCAGACCGCGGATGACAAGATCATCGTCCTTTCCGACAGTGATGGCGATGGCAAGGCGGACAAGTCCTCCGTCTTTGCCGACGGGATGCTCATGCCCACCGCGGTGCTGCCGGGGGATGGCGGCGTGTATGTCGGCCAGAGCACGGACCTGCTGCACTTCAAGGACACCGACGGCGACGGAAAGGCGGATGTGAAGACCCGCGTCCTCAGCGGCTTCGGCACGGAGGATACCCACCACAACATCCACACCCTGCGCCGCGGGCCGGACGGCCGCCTCTGGTTCAACCAGAGCATTTACACCCGCACGGACACGGAGACCCCGCATGGCGTCTTCCGTCTGAAAAGCGGCGGCATCATGCGCTTCGACCCGCGTGACTCGAAGATCGAGCCGGTCTTCTACGGCTGGTGCAACCCGTGGGGCCACCAGTTCGACAAATACGGCCAGTCCTTCGTCACCGACGGTGCCGGTGGCGCGGGCATCAACTGGGGCGTCCCCGGTGCGATGTATTTCACCTTTGCCAAGGCACCGAAGATCCTCGGCAGCATCAGCCCAGGCAGCTACCCGAAATTCTCCGGCCTGGAGATCGTGGAGTCCGCGCACTTCCCGGCGGACTGGCAGGGGAACATGATCACCTGCGACTTCCGCGCGCACCGCATCGTCCGCTTCGGCATCGCGGACCAGGGTTCCGGCTACGCGGCGCAGGAACTGGGCGATCTCGTCCGCACGGATGATGTCAATTTCCGCCCCATTGACGCGAAGATCGGCCCGGACGGCGCGCTCTACATCGCGGACTGGTCGAACCCGATCATCAACCACGGCGAGGTCGATTTCCGCGACCCGCGCCGCGACCGCGAGCACGGCCGGATCTGGAGGATCACGAAGAAAGGTGGCCCGGTCACCAAGACGAAGGACTTCACCAAGCTTTCCGAAAAGGAGCTTCTGGAGTCGCTCGTCAGCGACAACCGCTACGACCGTGACCAGGCGACGGCGATCCTGTTCGAGAGCAAGTCCGCGACGCTGGATGCGGAGATCGGGAAATGGTCCGCCGGAGCGAAGGATGACCGCGTCCTGCTGGCGGCTCTCTGGCTGCAGCAGACACGCGACACGAAGGGGCTGGATGAAAAGCTTTTGGCCGCTGCTCTGAACAGTAAGGTGGGCGAGGTGCGCGCCGCGGCGGTGCGTGTCTATGGCGACTCCATCACCGATGGGAAGATCGGTCCGGAAAAGGCGATGGAGATCCTCGCGGCGGCGGTTGCCGATGACTTCGCCCGCGTCCGCATCGAGGCGATCCGCGCTCTTTCCAAGGTGCCCGGCGCGCAGGCTATGGACCTCGCCTTGAAGGCACTCGACAAGCCGACGGACCGCTTCATCGACTACGCTCTTTGGCTGAACATCCAGGAACACGGTGAGGAATGGCTCGCCTCGCCAGAGTCGAAGGAAAACGCAAAGGCGCTCGAGTTCGTGCTCGGCAATCTTCCTCCAAGCAAGGCGACCGCAGCCATTGCCAAGCTGTTCCCCAAGCCGCTGCCGAAGGATGGTTCCGGTCCATGGCTCGCGCTCGGCCTGAAGAATGGCGACGCCACCGTCCTCACCGCCATCTACGACCAGGTGATTTCGCAGGGCTTTGATGAGGCCATAACCCTGTCTGCCCTCCGTGGTCTCGGGGATGCCGTTTCCCAGCGCCAGATCAAGCCCGCGGGCGATGGCTCGAAGCTGCTGCCGCTCATCAATGGCGGCTCCGACGCCCAGAAGGTCGCCGCGATCTCGCTCGCCGGTGCCACCGTATCGTCCGACCTCATCCCGGCGCTGGTGGAACTTTCCGCGAAGGGGAACCCGGCCATCCGTGGTGCCGCGATCAATGCCCTGGGGAACTTCCCGGCACCCGCCGCGAAGGCGGCCCTGGTGGCCGCCGCGGCCGATGGTCAGCCCGCGGACATCCGCAGCCACGCCGTGCTTTCGCTGGCGAAGCATCACCGGGACACCGCCGTGCCACTCATCGCCGCTTACGCCTCCGGCATCACCGAGGCGGAGCAGGGCCGCGAGTTCTGGCAGAAGGCGCTTTCCTCGAAAGGCATCTCCAAACAACTGGCAGCAGTCATCACCGAGAAGAAATTCTCGCCGGAAACCGCCGTCGCATCCCTCCAGCACATCCCGGATGTGGCGGAGCATGACGCGCTCCTGAAAGTGCTGCGTGAGCAGGCGGGTTCCGCCCAGAAGACCTACGATGACGCCACCATCAAGAAAATGGCCGCACAGGCCACGGAGAAAGGCGACGCCGCCCGCGGTGAAGCGGTCTACCGTCGTCCGGCGCTCGCTTGCACCGCCTGCCACGCGATCGGCGGGGCAGGGGGGAAGGTCGGCCCGGACATGACCTCCATCGGTGCCAGCGCGCCCATGGACTACCTCATCGAGTCCGTGGTGAACCCGGGCGCGAAGGTGAAGGAAGGCTACCACTCCGTCATCATCGAGACCAAGGACGGCAAGGCCATCATGGGCCAGCTCATCCGCAGCGGTGGCAGCGGCATGACCATCCGTGACGGCGCGGGCCAGGAGATCGTCATTCCGGAGAGCAACGTGGCGAAGAAGACGGACGCCGGCAGCCTCATGCCCGGCAACCTGATCGCCGGACTTCCGGAGAACGACGTGAACGACCTGTTCAAGTTCCTTTCCCAACTCGGCAAGCCCGGTGACTACGACGCCACCAAGAGCAAGGCCCCGAAGGTGTGGGCCGTGCTGGGCCTCACCACGGACCTCCAGGAGAAAGCCTCCGCCGGAGATCCTTCCCTGGGCTGGACGCCTGTCACCGCCACCGTGAACGGACGCCTGCTCCCGGAGGATGTCGCCGCCATGGCTCCCAGCTCCAGTGAGATCATGGCCGGAACGAAGCTCCAGCTTTCCGAAGCGGCGAAGATCCAGCTCACCTTCGCGGATGGCTTCAAGCCGACCGACATCTGGATCAACGGCAAGTCCGCCCCCAGCGGCACCGCCGACCTCCAGCCGGGCATCCACAAGATCGTCGTGCGTGCTCCGAAGGGAGGCAAGGCCATGCGGATGACCTGCGAATCCGGCACCTTCCTGCCCGAGTGGTGATCCCGATTTCCGCGCCCGGCAAGTCTCCGGGCGCGGTTTCCTTTCATCCTCCTTTCGGCTGGTCTTGATATATCCGGCTTTCATCATGCGTTGAAACCAACCGCATGATGAAGCCCCTCGCCTTTGCCGTCCTCTGTCTGCCCGTTTCCGTCCATGCCGCATCCGTGGGCGCGGAGGTGCCTTTCACCACCCTGGAGGCGGAGAAAGCCAGCACGAAGGCCGCGGTGGTCACCCTGCAGGGACTGCCGGGAAAGGTCGTGACGCCGGAGATGGAGGCCTCCGGGCGTGGGTATGTGGAACTGAAGGCAACCGGTGATGCGGTGGTGTTCCCGGTCAAGGCCCGCGCCAACAGCATCGTCATCCGCCATTGCATTCCGGATGCGCCGGAGGGTGGCGGACTGGAAGCCACGCTGTCCCTGTTCATCAACGGCGCGTTCAGCGAATCGCTCACCCTCAGCTCCCGTCACAACTGGCTCTACGGGGAGGAGGGGCAGAACGGCCAGTCGAACACTCCGGGACAGGCTCCCCATGTTTTCTGGGAGGAGTCGCGGCATATCCTCAAGCAACAGATCAAGCCGGGCGATCGCATCGAGCTGCGCCGTCAGGAAAAGGACGCGGCGGCCTTTTACCGCATCGACCTCATTGATCTGGAACTCGCGCCCCCGCCGCTGCCACAGCCCGCCAATTCGCTGTCTGTCGTGGATTTCGGAGCCAATGGAACGGACGGGAAGGACGATACGGACGCCATCATCGCCTGCATCCGGGAGGCGAAGGCGCAGAGGAAGGTCGTATGGATCCCGGCGGGCACCTACCACCAGTCGAAGCGCTTCGAGCTGGAAGGCCCGGTGAAGGTGCACGGCGCGGGGATGTGGCACACTTCCATCCTCGGGACGGTCCTCGGAGAGGATTTCGCCAGCAACATGGGCTTCCGCCTTGCCGGGGACGGAGCGGAGGTCGCGGACCTCTATTTGGAATGCATCGCCCAGACCCAGCGGGGGAAGTCGAATGGCAAGGGTTTCACCGGGGCTACGCCCGTTAACTGGACCGTGCGGAACGTCTGGATCACCCATACCCAGACCGGCTTCTGGATGAGTGTGGCGTCCAAGGGGAAGGTCCAGGGCTGCCGCGTCCGCTTCACCTATGCGGATGGCATCAACCTCAACCGCGGAGCCAGCCACAATCTGGTGGAACACTGCCATGTCCGCGGCTGCGGGGATGATGGCATTGCCATCCTTTCTGAGACGGAGCGGAAGGATCCGCCCGCGGAGCGGAACATCCTCCGCAACAACACCGTCGAGGCCGTCTGGTGGGGCCACAACCTCGACCTCGCCGGTGGGTCGAAACACCTCGTCGAGAACAACCTGCTCGCGGACAATGCGATGATGGGCGTCTTCACCATCAACATGACCAGCGCCTACCCGAACCATCCGCTTTCCGACAGCATCGTCCGCGGCAACACGCTGTTGCGCGGTGGCGGGAACTACGTCGGACAGAGGAGGGGAGCCGCGTGGATCTTCGCGGGCAATGACACGGTCAAAGGCGTCGTCTTCGAGAACAACCGGATCCTTTCCCCGATGTACAGCGGCATCCAGATCACCGGCGGGGCGGAACAGCAGATCCTCTTCCGCGGAAACACCATCGACTCCCCGGGAGGCTCCGCCGTCCACATCACGGATCAGGCGAAAGGCACCGGCATCTTCGAGGGCAACACCATCTCCGGACTCCCGGAGGGCAAGGAAGCGTTCAACAACACCTCGAAGGGATACACCGTCACCAACCGCTAGCCGCGCGGCGCGGGCGGTTCCAGAATCCTCTTGCACGCACGCACCGGGATTGCCACATTCCGCCCGCACCAGATGGCGGTCTGGCGGAATCGGTAGACGCGCTCGACTCAAAATCGAGTTCCAACGAGTGTGGGTTCGAGTCCCACGGCCGCTACTTTCTCTCTTCTTCGAATTGCCGATTTCACGGTAATTTCACACGCGGCGGTTCGGTGCCGGAGTAACATCCCGCCATGAACCGCAAACCGCGCCGCCTGCTGACCCGCCGGAATTTTCTGATGTTGGGAGGTCTCGGTGTCCTGGGGACCGCTGGTGGCATCGGGGCGGCCACGATCGAGGCGAAGTGGCTTAACACCACGTTCAAGAAGATCTCCGGACTGGGCTTGGTCCGCCCGCTGCGTGTGCTGCATCTTTCCGACTTCCACGCTTCCTGGTGTGTTTCATGGGAACACATCCATGAGGCGGTGAGGACCGGCATGGCGCAGAAGCCGGACCTGGTGGTGCTGACCGGAGACTACATCAGTTCCCGGAGGGATGACATTTCCGGCTATGCGGATGCGCTCTCTCCGCTGCGGGATTTTCCGCACTGCTACGCCAGTTTCGGCAACCATGACGGCAAGTATCTCCCGCCGGACAGCCGCGCCCGGCAGATCGAGGCGGAGATGGGGAAAGCCGGAGTCCGCTTTCTGGTCAACCGGCGCGTGGATGAGGAAGTGGGCGGGCAGATGCTGCGGATCGCCGGTCTCGGTGACATCTGGCGGCATGAGGCGAAGCCGTGGGAGTGCCTGATCCCCGCAGGGTCCGACGGTCCGCCGACCCTGCTGCTTTCGCACAATCCGGACAGCAAGGTGGACGCGGAGGACTACGCCTGGGATGTCATGTTCTCCGGCCACACCCATGGCGGGCAGGTCAAGGTGCCCATCATCGACTGGGCACCGCTGCTTCCCGTCGAGGACCGCTCCATGGTGGAGGGGATCTACGACTGGAAAGGACGGAAGATCCACATCACGCGGGGCGTCGGTTGCCTGCATGGCATCCGCCTGTTCTGTCCCCCGGAGATCAGCATTGTGGATCTCACCTGATGTCGGGATGGTTGACGCGGCCGGATTCACCCGGAACACTGCCTTGGTAACACGCATGGCAGCCACCCGCACGATCGGTATCATCGCAGGAAACGGAGTCTATCCGGAGACGTTTGTCGCCGCCGCGCGCAGGCATTCCCCGGGCACGCGTCTGGTCGTCACCGCCTTTGAGAACGAAACCAAGCCCGAGCTGGCGGACAAGGTGGACGCCATCGGCTGGTTCCGCGTCGGCCAGCTCTCGAAGCTCATCAAATTTTTCAAAAAGGAAGGTGCCACGGAAGCCGTGATGGTTGGCCAGATTTCCCCGAAGAACCTCTTCGACCTCCGTCCGGACCTCCGCATCCTGATGATGCTGGCGCGTGTGAAGGAGCGGAATGCGGAGACGCTTTTCGGCGCCATCGGCGAGGAAATGGCCAAGGACGGCATCACCCTGCTGCCCGCCACCACCTTTCTGGAGGACCATCTTCCCGGCGCTGGCCATGTCTGCGGCCCCGCTTTCAAGAAACGTCAGCTCGCGGACGCCGCCTTCGGTTTCAGGATCGCCAAGGAAACCAGCCGCCTCGACATCGGCCAGACCGTCGTCGTCCGGAATGGCACCGTGCTGGCGGTGGAAGCCTTCGAAGGCACCAACGAATGCATCGTCCGCGGAGGTGCGCTTGGTCGGGGCAAGGACGTGATGCTGGTCAAAGTCTCAAAACCGAACCAGGACATGCGCTTCGACGTGCCGGTCATCGGCCCGCACACCATCGAAAATTGTGCGAAAGCAGGCGTCGCCGGCATCGCCATCGAGGCCGGGATGACCCTGCTGCTGGAGAAGGAGAAAGTCGCGGAGCTCTGTGCGAGGCACGGCGTGGGTGTGCATGCGGTGTAGCCACCCGTGATATGTAGCGGGGTTGCTTTTCCGCCTATTGTTCCTCTGCTGCTTCCGGAAAGCGGCGGAGGGTTTCCTTCCGTATTTCTTCCAATGGGCGGATTTCGACCTCAGGCCAGCCTTGGGCTGTGATGGTTTCGGCTTTGGTCCAGTAGGTGGGCTTCTCTGCGGAATTGCCGGTTTTGATCAGATCCCAGTAGTAGGCGGTTGCCTCATCGCGACGGTCGGTAAGCCAGGCTGCTATCGCGAGCCCAGCAAGGAGGTCTTGGCCTGATTGGGAGCTCGCTGGAAGAAGGGAACGGGACTTTTCGAATGCCGCGGTGGCTCCCGCAGCATCGCCAAGGTTGAGGAGAGCCCAGCCATGAGTGCGTGGGATACTTTCATCTTCAAGGGCCGTCCCTGCGACCAGGGAGAACCACTGCTGAACCAGATCCGTGCGGTTCATTTTCGATGCGAAGTATCCTCCGTCCGTGAAATCCCTTGTCTCCGCCTCTTCCAGGGCGAGAAGTTCATGGTAGGTAGCGATGACAGCCTCGCTGTTGTTGAGTTCGCCTAAGGCCCATACTTTCAGTCGAAGAGCGGCGGCAGACTTCGGCGAGAACTTGAGAAGCCGCTCGGCGACCCGTAGAGTGGCCCCGGGTGCAGCTTCGAGTGTGTCCAGATATCCCACTACTTTTTCCAGCAGTTCCACATCCTCCGGCAGGCGTTTTTCTCCATAGTTGATGAGAAATTCCTTCCGCATGGTATTCGTTTCCAAGGAAGCCCTGGCAAATGGGAGCAAAGGATGGTTGGGGACAAAGTTTCCTGCTTCCCGGATGATATGGACTCGCTGTTCAGAGCTCGGGTGTCTAAAGCACCAGTTGATCTCACGTTCGACATGCTCGTAGGCCGTGACTGTGCTGGATGGCGTAATGGTGCGTGAGGATGGAGAGGAGAATAGCCAGCGGATAAGGGCCGCGTGCCGATCATTGGATTGACCGGCCTCCTCCTTGGTGCGCGTCAGGAGATCCAGTAAGGTGGAAATGGGGATCTCCTTAGTTTCTCCGGACGCTGATATGGTCATTCCTGAAGTCAGGGATATTAAGGTGTGCAGCGTATCCGTATCGATTTTTTCCGTTTCTTCAACATTCCAGATGCGAGCGGTGTTATCCTTGCTAGCGGTGACGACGCGCGATCCATCAGGACTGAAGGAGGCGCTGGTGACGGAATCTTCGTGCCTTAGAGGTTCGCTAATGGGTTTGCTTGAAGCGGTATCCCAGATACGGGTAATTCCGTTGAGGCTGGCGGTGACGACGCGCGATCCATCGGGACTGAAAGAAGCGCTAGTGATAGAAGATCCGTGCTTTAGAGGTTCCCCGATGGGTTTTCCTGAAGCTGCATCCCAGATGCGGGCAGTTCGGTCGAGGCTGGCGGTGATGACGCGCGATCCATCGGGACTGAAAGAAGCGCTGTTGACGGAATATTCGTGCTTTAGCGGTTCACCGATGGGTTTGCCTGAAGCCACATTCCAGATGTGCGCAGTTCCGTCGGGGCTGGCGGTGACGACTCGCGATCCATCGGGGCTGAAGTAGGCGCTGGTGACGGAATCTTTGTGCCTTAGAGGTTCACCAATGGGTTTGCCTGAAGCAGCATCCCAGATTTGCGCAGTCCCGTCGGGGCTGGCGGTGACGACTCGCGATCCATCGGGGCTGAAGTAGGCGCTGGTGACGGAATCTTTGTGCCTTAGAGGTTCACCAATGGGTTTGCCTGAAGCGGCATCCCAGATGCGCGCAGTTCGGTCGAGGCTGGCGGTCACGACTCGCGACCCATCGGGACTGAAAGAAGCGCTGTTGACGGAATCCTCGTGACTTAGAGGTTCGCTAATGGGTTTGCCTGAAGCGGTATCCCAGATGCGCGCGGTTTTGTCGAGGCTGGCGGTGACGACGCGCGATCCATCTGGATTGAAAGAAGCGCTGTTGACGGAATATTCGTGCCATATAGGTTCGCTAATGGTTTCACCTGAGGCTGCGTCCAGGATGAGGACATCTTGATCGAGGCTGGCGGTGACGACGTGCGATCCATCGGGATTGAAAGAAGCGCCGGTGACGGGATATTCGTGCCTTAGAAGTTCGCTAATGGGTTTGCCTGAAGCGGCATCCCAAATGCGCGCGGTATTACCGTTATGGTCGGTGAGGAGGATGCGAGATCCATCGGGACTGAAGGAGGCGCTGGAGACGGAGTATTCGTGGTTTAGCGACCCACCGATGGGTTGGCCTGAAGTGGGGTCCCATATGCGAGCGGTTTTGTCGAAGCTGGCGGTGACGACGCGCGATCCATCCGGACTGAAAGAAGCGCTGGTGACGAAATCTTCGTGCTTTAGAGGTTCGCTAATGGGTTTGCCTGAAGCTGCATCCCAGATGCGCGCGGATTTGTCCAAGCTGGCGGTGACGATACGCGATCCATCCGGACTGAAGGAGGCGCTGGCGACCATAGATTCGTGCCTAAGAGGTTCACCGATGGGTTTGCCTGAAGCGGCATCCCAGATGCGCGCAGTTCCGTCGATGCTGGCGGTGACGACACGAGCTCCATCGGGACTGAAGGATACCATGGCGACCCGACCTGCGTGCTTAAGAGGAGGGACTGTCGGTATGGGATGGAGGGTGACAAGATGGACCAAGCGGTTCACTGAATCCAGGCGGATAAGGGGGGCATCCGGGGTATACCTTAAAGCCTCAGCTAGATAAGCCATGCCGGCCCGCGGCTCTCCCTTGTCGAATGCCTGTTGCGCGCGACCGTGTGCCTTGAGAGCTGCTTCCACGTTCTTGGCGACCGCTTCTTTTTTTGCTGTCTCTTCCGCTCGGGCTGAGTTTGTGGCTCTTCGTTCCGCTGCTTCCGCCTGGTGGGTTTTGATAACGCTGAAAACAGCACCAGCGACGGCGGCCAAGGCTAGGACAAGCATGACGCCGGCAAGTTTCCTGGCCCGTGCGGCACGTTTGCGTTCCTCGCGCCGGATGTGATCGGCCAGGGATTCCCGTTTCACTCCCAGCATGTAGGAAATGATGCCGATGAAGCCTCGCTCCCAAGAGTCTGCTGCTGAGGAATCGTCTTCCTGAACCATCTGGGGCAGGTTCCTTCCGGTGATATGCTCGCCGAGCTCTTTCAGGGCGGGGCAGAGACAGTTCTCTTCGTTGTCCTCGGTGATCCGTCCAGAAAGAATAACCGGGATCACGAAGGCTGGACCTTGGTGGGTTTCCAGAAAATGCCGCACTTCCTTGTCCACAGGACCGGACTGCGCGGAATGGGGAGAGCAGAGGACGATCAGATAGCGGCTGCCGCTGATGGCGGAACGGATGTTGTCCCAGTAGTGGGCGCTATCGATCTCCAGATGGGTTTTGTCCCGGTAGATGGGGCGGAGATATCGTGATCGCTTGGTGGTGACCCCATTTTTCACCAATTTGACCGGGACAGGGAACCATTCGAGCCGTTTCTGGAGCCATGCGGCAGCTTTCGCGTCCTTCCGGGAATAGCTGATGAATGCGTAATAGGGGAAATCCACGGCGGCGGGGGAGGTGGGAGCTACAGCCATGACGAACAGACGATCATGTAGATGATCTGTGATGAATTGGCAGCCGGAAATGGCCTCCGCCCGCATTCACGGCAATATATCCCCATACACCCCCGGGCTGCTCCCCGGGATCTCGAACGCGCCGACCGCCTTTTCGTAAAACTCCCTCGGTCCCACGCCGCCGATGACGCCGTAGGCGTAGCCGCTGTCGCGCAGGCCTTCCAGGGCTTTCAGGAGCAGGGCCTTTCCCAATCCCAGACCGCGGGCGGATTCCGCGACGCCCGTGGGGCCGAAGAAGGCCTTCTGGGTCACGTCATAGCAGGAGAAGCCGAGGATCTCCTTGTCCCGGGTGGCGATGTAGCAGACGACGGGCTGGCGGGAGATGGCGACCTCCACCTCGCTGACCCATTTCGCGGAGAAGTGTTCTTTCGCGAAGGCGGCGACGGTGTGTTTCTCAAAGGCGCGGGCCTTCCGCAGGGTGACGCCTTTTTCCGCGACCGACCGGTAGAGTTCCGTGCCATCCGGGAGGTCGTAGAGCCGCACGAGCATGTCGATCATGCATGGAAATGAAGCGGATCCTCACAGATTTCCGAAGATAAAAAACACGGATTTCTGTGCTAGACGGCCAACCGGCGGTTCGTATCGTCGGGCCTCATGCAGAAACTCTACGCCACCCTTGCCCTCAGTGCTGCCCTGCTCCCCGTAACCCATGCGGCGGAAGCGAAGAAAGGCACCAAATGGTATGAAGAAATGCAGATCGGCCCGGCATGGTCGAACACTTTCGGCGACTACCTGAAGGGGGAGAAGCGGACGGCGGCCCTGAAGGGCATCCTGCTGGACCTGGGCGACGGCAACCGTGCCCTTTTCGATACGGAAACGCTGCGTCTTGTGACCGTGTTCAACGGCGGCATCGAGTGGGGCGGCACCCCATGGACCGGTGCCCACGGGCCGCTGGTGACGCTCGGCAACAAGGAAGCCCTGGTGAACACCGCCTCCGGACCGGGTTGGGCGGACCAGGGTGGTTCCTTCGAGGACAAACGCGCGACCGCCGGTTACGGCAACCTCAAGGACGCCTCCTTCAAGGGTTACTTCCGCAGCGGCAAGACCATCGTTTTCGACTACGTGGTGAACGGCGTTTCCGTGCAGGAGATCGTCAGCCAGAAAGACGGCGTATTCACCCGGACGCTGAAGGTCGGCAAGCGCGACAAGGACCTGGTCCTGCTCGTCAGCGATGACGGTTCCTCCGCCGATCTGAAAGTGGCTGCCGGTGGCGACATCAAGATTTCCGACGACGCGAAGACCCCGGGCCGCAAGATCGGCACCATCGCCAAGGGCGGCGAGACGGTTGTCCAGCTCGCCTTCGGCAAAGGCGGCGAGCCGAAGCCTGCCGCAGCTCCGGATTTCGCGGCGCTCCAGAAAGGCGGCGAGCCTCTCTGGCCCGGCACCATCGAGACCGCCGGAACCGTTTCCGAGGACAAGGAGTCCCCGTATGCGACGGACATCCTGACCCTGCCGACGGAGAACCCATGGAACGCGAACCTGCGTTTCGGTGGCTTCGACTTCATCGACGAGGACAGCGCGGCGCTTTCCTCCTGGAACGGCGACGTCTGGACCGTGAAGGGCCTGAAGGGCGACTGGAAGAACCTCAAGTGGCAGCGGATCGCCTCCGGTCTGTTCGAGACGCTCGGCGTGAAGGTCGTCAACGGCGCGATCTACGTGAACGGCCGCGACCAGATCACCCAGCTCATCGACCTCAACGGCGACGGTGAGACGGATCACTTCAAGACCTTCAACCGCGATGTCATCATCACCGCGAACTTCCACGAGTTCGCCTTCGATCTGCAGACCGACAAGGAAGGCAACTTCTACTTCGCCAAGGCGTCCCCGGTGAAGGGCGGCGGCCGTGGCTTCGACCGCATCCTCGATCACAACGGCGTTGTTGCGAAAATTTCTCCGGACGGCGCGAAGTTCGAGGTGGTCGCCACCGGCCTGCGCGCACCCGGCGGTCTGGCCGTCGGGCCGAATGGTGAGATCACCACCGGCGAGAACGAGGGTACCTGGCAGCCACGCTGCAAGATCAACTTCGCCAAGGCATCCCAGCTCCCTGTATTCTGGGGCACGGAGGACGCCCGCCACGCGCTGAAGGACGCCAAGTATCTGGAACCACTTTGCTACCTGCCGATGGAGGTGGACAACTCCGGCGGTTCCCAGGTGTGGGTGGACAAGAAGGCGAAATTCGGCCTTGCGGAAAACGAACTCATCCACCTTTCCTACGGCCAGTCCAGCGTCTACCGCGTGCTGCCCGTGAAGCGCGGCGACACGCTGCAGGGCGGTGTGGTGAAGCTGCCGATCAAGCTCCAGTCCTCCGCGATGCGCGGACGCTTCCACGACGACGGCTCGCTCTACCTCCTCGGCTTCCGCGGCTGGCAGACGAATGCCGCCACCGAGTGCGCCTTCCAACGCGTGCGCTACAGCGGTGAGACCCTGCCGGTGCCGGACAAGCTCGAATACACCCCGACCGGTGTGAAGATCAGCTTCGCCTCCAAGCTGGACGCTGAACTGGCCAACGACCCCTCCAGCTACGGCGTGGAGCGCTGGAACTACGTCCGCGGACCGATGTATGGTTCCGGTGAGTTCTCCGTGGATGAAGTGGACGCCGCCGCCGAAGAGGCCGCGCTGGCCAAGGAGTCCAAGGGCGTCCGCAAGCACGACACCGTCACCGTGGAATCCGCGAAGCTGACCGCAGACGGCAAGACCGTCGAACTGGTCCTCGCCGGCATGAAGCCATCCCACCAGCTCAAGGTTTCCTTCGACCTGGAAGGAACCGAAGGTGAGATCCTGAAGGGCGACATCTTCGCCACCGTCTACAAGGACTGATCCCATCCCAGAGACGACTTATCCCGAAGTCTTCGAACATGCTGCGCCCCTTTCTCGCATTGCTCATGCTGGCCGCCACGGCCCGCGCCGAACTGATCGCCACCTTCACCCGTGAAGGTGCCACGGACACCCGGCGCGACCGGTTTCCGGCACTGAGCATCGCGAAAGGGGAACCTGCCACCCCCTTCCTCACGCCCGGCCAGTTCGAAGTCGTCTGGAGGGGGAAACTGAAACTGGACAAGCGCCAGCGGCTCGCCTTCTCGTTCGAAGGCGAAGGCAGCGTCGAGCTGAAGATCGGCGGGAATGAGATGCTCAAGCGCGAGGGACCGCTCGCGGGTGAGCCATCGGAAACGAAGCGTCTCAATCCAGGCGAGCACGACTTCGAACTGATCTACAAAAGCAAGGAGGATGGCTCCGCCGCCATGCGGGTCTATTGGCAGGAGGCGGGCTTCGTCCGCCAGACCATCCCTCCGACCGCCTTTGCCGTGGAAGAGACGGAAGAGAGCAAGGCGGGTGACCTCCTGCGTTCCGGCAGGCTTCATTTCGCCCAGCAGAACTGCGCGAAGTGCCACGTGCCCAGCGAAGGCTTTGGCGCCACGCCCATGCCGGAGACCAGCGAGATCGGACCCATCCTCATCGGCATCGGGGAGCGCGTGACGGAGGAATGGCTGCAACGGTGGATCGCCGATCCGAAGCACCTCCGCCCCGGCACCCACATGCCGACTCTGGTGAATGCGGAGACGGAGGAAGGTCGCCAGCAGGCGGCGGACCTCGCCGCATTCCTCGCCGGTTCGAAGCTGGGCCTGCCAGCGACTCCCGCACCTGATCCCGCCCTGGCTGAAAAGGGTGGCGGACATTTCCATGAACTCGGCTGCGTGGCCTGCCACAGCACCCCCGACCGGGATGGTCCGGATCTCGACAACAAGCGGATTCCGCTGAACAACGTCGCTTCCAAATTCCAGCCCGGCGCGCTGGTGGCATTCCTGAAGAGGCCGGACGCCTACCACGCCACCACCGGCATGCCGGATTTCAAGTTCTCCGATGAAGAGGCGAATTCCATCGCCGCGTATCTCACCAAGGCCTCCGCCGGGAACGAGACCAAAGCGGCCAAACCGTATCCGAAGGGCGACGCCGCGCGGGGGGAGAAAGTCGCCGCTTCCATGCAATGCGGCACCTGCCACCCTGGCCTGCCGATGGAACCCGGCAAGGTCGCTCCGCTGGAGGCCATTTTCAAAAAGGACTGGTCCGCCTCCGGGTGCGCCGCTCCTGAGGACAAGCGCGGCAAGTCGCCGGTGCTGAACCTCGACGATGACGCACGCACCGCGCTGGCTGCCTTTGGCAAGACCGGCGGGGACTCGCTCAAGCGGGACACTCCGGCGGAGTTCGCGCGCCGCCAGATCGAGTCCATGCGCTGCATCGGCTGTCACTCGATGGATGACCGGCAGTCGCTCCTCAGCTCGACCCATGAGGAGAGCAAGAAGCTGACCGAGCACCTGGCGGGCCTGCATGAGCGGGTGGACCAGACCCGGCCCCAACTGACCTATATCGGCGAGATGCTTTTCACCAGCTACATCGAGAAGATGCTGGATGGCTCCATGGAGCAGCGGCCCCGCCCGTGGCTGGGCACCCGCATGCCGGCGTTCAAGGCGCACGCAAAGCCTCTTGCGGAAGGATTCTCCAAACTACACGGATTCGAGCCAAGCGCGCCGGTGAAGGTGGAGACGAATCCGGAGATGGTGGAGATCGGCAAAAAGCTCGCCGGGACGGAAGGTTTCGGATGCACCACCTGCCACGGTGTCGGCCCGGTGAAACCCACCGCCGCGTTCGAGGTGGAGGGCATCAACTTCCAGTTTGTTCCGGACCGCATGCGCCCGGACTACTACCACCGCTGGATGGACAATCCGGCGATGGTCACGCCGAGCACCAAGATGCCGCGCTATGCCGATGGCAACGCGTCCCAGCGCACCGATGTGCTGGAGGGAGACGCTGGCAAGCAATACGAGGCCATCTGGCAGTATCTCCACGCGAAGTGATCCACACCCCGGCAGCCGTTGGCATTCTCCGCCCGCGGATACCGGGGTTCATCCTCCTTCTCACGGTTATTGCAATTGGCATTCCCCGTGCGCCTGCCCGGCCCGTCTTCGGTGTGCTGGGTGACACCAGATGGGTGAATGATCCGCAAGGCTGTCCCGGTTGCCCCAACACGGACCGTCCCCAGCGGCTCCACGAAGCGGGCATCCGCAATGTCGAAATCCGCGTCCCGTGGAGCGAGTATGAGATCGCTCCCTCCGTCTATTCACCGGAGAAAATCAAGTTCCTCAAAGACCGCGTGGCGATGCTGGAGCGCAATGGCCTGAAAGGCGTGCTCAACATCGAATGGCACCGCTATCCCGGGTGGATCTGGCAGATTCCTGATTCCTCCTATGTCGGCGCCGCCGGAATCCGCAGTGGCGATCTCGAACGGCGATCGCGCGGCAGACGTCCGAACATCGTTTTCAATCAGAACGTCCGTGATCATTTGATCGGCGTCATCCGCAGTCTCGCGAAAGAACTCGGTCCGCAGAACTTCTTCAGCGTCCGCGTCAGCAATGGCGGCATCCAGGGCGAACTCGCGTTTCCCGATGCCAGGGAAGACGCACTCTGGGCATACGATGCGAATGCCGGAGCGGAGGGGGAATCAGCGCGACCCGCGACGATCCCGAGACGTCCGCTCGGTGATTGGAGGCCCGGACAACCGGCCACTGCGGAGCAGATGGAACAATGGTACGAATGGTATGTCGGCGCACTGGCGGACGCGGCGGAGTTCCAGATCATCGCGTTCAAACAGGCGGGTTTCAACGGTCCTTTCCAGATCATGATGCCCGGCAAAGGCGCGGGGCCCTCGACGGTGGCGAAAAGCCTGTCTGCATTGTCCGCCGGGGAGCCCAAGCCGAATGAATTGGTTTCGATGGGTGTGGCATGGCACATGGTCGCCCGGGCCATCCACGATAAAGCCCAGGTCTCCCTGCACTGCAGCTCCGTGGCGGAGGAAAACCCGGTTGATCTCACGAAACCCGGAGATGCGCGTGATCCGATGGACAAGGCGAACTGGCCGTTCATCGACGGACTGGGAGCCTCACGCTGGATCGCCGTTATCGCCGACCATTATGGCTTCCTCAAGTCCGGAGAGAATCCAGGGAAGGGGGACGCCAACGGCGACTACTACTATGGCGACATGGCCGCCAATGCGATCGCACAGGCCGCAGCCGCCGGTTTCGTCTCATTCGATTGGGCCCACCACGAGAACCTCTGGAGCCGGCATCGTCTGCTTGATGACAAGCTCGCTCCGGCGATCAAGCGGGGCGGGGCAGGGAACTAGAGGTCAGCGCAGCGTGCTTCCCTCGACCCAGTTTCCGTCGATCAGGCTCTTCTGCGCCGCCACGGGAAGTCCACGTTCACCGCGGTGGAACATCCCGATGACGTTGTGGACGGCGGTGGCGCCGATCTGCTCGAAGTTCTGGTCGATGCCGCTCATGCCTTTCTCCCGGTCACGGAGTTCGAGTGAGATCAACCCCACGTCCTCCGGGACGCGCAGGCCCATTTTCTTCAGGGCATCCGCCACACGGTACATGTGCACCCCCATGATGACCTCCGGCCGGTGGACCTTGTACCATTCAAGAAAGGCCGCCTCGTCCCAATCCCGTGTGACCAGCGGCGGGATCCGCTCCTCCGGACGTGACCTTTCATGCTCCACCAGCAGCGCTCCCAGCCAGCGGCGGTCTGTTCGTTCATTGACCTGTCCGTTGAGCGTCACGCCGATCCGCCGGTACCCTCTCCGCCGTGCCTGCCGGGTCGCCAGGATGAGGCAGCCGAAGTGATCCGTGGCGACACGGTGAATCTCAGGGCGGATGAGCGAGTAGCCGATGCCGATGGTGTTGAACTTGTCCCAGTCCAGCCGCAGATGCCCGTTCGGCCTGGGCAGGGGAGCGAGGAGGATGCACTGGATGCCGCGGGCCAGGGCCACCCGCTGGAAGGTCGCCACGGCACCTTTGACTTGCGGCACGCAGAACTCCTCCAGCGCATATCCATGCCGCTCCGCCGCGTGGGTCGCTCCCTGGTGGATGCGGGTGAAACTTTCCGAAAACTCCTGCCACGCGCCCGGTGTCTCATAACGGGTGAGGTAGGCGATGACTCCCTGGAAACTCGGCGTGGTGGCGGTACGACGATGGCTCATCAGCAGGGATACCAGAGGGTCAGCCCGGTATCCCAGCGCCCCGGCGGCTTCCAGCACGCGGAGGCGTGTGGCTTCCGAAATACGCGGATCATTGTTGAGTGCCCGGGACGCGGTGGCGCGGTGGACACCCGCGGCATCCGCCACATCCTTCAGCGTTGGGTTGCGTTGATCCACGGTGGATGCATACGCGCGGGAGCGTGATGAGTGCAAGAACGTGCAACGGGGCGCACGAAACTTCCTTTGCATGGAATCCCCCGGAAGTTCCAGCATGCATGGCTGAAACGGAAAAACCGATCCTTCCCAAAGCCCATGAAACAACCCATCCCCCTGTCTTTCGTGATCGCGGCAATGATGACGACAGGAGCCTGTCATGCCGCGGTGCTCGTCAACGGTGATTTCGAAATCTCCGGAGCCGGTAATCCCACCTTCACCGGTTGGAGCGAGGTATCAAATGACACCTCAGGCGATTCGAAAGGATCATCCGCGATCATCGGTGGAGCGACGATCTCCGGCACCACCAGTGTGGAAATGGTCGCGCTCACCGCGAACGGCGGTGCCATCCGGCAGACCGTACCGACGGCCATGTCGCAATTCACCGTCTCGCTCGATTTCGCCGCCCTTTCCCCGGAGGCCGCGGCGGACGCCTCAACCCGCTATTTCAGCATGCAGCTCAAGCACGGCGCGGTCACATCCGTCACGCAGATCAACCTCCGCGTTGCGAAGTCCGGCCAGCTCCAGGCCTATGATGGCGCGGCTTGGCAGGCCATCGGATCGTTGGTCGCCGCCTTCAGTGCGGACGTCGGCACCATCGGCGCATGGGGTGGGGAAACGGTGGCCACCAACAGCCTGACCATCATCGCGGACTACACCGGCGCTCCCACCTACAGCGTGAACCTGAACGGGACCACTGTAAGCGGCCTCAGCTATTTCCAGGGCGGCGCGCCATCCGGAGGCACCAATTCGCTCAACTCCATCTCGTTCTACGGCGGGGCTGCCGCCAAGAATTTCCTCGTGGACAATGTGGTGGTCATCCCGGAACCGGCCACCGGTTGCCTGGTCGGAGCCGCTGGCATCGGCCTTTTCATCCGTCGTCGTTCCGGTGCAACGGCGTGCATGATGAATCCTTTGAACTCGCCCGCAAATCGTGGGATCTGATGACAGGTCGGCGATTTTCACGCCTTAACTGAAACATCATCACCCCATCCAGCTTCGCTTTGAAATCCTATCTGACATCGCTTTCCGCTTTCGTCCTTTCCGCAGGATGGTGCATGGCCGCATCTTTCGGGGATGGCCGCATCGGAGGTGATGTGGTGGCGGAAACCGCGAGCCGTTCCTACCGGTTGCTGGTCCCGGAGGCGGTGGAGAAAGACGCGCGGCTCCCCATCGTCATCTATCTCCATGGCGCGGGGGCGAAAGGCTCCGACAACCGGAAGCCGGAGGCGGAGCCGCTTCCCGCCCATCTGGCATCGGAGGCGTTCCAGAAAGCCCATCCATGCTATGTGCTGGTGCCTCAGTGCCGCGACGGCTCCGATGCCGAAGGACGTCCGAACAACTGGGTGAAGTGGAAGGGACAGAAAGACCTGCCGCCCGCGCAATGGGTGGAGTCCGACACGGAACCCAGCGACCAGTTGCAGGCCGCCATGACCGCACTGGATGAAATCATGGAGAAGCACGCCATCGATCCGGCGAGGGTCTATCTCACCGGTGTCTCCATGGGAGCCAGCGGTTCATGGAACTGGGCCGCCAGACAGCCGGGACGTTTCGCGGCGGTGCTGCCCGTCTGCGGATTGAGCGAGGAAGGAAAAGCGGAGGCCCTGAAGTCCGTGAAGATCCGCACCTACCAAGGCTCGGAGGATGAAGTGGTCCCCGTGGATCGCAGCCGCCGGATGATCACCGCGCTGAAAATCCTCGGTGCGGACGCGGATTTGACGGAATACACCGGAGCCGGACATGACATCGCCCGGAAGGTCCTGGAGGACGGTGCCATGGAGTGGCTGTTTGCCCAACGGATCAGCACGCCCTCCGGAGGCACGCCCGCCACGGACGAGCAGGGCATGGAGTTCTTTGAAAAGGAGATCCGCCCGCTGTTGGCGGAGCATTGCTACGAATGCCACGGGGAGAAAAAGCAGAAGGGGGAGCTCCGCCTCGATACCAGGGCCGCCGCATTCGCTGGCGGGGAACTCGGGAAGGCCATCGTCCCCGGGGATCTGGAAAAGAGCCTGCTGATCACCGCGGTCCGCTATCATGAGAAGGACCTCCAGATGCCTCCGGAGGAAAAGCTGCCGCAGGATGTGGTGGCGAAGCTGGAGTCCTGGATCCTGGGCGGCGCGCCGTGGCCTGACGATGGGAAGTCCCACACCACCAAGGTTGGCGGGGAGATGGTATTCAGCGCGGAGATGAAGGCCCACTGGGCGTTCCAGCCGATGAAGAAGCCGCCGGTTCCTGCTTCAGCAGGCAACGCCATCGATCATTTCATTTCCGAAAAACTCGCCGGGAACGGACTTGCTCTGTCACCGGAAGCGGAACCGAGGAAGCTCATCCGCCGCCTGGCACTGGACATCACCGGCCTGCCACCCACACCGGAGGAGACGGAGGCTTTTGTGGCGGACCATTCTCCGGAGGTCTACCAGGCACTGGTGAAGCGCCTCCTCGCATCACCCCGTTACGGCGAACGCTGGGGCCGCCACTGGCTGGATGTCGCGCGCTACGCGGACTCGAACGGTTCGGAGGTGGACCACGCGATGGCGAACGCCTGGCGCTACCGTGACTATGTCATCCGTTCCTTCAACTCCGACAAGCCCTTCGACCGTTTCCTGCGCGAGCAGATCGCGGGGGATCTTCTCCCGGACAAGGATGATGATTCGCTGACCGCCACCGGCTTCCTGATGCTGGGGCCGAAGGCGCTGGCGGATCTCGACAAGGCGAGGCTGACGGCCGATGTCATCGACGAACAGGTGGATACCGTCTCCCGCGCCTTCATCGGCATGACCATGGGCTGCGCGCGCTGCCATGACCACAAGTTCGATCCCTTGTCCGCAGCGGACTACTACTCCATGTCCGGCATCTTCAGCAGCACGAAGACGATGGACGTTTCCAAGCGGGTGGCCACCTGGACGGAACGGCCTCTCGGAGGAAATGCGGACTTGGAGAAATACGCGTCGCTGGGACATGAGATCGCGGAGTTGCGGAAGCAACGTGAAGCCATCGCGAAATCCGGCGGCGGAAAGGAAAGGAAGGCTCTCGCATCCGGCACAGACTATCTCGTGGTGGAGGCGGAGCATTTCACCTCCGGAAATGTGAGCGTGGAGTCGGACAGCCTGGGCAGGGGCATCGGGGTGATCCGCACCCGCACCGAGTATCCCGACCACATCGAATATGAGTTCGAGTTGCCGGAGGAGGGGGACTACCAGATCGAGCTGAGGTATGCGGCGAAGGAATCACGGCCCACCCAGCTCCTCGTGAATGGCAACCTGGAGACCGAGGAAGCCGCGGCGGAGATCACCGGTGACTGGACGCCGCGGGCGCAGCGGTGGTTTGTCCAGGGGACCTACCGCTTCCGCAAGGGGATGAACATCCTCGCGTTCCACCGTGACGGGCCGGTTCCGATTTTTGACAAATGGATCATCGGCAGGCCCCGTGCGCAGGCCTACTCGGAGACGGTGCCGGAAGCGAAGGCCGGCTTTGCCATGGAGGACGACGGAAAGAAGGAACGTCTGAAGGAAATGGACGCCGCCATCGCAAAGGCGGAGGACCGGCTTTCGGCCATGCCGCGGGTGATGGTGCCGCTGGAAGGAACCATCGCGGATGCCCCCATCCTGGTCCGGGGAAATCCCGCGACTCCCGGCGCGGTGGTGCCGCGTGGGTTTCCGAAGATCGTCACGAACGTGAACGTCGCCGGACCGGGGCCCGCTGCCAGTGGCAGGGAGGAGCTTGCTGCATGGCTCGCCCATCCGGATCATCCGCTGACGGCGCGTGTCATCGTCAACCGCGTCTGGTTGTGGCATTTCGGCGAAGGTCTCGTCCGGTCCCCGGACAACTTCGGCCTGAGGGGGGAGACCCCATCGCACCCGGAGCTGCTCGACTGGCTGGCGGTCTGGTTCGTTGAGAACGGATGGTCGCTGAAGAAGCTGCATGAACTCATCCTTTCCAGCGCGACCTACCGGCAGGCGGTTCTCACGAAGGCCCCGGCGCAGGATCCGGAAAACCGCCTGTTCTCCGGCTTTCCGCGCCGCCGGTTGGAGGCGGAGGTGCTCCGGGATTCCATGCTGGCCATTTCCGGCAGGCTCGACGCGGCGATGGGCGGTTCCCTGATGACTGTGCAGGACCGCACCTATGCGAATGGCGGGAACGCACCGGCGGACATCACCAAAAAGATGAACTACGGCTCTCCCCGTCGTTCCGTCTATGTGCCCATCATCCGGAACGCGCTGTATGATTTCTTCTCCGCGTTCGACTACCCGAACCCGGGCGTGATCACCGGGCAGCGCGCGCAGACCACGGTGGCTCCACAGGCCCTGTTCCTGATGAACAGCCCCTTCGTCCTGGAACAGTCGGCGGCCCTCGCCGGGAGGATCGAGGGCATGGAAGGGGATGATGCCGCCAGGGTGCGTGCGGCATGGCAGCTTGTCCTTTCCCGCCCCGCCAGATCCGACGAAATCGACCGCTCGCTCGCCTATGTGAATGCGCTGGAGCAAGACCTCCGCAGGCTGGGGGACGCATCGCCCCGCCGCTCCGCCTGGACCCGCATGTGCCAGACCCTTTTCGCCTCGAACGAGTTCCTCTACCTGCAATGAACCCATTTTCCTGCAATCAATTCTCCAATCCGTATTCGCGCCGTGACGCGCTGAAGACGTTCGGTCTGGGCTTCGGTGGTCTCGCGCTTTCCGGCTTGTTCGGAGAAACCGCGCGGGCGGCGGCAACGGCCGCAGGTGCCGGTGCGGGGAATCCGTTGACACCCCGCGCCCCCCATTTCATCGGAAAGGCGAAGCGGGTGATCTTCCTGTTCATGCACGGAGGCCCGTCCGCCGTTGACACGTTCGACCATAAGCCCGCGTTGGAAAAGCACGACGGCCAGACCGCACCGAACCTGCCGAAGATCACTTTCGCCGCGGCCAACGGACGGGATGGATCGAAGCTGTGGAAATCCCCGTGGAAGTTCAGCTCGCGCGGCGAAAGCGGCCACATGGTCAGCGAGCTGTTCCCGCACCTCGGAGGGCTGGTGGATGAGATGTGCTTCCTCCACTCCTGCCATGGCACGGCGCTCGACCATGGTGCGGCGGTGCTGAGGATGAGCACCGGGACGGAGGCATTCGTCAGGCCCAGCCTGGGGTCATGGATGCTCTATGGCCTGGGTTCGGAAAACCAGGACCTTCCCGGATTCATCACCATCGCGCCCAGCGACACCCACGGCGGAGTGAGGAACTACGGCTCCGCATTCCTCCCCGCCGCCTACCAGGGAACTCCGCTCGGTTCCGCCTCCACCAAGGCGGATGACGCGAAGTTCCGTTTCCTCGGCAAACCGGCGGACGCGCTCCAGCGGCGTCAGCTCGATTTCCTACGGGAGGTGAACCTGAACTCCGGCACACCCGTGGACTCGGAACTGGAGGCCCGGATCGGCACCTATGAGCTGGCATTCCGCATGCAGATGGCCGCTCCGGATGTCATGGACATTTCGAAGGAAAGCACGGCGACGCGTGAACTCTACGGCATTGATGATCCGGTCACCGCGGAGTTCGGGAAAAAGTGCCTGCTCGCGCGCCGGTTCGCGGAGGCGGGCGTCCGCTTCATCCAGATCAGCACCGGGGCGGTGTGGGACCAGCACGGTGGACTGGTGAAGGGACACGGCGACAACGCGCGTGCGAGTGACAAGCCCGCCGCCGGCCTGCTGAAGGATCTGAAACAACGCGGGCTGCTCGATGACACGCTGGTCATCTGGGGAGGGGAGTTCGGACGCACTCCCACCCGCGAGGGCGGGGATGGCCGCGACCACAATCCGCACGGCTACACCATGTGGCTGGCGGGTGGTGGGGTGAAACCCGGCCGGGTGGGGGCGACGGATGAACTCGGTTACTACGCGGTGGAGAACAAGATCCACCTGCACGATCTGCACGCCACCCTGCTGGCGTTGATGGGACTGGACCATGAACGGCTGACCTACCGTTATGCGGGCCGTGATTTCCGTCTCACGGATGTTTCCGGACGCGTGGTGAAAGAGATCTTCGCATGAAAGGCCGCATTCCCATCCGGTGGGTGATCGCGGTGCTGCTGCTGTTGCTCTCCGTCCTGAACTACGTGGACCGCCAGGCGCTTTCCATCCTGGCGACCACCATCCAGAAGGAACTGCACCTCTCGGACAATGACTACGCCCGCATCGGGCAGGCATTCCTCCTTTGCTACACCGTGTCTTATTTCTTCGCGGGCCGCGTGGTGGACCGCTACGGCCCGCGTCTGGCGGAAACGATCTTCGTCACCTGGTGGTCGACGGCGAACATGCTCACCGCCCTTTCCTCCGGTTTCCTTTCCATGGTGGGCTTCCGCAGCCTCCTCGGCATCGGGGAGCCGGGGCACTACGCGGTCTCCGCGAAGGTGGTGGGCGCATGGTTCCCGCCGAAGGAAAAAGGCGTGGCAGCCGGGATGTACATGATGGGTGGCACGCTGGGGGCTGCCATCGCCGCACCGCTGGTCGCCTGGCTGGCCCTCCGGTTCGGCTGGCGCTGGGCGTTCATCGTCACCGGCGGCATCGGTCTGGTCGCGGCGGCCATCTGGTACTATATCTATCGTTCTCCCGCCTCCCACCGCTGGATGGGGGACAAGGAAAAGGAACTGCTCGCTTCCCATGGACTCATGGAACCTGCCGCGGCAAAGGCTCCGCCACTGCCGTTCAGGACGCTCATCCGCTGGAAGCCGCTCTGGCTGGTGATGGGCGTGCGCATGCTCACGGACCCGGTCTGGTATTTCTACCTCGTCTGGTTCGCGAAGTATCTCCAGGAGAAGCGGGGGATGACACTGGGAGAGGTCGGCGGCACGCTGTGGATCGTCTTCGTGGCGGCGGACATCGGCTGTCTTGCGGCCGGTTTCGCATCCGGCCACTTCATCCGGAAAGGCATCACTCCGGTAAATGCCCGCCTGCGCGTCATCTGCGCCACCGCGTTGGTGATGGGGTTGAGTTTCATCATCCCGCTGCTGCCCGGGGCGGGATGGTCGATTGCCTTCGCCAGCCTCTTCGCCGGATGCGTGATGATGTTCATGGCCAGTTGCGTTACCCTTCCGCTCGATCTTTTCCCATCCAGCTCGCTGGGTTCCGCCCAGGGCCTCATCGGCATGGGCGGCAGCATCGGCGGCTTCCTGTCCACCGGCCTGATCGGCGCGGTGCTCACGAAGCATCATTCCTATGACGGCCTGTTCACCACCATGAGCTTCCTCCATCCGCTCGCCGCGCTGCTCCTTGTCCTCCTGCTTCCAAAGGCAGTCGCCCATTTCCGCACCACCCATCCATGAATCCATCGCCCACCACCATCACGGCCATCTCCTGTTGGAAGGTCTTTGTCCCATTCGTCCACCAGGTGGAATGGAGCGCGGGCACGCGACCAGGGATCACACGGCTGGTCGTGAAAGTGGAGACGGCCGACGGCACCATCGGCATCGGTGAGACCATCTGTCTGCTGGAGTTCATCGAGCCTGTCCTGCGGAAGACCGTCATCCCGCTCGCCATCGGTGAGGATGCCTGTGACATCGAACGCCTGCTGAGAAAGACCGAAGGCGCGGGCTACTACCATCACAAGCGTGCCGTCACCATGGCCCGTGCCGCGGTGGAGATGGCCTGCTGGGACATCGTGGGAAAGCAGGCCGGCATGCCCTTGCACCGGCTGTGGGGAGGAAAGTACCGCGCCCAGGTTCCCATCATCGGCTACATCCAGTCCGCGGATCCCGCGGTTGCCGCGCGTGAGGCCGCGGATTTCGCCAGCCGTGGATTCGGCACGCTGAAACTGAAGCTGGGGATGGGGGAGGCTCTCGACATCGAACTGGTGCGGGCGGTGAGGGACGGCGCGGGGCCATCCACCCGGATCCGTGGCGACGCGAATGGCGCATGGACCATCGGCACCGCGAAGCGCCAGCTCCGGAAACTGGAACCGTTCGACCTCGAGTATGTCGAGCAGCCCCTGCCGCTGGAGGATCTCCAAGGACACGCCCACCTGCGGAAGAACACCTGCATCCCCATCGCGCTGGATGAGGCCGCCTACACCTTGCAGGACGTCCATGCCATCATCGCCGCGGAGGCCGCAGATGTGGTCGTGATCGACCCGCACGAAGCGGGGGGACTCATCCAGGCGAGGAAGCAGGCAGCGCTCTGCGAGGCCGCCGGAATCCCGGTCACCCTCCACAGCGGGGGTGAATGCGGCGTCTCGATGGCGGCCTACCTCCACTTCGCTGCGAGCGTTCCAAACCTCAGCCTGGCGATTGACACCCAATATCCCAATCTCAGCGCCGACATCATTCCGGAGCGCTTCGATTGGTCATGCGGCTGGATGGAACCCGTGACCACGAAACCGGGCCTCGGCGTGGACTTGAATGAAAGTGCCGTCGCGAGGCTCCAATCGGACGTCATTCCCAATCCCTACCTCGATCCCAGGCGGCCGGATTGGTTCGGCACCAAGCCTGCCTATTGATGGCACCTAGGATTCCCGGACCGTTCAGCGGCTGGCGATCACCTCGGCGGTGAAGCCCTTCAGGTATCCCGTCTCCGGGATGGAAAGGAGGATCGGATGGTCCGCGCGCTGGCTGTGCTCCGCAACCAGGCGCAGGGATTTCTTCGCATCGATGGAAGCATCCACGATGTTCTCCAGATACAGTTCGCGCGACGCGTGGTGGGAGCAGCAGAAGGTGGACAGGATTCCGCCCTTCTCCAGCAGCTTCAACGAGCGCAGGTGGATCTCCTTGTAGCCGCGCATGGCGTCCATGAGCGTCTTCTTGTTCCGGGTGAAACTCGGTGGATCCAGGATGATGAGGTCGTAGTCCGGCTTCGCGTGCTTGAGGAAATCGAAGACGTTGTGCTCGATGACGTCGATCTCCACTCCGTTGAGTTCCGCGTTCTTGCGCGCGGCTTCACAGGCGGTGGCGGAGACATCCACCGCGGTGACCTTGGCGGCTCCCGCCTTCGCACAGGCGAGCGCGAAGCCCCCTTGGTTGGTGAAGCAATCGAGGACCCGTTTGCCCTTGGCCAGCTTCGCCACCTCGGCGTGGGACTGGAGCTGGTCGAGGTAAAGGCCGGTTTTCTGGCCGTCGAAAAGATCGATCTCGAAAGTCAGGTCGTTCGCAAGGACTCGGAACGGACCGGGATTCTCGCCATGCAGCATCTCGATGCCCGGCTCCATACCCTCGGCTTTCCGGTAGGGTGAGTCGTTGCGCAGGACGATGGACTTCGGGGAAATCAGCGCCAGCAGCGCGTCGCGGATGAGTTCCTTCCGCTGGTCCATGGCCAGCGTCAGCGTCTGGACGGAGAGGTGGTCGCCGTATCGGTCCACGATCAGGCCCGGGATGCCGTCGGACTCGCTCCAGACAATCCGGGCCAGGGTTTCATCGATTCCACGGCGCTGGCGGTGTTCGGTCGCCTGCTGGATGCGGCGGGTGAAGAAATCCAGGTCCAGGTCCTGCTTCCGGCGGGAAAACCGGCGGGCGACGATCTGGGATTGCGGATTGTAGATCGCCGAACCGAGCGGCCGGTCGCGGAAATCCTTCAGGGTGATCACATCCCCGGGCTGCGGATTGCCGAAGGCTTTCTTGATCTCGGTGGCGTAGATCCACTCGTGGCCGTGGAAAATGCGGGCGCGCGGTGCGATGATGAGTCCTGCCATGGGGCGGGGACTCTGCGCCGGAACGCGGCGGAATGTCGAATGCGAATCTGCGCTCAATTTCTTCTCCGCCGGGAGAAGGCGAAACCCGTCAGGGCAACGCCGGAAAGCAGGACGGCGGACGGCTCGGGGATGGGGAGCGTCTCCAGCGTGATGTTGTCATAGATGGCGACGCCGCCTGTCTGGCGGATGGTGACCGCATTGAACGTGAAATTGGAAGCGGTGCCGCTGCCGGTGACCTGAAGGACGTTGGAGGTTCCGTCGTTCAGGGTATAGACGGTGGTGATGGAGCCAGAGGCGGTCCGGATCAGATCGTAGGTGACCGTGTAGGTGGTGCCTGCCGTCACGGTGAAGGTATTGGTGTCACCGGATACGGTGGTGAGGGACGTGCCGGCCTGCAGGGGGCCGTTCGCGGTGGTCGTGGTGCCCGTGGTGAGGGAGCCTGAGTCACTGCGTGCCGCCTGGTTGCCGGTGGAATTCACCCGGAGGAAGGAATTGTAACCGCTGAACCCGCCGGTGAGGGCGGTCGAATCAAAGCCCCATCCATCCTGGCTGATGGTTCCGTTCAGCGTGTAAAGACCTGCCCGGATGATGGAGTTCGCCGCCGTTGGCGTGTAGCTGTAGCTGAGCCGGAGCATCTCGCCGACCGCCACGGTGGTGGTCGGGATGCTCCGTCCGATGACTTCGGTGATCCCGTCGCCATTTTCCGACCATGACAACCTTTGGGACGAATTCGACAAGGTGCCTGTCGTCGCGGAGGCTTTGTACCAGGTGCCGACACCGCTGTCGAAGGTGTCCTGGAAAATGACGGTTCCCTCCGATGTGCTGGAGAAAACGATTCCCAGGGCGGATAACAGCGTGATCTGGATGGAGGGTTTCATGACGGCGCAGATTCCTTCTACGGACCTTGGATGGAAATCCTATCGGAGGGGGTGGAGGTACCTTGTGGAATTATGATCTTGCGCTGGTCGCCTCCAGTCCTTAGCCAGTGGCTCTACCAATCATGGGACAGCAATCCAATAAGATCATCAAACGCCGCCGCCGTGCCGACTACCTGAACCGCAAGAAGGATCAGGCGAAATTGGGTGGCATCTCCAAGAAGTCTTCCGCCGTGAAGAAAGCAGCCGCTCCTGCCAAGAAAGCAGCCGCTCCTGCGAAAAAGGCCGCCGCTCCCGCGAAGAAAGCAGCCGCCAAGAAGGCTCCTGCCAAGAAGGTCGCTGATGACGCCGCTGTTGCGGAAGTCGCCGACAAGACGGTCGAGGCGATCGAGAACATCGAAGAAGGCGCTCCGGCTCCTGCCGAAGAGGAGTCCTGATCAATTTTTCATATGAAAAAAGGGCGGCGGTCTATGACCGTCGCTTTTTTTGTGCTATCCAGTTCCATCCCCATCCATGACGGCCAACTACAAGATCGGTAACGAAAAGCTCATCAAGGTGCTGGAAGGTGCCTCCGGCCACCTCCGTGGCCTGCTGGAGCGCCAGGGCCGGCCGGACGGCGGCCTCCGGATCGCCGTGGTCGGCGGGGGATGCTCCGGCCTGCAATACAAGATGGATCTCGTGGATGGTCCCAGGGACCGCGACATCGTCGTGCCCAGCAATGGGGTGAACGTGGTCATCGACCCGAAAAGCGCCCTCTTTGTCAGCGGCAGCGAACTGGACTATTCCGATGATCTCCAGCAGGGCGGTTTCAAGGTGAGCAACCCGAACGCGGTGGTCACCTGCTCCTGCGGGGAGAGTTTCGCCGCCTGAACATGAATGCTTTCGCCGCACTCGGCCTGGCCCCGGACCTGGTGTTGGCCGAGGAGGATCTTCGGACCGCCTTCCGGGAGGCGGGAAAGGAACTGCATCCCGATGCCGGTGGCGGTGAAGGGGAGTTCGCCGCGCTGAAGGAAGCGCTGGCCATTCTTTCCAGCCCGTCACGGCGGCTCGGCCACTGGTTGTCCCTCAACGGGATGACCGTGGAATCCCGCGGCATGATCGCGCCGGGGCTGATGGACCTTTTTGGAAGGATCGGCCTGCTCAGCCAGCAGGCTGAGGCGGTCATCCGTAAACGGGAAACCGCCAGCACCGCCCTCGGAAAGGCGTTGCTGGAACCTGAACTCCAGGACTGCCTGCAACGCGTCGAGGAGATGATCGCGGAGGTGGACGGCTACATGGCCTCGGAATGCGCGATTTTCCCACAATGGATGTCTGCTCTGCCAGACGTGGAAGCGGGATCTTCGAAGGTGCGCAATCTCGCGTTCCTGGAGAAATGGAAAGTGGCGCTCAGGGCTTTGTACGCCCGGATGTTGTGACCCACGGATAAGGAGGGCATCTTTCATGAAAAGCGAAAACCGCCTCCCCGTCGAAGGGAAGGCGGTTTTGCCATGAATGGGGTATCCCGGAAAGGATCAGGGCTTCGGAACCGTCTCGATGGTCGCGAGGATCCGGGAGGCGATCTGGTAAGGATCGCCTTGGGAGTTCGGACGACGGTCTTCGAGGTAGCCGCGGTAGGCATCGCCCTTCACGAAGCTGTGCGGAACGCGGATGGACGCGCCGCGGTCGGCGACTCCGTAGGAGAACTTGTCGATCGACTGCGTCTCGTGGAGGCCGGTGAGGCGCATGTGGTTGTCCGGGCCATAGACGGCGATGTGCTCGGCCGTGTAGTCGCCGAAGGCTGCCATCAGGGCTTCGAAGTAGGCCTTGCCACCTTTGTCGCGGAGATAGTCGGTGGAGAAGTTCGCGTGCATGCCGGAACCGTTCCAGTCGGTGTCACCCAGCGGCTTGCAGTGGAAGTTGATGTCGATGCCGTACTTTTCGCAAAGGCGGATCAGCAGGTAGCGGGCGACCCACACTTCGTCGGCGGCCTTCTTGGAACCCTTGCCGAAGATCTGGAATTCCCACTGGCCTTTCGCCACTTCGGCGTTGATGCCTTCGTGGTTGATGCCTGCGTCAAGGCAGAGGTCGAGGTGTTCCTCGACGATCTGGCGGGCGATGTCACCCACGTTCTTGTAGCCGACGCCGGTGTAGTACGGGCCTTGTGGAGCCGGATAGCCTTCGGCGGGGAAGCCGAGGGGACGGCCGTCCTGATAGAGGAAATACTCCTGCTCGAAACCGAACCATGCGCCCGGATCGTCCAGGATGGTGGCGCGGGAGTTGGAAGGGTGGGGGGTCACGCCATCCGGCATCATGACTTCGCACATCACGAGCACGCCGTTGCGGCGGGTGGTGTCCGGATAGAGGGCCACTGGTTTCAGAACGCAGTCGGAGCTCCGGCCTTCTGCCTGTTGGGTCGAGCTACCGTCAAAGCCCCAGTTCGGCAGTTCCTCAAGCTTCGGAAAGGAATCGAAGTCCTTGATGAGGGTCTTGCTGCGGAGGTTCGGGGTCGGCTTGTAGCCATCGAGCCAGATGTATTCCAATTTGTATTTGGCCATATTTTTTGGTAATCAGTGCGTTAGCGGTATTTTTGGAGAGCATCCCGGTCAAGGGGAATCTGTCATGATTCTCCTCTGGCGGAATTGCTTTCCGGGAGGTATGAAAGCAACTAATATGCCAGAGGGAGGAAACTTGGGAGATTTTCGATGATTTTTACAAGTGAATCACGATGAGGGTGGTATCATCGGTTCCTGCGCTGCGGAGTGCCCGTTCCAGCATCTTTTCCAAGGCGGCGGTCGGGGTGAGATCCGCCCCCAAGGCGTTGCCGATGTGCTGCTCCGTGAGGCCGTCGATGAGTCCATCCGAGCAGATCAGGAACCGGTCGCCGGGTAAGTAGGGGATCGCCGCCAGATGGGGCCGCATCCGCGGATGGCCACCACCGATGACTTCATAAAGCGCGGATCGCCGGGGATGGCTGCGGTACTGCATTTCACCGATCTGCCCGCGCTTCCACTGGTCCCATGCAAGTGTATGATCGTGAGAAAGTTGGGTGAGTTCGCCATCGCGGGAAAGATAGATGCGGGAGTCCCCCACATTCGCCAGATAGAGGTTTTCCGGAGTGAACCAGGCGAGGGCCACGGTGGCGGACATGCCTTTCTGTTCCTCGCAGGAAGCCGCCGCCTCGTTGATCTGTTCATGCACCGCCCGGAGCGTGTCGCCAAGATGTTCGAGGGAGTCCGGGAAGAACCCGGAAGCGGCGGCCTTGAAGGTTTCCGGGATCATTTCGCTCATCCCGCGCAACAGGAGGGAGGAGGCCAGGTCCCCCGCATTTCCACCGCCCATCCCGTCGGAAACCGCAAAAACAAGGTCGCATTCGGAAAGGGTCTTGCTCCCGGATTCCGGAAGGGATTCCGCACCGCCAGGGCCCGATGCGAACGCGACCACGGAATCATCATTCCGGGGTTTGCGGGATCCGCTGTGGGATCGGTAGGACCAGTGGAAAAGCGCGCCTTCTGACACGGGTGGGTTTTTCTGGCGGATGGATCAGATATTGGCGGCCGGCTGGGAGGCATCCTCCGGCGGGGTGGGGAACGGCAGGATCTCCGCCAACTCGAAGTCGATGATGCAGAAACGCGCCAGCTTGTCCGAGTAGGTGATGTTCCGCGGCTCCGCGTCCAGATGCCTCACCCCGTAGTCCTTTTCCAGCGCGGCGAAAAGCTGGTCCGCCCGCTCTTTCGGAATATGGGGGGCGGGCATCCCGCAGTTCGAGGAAACGAAGTAGTTTTCCTCCGGATGCTCCTCGATCACCTTCGGCACGTAGGGGCACCCCCGCTGCTCGAGCACCTTCAGCACCTCCACCTCCGTGGCGTAGCGCTTGTCCGCATCCGTACCGCGCAGGCGCTTGTGGACATTCCCGTAGAAGTCGATGCGGACGTGGGAGCGGATTCCGTCTTTGATCGGTTGGATGGACATGCGAACTGGCGGACATGCTAGGTATCCGCGCGGCATGGCCCAGCCCAAACTTTCCCCGAGGCCGCGTCCGGAAAATGTTCCGTTGCCAGTACGGGTGGGCGGGTTTATAAAACCGCCATGTCAGCCGTTGCCGAACAGTCCGCAGTCATTGAGAAAACCAAAGAACTTTGCGCCGAAATCGTCGCGGATGCTTCCTTCCGTAAGAACCAGGCCAAGGTCGAGCGATTCCTCGCCGATGACGCCGCCCGCCTCCAGTACCAGAGCGTCCATGAGCGCGGTGACGAACTCGCCCACAAGCAGCGCGCCGGGATCGAGCTGAGCAAGTCCGAGGTCACCGAATTCGAAGCCGCCCGTGACGCGCTCTTCGCCAACGAGATCGCCCGCGACTTCCTCGAAGCCCAGCGTGAACTCGAGCAACTCCAAGGTGAGATCGCCAAATACGTGGGTGCCACCATCGAACTCGGCCGCGTTGCGACCGAGGACGACATCCAGGAGTCCGGCGGCTGCTGTGGTGGTGGCTGCGGTTGCGGCTGATAAGCCAACATTTCCAAGCGATCCGGAAGCTGCTTTGGGCGGTTTCCGGATTTTTTTTGGTGCAAGGTGGGGGGATTATGGTTCGTTTTGTGTCTGATTATGTTGTTTCGTTTCTGTTTTTGTCTGTTTCTGGCTAGTCCCGCCTTCGCCCTTGAGTTTCATGTTTCCCCCGCCGGGAAGGCGGATGCGCCGGGGACGAAGGAAGCGCCCTTCGGAACACTGGTCCAGGCAAGGGATGCGGTCCGTGCCCTGAAAAAGAAGGCTCCGGTCAATGAGGCCGTGACCGTGTGGGTACACGGCGGCACCTACGAAATGCAGTCTCCGCTGGCTCTGGATGTGATCGATTCCGGCTCGGAGAAGTTCCCGGTGACCTACCGCAGCGTGGAGGGGGAGAAGCCGGTTTTCATCGGCGCTCCGAAAGTGGAGGGATTCACGCCCCACCAGGGACAGATCCTGAAGGCGGACATCAAGGGGCTGGAATTCGGCAAGGCGGCGATCCGGCAGTTGCTTTTCAACGGCAAGCGCCAGCCTCTGGCGCGCTACCCCAACGCGGACCCTGCCGAGCCACGCTACACCGGCTGGGCATTCCTGAAGGAGGTGCCGAAGGACAAGATGGAGGGCCACGCCTGGAAGCGGGTGGCCTACCTGGACCCGAAGGACGTCCGGAAATGGGCGAAGCCGGAGGAGCTGGAGATGAACATTTTCGCAGGCTACGGCTGGTGGAACTTCATCATGCCGGTGGCCTCGGTGGATGCCGCGGCGAACACGGTCACCCTGCAGAAGGATTGCGGGTATGACCTCCATCCCCACAACCGTTACTTCATCCAGAACGCGCTGGAGGAACTGGACGCCCCCGGGGAGTGGTACATCGACCGTGGCACGGAGACGCTTTATTTCTGGCCACCGGCGACGGGCGGGGAGGTGCGCATCCCGAAGCTGGAGAGCTTCGTGAAGATGGCGGCCGCCACCAGGCACATCACCATCCGCGGCCTGCACTTCACGGGATGCACGGAAACCGCGATCAGCATGTCCGGGACGGAGAACTGCACCATCGCCGGTTGTGTCATCACGGAGACCGGCGGATGGAACGGCGCGGGGATCTCCATGCACGGGAAGAACAACCTGGCCACCGGCAATGACGTCTCCTACACCGGCAGCACAGGCATCAGCCTGGGCGGTGGTGACCGCGTGAAACTGGAGCCGGCGAACAACGTGGCGGACAACAACCACGTCCACCATCCCGGGATGATCCAGAAGAACGGCGCGGGCATCGGCCTCGGTGGTGTCGGCAACAAGGCGACCCACAACCACATCCACCACACGCCGCGGATGGCGGTCCAGTTCAGCGGGAACAACCTGGTGATCGACTACAACCACATGCACCACACCGTGCTGGAGACCCAGGATGGCGGCGCGGTCTATACCGGAGGGCGGGACTGGATCAGCTCACGCGGCACCTCTTTGAAATACAACTTCATCCATGACACCGTCGGCGTGGGGCAGGGATCGGAAGGGCTGAAGCACCCCCATTTCACATGGGGCATCTACATGGATGACAATGCCGGCGGGCTGGACATCGTCGGCAACATCGTGGTCCGCAGCGCGCGGGCCGCCCTGCATCTCCACAATGGCCGCGACCATATCATCGAGAACAACATCTTCGTCGATGGCGGTGAGCGGCAGGTGGAATACAGCGGCTGGAGCGGCAACCATCCGTTCTTCAAGAACCACCACCAGATGATGATCGACGGCTGGGACAAGGTGAAGGACCAGCCCGCCTGGAAGGGCATGAGGAACATGGACTTCGACCCGCGCAACGCGGTGCGTCCGGACGGCACCATCATGTCGGGCAACATCGCCACGAAAAACATCATCGCCTGGAAGGATGCCTCCGTCCGTTACGCGGACCTGAAGAGCGTCTCCGCGGAATACAACACCTTCGACCGGAATGTGGTCTGGAACGGCGGCCAGGAGATCAACAGCTCGGTCGTCCTCACCGGGGCGGATACCGGCCCGGAGCTGATGGAGGCCGCCGCATTGCTCGCCGGAACCGCGGAGGGCAAGGTGCCCAAGGGCTGGGGTTGGAACCACAAGCCGCGGAAGGATCTGAAGCTGCAGGCGGAACCGGAGAACGTGCTGCGCGTGGAAGCGGCCACCAGCGATGACCCGAAGAACAGCAAGGTGAGCGTCCACAGCCCGTCGATGCCCGTGACGGCAGGCAGCGCCTACCGCGCGAAGATGAAGCTGAAGGGAACCAAGCCCGGCATGCGCGGCAGCTTCTCCTACGCCATTTTCTCCGCCGGGAACGGCTACTGGCAGTCCGATGCGAAGGGCGTGACCCTCGGGACGGATTGGCAGGAGTTCGAGCTGACAGGTAACATGCTCCGGGAAACCGACCCGAAGTGGAAACCATGGATGAAGAGGTTCTTCATCCGGGTGGACCTGGCCGATTCCGATGGGGATGTGCTCGTCAAGGACCTGACCGTCCATGCTGCGGAACCCCGCGACGGATGGACCTCATGGCAGTCCCAAGGATGGGACAAGCATTCCGTTCTCGCCGATCCGTTGTTCGAGAACGCGGAGAAGGACGACTATCGCCTCAAGAAAGATTCGCCGGCGTTCAAGCTCGGGTTCCAGCAGATCCCGGTGGAGAAAATCGGCCAGTACGACAGCGAATACCGGGCCAAGCCTTGAGTCCCGCGGATGGAGCGCCGGCTTCAACCGGCCCCGGAGAATCCAGCCGGCGAAACCAAGCCGACTGAAGCCAGCGCTCCCCAACGTGCCCTCATTCCATCGTCGTGGACATCGCGCGGATGGAGATCGTGCGCTTCAACTCGAAGGAAATATGGGTGATCCGTTCGGGCTGTCGCTCGTTGAAAGGAGTGATCGTCAGCACCTCGATGGTATAGGTTCCGTCTTCACCAAATCCTTCCGAGATGTCGGCCAGCGGCACCACGGCGTTCTGCGGGGCGAAGGTATTGATGGAGAAAGCGGAGGAAGGGAGCTTGGTCCCCGTGGTCCCGAGAGCGGGAGATCCCGGGTAGATCTGGGCGTAGGTGACACTGTCCGGGTAGAGATCCGTCAGGACGACCCGTGCCTCCGGAGGGGCTTCCTGATAGGTTTTCCCCGCCTCGATCCCTTCGATCCGGGCGCTGCATACCGGCCAGATCTGGATCGTCGAGGAACCGACAGCGGCCCGTGAATCCCCCAGCTTCACGGAGGCGGTGAATGATTCCTCGCCGATGGCCCTGGTCGGCGAATCGCCGGGCAGATTCTGATAGAGGCCGGGGAGGGTGAAGGTTCCGTTCCTGTTGAACTCGAAGCCCTGGTCATAGGTTCCCTGTCCCGTACCGTTCTCGGCCGGGATGTGGAGCGTCCTGTCGTAGAGCTTGTAGGTGCGGGCCATCGTCACCTTGGTCGGAACGCCTTCGGGGAGATCGGCCGATTCCGTGGGCAGCCTGCCAACCGCCACGGTTGCGGCAAAGGGCTGGTCCGCCCGGGTGCGGGGCGGGAAGTAGGGGTCCGCGGAGGTGAGGGAGATGCGCGCTTCCGGAATGTAGGCGCCGATGGTTTTCTCCGCCAGAAGCTGCGGCAGGGCGGAGCCGGAAGGATCGCTCCCCAGATTGATGTCCAGATGGATGCCCAGCACCGTCAGGTCGATGAGGTTCGAGCTGAGGGAGACGTTCGCGCGGACGGCGGTGCCCACGGCGGCATCAAGCAGGGTGAAAGGACTGAAGGCGGGATCCTGGTAGGCGTAGAGCTGGAAAATCGCACCGTCACCCTCCAGGGGCTTTGACCGGACCGTGCCGTTTTTCCGGGCGATGGGTGTGTCGTGGACGACCGTCCGTCCGTTGACCAACTGGATCTGCCGGACGAAGTCCACGGCCCCGGCGTGGGGCACCAGCAGGGAAGTGGCGAGAAGGGAGATCAGCCGGATTTTCATGGGGTCTGGGAGGGGAAGGAAATGGGGCCTCCCTGAAACGTGGCGACCACGAGCAGGGTTCCTTTCCTGTGTCGTTCGGTGGTTTCCGGGGGCAACGGGGCTTTGCCGGTGATTTGGCCGTGGGTGACTTCCAGTGTTGTGATCCAGGCGCGGTTCGCGGAATAAAAGGTCAGCCAGTCGGTGAACTTGCCCGACGGCGCGGATACCAGGTGGGTCCGGAGGGCGGGCGGACACCAGATCACGCTGTCCTTTGGCAGGAGGGCGAAATTGCCGCCGCTTTGCAGGATCGTGGACATTTCCAACAGTCCGAACCCTTGTGGCTGCGGGGGCATGGGTTTGGGCAGATCCTGGCCTGCGGCGGACGCCTGTCTGCGGGCAATCAGTTGCACATCCGTCATTGAGTCAATGGTGGGGTGCCCGGCGTTTTCCGGGATCATGCCCGGCCCTGTTCCTGACCCGCGTTCCGGAACATCCGCTCCATGGAGAACGGAAAGGGTGGCGGACAGCAGGGCAAAGGCGAGGAGGTTTCTTTTCATCTCAAGGGGTGATGGTTACCTTCAGCCATCCCGGTCCCTGGCCGGTGGCGATATCGACGGTGACATGCAGGTCACCGCTCAGACCCGTGGTGATGGGGGAGAGCGCCTGGGTAAGAGGGCCGGAAGGAGGCTCGGCGGGTGGCGTTCCCAAAACGGTCAGCCCCACATCCCCGAGATCGAGTCCGAGGAAAGGGGGGCGGTAGATCGGTGCATCATAACGGGTGATCTGGTAGGATACATTCACCATGGATCCGGTGATCACCTCATCCGCGGAGGAAGCGGTGAGCGTACCTGACATCACGGGAGGGGCGGCGTGGTATTCCCCCAGCACGTAGAAGTAGCCCTTCGGGTTGAGGTTGTAGTTGGCCGGACTGGCGATTCCGGGAAGCAGGGAGCCGAGCAGCGAAGAACCCGGCATATGGAAGCCGAGGTTCACGGTGGCCGGATGCCGCGGATCACTGAGCGTCCAGTTCGCGCCATACTGGTGGACCGGTCCGACGGAGGTGCCGGGAGTGGCCGCCTTCACGGAGAGCCGCTGGGGATAGACGTTCGTCAATCCGGTCTGGAGCGCCACGAAGCCGGTGGACTGGACCGTTCCGCCGGTGCCCAGCAGGCCGCCCAGGAGCTTTTCTTTGAAGACCCCGTTCACAACGGCGGCGTTGTTCGCCCGGTCGCCGAGTTCGAGCTTCCCGGCAACTCCGAACACATCATAACGGAATGGCTTTCCGACCGAAATGGTCGCGGATCGGTTCGTTTCGGTCAGGATCACCGGTGCACTCATCCCTGGACCCCAGCACTGGACCTGGGCGTGGCTCTGGTACCATGGGATCAACGCCCCTGCCGTGGCAAGGGCGCCTATTTTCGAGCGGGCGCTCATCGGAACGAAGGTGGTGGGTGATCAGGCACCTCCTGGAATACGGTTCCTCCGTGGAGGAGATCCGGTGGGTGTTCCAGAGGGAGTCTGTGGGTGACTACCTTTACCTTACAGTTATTGCCTTCGTTGATACCAAGGCTCAGTTCGACAATGTGCTTATGAGGACATTACGGGTTGGACGATAATACAGGTCCATAGGCCTTTGATGTCAGGAAAATGCGCGGTCTGATGTTTCGTCGGTTATCAATCCAGAAACCGCGCACTTTTCCGGGCTGTCACTCCGCTTGTGGAAGGGAGGGCGCCTTCGCCTTGCCATCGGCGGATTTGAGATACTTGAAGAGATCGCTGTTGGTCGAAAGGATCAGGGTGGAGTCCCCGCCGATGGTGCGGCGGTACATTTCCATGGACTTCATGAACTCGTAGAGGTCAGCGGCTTCAGGCCGCTGGCCGTAGGCACGGGCGTAGATCTCGGATGCCTTCGCATCAGCCGCGCCACGGGTGGTCTGGACCTTCTTGTAGGCCTCGGACTCGATCTTGTTGAGATCCTTTTCCTTGTCGCCGAGGATGCGGGCGGCCTGTCCCTGGCCTTCCGAACGGAACTTCGACGCGATCTGCAGCCGTTCCGAAATCATGCGCTCGTAGATCTTCTCGACGACGGTCGAGTTGTAGTTGATGCGCTTGAAGCGGACGTCCAGCAACTCGATGCCCAGTTCGGCAAGTTTCGCCCGGGCGTCATCCCGGATGTCGGCCTCGATGGCGTGGCGGCCACGGCGGATGGCCGGGAGGGTGCCGATGTTGCCGGGGGAATTCTCGGTCATTTCCTCCAGGGCTTCGTCGCGCAGCGGCTTGCGCGTCTTGTCGGTGCGGATGATCTCGATGAGGTCATGTTTCGCCACCGCGCTGCGGGTTTCACTGCCGATGATGTCTTCGATCCGTGAAAGGGCGCTGCGCTCGTCCCGCAACCTGCGGAAATACTCCAACGGATCCGTGACGCGCCAACGGGCGAAGGTGTTCACGGAAATGTAGAGCTTGTCCTTGGTGGGCATCTCGTTCCGTGGGCCGTCCCATGGCCGGATGTTTTTCGGAATGACATTCACCACCTGGATGAACGGTTTCTTGAGGTGCAGGCCTGGCTCCGTGACGGGCTTGCCAACGGGGTTGCCGAACTCGGTGATGATCACCTGGTCCGACGGCTTCACGGTGTAGAAGCAACCGGAGAAAATCATCAGCAGGATGATGCATCCCACGACCATGAGGAAGGAAATGAAGCCACGCATGTTCATCGGGCACCTCCTTCCGGAAGCGTCGTGGCGGAACCGCCGAGGTTGAGCAGCGGCAGCAGGCCCTTCGCGTCCTCATCGAGCATCACGGTCCTGCCGATGTTGGGGAGTATCTCGGACATGGTTTCCAGATAGATGCGCCGCCGCGTGACATCGGGGGCGGTGCTGTATTGTTTGAGCAGGGCTTCGAAGGAGGCGACATCACCCTCGGCCTCGTTGACGCGCTTCATGGCGTAGCCCTCGGCGGCGCTGATCATCCGGTCCGCCTCACCGCGGGCGAGTGGCACGGCCTTGTTGTATTCGCCGTTGGCGATGTTGATGGCGCTCTCCTTTTCCTGGAGCGCGTTGTTCACCTCGTTGAAACTGCCCTGCACGCGGCGCGGCGGATTCACGTTCTTGAGCTGGATCTGGTCGATGCGCAGGCCCATCTCGTAGCTGCGGGTGGCCTCCTGGAGCTTCTGGGTGGCGATGGTCTCGATCTCCTGGCGACCGATGGTGATGACTTCATCCACCGTGCGGTCGCCGACGACCTCCCTCATCACGTTTTCCGAAAGATCCCGCAGGGCGGCATCCGGTGATTCCACCTCGAAGAGATACTGCATGGGATCGTCGATCCGGTATTGCACCACCCATTCGACCAAGGCGGCGTTGAGATCCCCGGTGACCATGTTCTTTTCCTGCTCCTGCTCGTCCTCCGCACCGTATTGCCAGGGATTGGTCGAGTTATCCGTGCCGAAGCCGAATTCCTGCTTCATCTGCCGCTCCACCTGGACGGCGTAACTCTTGTCCACGCCGAAGGGGATCTTGAAGTGGAGGCCGGGCTTGCTGGTCCTGATCGGTTTGCCGAAGCGGAGGACCACTGCCTGCGACTCCGCCGGGACCGTGTAGAAGGAGGAGAACAGCCCGGAAAGCAGCAGGATCAGCACCACGATGCCGGCCAGGATTTTCGGCAGTCTCACGAGGAAGTTGGGAACCGGCGGCGGGGAAGGGAACTTGGGAGGTTTGGTCGCCATGGCCCCCAGCGAAGTCCCGGCGGGCCTTGCGAGTCAAGCAAACGAAGTGATTCCCGCAAGGTCACGCCCGGCCGTGTGAGGTCAGGAAAGCGAAGGCACTCCCACGGAGGTGTCCGTCTCCGCGGAGTAGTCCACGCCTGCCAGGCCGAAGCCGAAGAGGCGGAGGAAGCTGGATTGATAGCCCTCGAAGTCGCCCAGCTCGCTGAGGTTCTCCGTGTTCACTTCCTTCCACCGTTGGTCCACGATGCCCTGGATCTCCGGAGTCATTTCCCAGTCATCCACGCGGATGCGGCCCGCTTCGTCAGGCTGCGCGTCGCCGCTGTAGAGGCGGTCGCGGAAAAGGCGGTCCATCTGCTCGATGGTGTCTTCATGGGTGCCCGCGGCTTTCATCGCCTTGTAGAGGAGGGAGATGTAGAGCGGGACGACCGGGATGGCGGAACTGGCCTGGGTGACGAGCGCCTTGTTGACGGAGACCCATGCCTTGCCGTGGAGCGGGGCCAGCTTGGCGTCCAGTTCGCGCTGCACGCGTTCGAGGTCTTCCTTCGCCTTGCCGATGGTGCCGTTCTTGTAGATCGGCCAGGTGACTTCCGGCCCGATGTAGGAGTAGGAGACGGTCTGCACGCCATCCGCCAGCACACCGGCGTCCAGCAGCGCGTCGATCCAGAGCTGCCAGTCCTCGCCGCCCATGACCGCCACGGTCTGCGCGATGTCGTCGCCTTCCGCGGGCTCAATGGAGACTTCGTTCACGACCCCGCTGGTCGTGTTCAGGTTCTTGTTGGTGTAGCTGGAACCGATGGGCTTGAGGACGGACTTATAGACCTCGCCGGATTTCGGATCGGTGCGGCGCGGGGAGGCCAGGCTGTAGACCACGCAATCGACCTGGCCGAGGTCGGCCTTGATCGCGGCGATGACCTGAGCCTTCACATCATCGGAAAAGGCGTCGCCGTTGAAAGAGCGGGCATAGAGACCGGCGGCTGCCGCTTCTTTTTCGAAGGCGGCGGAGTTATACCAACCGGCGGTGCCGCACTTCTCCGCTTCACCGGGCTTTTCGAAGAACACGCCGATGGTGGCGGCGTTCGAGCCGAAGGCGGCGGCGATGCGGGAGGAGAGTCCGTAGCCGGTGGAGGATCCGATCACGAGCACCTTCTTCGGGCCGTTGGCGATGAGTCCGCGGTTCTTCACCACGGCGATCTGTTCGGCGACGTGTTTCGCGCATCCATCCGGATGGGCGGTGGTGCAGATGAATCCACGGATCTTTGGTGCGACGATCATAGGTGGGGGAGGGTAGCGGGGGAGAGGAACCGGGCAACTGTTTTCATGAGGGGAGTCCGGTGATTTGGGGATTGCCTCCGGTGCGGGAGGCTGGATGATGTGCACGAACACATTCCAGAAAATGGGGCATTGGTACTACGGAGAAAATGGCCAGCAGGTCGGACCGATGGATGATGGATCCATCCGCGCGGCGATCCAACAGGGCAGGGTCAATCTCCAGACGCTGGTTTGGCGCGAGGGTATGCCGGACTGGCTGCCACTTTCCCAGGTGCCGGAATTGTCCGGCCAACCCTTGGTGCCGGCGGGATACCCCGCCTCACCATATGCGACCCCCACGGCCCCCTATCAGGGATACGCCCAGAATTTCGCCCCCACCTCCGGCAATGCCATCGCCAGCATGGTCTGCGGCATCCTGGGGCTCGTCAGTTGTCTGATCATTCTCGGTATCCCCGCGGTGATCTGTGGACACCTCGCGCTGAAGCAGATCACCAACAGCCCGCTGCCGATGGGCGGAAGGGGCATGGCCATTTCCGGCCTGATCATGGGCTATATCCAGATCATTTCCTGCCTGGTTGGCATCGTGCTGTTCATCTTCATGATCGCAGCACAATGAATTGCCACCAAAGCCTTCCTATGATTGGTTAGGGGCGTTCCAGCAATCCCGACAAATCATGCAGTGGTATTACTCCAAGAACGGCACCCAGCTCGGCCCTGTGGCCCAGGGTGAACTCATTTCAAAGCTTGCCTCCGGTGAAGTTTCTCCGGCGGATCTGGTCTGGAAAGACGGCATGGGCGACTGGATCCCCGCATCCCAGGTGGCGGAACTGCGGACAACCTCCGCTGCGGCTCCCGTTTCCACGATTCCCGCTGAATCTCCGGCCACTCCTTATTCCGCCCCCACCTCACCTTATTCTCCGCCCGTGGCGAGCGGAGAGGTGATCACCAACTGGCTGTGGCAGTCCATCGTCGTGGCGGTCCTGTGCTGTCCGGTCTGCGGCATCCCCGGCATCGTCTATGCGGCGAAAGTCGACGGGCTGAAGGTCGCAGGTGACATCGAGGGTGCGAAAGCCGCCGCGGCGAAGGCGAAGATGTGGACGCTCATCGGCTTCGGGGTTTCGGCGGCATTCTGGATCATCTACATCGTCGGCATGATCGTCGTTGGCGTGGGAGCGGCGGCGGCCTCCAGTCCTACCCCATGAGGAAAGACCGGGCATTGGTGGTGGCGCTCGCGGTGCTGCTGATGGCCATCGGTGCGACCATGCTCTACCACCGCGCGCCGGGGGGCATGTCATGGTATCCCGGTTGCCTTCTTCACAAGGCAACCGGCCTCCATTGCCCCGGGTGTGGCATGACGCGCGCCGCCTATGCCACCCTGCACGGGGATCTTCCACGGGCGTTCCGCATGAACCCCGTCGGAATGGTGCTGCTGCCGGTTGGCATGATGGCACTGGCTTTCGAAGGAATCGGCTGGGTCCGCAACCGGCCGCCTCCATTCCGGATGAATCCGGGGGCGAAGGGGGCATGGGCGCTTGCCTGGCTGATGATCGCTTTCTGGGTTCTGCGGAACATTCCTGTCTGGCCGTTCACCCTGCTGGCCCCATATTGAACCGCTGAGAACCGCCCTTGCGGGATGGGCGGCGAGGGGGTAGAAACCGCGCATGTCTTTGCTCCTAGGGGTCAACATCGACCATATCGCCACCTTGCGGCAGGCGCGGTACGCGCACATGCCCACCTCTCCGAACTCCGAGCCGTCGCCCTATCAGGCCGGTGTGGATGCACTTGAAGGCGGGGCTGACTCCCTGACCATCCACGTGCGGATGGACCGCCGTCACATGCAGGACGCGGATGCCTATGAGATCCGGGAAAAGATCAAGGCTCCGCTGAACCTGGAGATGGGCATCACGGAGGAAATGCTGGGTCTTGCCCTGAAGTTGAAGCCGGAATTTGTCTGTCTGGTCCCTGAAACCCGTGAGGAGATCACCACGGAAGGCGGACTGGATGTCCTCGGCCGTTTCGACACCACCCGGATGGTGGTCGCACGCCTCCAGAGCGCGGGCATGAAGGTCAGTCTTTTCATCAATCCGGATCTCAAGCAGGTGGAGGCCGCGGGCGAAGCGTGCGCGGACATGGTGGAGCTTCACACCGGATGTTTTTCCAACGCCCAGGGGGATCTGGTGAAAGGCCAGATCGAACGGCTCGTTGCGGCGGCGGAGGAAGCCCATCTTTCCGGGATGCAGGTCAACGCGGGCCATGGCATCAACTACACCAATGTGACCCGTCTGTTCGAGGTGCCCCACCTCGCGGAGCTGAACATCGGCCACAGCATCATCGCCCGTGCCACCCGGGTGGGCCTCACCGCCGCCGTGCGGGAGATGAAGGAGCTGATGGCCGGGTATCCCCACTGAGAACATGCGCATCCACGGCATAGGCATCGACGTGGTGGAGGTGGACCGGATCGAGTCCGCCATCGCCCGCCATGGCGAGCCATTCCTCTCGCGTCTGTTCACGGATGCGGAGCGTGCCTACTGTGCCGCGCAGAAACGTGCCGGGCTCCACTATGCCGCGCGCTTCGCGGCGAAGGAGGCGGTTTCCAAGGCGCTGGGGACTGGCATCGGCGGGGAGGCCGGCTGGCTCGATCTCGAGATCGTCCGGGATCCTTCAGGTGCCCCGAAGCTGGCCCTCCACGGCACTGCGGCGGAATACGCCACAGGCCGGGGCATTTCCGAAATCCAGATCAGCCTCACCCATGCGAAAGACTACGCGGCCGCCAATGCCGTGGCGGTGGGTGACTGAATCTTTCCCTTGATACCCAGATGAATCTTCCCATCCGTCCCCGCCGCAATCGCCGCACCGCCGCCATCCGTTCGCTGGTCCGCGAGACCGTGCTTTCGCCGTCGGATTTCATCCTCCCGGTTTTCTTCCATGAGGATGCCACCGATACGCCCATCGCGTCGATGCCGGGCTGCACCCGCTGGTCGCTTGATGGACTGGTGCGTGAGGCCGGGGAGTCGCTGGCCGCGGGTGTGCCTGCGGTGGTGCTTTTCCCGAAGATCGAAGAGGATCTGAAATCATCCATAGCGGACGAATGCCACAACGACGACGGTCTGGTTCCGCGGGCGATCCGTGCGCTGAAGTCCGCCCATCCCAATCTCTGCGTCATCACTGACGTCGCACTGGATCCCTACAACAGCGACGGCCACGACGGCATCGTGCGCCGGAATGAAAGGGGGGAGCTGGAGATCCTCAACGACGAGACCGTCGAGGTGCTTTGCCAACAGGCGCTCTGCCATGCGCGTGCGGGGGCGGACATCGTCTCGCCATCGGACATGATGGACGGCCGCGTCGCCGCCATCCGGGCCGCGCTGGATGCGGAGGGATTCGCGCAGGTGGCGATCATGAGCTACACCGCGAAGTATGCCTCCGCCTTCTACGGACCATTCCGTGGTGCGCTCGATTCCGCGCCGAAGGAAGGGGACAAGAAAACCTACCAGATGGACCCGGCCAACGCCCGCGAGGCGATCCGCGAGGCAGGCATGGACGAGATGGAGGGGGCTGACATCCTGATGGTGAAACCCGCCGGACCCTACCTAGACATCATTTCCCGCGTCCGGGATGCCTCCACCCTGCCGGTGGCGGCCTATCAGGTCAGCGGGGAATACCTCATGCTGAAAAGCGCGTGCGCCGCCGGATGGCTTGACGAAAGGAACGTCGTCCTGGAATCCCTCACCGGCATCAAGCGGGCGGGCGCGGACATGATCCTCACTTACTTCGCGAAACAGGCCGCGCTCTGGCTGACGGAAAAGTAAGGACGGAGGACACTCTTGTGGTCCGGCGGCATTGGCGATGTGTGAAACGGCGGGGCGCGACAGGAAGGCAAGCCTCCGGATTGCCAACATCCGACGGGGAATGCCCTGAGGTTGATCCTTTTTTTGAGGCAATCCGGAGGCTTGCCTTCCTTTCCTTCTGTCGTAGGACGCCTTTGCCGTGGGTTCCTGCTGCAGCCGGGGGACAGGAATGGGAGCGAGGCGGACATAGCGGCATAGCCGCAATGTCCACCCTCCATACGGAGAGCTCCGGCGGAACGCAGGCGGATGCCCCAAGGATTCCTTGACCGTTTCGGGATTTGCGCGAGTGTCTGCCTCATCATGAAACGCCCGCTTCTGCTGTTGTTGCTTTCCGTCTCAGCCATTTTCGCCCAGGCGGAGCCTTCCGCGGAAGCCCTCAATGCCGCCAAGGAACTCACCAAGGCACTCGGACTGGAGAAGCAGCACGAAGCCGGTCTTGCGACCATGACTCCCATGATCGAAGGCCTCGCGAAGCGTCTTCAACTCGACGAGAAGGACTCCAACGATCTCCGGGAAGCCTACAAGGAGTGGTTCACCAAGGATCTGGACCAGACGAAGCTGCGCGAGGAAGTGACGAAACTCTACGCCCAGACTTTCACCGTTGAGGAACTGAAGGAACTCAATGCGTTCTATGTTTCCCCGATCGGCCAGAAAACGGTGAAAGCCATGCCGGAGATCATGCAGAAATCCGCCATGCTGGGCATGCAGGAAGCCCAGAGCAAGCAGGCTCTCCTCCAGGCCCGTCTCCAGCCGTTCATCGAGAAAGCCAGCGCCAAACAGCAGCCGGCTCCCGGACAAGGACCGGCTCCGTTCCCGACGCCAGCCCCTGGACAGTGATCACTTCCTGAGTCCCCGCGGACCGGCTTTCTTCGGCGTGTCGAACGTCACCGTGGTGACGGAGGTGCGCCGTTCCTTGCCGGCGTCCCCGTCATAGGTGGAGACCTGCATCTTTTTCAGCGTCCAGACGCCTCCGCCGATCTCCATCACATCCTCGACCTTGAACTCCTTCAGCAGCTTGCTGTTGCTGAAGCCGCGGATCTGCATGAAGGCGCCGAACTTCGCGTCCACCCAGATATAGACGGTGTCATACCGGCCCGCCGTGCCCTTCGGCTTGTTCACCCGCAGCTTGTAGGCGGGGCGTCCGCCGATCTGCTCCTGGCCTTCCAGTGTCGGGTTCGGCCAGTAGAAGAAACGCAGGGCGAGGTCCTCATAGGTCAGATCTGTGCCCGCGATGGGTTGGGTGATCTTCGCATCCGGGAACTTGAAGGTCTTTTCATCCTTCATTTCGAACAGGTCATAGGACTTGTCCGAGAGACGCATGTGGAACGTCTGCCAGATGTTGTTTTCGTGGAACTGGAACTGAATTTCCTTACCCTTCAGGTAGAGGACGATGGGTACTTTCCCATTCAACTTCCCGTTCAGGCCTTCCTCCACCTGGGTGAGGGTGGCGGAAACACGCGCTCCCTCCAGGATCTGCTGGGCATTCTGGGCGAACGCCGCGGGAGCGACGAGGGCGATGGTGGACGCGAGGGCGATTTTGAAATTCATACGTCAAAGATGGCTCAATCACCTGATAGGACAAGTGCCGGGGTGATTTCCTTCAAAAAACCCTTACGGCGGAATCGGAATTCTAAAATCCTCCTTTTTGAAGCTTGATGATCGGACCTGCTCCGAATTGGATTCTCGGCGAACGCTCCGCACGTTCCCCATCACCCATGAGTCTCCGCAAACAGCTATCGGACATCCTGCCCGCTCTCCTTCCCGGCAACCCTTCCGATGCGATCAAAGGCACCGAGCTGATCCGCCTGACCCGCCTGCAACTCACCGGGAACTATTCGGACGCCTCCCTGCGCTACCATTTCTCGATCATGTCCTGTGATCCGGCCTCGCCGATCGCCAAGGTCGAGAAAGGCCAGGGCTACTACCGCCGCAGCGCGCCGCTGCCGGAGCTGTCCGGTGCCCAGGAACTGCTCTCAATGACCCAAGGGCGTCTGGAGGATCTCACGGCCGACCATGGCGGGATGGATGACGCCATGCTGCGTATCCGCAAGTTCCGCGCGGTGGTCACCCGCTACTACGAGGTCAACGGACGTTTCCCATTCGCTTTCCGCAAGGCATTCGGCAAGGACGCCCCGATCAGCAATCTCTGGAAGTATCCCGAACTGGTTCTGGTCGATTGGGAAACCGGCGGCTCGCCGGACGAGGAAATGTCCCTGGATGAGACGATGCTGGCGTTCAAGCAGCGGCTGGGCATCCCTCCGTTCCGCCTGCATGCCGCCCGTCTGAGGCTGCAGCCGTCGCTGTCCACCTACCGTGAGGACTTTTTCCAGACCCTCGCCGTCTCCATGTGGTCGCAGGGCGGGGAGTTGATCTATGCCGGTCCTGTGGAGGACGAGGCGCTGGCGGACAGCCTGCGGAAACTCAGCGCCGCATTTGGAGTCGGTGTCACATCTTTCGGCCTGACGGCGGAGGCGCTGGAGGAGCTGCCGCGTCCGGCGAACATCCTCAACGCCCACCCACGGGAAACCGAAGCGATCATGGCCCGTCTGGAGATCAACCGCATCGCCGCGCCGCGTTCCCGGCCTCATCTGGACTGGAACGCCCTCAGCTCGATGCGCCATGAATCAGAGGAAGCGGAAAAACTCGTCGGGTGGCTGACCCGCTGCATCGACGAACGTCGCGCGGAGAGCTACAAGGAAGACTGATTTGACGCCGTTCGTGGGATGTCCGACGCTCGGGCATGGCATGGAATTTCAAGAGTGTGGCGATCGTCGGTTCAGGTGCCATCGGCTTGTATTATGGCGGGCGGCTGGCGCAGGCCGGGGAGAACGTGAAATTCCTGCTGCGCTCGGATTTTGATGAAATTTCGAAGAATGGTCTGAAGGTCGAAAGCTGCGAGGGTGACTTCGATCTTCCGAAGGTCCAGGCCTTCCGGACACCGGAGGAAATCGGCCCGGTGGACCTGGTGATCGTCTGCTGGAAGGCGACCGCCAACGCGAGCCTGCCGGATGTTCTGCCGCCGTTGCTGCATTGCGCGACCGAGGTGCTGACGCTCCAGAACGGGCTGGGGAATTGCGAGGCGATCGCGGAGATTGTGGGGCCGGAGCGGGTGCTTGGCGGGCTTTGCTTCGTCTGCATCAACCGGCTTTCCTCCGGATTGGTCAGCCATACTGCGGGCGGCAAGATCATGGTGGGGGAATACGCGCGCGGAGTCGAAGGGAGGGCGGAGGAAATCGCCCACCGTTTCAAGGCGGCGGGCATCCCATGCTCGGCGGCGGATAATCTCCAGCGCGCGCAGTGGGAGAAACTCATCTGGAATGTCCCCTTCAACGGCCTCTCCGTCGCGGAAGGAGGCGTCACCACCGACATCCTGCTGGCGGACCCGGCCGTTGAAAATCGCATCAGGACGATCATGCATGAGGTCGTGGCCGCTGCGAACGCGCAGGGGCTGGGGGTGGAGGAATCCTGGATCGAATGGAACATCGGGCGCACCCGGCCGATGGGCTCCTACAAGCCATCGACCATGATCGATTTCGTCGAAGGTCGTGAACTTGAGTTGGGTCCCATCTGGGAGGAACCCATCCGTCGTGCGAGACAGGCCGGAGTGCCGGTTCCGGAGATGGAGCGGCTGTTGGCCGACATGAAGCGGCAGGTGGCCGCGAGGGACGCAGGGTAGCGAACCTCGTGAGAGGTTCGGCGGAGTAAACCCACCACCACCCAACCGGGGCCGGTCCCCAACAGACTTCCCTCCACGCGGAAGCCTCAAAGCTTCCGCTACTTTTTCTCGTGCAGTTCGCCGTTGCGGTAGGCGTCGATGAGTTGGAGCAGCATGTTGATCGAAATGTCGATCTCCGCACCGCGTTCCGTATCCCGCACCTTCCGCGGCGTGTCGAATTTCCGCAAGACCGTCATTTTGGGAATGATGTCCAATCCTTCCAGAACGGCGGTCTTCGGGTCAGGGAAGGCGTGGTGCTCCGCCAGCGTGTCTCCCTCCGGACCGAGGATCAGTGTGTAGCCGCGGTCACCGTAGGCCTCCGAAAAGGCTCCATCGATGGTGATGGCATTGCCACCCCGCTTCACCGGGTTCTCACCCTTGTCGATCTTCACCGGCACGTGGCCGTTCACCAACAGGCCGCCGCCTTCCACACCCATGTCCCTGGCGATCTGGTCGCAGAAGTCGAAGTCGTGGATCCACTGGAACCATGGATTGCTGTGCTCCTTGTGGGTGGACTTGTCCGCGATGAGATAGGTCTCCAGCGTCGCCATCCGGTCCTTCCCGAAGAGCGGGGAGAGGGGACCGGCCCACAGGTAGTAGAACCAGTCCTTGTCGGCCTCCGTGGCGTCAGCGGCACCGGATCGGAAGGCGCGTTTGATGACCTTGGTGAAGGCTTCGAAAAGCTCCGGCCCACGGTGTTCACGGCCATCCACCACCAGCGGCAGGTACCTCCCGCATTCCTCCACCGGCAGGCAGGCGTGGAAGATGACCGCCTGGTCCCGAACGACCGCCATCCGGCCGTATTCCGCCATCCAGTTCATGTGCTGCCACAGCCGCGGTGAACTGACGAAGCTCTGTTCGATCTGCTGCATGCAGTCCTCCTCCTCCGGTGAGAGGCGGTTCGGATCCGCTGGGTCGATGGTCGGAAAGAAAGTGTCCCGCAGGGGATGGGTGACACCGTCGATGGTGATGGTGCCGTCCGCGTGGTCGAGGTGTTTCAGCAGATCCCTTTTCCCCATCTCCCACTCCGGGTGCCGGGCGATGAGCTGGCCTTCCAGCTTGAACTGGATGACGGCGATGGCTTTCTGCATCCGCGCCACAGTCAGCGGATCACGCCGGCCGCTGCGCTTTGCCTGGAACCTTTCGGCGGGATCGCTCCCATAGATCGTCAGTGCCAGCATTTCGAGTGGTTTCGTCAGCAAACCGTAGCCTTCCTCGATCTGGTACATCCGGAGATACCGCAGGGAAATCCTCAGCACCGTGGCGATGGACGCCCGCTGGCCGAGGCAGGCCCCCATCCAGATGACGTCATGGTTGCCCCATACCAATGAGACATTCGGCTGACGCATCAGGTAGTCCACCACCTTGTCCAGACGTGGACCACGGTCACCCAGGTCGCCCGCCACGATCAGTTCCTCGACCGTCAGGTTCCGGATGAAATGGGATGCCGTCCGGATCAGCTCGAAATCCAGATCCAGCGCGCTGATTTCCCGCAACTGGACGTCGATCATCGCCGGGTCGTGGCCGCCTGCCGGGTAGTTGAGCATCGCTTCGAAGAATTCCCGGTGCTCTTTCGGGGCCAGCACCTTCACATCCTTGCGCCGGCGGGTGCGGATCAGCGCGCGGATCAGGGTGAACTGCCGCTCGAGGATGGTCTTCACCCAGGCGTGGCGGCGGGTGGAATCCGCCAGCAGCGCGGGCTTCTTCAGGATGATGACCTCGGTCGGATAGTAGAGAACATTCATCAGGTCCTGCACTTCGTCCGCATCCAGATGATCGCCGAAAGATGTTTCGACCAGAGGGCGCAGCCGGCCGCTGGCGTTGTTGATGACATGCCGGAGCTTCTGGTTCTCTCCGTGGATGTCGGAAATGACGTGGATCACCCCCTTCGGCAGCTCCTTGGTCGCTCTCAGCGCGGCCACCTCCGCGGCTGCGGAGGAGATGGTGGGATAGTGTTGGGAGAGGATTCGGAGAGCGGGATTCGGCATACCGGGAAAGCGTCCCACCCAGTCTGCGAACCATGACCTTCCAAGGCAAGATTACCCGCCAAAAAACGATTGTGAATAACTTGTGAGAACCCGGATACAGTCGCGAAATGCAGTGATATCAAGGCCTCCGGTGCGTGGAATGAGTGATTGGAACAAATGTATCACTCCTATTACGGGTCCAAGTCTTACAATGTAGTTTATTCACCGGTGATTTGGAGCTTGATGGCTCGTTTGGATTCGTAACTAGCTTGAATTAAAAATATTGTGATGATTTAGAAAAAGATCCGCCCAGCTCTCCACAAGTTATTCACATCACGGGGAACCACCCGAAATGCCTTAGATTGCGACGTTTTCGTTTCCAATCGAGGATCCCGCGCGGTGCAGAATGCTATGATCGAGGGATTGTGAATAACTTGTGCAAATGGCCGATTTTGATCCGGCAAGGGGATGCCAATCGGATTTGTATTCATAACGCTCCTCCGTGCTCAGCCGCCTCTGTCGCTCCGCATGGCCTTGAGGTCCCCACCGCCGGGCGGTGACATCCAGGAGACGAGCAGGGCAAAGGCGATGATTCCGAGGATGACAAGGATCGCACCGGTCAGCGCGATCCCGCGGGGCCATGATTCGTTCAGAAAGGTGACGCCCAGCAACATGGCGAAAATCAGCTCCGAAGCCTGCATGGATTCCGCCGCTCCCAGTGCGATCGGTTGGTCCCTAACCATGCCCGTCGCTTCGAAGAAAAGGATCGTGGCGATCACGCCCGCACTGAGGGCGACCCCCGCCGCCAGCCCGATCTGGCCCGGAGAGGGCAGGCCGGCTTGGGTGAAACCAAAGACCGCGACCAGGATCCACAGTGGCTGGCTGACCAGGGTCATGCCGAACACCCGCTGCGCGGCGGTCAGCTCTTCTTTGGTCCGCTCCAGATGGAGCAGCAGCAGGCGGTTGCCCAGAGGGTAGGCAACAGCGCCGACGATCACACAACCGGCCGCGATCCATGCCTGCGCATCCAGCGGTTCGCCACGCTGCCCGGTCTGCATCAGGATCACGCCGGAAAGGATGAGGAGGGATATGGCGATGCCGGAGGAGGGGATCCGCCTCCTTTCATCCCGATAGATGAAAGGCGAGCAGAGCATCCCGGCGATGACCGTGAACTGGAAGGTGCCCGCCACCAGCCACGACGGGCCGCTGGAGGCCGCATAGGAGAGCGTGCCATAGAATAGGAGGAAACCGATGGCACCGCACTTCAACCACGCCCAGGGATGGGCGGTGATCGAAAGCAGGATCGGCCGGACACCGCCCTGCCATGGCATGAGGGGAAGCAGCAGGGGAAGGGTGATGAAATAGCGCAGGCTGGCAGTCCAGGCCCAGTGGCCGCCATCGGTGGCGCTCGCGCGGTTCAGCACGTAGGTGAGCGTGAAGAACAACGCGGAGCAGAATGCGATGAACACCGCGAGCACGGGACGGCGTCGGACGTTGCCGGAGGAGATCATGGCGGATCGGGAGACAGGTGGCGCACCGTCGGCCCCGAAGGTAGTGGGGGTTGCGGATTTGCCAACGGGAATGCACCGCTTCCGGGGGCAATGAAATTGGGGGCGGAGCGGTGGCCACCCGGCCATGCGCTCCACCCCCGTTTTCCCTCTCCTGTCTGGAGATCTTTTGTCGCGCCGTCAGGCATCCAGCCGCAGGGCGGCTTTCTGGGCGGCGGTCTTCGCCTCGCCCTTATGGGCGTCGGACGCCGCGTCGGAGTGCGTGAGGCGCATGCCGACCGGCTTGGAAACTCCGAACTCCTCCATCGTCACGCCATACATGACATCGGCGCGGGCCATGGTCCGCTTCGAGTGGGTGACGATGATGAACTGGCTGCGGTCGATGAAGCGGTCCAGCACCTTGACGAAACGGTTGATGTTCGACTCGTCCAGTGGCGCGTCCAGCTCGTCCAGCACGCAGAACGGGCTGGGCTTGATCATGTAGATCGAGAACAGCAGGGCGACGGCGGTCATCGACCGCTCACCACCGGAAAGCAGCGTGATGGATTGGAGCTTCTTGCCGGGCGGCTTGGCGATGACTTCGATGCCGGATTCCAGCGGGTCGGACTCATCCAGCAACATGAGGTCCGCTTCGCCCTTCTCGCCGAAGAGTTCCTTGAACATGCCGCGGAAGTTCACCTTCACCTGGGCGAAGGTCTCCGCGAACAGGCGCTGGGTTTCCGTGTTGATCCGCTCGATCACCTCCAGCAACTCGGCCTTCGAGCTGACGAGATCCTCGTGCTGGTTGCGGAGGAAATTGTAACGCTCCTCCAGTTCCTCGAACTCTTCGATGGCATCGAGGTTCACCGGTCCCATCGCATCGAGGCGGCGCTTGATGTCGGTGACGATGCTTTCGACGAAGGACCAGTCCGGCTCACCGGTCATCTCGCCCGGAATCTCATCATCATCGGACTTGGTGGCGTCCACCACCATCACGGGCATTTCCTCTTCCTCCGACTCATCGCCGGAGACGATGGTCTGGCGGCCACCGCGTGCCTGCATCGCCTTTTGCGAAGCGATGCTCGCCAGCAGCGCGTGGGCGTCAGGCTCGAAGGTGGCAAGCTCGATCTGGTAGCGCTCCTGGATCGCGTTGACGAGGCTCTCGATGCGAAGGTCCAGCTTGGTCGCGGCGACTTCCTCGCGGCCTTTCTGTTCGTTCACCTGCGCATGGTCCCGGCGGACGGCGGCGAGGGCGATCTCGGCGGCTTCGATGGCCTCCAACAACACGGCACGACCGGCGGCACGGGACTCGATTTCGACCTCCAGATCCTCCACCTCGCAGCGATGGGTTTCGCATTCCTCGGCAAGGCGGGAGTTCTCCGCGATGGCGGCCTCGATCCGTTGGTCGAAGGAGGAAATCTCCGTCTCGCGGCGGATGGCGATCTCGCGGAGCTCGGACAGGCGGGCCTCCATCGGCTTCTGCTGTTCCTCGGCGGATTGCTTCGCGCGGCGCTCCACGGCCAGTTCTGTGCGGAGCTGGTTCAGTTCCTCCGTGATTTCCTGCTCGCGGCGGGTGACGGAATCCGACTCCGACTGGAGGCGGCGGCTTTCCGTTTCCAGACCTTCCAGTCGCTCGCGGGCGGAGGCCAGTTCGGACTCCAGGTGCTCGCGGCCTTCAGCGGCGGCGCGTTCGCGGTTCTCCAGTTCACCACGCTCCCAGCGGATGTTCTCCAGCTTGGTTTCGAGGTTCTCCACCTCGCGGCTGGCGAGGCTGAGCTGGCCCTGGAGGGTGGAGAGATCCACCTTCTGGCGTTGCAGGCGTTCGCGGGAAACCTCGACTTCCTCTCTGAGTTGCTCGAGGCGGGCTTCCAGTTCGGCCACGCGGTTGCGGGCGGCTTCGTCGGCGGCGGTCAACGCGGCGACTTCCGCTTCCAGCGTGCGGACCTCGTTCTGGCGTTCCAGGAAGGAGGCATTTCCTTCAGGGGTCGCACCGCCGCGCAGCGTGCCTTCGCCGCCGAGGATCACTCCGGCGAGCGTGATGATGGTCACGCCCGGATGATTCGGGCGCAGGCGCAGGGCGGTGCTGAGGTTCGGGACGATGAGTGTTTTATCGAGCAGCTTCTCGATGATGGGGGTGACACGGCGGTCGGACTTCACCCGGTCCAGCGCCCATGCGGTGGCACCTTCCGGCAGTGCCTCCATCTGCGTGCCGCTGCTGTGGCCGATGAAGGTTTCCGGGAGGATGGCGGCGATGCCGAGACTCTTCTCCGTGAGCCGCTGGATGATGGCTTCCGCCACGTTCTGGTCTTGCACCAGCACCGTCTGGAGGTGGCTGCCGAGGGCGGCCTCGATGGCACGGGCGCAGGTGTTGTCCGCCTCGATGAAGGAGGCGAGGACGCCGTGGATGCCTGGCTTGAACTCATCCGGCTGGCCGAGACCTTTCAGTACGTTCTGCGTGCCTTTTTCAAAGCCCTCGCCGCTCTCGACGAGCTGGCGGACGGCCTGGAGACGGGCCGCGCGCTGGGCGAGGATCTTGTTCGACTCGGTGGCCGCGGTGCGGGCGGCGTCGAGGTCCCCGCGGGTGTGCTGGTAGCCGCGTTCCGCTGCCTGGAAAGTCTCCTCCAACTCCGCAAGCATGGAGCCGGTCTGCTGGACCTCATCCGCGATGCGGGTCTGCTCACTGCGGGATTCCTCGATCGCGATGGTCTGGCGCTGCTCCTCATCCGCAAGCTGGCGGGCGCGTTCGCGCGTCCCTTCAAGCTGGGCGAGCGCGCTCTCGATCTTCGCCTGCATGGAGGCGATGATCGTCTGGGTGCGGTTCGCTTCGCCGCGGGTCTCGCGGAGCGTCGCCTCGATGCGGTTGCGCTCGTCACGCGTGCCTTGCGTCCGCTGCTCCTGTTCGGAAAGCAGGATCTCCTGCTCCGCGATGCGGCGGCTCAGTTGGTCGAGCGCCTCGTTGGCGGCGATGACGTCGAACTCCTGCTGCGCGAGCTTCTCGCGGGTGGCGGCGATGTCCTCGTGGTTCTGGCGGATGCGGGACTCAAGCTCGGCTTTCCTCTCCTCGTTGAAGGCCATCCGGCCGGATGCGGAGGTCAGCGCGTTGCGGTGCTCGTTGAGACGCTGGCGGAGTTCCGCGAGTTCGCCCTCGAACGTGCGGGCTTCGGAACGCGCTTCGGAAACGGCCTGCTCTTTCGCGGGGAGCTGCATCTGCAGCTCGGTGTCGCGGACTTCGAGGCCATGGATCGAGGTTTCCAGCTCGGCGCGTTCCGCGGAAAGCTCCACGAATTTCCGATGACCCAGATGGGTGTCCAGCACGCGGGTGTCCGCAGCCAGCGCCTGATAGCGGCGGGCCTTCGCCACTTGGCGGCGGAGGGAGTTCATCCGGCGCTCCTGCTCCGCCAGCACGTCGGAGACACGCAGCAGGTTGGCCTCCGTGTATTCCAGCTTGCGGAGCGCTTCCTTTTTCTCGCGCTTGAACTTGGTGATCCCGGCGGCTTCCTCGAAGACCGCGCGGCGTTCCTCCGGCTTGGAGGAAAGGATCTGGTCGATCTGGCCCTGCGCCATGATCGAGTAGGCGGTGCGGCCGATGCCAGTGTCCATGAGCATGTCATGGATGTCCTTCAGGCGGCACAGCGTGTTGTTGATCCGGTATTCGGAGCGGCCGTCGCGGAACACCCGGCGGGTGATGGATACCTCGTTGAAGTCCACCTTCAGCGACTCCTCGCAGTCCGCCATGGTCAGCGTGACTTCCGCCATGCCCAGCGGCTTCCGTTTCTCGGTGCCGTTGAAGATGACGTCCGCCATCTCGCCGCCGCGCAGGGCCTTGGCGGAGGTCTCGCCGAGCACCCAGCGGATGGCATCGACGACGTTGGATTTGCCGCATCCGTTCGGACCGACGATGCCGGTCACGCCTTGGGCGAATTCGAACACGGTCTTGTCCGCGAACGACTTGAAGCCGTGGATCTCCAGTGTTTTTAAATACATTCCGACAGGAAAGGTTAGAGGTTACGCCCGAGAGGGAAGTGGGCAACGGGGAGCTTACCTGCGGATCCGGTGACGGCAATCAGTGAGGATGATTTGCGCTATATGTGGTGTTGTTTTATAGATAAAAATACCATATGTGGTATTTTGGGGTATTTAACCATTATTTAGTATTCCGCAGGGATACCCCCGGAATCATTGGAACAGAGCACGATGGAAGCGGGGGAGGGTCCGCCCCTTCGAAGCCCGGTTGGCACCGCTGCCTTACTTCACTCCCGCGGCGGTCATCGCGGCGAACCACTTCGCGGCCATCTTTTCCTAGCCTTGGGGTTTGTCAGGGAAAGCGCGATGACGGGAGTAGGTAGAGGCGGCATCACTTGACAGCCAGTGGATTTTTCATTCCTTCCTTGGTTCATTCATGCAGCCTGAAGATCGATCGTTCTCGCTAAAAGACCCTGTCGAAATGGAACGGCGGAAAGGAATGCTTTCGCATCCTCATATGGAGCCGCTTACCCAGTATTTGGAAAGACTGCGAAGTGATCGCGGGATTGGTCGCGAAACCCCTGATTTCGATCCTTGCGATGGAGGAATTCGTGCGAAACTCCTTTTTCTTCTGGAAGCTCCTGGACCTCGAGCTGTTGGGTCTTCGTTTGTTTCCCGGAATAATCCGGACCAGACGGCCAGAAACATGAACAGTCTGCTTCAAGATTCTCTGTTGCCGAGGGCCGACACGATTCTCTGGAACATAGTTCCTTGGTATGTGGGCAACGGCAGGAAAATCAGAAAGGTGACTCCGGAGGATATTGAGCAGGCGACTCCCTATCTGAGTGAACTTGTGGCACTACTTCCGAATCTGGAAGGGATTGTTCTGGTTGGTAAGAACGCCCAATCTGCCCGGAACATCATCTCATGTGTCACCAACGCGCGGATATTCGAGGCACCGCATCCAAGCCCCCAAGCGTTCAATGTCTATCCATACAAACGGGAGGAGGCTCGGGCTGTTTTTCTTGAGGCCTCCGCATTCATCAAGTCTCGCCAGAAAGGTCCTGCCTTATCCGAAGCAAAACCTACCTTTCCTGCGATACGATTGCTTCATCAAAGGATAGGCTCCGTCAGCAATTCACATGTGGGGGCCGATTTCGAAGATCTCGCCCGAAAATTCTTTGCCCTGCAAGGGATTGACCTTCTTCCAAGGTTTCCACTTGGGATTGGGTTGTCTGATTTGAAGGGGATTCATCGCTTTGATCTCGGTTCCGAGTCCCCGAAGATCATTGTTGAGTGTAAATCACACCGCTGGACTGCTTCGGGTTTGGTGCCTAGTGCCAAGATGGCCGTTTGGAACGAAGCCATGTATTACTTTCTCCTGGCCCCTCGTGACTACCGGAAGATTTTTTTCGTCCTCCATGATCGGAGAAAGGGGAATGGAGAAAGCCTGTTATCCTATTACCGGCGCACCCGTCATCATCTGATTCCTGAGGGGGTGGAATTCATCGAATGGGACGAGTCCGCCAACGGAGTGGTGGGAATTGAGAGATCCTGAAAGGGGAATTATTCTCTGGCTGCCTCACTTCACTCCCGCAGCGGTCATCCCGGCGAACCACTTCGAGGCCATCTTTTCCTGGCCTTGGGGGTTCGGATGCGCCCAGTCGAAGGTGTCCGTGCCCGGGAGGGCCGGATTCTCCACCCAGCCTTTGTAATGATCGATGGCCACCACCGGTGAGTCCGCCGTGGAGAGACGCTCCGCCATGCCTGCGAAGAGGGGGCGGAATTCCACCGATGCGCCACCGTTGAATGCGAGCTGGCCAACGAACACCTTCACCTTCGGGTTCCGCACCCGCAGTTCACGGACCAGATCCTCAAGTGGCGCGATGATCTCCGCCGCCGGATCCGTCGTCTTCTGGTCATTCGTGCCGAGATGGACCAGGACCACGTCCGGTGTGCCGATCTGTGGCAACGCGGCCTTCACCTTCGTCACCACGAAGGCGGTCTTCGCTCCATAGTAGCCCTCATGGTCCGCATCAAACGGGCGGCCCTCCGCCGTGTCCGGCCACGTTGCCGAGGCATTGAGACCTTTGGTGCGCGTGCCGATGAAGTCGAAGGCGATGCCCGCTTCGGCCAGCTTCCGTTGCAGGGGCAGCCGGTAGGTGTATTCCTCCGGCTTGTTGCCGCCCTGGGTGATGGAGTCACCCATGCAAAGGATCTTCAACGGCTCCGCGGCGGACAGACCGCTTGCGAGGAAGGCGAAGGACAGGGCCAATCTGATCGAGGAACCGATCATTGGAAGAGTTCGCGCGCCGTGTAGGCCATGCCGATGGCGGCCGCGCCATCGCCACCGATGGCCCATTCGAAACGGGTCGTCTCCTTCTCAGGATCCAGCGGGCTGTGGCAATAGACCGGCCAGGCACGGTCCTTGAAGCCTTCCTTGATCCAGTCCATGTAGTCGTCACGGAAAGAGGACTCAGCCAGACCACCACCGATCACCACGAGGCCGGGGTCGAAGGTCCGGACAAGATCCGCGATGGCATAGCCGAGGATGAAGCCCTGTTGCTTGAAGATGGAAATGGCCAGCGCGTCCCCTTGGGCGGCGAAGTCACGCAGGCGGAATGCCTTCTCCTCGATCGGCGGATTCCCTTCGTTGAGCGGGTGGCCCGCGTTCTCCGGTTTGGCGAGTTCAATGCCCACACGGCGGCGCAGCGCGACGAGCGAGACCCATGCCTCCGCGCAGCCCTTCAGGCCGCAGGAGCATTTCGGCAGTTCGCCATCATCCTCGCGGAAAGGAACGCTGATGTGGCCCACCTCGAGCGCGAGGCCGTTCATGCCTTCGAAACTGCGGCCACCCGGAAGGACGAAGCCACCACCCAGGCCGGTGCCGGGTGCGACGAGCAGCAGGCTGCCGAGGTGCTTGTTGCGCAGCGCGTATTCTCCCAGTGCGGCGGCATTGCCGTCGTTGGTCATGAAAACGGGGATGCCCGTGCGATCGGAAAGTTTGCCGCGGATGTCGGTGCCCACCCAGTCCTCGCCGAGGTTCGCGCGGCCCCAGATCACGCCATCGCTGCTCGGTGCGGGGACGTCCAGACCGATGCCGCGGATCTTGTCGCGGGGGATGCCTGCGTTCGCCGCCAGTTCGTCGAGAGCCTTGTCCAGTTGGCCGAAGGTGGATTCGTAGCCGTCCTTCACCTGGCTCCGTACTTCCACGTATGGTCCTACCTGTTCCCCCTGGGAATCGACGATGATGGATTTCACGGTGGTGCCGCCGATATCGAGGCCGACAAAGTGGGAGGTGGGATCGGACATAAAGGATGATGGAAATTAAGCGGTGCCAGCATGTTTGGAACGCCTTGGGGTGTCAAGATCCGGCCCGCTGGGATCACGGTGTGAAGGAACGCCGGATGCCCTCACAAGCAGTTAAGTTCATCCCTTTTTACATTCCCATTTTCATGATTATGTGCTACATCTCCCGGGTGCGACGGTTGAAATGGTTCCTGCCTTTGGGCGCCCTTTTGTTTTTCTGCTTCCAGTGCCGGCAGATCGGCCCGCCTTCCGGTGGACGGGATTCCTGGAGCAGTCCGCGTCCGGTATCGACCTCCTCGTCGTCGTCCTCATCATCGAGATCATCCGCGGCGGTTTCCGGGGGGACTTCGGTTTTCGGGATGATGCGCTCCGCGAACGTGCGCCAGGACATGGTGAGGAAAGGCAGCTACGGCCGCCGCATCACCGTGCCGATGAGCGCGCGCTACATCACCATCCACAGCACCCAGAACTATACTGCGGATGCGGAGCGTCACTCCGTCGCGCTGAAGCGCGGCGCACTGCGGACGAACCAGCGGCCTGGCTACCTGATCTGGCACTACACGGTGGATGACCGGGTGGCCATCCAGCACATGCCCACCAGCGAGCAGGGCGTGCATGCGGACTTCGCAGGGCCGGGCAACAGGTATTCCATCGGGATCGAGATGTGCGAGCACCGTGGCTGCAGCCGCTCCGCCACCATCGAGCGCACGGCGAAACTGACCGCAGCCCTGATGAAACAAAAAGGCATTCCCCTGAAAAATGTGGTGCCCCACTACCACTGGCCGCGGAAGGGCAAGAACCCACCGAACAAGAACTGCCCCCACTTCCTCCTCGATAATGGCAAGCCGGGAGCCAAATGGCGGGCATTCCTCGGCCGGGTGAACTACTACCACCAGCAGCTCCAGTGAACGTGCGGGAATCCTACGGAAGTCCCGGCAACAGGGACGTGGTGCTGGACCCGGATGTCACGTATGTCTGCCAGCGCTGCACCGCGTGCTGCAAGTGGCCGGGGGATGTGAGGCTGGAGGACGACGAGATCGGCCCCATCGCCGTGCATCTGGGGCTTTCGGAGTCTGAATTCATCGACCGCTACACCCGGCTGCGGACCAACCGCCAGGGACTTTCCCTCATCGAGAAGGAGAACCACGAGTGCATCATGCTGGAGGACAACCGCTGCGTGATCCACGAAGTGAAGCCGGAGCAATGCCGGGGCTTCCCGAACAAGTGGAACTTTCCGGGCTGGCAGCAGGTCTGCGAGGCGAAGGCGGTGCCGAAGAGGTTGACCGCGGACGGCTGAGCGGCGACAGACGGACATGAGCCGCGACCGGAAGATCATCCATATCGACATGGATTGCTTCTATGCCGCCATCGAGGAGCGGGAGAATCCGTCGTTGAAAGGCAAACCGCTCGCGGTGGGCGGAAGCATCCGCAGGGGAGTCCTCACCACCGCGAACTACGAGGCACGGAAGTATGGCTGCCGCTCGGCGATGCCCGTCTTCAAGGCTCTGGAACTATGTCCGCACCTGACGTTGGTGCCCGTCCGGTTCGACCTTTACCGGGCGGAAAGCAGCCGCATCCGCGCGATTTTCGGGAGATTCACCGACGTCATCGAGCCGCTGTCGCTCGATGAAGCCTATCTTGATGTTTCCCATCTGGAAACCAGCGGCGCGGCGGTCGCCCGGGAGATCCGCGCCCAGATCCGGGAGGAAAGGGGACTCACCGCCTCCGCCGGCATCGCCCGCAACAAGCTGGTCGCAAAGATCGCTTCCGAGTGGAACAAGCCGGACGGACAGCATGAGGTCAGGCCGGAGGAGTTCGACGCGTTCATGGCCGCCCTTCCCGTGGGCAAGCTGTGGGGCGTGGGAAAGAAAATGGCGGGAAAGCTGGCGTCGCTGGGCGTGGTGACCTGCGCCGACCTCCAGAAGATCGACAAGATCGAGCTGGCGAAACGGTTCGGGAAGTGGGGGCTGGAGCTGTGGGATCTGGCCCGCGGGATCGATGATCGGCCGGTGGAAACGGAGCGGATCCGCAAGTCCGTCAGCAGCGAGAACACCTTTTCCGAGAACATCGAAACGCTGCCCGCGCTCATCCCTCATCTCCGGGGGCTGGTGGAGGGACTGGCCGGGGATCTGGCGGAGAAATACACGGACCGGACCATCCGCTCACTGGTGGTGAAATTGAAGTTCGCCGACTTCGAACAGACCACGGCGGAGCGCGCGTGGCATGTCCTGGAGCCATCCATTTTCGAGGAACTCGCCGCCGAGGCGTGGCGGCGGGGGAACAACCGCCCGGTCAGGTTGCTGGGTGCGGGTGTCCGGTTCGAGGATCCGAAAGATGAGGAGCAGATGGAACTGCTGTAGCCGAAACGTCACCTAGTGGAAGTCCTTCGGGAACCGGAGCTTGGTCCATGATGGACGCATACTCCGCCGAACCTCTCACGAGGTTCGCTACCCCTCCTCACCATCACGCGTTGCTGTCGTCGGAGCCGCTGCGGTTGATCTTCGGCACACCGGGGGCCTTGTCGGGAATGATCTTCTCAATGGAGGAAACCGGCACCCAGCCGCGGGTCTTGGTGGCGAAGGAAACGTAGGCCCATTTTCCGGAAATGCGGATGATTTCACAGAGTGAGCCTTCCGGCGCGTCGATGATCTCCGGTGCGGTGCGTGCCGCATCCGCGTAGAGGACCGCCTTCGGCACGACGAACACGGCCTGCCGCTCCACCGGAGCGAAGATGGAATCATTCGGATAGTAGCGCCATCCCAACGCGCCCAGGGATGCGACAAGCGGGCCGATCACGAGGCAGATCGCGGCTGCCACCCGCACACGGGCCGTCGGCCGGGTTGCCGGGAAGATGAGGAAGGAGGCCACTGTCAGCCAGGCACCGCCCCACAGGATGTTCTTCCATCCATTGATCGGAAGCTTCGCCAGGGCATACTGGTAGTTCGAGTACTGCACGGAGATGGAACCATGCTTCCTCTCGATGAAGCGGAGGTTCTGCCGGGCTTCCGCGTGGGAGGGATCTTTCAGCAGGGCGCGGCGGTAGTAGAGCGCGGCGTGACCGGGCGAACCCATGCGGTAGCTGGCGTTCCCGATGTTATAAAGCGTGTCCGGGGAAAGCTGCCGGTAGTCGCCCGCACTCTGCCACAGCTTGATGGCGTCCTCATACTTCGAGTCCTCAAAGGCCTTGGCCGCATCCGCGGCGATGTCTTGGGCGCGGATCTGGCCGGTAAAGCAAACCGCCAATAGGAGCAGGGCGAGGGTTGCAGATGCCTTGCGCAGCGTCCGCAGGATCTCGTCCCGGCGGCCTTTGGGGGCGATGTCTCCGGCGGGCCTGTCCGCGCGGAAGCAGACACGGTCGCGCTCCGCCAGGATCTCCAGCAGCGCCGGATCCGTGTCCTGGCCGTGCCAATGTTCGATGTAGGCACCCGCCGCCTTCAGCAGCGCGATGTCATCTTTCGCGGGGATCTTCGAAAGGTTGGAAAGCTCCCGTTCCCGGCGTTCCTGGACGGGATCCTTGTGGAGTTTCGGGGCGATCCTCATCCACGCCGCTTTCAGGATCAGCAGCAGGGCGGCCAGCCCGCCGATGGCATGGGCGGTCCAGGACGGCAGGACAGGGGTTGCTGGAATGGTGAGCTGCCTGGGCGTCACAAGGGCAAGGATGTCGTTCATGCGCTCGATGGGCATCGCCAGCGCGGGCGGCGGCCCGGTTGCGGCTCCGGGGGCCTTGGTGGATGGCAGCATGATGATGGGGATCGGTTCGCTGGAGGTGGTCTTGTAGATGGCGTCCTCCGGATCGAAATAGACGAGCTGGAAGGGAGGGATCATCGACTTCATCTCCATTGGCAGGAGACCCTGGTGGAAGGTGGCGGTGCCGGAGATCATGCGGCGTTCGTCACCGCGGGGGATCGAAATCGGGTCATAGATTTTCCAGCCTTTGGTGTCGGCCAGCTTCGGAGCCTTGAGTGCATCGAGATTGCCCCGGCCCCGGACCTGCAGGTTGATGGCGAGGGACTCGCCTTCGGTCAGTTCGGTCTTCACCGTGCCGGACGCGATGGTGAACTGGCCGATGGCATTTTCAAATCCCTCCGGTGCGCCCGGAGGCAGCGGGATGGAGTCGAACTCCAGCTTGGGGATCTGGAGGAAAGTCTCCTGCTGGCCCTGCCGGAGGAAGCCCTCATTGATGATGACCCTGGAGGTGAGGCGCAGCGTGGCGGGACCGATGCCCACCTTCCCAGCCCGTGATGGCGCCAGATTGCTGGGATAGGCCAGCGCCGCGTAGGGTTGTCCGCCGATGTATGCCTGCAGGATGTCACGGCGGTCGTTCGGTTCGAAACGCCATGATGTCACCCCGTCCCGCTCGAACTCCGGCACGCCCCAGTCGAGCACCTCGCGGGCGAACATGACGGGAACGTAGATCTTGATTTCCGCGGGCATCGTCTCCCCTTCGTAGGCGGAAGGTTTCGCGGTATGGAAGCCGGCATAGTAGCGGATCTTCCGGCCTTCACCGGCATCCACCTCGGAAAGCTGCAGCTTCTCCGGATCGAACACCCAGAACTCAACCGGCGGGGACTGCACCCGGTTCCCGGCGATGACGAGCGTCACCGGCGGGATCACATGGCGGCCCACGACGTCACTGGAAACGACGAATTCGTAGGAAAACTCGAGATCCTGGTTGTTGGTGGTGCGGCTCACCATGCCCATGCGCCCGCTTTCCACCCTCACGTTCGGGGCGGCGGGAGGGGTGGGGGAAAAGTCCGGTTCGCGGCCAACGGAGGTGATTTCCAGCCGGGCATACTCCCCGCGTGCCAGGAACCGGCTCGACAGGTTGGCGGAGGTCTGTGCGGACGCGACGGACGCGCAGAGCAGTCCGATCCATGCCAGCACCCGGAACAGTCCGGAAAATTTTTGTGTCTTTCTCATATCACCAATCCTTCTTCGGCGGACGTTGATCGACGCGCCCCTGCGACAATGGTCCCTTCTCCAGATCCGCATTCTCGGAAAGAAGGCGGCGGGCCTTGTCTTCGGGGGACTCGTTGGGATCTCCGGCACCCTTGCTCTTGGATTCCTCCTTTTTCTCGTCGCCACCGTCACCGTTGCGGTCGTCCTTCTCATCACCCTCGCCTCCAGGTCTGTCCTGGTCGCCCTTGCCGCCCTGGCCTTCCTCACCCTCGCCGCCTTCTCCTTGTCCGGGCTGCCGCTGGCCTTGACCCTGGCCCTGCTGGGGCATGGATTTGTCGGCATCTTTCTTTTCCTCGTCCAGCAGCTCCTGGAGCTTGCGGAGGTAGATCATGGTCGTGTCGCGGTTCTGCACCGCGCCTTTGTTCGTGGCATCCAGCCGGGTGGCGGAGTCATAGTGCCGCACTGCGTCTGTCCAGTTCATCATCAGGGAGTTCATGCGGATGAAGTCCTCGGAGCGCCCGGCGCTCTCCTCGTCGGATTGCTTCATCTTCGCAAGACGTTCCTTGACCAGCGTTTCAAAGCGGTCGAGATCAGGCACATCCTCCGGCTCCGCCGGGTAGGACTCATCCGCCAGACCCTGCCAGCCCAGTTGGAAAAGCGTGTTGGCCATGCCGAAGTGCGCGCTTGATGCGACCTTCGGATCGTCCGTCATCATGGCCCCGCTGAAGGCACTCCGGGCCTCGCGGTAGTCGCCGTTGCGGTAGGCGGCCACCCCTTCGCCGATCCGGTAGCGGGCCTTCGTCCCTTCCAGCTTCGAATCATCCGCCAGACGGTGGTAGCCGTCCTTTGCCTTTTGATACTCCCTTTCCTCCAGTGCTTTCTTCGCCTCCGTCGCTTCACTCGCCCGGGCCTCCGGCTGCACGATGAAAAACGCGCCCATCAGGACCAATGCGGTCCTCAGCCCACGCCAGCGGGTGCCGGAGATGATGGAGATCATCAGGAACAGGATGGCGGGCAGGAGCAGCCATTGGAAGAACTCGACCAGGATCCGGCGTTCCCGGCCTTTCATCTCAAAGGAGTCGAGGTCGCGGGTGGCGGCCTCCACCATCGCGGGGATGTTCGTGCCGCCGTTGGCGATGACGAATTTTCCGCCCGTTTCCTCAGCCAGTTTCCTCATCACGTCCGGTTGGAGCTTGCTGACCACCGGGCGGCCGTTCTCCTCCACCTGGCCCATCCGGGAGTCGGGATTCGGCACGTAGCCGCCCTGTGGCGTTCCGACACCGATGGTGTGGATATAGACTCCCGAGCTTTCCGCCTCCTGGATCATGGCATTGAGTTGCGCCTCATTCTCATTCTCCTCGCCATCACTCAGGATCACCAGCGCGTTGTTCTTCTGGCCGGTTTTTTTGAGGATCTGGATGGAAAGCTTGAGCGCGGCGGTGAGGTCGGAGCCTCCGACGGGCGCCCATGTTTCATCGATCTGGCCGACGGTCTCCGCGACCGCCTTGTGATCGACGGTGAGAGGCGCGTATTCATGCGCCGTGCCGGCGAAACCGATGAGCCCGATGCGGTCGTTCGGCAGCTTCTCGAGCAATTCGTAAATGACGATCTTCGCCTGCCCCAGACGGTCCGGGCTGACATCATCCACCCGCATGCTGCGTGAAAGGTCGAGCGCGATGAGGATGTTGCGGCCCCTCGTTTTCTCGATCTTGGTGCCGACGTCTCCCTGGGGCCGGGCGAGTGTCCCGATCAGCGCGGCGCAACCGGCCAGCAGGAAGAACAGCGAAAGCCAGCGGGGGAACATGCCGCTCCGGCGGATGAGGGCGCCGCGGAGCCTGGGCGCGGCGAACCGGTCCCAGCGGCTCCTGCCGCGGAGAGCGATGGCCACCGCAACCACGGCCATGATGGGCAGCAGCAACAGCAGGAAGAACCAACCTGGATGGGCGAGCGTCATGTCAGGATGTCGGGGATGGGTTCAGCACCGCCACTCCGGCGGCGGCCAGGGCGGCCAACAGGGAAATGCCCGCGAACCAGGCGAAAAGTTCATCGTCTTCGATCACCGTCACGGTTTTGGTCTCGGTCTTTTCGAGGCTGTCGATGGTCTGGAAGGTGTTCCGGAGCGCGGCGGTGTTCTCCGCCCAGTAGTGCTCGCCGCCGGTGAGGTCCGCGATTTTTTTCAAGGTCGGGAGATCGAACTCTTGGCGCGGGAACCGCTGGATGTTGCCGGAAACCCGGCCTTCCTTCGTGCCGATGGCCACGGTGTAAATCTTGATGCCCAGGGTTTTCGAATGCTCCGCCGCCTCGACGGGGGAGATTTTTCCGGAGTTGCTGGCCCCGTCCGTGATGAGGACGATGATCTTGCTCTTGGCCTCCCGGTTGTCGAGGCGGGTCGCGGAGGCCGCGAGCGCGGAGCCAATGGCGGTGCCCTGGTCCTTCACGGTTCCGTTCACCCGGTCCGTATTCAGCTCCAGACGGTTCAGCCCCTGCCTCAGCCATTGGTGGTCGAGGGTGATGGGACTCACCGAAACCGGGCGTCCGGCGAAGGCGACCAACCCCACCCGGTCATCCGTCCGGCGGCTGATGAAATTATCCACCACTTCCTTCGCCACATCGATCCGTTTCACCCGGCTGCCACGGTCCACGAAGTCGTCGATGTCCATCGAGAGGGACACGTCGAAGGCGATCATGATGTCGATGCCGCTGGCGGTCCGGTTCTGGTATTCGTTGCGCCATACCGGGCGGGCCATGGCGAAGATGGCGAAGAACAGCGAAATGAGGGCGAGCGGAAACCCGACGTTCCACGCCAGATGGCGGGTCTGTTTGCCAAGGCTCACCAGCACCCCGAGGTTCGGGAAAGTCACCACCGCTTCCGAGCCGCGGCCCCGCCGCAGGATGATGAGCAGCACCGCCGGGATGAGCAGGAGGAGCCATCCCGGCTGGGCGAAACGGAAATGGGTGAGGAATGAACTCATGGCAGGAACCCTCCGTTGAGGGTGTCGAGAAGCAGCCGGCCTTCCGCAAGGATCACGGCGGGATCATCGGAGGGAACTTCGGGCGCGTATTTCACTCGCGCAAGTTTGGCGAAGGCGGCGGTGGCGGACTCCCGGGCGGGCGGGGTGAGTTTTTCCAGCGAATCGCGGCGGGTGATGAATTCCTCGTGCGTCTCGAAAAGCGCGGGATCGCCCACCGCATCCGCCAGGAAACGCCGCAGGATCAGGGAGGACTTCACCGCCGCATCCCGCGCGTCGTCCGCGGTGGTGCCGTCAAAGGACTTCACCGCCGTGTTGTACGCCGCACGGCGCAGGGCGAGGGGATCGACTTTGCTGGTCCGCTTCCGCTTTCCGATCAGGATGATGAGCAGTGTCACCACGACGAACACCGCGACGGCGATCCACAGCCAGGTGTAGTCCATCGCCGGGACGAGCGACTCGGGCAACACCGGTTCCTGAAGCTGGAGATTGGGAGCTTGTTCTTCCATCGGCATCAACGGACGCGCTTGCGGCTCCGGCGTTTGAAAAGTTGGTGGAGGGTCTTCAGGGCATCCTGGTCGGTGCCGAGTTCGGCGGAGTCGATGCCGTGCTTCTTCAACACGGAGGACACGCCCTCATGCTGGCGGAGCATCAGCCGCTCGTAGCTCTTGCGGAGGTTCGGGTTGGACGTGTTCACCAGCGTCTCGAAGCCCGTTTCAGGGTCCCGCATGATGACTTTCCCGACCTTCGGCAGCTTCGCCTCCAGGGGATCTGACAGACGCAGGGCGATGGCCTCGTGCTTGTGGGCCAGCTTGCCCAGCGGCTTGTCGAGCGGATCGGAGTAGAAGTCGGAAATCATGAACACGACAGAGCGTCGGCGCAGCGTACGGACGAGGAAGTCACAGGCGGCGGAGATGGAGGTCCCCTGGACCGGCGGCTTCGTCGTGAGGATCTCCCGGATCATCCGCAGCAGATGGCGGGAGCCTTTGGCTGGCGGGATGAAAAGCAGCGGCTCGTCCGCGAAGACCAGCAGCCCCACCTTGTCGCCGTTCCCCAGCGCGCTGAACCCCAGCACCGCGGCGGCCTCGGCGGCCACCTCGCGCTTGCTCAGGTTCTGGCTGCCATAGTCCGACGAGCCGGAGACATCCACCGCGATCACCACGGAAAGCTCCCGCTCCTCGCGGAATTTCCGGACGAACGGCTGGTTCATCCGGGCGGTCACGTTCCAGTCGATGAAGCGCACCTCATCGCCATGCTGGTACTCCCGGAAATCATCGAAATCCAGGCCCTGGCCCTTGAAGGAGGACAGATACTCACCGGAAAATGACTCGCGTACCAACCGCCGGGCCTTCAGCTCCAGCTTGCGCACGCGCGCCATCATTTCCTCGATCTGTTCGTCGGTCAGCATGGGTGGGAAATCTTAAATCCTAAGCACGAAATTCAAAACAAAGATCGGCGTGATGAAGGTCTGATGTTTTGAATTTATGATTTGGGATTTGGTGCTTTCTCAGGGCACCGCGACCTTCGCCAGCAGGCGGTTGATGATGGTGTCGGTGGTCATTTCCTCGGCCTCCGCCTCATAGGTGAGGAGGATCCGGTGGCGGAGGACGTCCAGCGCCATGTCCTTCACGTCCTGCGGGGTGACGAACGCACGGCCCTGCATGAACGCACGGGCCCGGGCGGTCAGCGCGAGGTTGATGGTGCCCCGCGGGGAGGCACCGGCGCGGATGAGGTTCTTCAAAGGAGCATCCACCGTCGCCGGGAAGCGGGTCGCGTTGATGATCTCCACGATGTAGGTCTGGACCGCGGCATCGATGTAGATCTCGTTGACCAGCGCGCGGGAGTGGGCGACCTGCTCCGGCGTGGCGACGGTCTTTGTCTTGTAGGATGGTGCGGAGGTCGCCATCCGGTTGAGGATCGTCAGTTCCTCGTCCTTGGTCGGGTAGCCCACGGTCACCTTCAGCAGGAAACGGTCGAGCTGGGCCTCCGGAAGCTGGTAGGTGCCCTCCTGGTCGATGGGATTCTGGGTGGCCAGCACGAGGAAAGGCTCCGGCAGCAGGTACGACCGCTCACCCAGGGTCACCTGGCGCTCCTGCATGGCTTCCAGCAGGGCGGACTGGACCTTCGCCGGGGCACGGTTGATTTCGTCCGCCAGGATCAGGTTGTTGAAGATCGGTCCCAGCTTCGGCTCGAATTTCGCATCGTGCGGGTGATAGACCATCGTGCCGACAAGGTCGGCGGGCAGGAGATCGGGCGTGAACTGGAACCGGGCGAAACTGGCGTGTAGCGAGCCGGAAAGCGCCTTCACAGCCAGCGTTTTCGCCAGACCGGGAACGCCTTCCAGCAGGATGTGGCCGTTGCAGAGCAGCCCGATGAGGAGGCGGTCCACCAGCCGTTCCTGGCCCACCAGGATCTGCGCCATTTCGTTCTTCACGGCCTGGATCCATCCGCTGGATTCCGCGATTTTCTCCTGCAAGAGTTCTGTAGTCATCGATTTACGGTCGTGAGTCTGGCACGCCATTGCTTCAGTGCAACAGGCAAAGCGCGGGACCCTGACATTCGGACAGCGATGCCCGGCGGACATTTTGTGGAGGAATTTTCATGCCTCCCGGATGCCCCGGCCAACGGCTCAGAAGTGCATCACGCGGGAAATCCCCCGCGAGTAGCCGATCAGCGGGTTCGTGTGGCGGGGAATGTCGTTGAAGACGAGGAAAACCACCAGTTTTCCGCCCATGGCCAGCGTCCCCATCTCCACCCGGGTGTCGGTCAGCTCCGTGCAGAGCACTCCGAACCGCTCATAGATCTCCCCGAGATCCGACGGATCGACACCGAGGACGTCGCCTTTCTGGGATACCCCTAACAGAACCAACCCGCCATTCGACCAACGCATCCGGGAAAACATCTTCGCCACCTTGAAGGCGGTGGGGACGGCTTCCTGGAAAATCACCGCTTCCCGGTAAGCCTTGATCAGGGCGGAAAGCGTCGAGCTGTCGGTGATCGTCATCGGCGAAAGGGGTTAGCTTCCAGATTATCCGATTTCCGTCGGTTTGGCGATGGTGATCTTTACAGGCCGGGAGGGAAGTCTGCTTCTTCGATTATGGGTTGGTTTCGATGAGCTTTCTTTTGGCTTCCTTCATCGGCTCGTCATACGATGGATAGAATGCCTCCATCTGTGTGATCCTATGCCATTCCGTCCGCGCATTGGGTAAGGCCCCCGTGGCCTCATATGCTTCTGCAAGAAAAAGCCGGGCATCAGCCTCGCCGTAATGGTGCTTGAGTTTCACCCCACGCTCCAGCTCGCAGACAGCCTCGTCGAATCTCCCTGCTTCGAGCAGCAGGCGTCCGAGTGCGATCACAGGTCGAGGGTCTTCCGGATCGTATTCGGCTGCCGATTTGTAGGCCGCCTCAGCCTCGCCAATTTGCCCAAGAGCTTCGGCGGAAGCCGCCAACCAGTGGTAACCTTCGGTCCATTTCGGGCACATTTGGGTAACCTGAATAAATAAGCTGCGGGCGATTTCATAGTCCGGAGGCTCAGCGAAGAATCGCTCATGGCCGTCGCGCAACGCCTTCATTGCATCCGGAGTCATGATGGGCGAAGAATTGATTTATCCTTCGAAGGATGTTGAAATAGATCGTTATCTTTCTTTTCCGTGAACGCCAGACGGCCGCGATGGCCCAAAAGAAGCAATCCCGGGATCGCCAGAACCACGAAATCGACGACTGCGAGTGGAAGGAACGCCGGATGGGTATGATCAATTCCCCATGGCGCGAGCCTCAGCTTCAATCCTGGAAAGATGAGTGCGATGGCAAACATGGTTCCGGCAATGATGGGGATGGTTATGGCCCATTTTCGGGCCGCGGGAATTCCTCGCTTCAGGCATGATCCCAACCAGAAGCAGATGACGAAAAAGAAGGTGATGGCAATGTATCCTGTCCAGAAGTAGATCCCGAGAGCGATGGCGGAGCATGCCAGGTCAATCCAGCCAAGGATCCTGTAATAGCTGCCGGTGAGGGTGCGAACGTGGTTAGGCTCTTCGCCGCCCTTTCCAAGCGGAGCGTGCGTTGAATCAACTGTTATCGGGCTGGAACTCATCGGTCGGAAAAATTTCAGATGGCGGGAATCTCTCTTCCGAGCCTTGGAGCGTGATTGAAATTCGAAGCGGAGGAGACATCACCTGACAACCAATTCAGCCGGAATATCATTTTACCGTGCGCGGACCATCAAACTTCGATTTGCGGAAATGGATCAACGCGATGACAGGGAAAACAAAGGGGATAAAAAATGACAGGAGAAGCCACACGGGAACCTCCCAACCCTTTCCCCTCTTGAGGATCGCATGGGCCGCGAGCGCGAATAGCACCAGCATGATCAAAAAATTGACGGGTTGCGCCACCATCACGGCATGATCTTCTTTCATTCCGATCCTTATAAAGAAGATCTCGACCCATCTTCAACCATATTTCCTGGCCGGTTGATATCAGTTTTGGGTTCATCACTTCCCATTTCATCCGCATCTGATCGTGGGCCGGAACAGTCAATTCGTCCTCCGGAAATCCGAAGGCCGCACCCCGATCCAGCTCTTGAACGTATTCGAGAAGCTGAAGGTGCTCTTGAAGCCCACCTCGGTGGCGACGGATTCCACCTTTTCCTGGGTGGTTGCCAGCAGGTGGCGGGCTTTCTGGAGGCGGAGGAAGGTGACGTGCTGCATGGGGGAGCGGCCCAGCTCCTTTCGGCACAGCCTCCGCAGGTGTTCCTCGCTGACATGGGCGATACCCGCGAGGTCGGTGAGGGTCCATGGCCTTGAAAGGTCCGCCTCCACCTGTTGCCACAGCCGCCACAGCCGGTCGTCCGGGTGCTTCGGCTGGGCGAAACGGAGGACGTAGTGGTGGATGAGTTCCGTCCAGTGGTGGAGGGCGGCGGAAGTGCCCGCTCCGGACGCCTCTGCGTGCAGGCCCTCGATGGCGAACTTCAGGGGCAGGGGATCGAAATTTCCCGCGACCGGGGAGAGCGCGGAGACGATGGGGGTGGACTCCCGGGATTCGTCATACCGCACCCAGGCGAATTTCCACGCCTTTCCGGGCACGCATTTGAGCGCGTTCATCACAAAGGGCGGCAGCAGGCAGGCCTGGCCCTTCCTGATCCGCTTCCAGGCGCCGTCCACCAGCACCACGCCTTCCCCCTCAAAGCAGGCCAGCATGAACGTGCCGGACTGCTGCGTGCGGACCACCTCATATGGCGGTGCCGCCCGCATGATGCCGGTATGGCCGATGTGGTGCTGCTTCAGCAGGGCGCACACCGGCCCGTCGCGGAGCCATTTCCGGGGGTCGTCCGCGTTCGCCAGCACGATGGTCTGACGCGTTTCCGCTCCGGAAATGTGGCGGTCGGTCAGGGGTTCGGCGGACATTCGCGGAAGAATACGTGGAAACGGCGGAAAATTTCAATGTGGATATCGAATATCCTCAGGTGCGGGAATCGTGCTAGGCGTCCCCGATTCTGATGCGTAAGGATAGCTGTCATGCCAAATCCTTGGACCGGAACCGGAAACCCCTACACCCGCTCGGAAGTCATCGAGCGCCTCAACGACACGCTCTCGAAAGGCCAGGCGATCATCGCCGCCGGCGCTGGAACGGGCATCAGCGCCAAATTCATCGAAAAAGGCGGCGCTGACCTCATCATCATCTACAACTCCGGCCGCTTCCGCATGATGGGCCACGGCTCCACCGCGGGCATGATGGCCTACGGCGACGCGAATGCCATCGCCATGGAGATCGGTGAGTACGAGGTGCTCCCTGTCGTCAACGAGGTGCCCGTAATCTGCGGCGTCCACGCCACCGACCCGCGCCGCCGCATGTGGCACTGGCTGGGCAAGGTGAAGGACATGGGCTTCTCCGGCGTGAACAATTTCCCGACCCACACCATCGTTGACGGTCACTTCCGCGGAGTGCTGGAAGAGACCGGCATGAGCGTGCAGAAGGAGTATGAAATGGTCGCCCTGGGCCGGAAGATGGACCTCTTCTCCATCGTCTACGTCGGTTCCCCGGAGGAAGCCGCGGAAATGGCGAAAGCCGGAGCGGACGCCATCATCGCCCACGTCGGCACCACCGTCGGTGGTTCCATCGGCGTGACGAACGCCGTGGTGGGCTGGGATGACACCATCCGCCGCACGCAGGCCATCATCGATGCCGCGAAGTCCGTCCGCGACGACATTTTCTACCTCTGCCACGGCGGCCCGATCAACACCCCGGAAGACGCGGACCGCGTGATCCAGGCGACGGATTGCGTCGGCTTCGTCGGTGCATCCAGCCTCGAGCGGATGGGCGTGGAGGAGTCGCTCACCAACCTGACCCGCGAGTTCAAGAAGATCCCGCTGGAGCGCAAGAAGTAATCTGTCGTCAACATGGCTATCATCGCGGTTCTCGGAACGCTGGATTCAAAGGGGGAGGAGCACGCCTACGTGGCGGATCTGATCCGTGCACACGGGCACTCACCGCTCCTCATCGATGTCGGCACGGGGGCGGATCCCTCCGTCCGGCCCGATGTGACGAGGACCGAAGTGGCCGCCGCCGCCGGACTGGACCTGGACGGGCTGATGGCCCGCAAGGACCGCGGCGAGTGTGTCTCGGCGATGGCCGGGGCCGCGGGAATTTTGCTCGCAAAGCTCGCCGTGGAGAAACGCATTGAAGGTGTCATTTCGCTGGGGGGCGGAGGAGGCACCGCGATCTCCACGGCGGCGATGCGGGCTCTGCCCATCGGCTTTCCGAAGCTGATGGTCTCCACCCTGGCTGCCGGAAATGTCGCGCCCTACCTGGGGACGAAGGACATCGTCATGATGCCCAGCATCGCGGATGTGGCGGGCCTGAATCGTCTTTCCCGCGTGATCTTTTCCCGCGCTGCGGGGGCCATCTGCGGAATGGTGGAAGCCGCCGTGGACGAGGGCGACGCGAAGCCCTTGGTGGTCGCCAGCATGTTCGGCAACACGACCGCCTGTGTGACGGAGGCGAAGCGCATCATCGAGGAAGCCGGCTACGAGGTGCTGGTGTTCGCCGCCACCGGTGCCGGCGGGCGATCCATGGAGGCCCTCATCGAGAGCGGCATGGTCGCGGGTGTGCTGGACCTCACCACCACGGAGTGGGCGGACGAACTCGTCGGCGGCGTGCTGAACGCCGGACCGGAGCGCATGGATGCCACCGCGAAGGCGGGCGTGCCGTGCGTGGTGGCTCCGGGCTGCCTCGACATGGTGAACTTCGGTGAAAAGGCATCCGTCCCGGAGAAATTCGCCGACCGCACCTTTTACATCCACAATCCTCAGGTGACCCTCATGCGCACCACCCCGGCGGAGTGCTCGGAGCTGGGGCGGATCATCGCAGGAAAGGTGAACGCTTTCACCGCGCCATCCGCCGTGCTGATCCCGCGCAAGGCCATCAGCGTCATCAGCGCGGAGGGCCAGCCTTTCCATGATCCCGCCGCGGACGCCGCCCTGTTTGATGGCATCAAATCCAACGTCAACGCCGAGGTCATCGAAAAGGATCTGGAGATCAACGATCCCGCTTTCGCCAGAGCTTGCGCGGAAAAACTGCTCGAACTGATGAAAGTAAGGAGGGAGGACACTCCTGTCCTCCTATCTTAATCTTTTCTCAATCCACCATGGGGATTGGAGCATCCCCTTACTTTCCCAACCCATACATTCATGAAAAAATTCATCATCGGAACCCTCGTCGCCGGACTGTTGGCGGCGGCGGGCCACGCTGCGGAACCCCTCCGGGTCTTCATCCGGTCCGGAGAGAAGACCCACGGTCCCGGAGCGCACGACCATCCCGCTTTCCTCAAGGACTGGACGAAGCTGCTCAACGAACGCGGCGCGAAAGCCACCGGGGGCGACGCCTTTCCGACGAAGGCCCAACTCGCGGAAACCGACGTGGTCGTGATCCACGCGGAGGAAGGCGGCAACATCACCGGCGAGGACCGTGCGAACTTCGAGGAGTTCCTGAAGCGCGGCGGCGGCGTGGTCGCCGTGCATGGTGGCACGGTTTCCCGGGATCCGGATTGGTACAAGACCGTCATCGGCGGCTCCTGGCGTTTCGGAAAGACGAAATGGCTGGAAGGCCACATGTCCCTCTACTTCACCGACCGGGAGAATCCCATCACCACCGGCATGTCCAACTTCGATCTCGATGATGAGATCTACTACGACATGGAAGTCCTGCCGGAGGTGAAGGTGCTCGCCGGAGCATTCACCCCGAAGCCGAAGGACGCCAGCCACCCCGGCGACGACAAGCGCGTCAACATCTACGACATCCAGCCGCAGATGTGGACCTATGAGACCGGCAACCGCCGCGCGCTCGCATTTGTTCCCGGCCATCTTTATGAGAACTTTTCCCACACCTCCATCCGCACGCTCCTGCTCCGCGGCATCGCGTGGGCGGGCAAGCGGGAGAACGCCGACGAACTGTGCCGCCCGGAGGAACTGGGCGATGCCATCCGCTATCCGGAAGGCGGCCCCACCCGCCCGGAAAAGTCCGCCGCGAAGATCGAGGTGCATCCGGAGTTCGACATCTCCCTCGTAGCTGCGGAGCCGCTCATCAACAAGGTGATGAACGTCGATTGGGATGAGAAAGGCCGCATGTGGGTGGTGGAGACGCCGGAGTATCCCAACGGCCTGCGGAAGGCGAACACGGACGAGTGGAAGGAAAGCGGATCCGTCGCCCCCGGAAAGTATGACCGCGAGCCGGAGGACCGCATCAGCATCCTGACCGACACGGACGGCGATGGCGTGATGGACAAGAAGCATGTCTTCGCGGACAAACTGGAACTCGCCACGAGCTTCGTCCTCCACAAGAACGGGGTCATCGTTTCCTCCGCTCCGGACATCTGGTTCCTCGAAGACACCGATGGCGACGAGGTCGCCGACAAGCGCACGAAACTCTACACCGGTCTGGGCATCTTTGACACGCACGCGGTGCTGAACAACCTCCGCTGGGGGCTGGACGGCTGGATTTACGGAACCCACGGCTACAGTGCCGGGGATGTGACCGCGCTCGGTGAAGGCGGGAAGGGGAAGCCTCCCGTGAAGATCGGCTCCGGCGTGGTCCGGTTCAAGCCGGACGGCTCGGAGATCGAGATGTATTCCAGCAAGGGCGGCAACTCATGGGGCCTCTGCATGACCACCGACGGCCAGTGCTTCTGGACCCAGCCGACCAGCGGCATCGTCTTCCTCCACACCGTCCTGCCCGAGGCCGTGCTGGCGAAGGGCAAGATCCCCGGCACCGACAGTTGGCACGGAATGGTCGTCCGCCAGAAGCTTTTCCCGCTGATGAAGTGGGAGCAACTCGCCTACGTGCAGATCGACCTCGTCGGTTCCTACACCGCCGCCGCCGGTTGCGCCGTCTATGAAGGCGGGGCCTGGCCGGACAAGTGGAACTACAGCTACTTCACCGGAGAGCCGACCGTGAACCTGGTGAGCCATTATTTCGTCAAGCCGGATGGAGTGACCTACACCGCGGAGCGGGAGAAGGGCAGGGAGGAAACCGAGTTCATCCGCAGCAGTGACCTCTGGTTCCGCCCGATCGAGAACCGCGTCGGTCCGGATGGCGCGCTCTATCTGGTGGATTTCTACAACCAGGCGGTCATCCACAACGACACCCGCGGCCCGCTCCACGGACCGGCCAATGCCGCCGTCCGCCCGGACCGCGACCACTACTTCGGCCGCATCTGGAAGATCCAGCACAAGAAGGCGAAGAAGCTGGAAGTCCCGGTCATCGACCGCAACAAGGCCGCTGACATCATCAAGGCGTCCGCCAGCCCGAACTCCCAGACCCGCCTGACCGCCATGCGCCTCCTCCGTGAGGGGAATCTGGTAAAGAACGCGGAGCCTGTCGGTTCCGGCCCCAACAGGACTTACGAAAAGTTCGCTTCATCCACCACACCCCAACAACGCCGCCAGGTTCTGAAAGCCTACAGCGAGGCAAAGGACGACTGGACCCGCTCCGCACTCATCGCGGCGGCCTCCACCCATGCGGTGGACTATCTCAACGAGGTGCTCGCATCAGGAGCGGCTTCCGCTTCGTTGGAATCCTTCGTGGCGAACCTGCTGCCGGAAGCCCTCCGGGAAAACCCGGCTGTCGGTGCGCGTGATCTCGTGCTGGGCGTCGCGGCAGCCCCGAAAGCCCCGGCGGGCCTGAAAGCCGCGATTCTCAATGCCCTCGCCAGCCGCCAGGATATCAAGCCCGAGGTTTCCAAGGATCTGTCAACCGCGCTCGGCAAGCTGATGGATGACAGCACCACGCTGCCCATGGTGCTGCCGCTCGTTACGAACTGGGATCAGAAAGGTGCCCTTGCGGAACGGACGAAGGCCGCCGTCGCCTCGCTCGACGGCAAGCTGAAGGATACGAAGTCACCGGAGGCCGCCCGTATTTCCGCTGCCCGCGCATTGGTAGGGGTTGGCACGAAGGAGTCGCTTGGAGCGGTGGTCAATGTCCTCAAGAACACCGGCGACTCGGAGAACGTCCAGAAGGCCGCCCTCACCGCCCTTGCGGAAACCAACCACATCGAGGAAGTGGTGCCGATCCTCGACCATCTCCGCCCGTCGCTGGTCAACGAGGCGTTTGATGGCATCCTCAAGCGATCCGACGCTTCACTTGCGTTGCTGGATGCGGTCGATGGAGGTTCCATCAAGCCGGAGACCTTCGGTCCCGGAAACATTGCCCGCCTGCGGACCCACCCGGACAAGAAGGTGGCGGACCGCGCGAAGCAGATGGAGGACAAGCTGAATCCGGGAGGGAAGGCCAAGGCCGAGGTCATCGCCAAGCTGCTGCCCGAAGTGTCGAAACCCGGCAATGTGGAGAACGGCAAGATGCTCTATGCCGCTGCCTGCGCCATCTGCCACCGCTTCGGCGACGTGGGGGACAAGGATGTCGGCCCGCCCCTGACGGGCATGGGTTCCCACGGCGCTGCGGAGCTTCTCGTCCACATCGTGGACCCGAACCGCGAGGTGGACCCCAGTTTCTGGCAATGGAACATCACGACGAAAAAGGGCGAATCCCTGGCCGGTGTCATCACCAGTGAGAACTCCGCCGCCATCACCCTGCGCAACCAGGGCGGGGACGCGGAGATCAGGAAAGACGACATCGCCACCCGCGAGAACACCCACCGCAGCCTCATGCCGGAAGGCCTGGAGGGCCTCGGCGGTGAGGGTCTCCGTGACATCCTCGCCTACATGACCGCTTCGGAGGGCCGCTACCGCGTGCTCGACCTGCGGGAGGCCTACACGGCGGATTCCCGCAGGGGGCTGTTCGCCAACCAGGAGGCTCCTGCGGAAAGCGTGTTCTTCTCCGCCTACGGCAACATCGCCGCCGAAAAGATCCCGTTCTTCCTCATGGACCCGGAGAAGAGCGTGAACGGCAGGAACCTCCTCATCCTCAGGGGAGGGGTGCGCGAGAACATCGCCTCGAAGTATCCGGCCAAGGTTGAGGTCCCCGTGGATCTGGAGGCCACGCGCTTCTACCTGCTCAGTGGGATCGCCGGATGGGGCTTCCCCGCCATCAAGGATTTCCGTCCCGCCCTGAAAGTGGGCGTCCACTTCGAGGACGGCCGCGTGGAGGAGACGGTCCTTCTCAACGGCATGGCCTTCGGCGACTACAACAAGGAGACGGACATCTCCGGATCGAAGCTGGTGAGGAAAGTCGTCGAAAAGGGCCAGATCCGCCTGATCCGCATCGACGTGAAGAAGCCCGGGAAGATCACGAAGCTGACGCTCGAAAGCAGCAACAACGGGGTGACTCCCGTGGTCGCGGCGATCACCGCCGACCTTTCCTCCGAAGCTGCGGAGGTGGAGACAAAGACCGAGCCGAAAGAGCTGGAGAAATACGATCCGAAGACCACCGCACCCACGGGCGCGAAGTTCCAGGAACCGAAGGTGGAGGGCACCCTGCGCGTGCTGCTCGCGGGTGCCGGAAGCTCGCATGACTTCCCGCGTTACTTCCTCAAGGAGGACTCGGAGATCCTGAAGGCGGCGGGCGGCATCGATGTCGCGGCCACGCCGAACCTGGGCGAAGCGCTCGCGCTCATCCCGCAGGCGGATGTGCTGGTGTTCAGCGGCAACGATCCGCAGTACGCCCGTCCCGACTTCCAGAAGGCCATCAATGCCTTCGCGGACGCCGGCAAGGGTCTGGTCATGCTGCATGCGGCCACCTGGTATAACTACCCTCCGGAGACGGGCTACAACGCGCGCTTCATCGGTGGCGGCACCCGCAGCCATGGCAAGGGTGACTTCGATGTGCTGGTGGTCAACAAAGACCACCCGGTGACCAAGGGCGTTTCCGCGAAGTTCGTCATCAATGATGAGAGCTACCGCATGGAAGTGCCGGACGCCTCGAAGGTGGAGATCCTCACGGAGAACCACGCCGAGGGAGCCGTCCACCCCAGCGTCTGGGTGACGAAGGACGCGAAGACCAGGATCGTCGGCATCACCCTCGGCCACGCCGCGGAGGCCCATGGAAATCCGGATTTCCAGAAACTCCTCGTCAATGCCGTCCGCTGGGTCGCATCGAAATGAAGAATCAGGAAAATATGTCAGCACATCGTTTCACACAGCCGGGAGAGGAAGAGGTCGAAGTCATCGGCGGAAAGACGCACCTGTGGCACTCGAAGCCCGGCTTCACCACCACGGAGGATCTCCTGTTCGTCCGCGTCCTCATCCAGCCCGGCGAGGGTCATTCCTTCCACTACCACCCTAACAAGGAGGAGATCATCTACTTCATCTCCGGCACTGCGGAACAGTGGCTGGAGGATGAGATGCGCGTGATGGGCCCCGGCTCGTCCCTCTACATCCCGAAGGGCGTGGTCCACGCCACCTTCAACCGCAGCGACAGCCCCATCGAGTTCATCGCCGTCATCACCCCCGCCAGCGCGGAAGGGCCGGTGACGATCGAGGTGGGTGAAAGACCTGCTTGAGCACCCCGGTATGGGCCGTGGATGAGGCATGTCCTGTTGTTGGCGTTGGCCGCGTTATTCGCGGGGAATCTGGAAGCGGAGATCATCGACATACGGAAGGCTCCGTATTCGGCGGCAGGCGATGGCACTGCGGATGACCGTGCCGCGCTGGCCGCCGCCTTTTCCGCCGCGAAGAAAGGCGACACCATCCTTGTGCCCGCCGGTGACTACCGCATGGTGCTGGGCAAGGGGCGGCTGGCGATGCCCGACGGTGTGACCCTGCTGGGTGAAGGCGGCCGCTCGAGGTTTCTCCTCGTCTCGGAAGGTGGAAAGCCGGAGCACCGGGAGTTCCTCCAGCCCGGCTCCTCCTCGGTGCTCCAGGGACTGACGTTTTCGCGTGAAGAGAATTTCGCGGCGGTGCTGTTCCCGCTCTTCGGGGAGAGGGACGGGATCACCTTCCGGGACTGCGTTTTCGAGGGAGGGGTCGAGAAATTTCCCGGCACCTACTGCCATGCGTTCCAGGTGGGCAACGGCGCGCTCAGGAACCTCACCTTTGACAAGATCGAGTTGCGCGGATTCACCTTCGGTCTGTTCCAGGCCAACCAGGCGACCGGTTCCGTGGAAGGCGTGATCGTGAGGCAGTCATTGTTTGAGCGGAACAAGGCGTCGGATCTGGAGTTCAACTCACCCAAAGGAAAGATGACGGACATCCGGGTGGAGGACTGCATTTTCCGGGACAACCTGAGCAAGACCCCTTCGGGTGGCTTTGCCGTGGGCTTCGCCAATGTCCAGAGAGGGGTGGTGGAGCGCTGCCGGATCGAAAACTACGGCGCGGAGGCCCTGCATGTTGAGGATCGCTCCGAAGACATCCGCCTGTCCGGAAACACCATTGTCGGCGGATCGAAGATCCAGCCGAACGGAGTGATTCTTGTGGTGAACGATTCCCGGAAAGTCGTGATCGAGGGCAATTACATCGACGGCCGCCCGAACGAAAACAAGGTCCACCTCGTCCTGGTGACTGCAGGTGGCTCCAAATTCCCGAATCCCTCGGAAGTCTCTCTGAAGGACAACGTCCTGCTCAGCGGCCCGAAAACCGTGAAATGGTATCTCCAGGGAGGAAGTGGCCCCGAGCCATCCGGGAACATCGTTGTGGGATCCGAGTGATCTTCATCCGGTCATCCCCAACAAAGTGTGGGGATGGTGGAGCGTAGCGGATTCGAACCGCTGACCCCTTGCATGCCATGCAAGTGCTCTACCAACTGAGCTAACGCCCCTTGCGGGTTTGTCTCCCTTGCGGGAGGCGCGGCGGAGGTTTAGATACGGGGATGGGTGCGTGCAAGACGTTTTTTGAAAATGTTGCGGGTTTCTCTGGCTGAGTCTCCTTGCCATGGCTTCCGGGAGCGGATTAGGGTTGGCGGATGAACCGGATGTTGGTGGTGGCCGTGGTGGCGGTCTCGGGATGGGTGGGTGCCCTGCGCGCGGCGGAGAGCAGGATGGAGTGCAAGCTGGATGGCCTGATGGCCTTTCCGCAGGTGTGGGAGATGACGCCGGAACAACTGGAAAAGGACTTCGGTGGGGCGAACGGCAAGCTGATGAAGTGGCTGACGAACGACAAGACGCGGGCGAAGTTCAGCCGGAAGCTTTATTCGAATGTGGAGATCGACCTGAAGACGCTCGATGGAGAGGTGCCGCTGGAGGAGGCGGTGGTGGATTTCGCGGACGGGAAAGTGAACGTGGTCACTTTCTCGGTCTTCAACCGCGGGGATGGCGGGGAGATCACGAAGGAAGAGTTCGAGAAGCGCTTCAAAGCGTGTGGCGCGGGCATGAGCAAGGCACTGGCGGCAAAGCCATCGGTGACGAAGGCGGACCGCCAGCAGGGCTTGCTGTCGGAGGGCTACCGGTGGGCCTCACCGGCCGGGATCGCGGTTCTGGAATACAATGAAGGGGCGCTGGCGGACCAACCCCGCGAGTTCCTGCGGCTGCGTGTTTCCCGCAAGGGCGCGACGGGTGGGCTGGCGGCCGCCATGCTGGCGAGCCGGGGCGGAGCTGCGGTGAAGCTGTCCGATCTGCCGAAGAACGTGGTGAAGGAAGAGGATGGCAGTGTCGTTGTCGCCGGACTGCCGATGGTGGATCAGGGGAACAAGGGCTACTGTGTGGTCGCTTCCGTGCAGCGGCTTTTCGAATACTTCGGCATCGGCGCGGACATGCACCAGATCGCGGCGGTGTCCGGAGCGGATCCGGAGAAGGGGACCAGCACCATGGCCATGGCCCAGGAACTGGACAAGATCGACTACCGTTTCAAGACCCGCCTGAAGATCCTGGGGATGACCGCGCAGCGCGGTGGATTCGTGCAGGTGGAGCGCGACTTCGTGGTCGGCAGGCCGATCGATGAGGCCGCGTTCATGAAGATGGTGCGGACTTATGTGAACAACGGACTGCCGCTGCTGTGGTCGCTCGAGCTGGGGCTGTTCAAGGAGGAACCGGATCTCAACCCCCAGACGGCGGGCGGGCACATGCGCATCATCACCGGCTACAATGACAAGGACCAGTCGATCATCTTCTCCGACTCCTGGGGAGCCGGCCATGAAAGGAAACGCATGAAGATGTCGGAGGGTTATCAGGCGACACGGGGCCTGTTCGCCTTGCAGCCGACGGTACGCTAACCGAGGAAATCCGGCAGCAGGGTGGCGGGAAAGTTCTGATAGGCCACCGGGCGGACGAAGCGGAGCAGGGCGGTGGGACCGACGGCGGAGAAGCGCGGATCACTGCATGCCGGCCATGGTCCGCCATGCTGGATGGCGGCGTTCACCTCCACTCCGGTTGGCACACCGTTCACGATCACACGGCCCGCGGTTTCCTCCAGCAGCGGAATGAGATCCACTGCCGCCTGGTCATTTTCCTCCGTGAACAACGTCGCCGTGAGCTGGCCGCCAAGACACTGGAGGATCTGCCTGACCTGATCCAGGCGGGACCATGTGACGATGATGGAAAGCGGCCCGAAGTATTCCTGCCGGAGAAGTTCTTCATTCAGGAACTCTTCCGCATCCGTGTGGATGAGATGGATGCTTCCTTCGAGGGTGTCTGGCGCAGCCTCCTTGCACGCAATGACGGATACCGATGGCAGTGCCCGTAGTTTCTTGGTTCCTTCGTTGAAGGCCGCGTGGATGCCCCGGTGCAGCATGGGCACCGGCGCGATGGCTTCCGCCTCCGCGGCGATGAGTTCCATGAAATCTCTGCCATCTTCTCCGTCCGGGATCAGGATGACACCGGGCTTCGTGCAGAACTGACCGGCATTCGTCGTGATGGAGGCAGCCAGCAGGCGCGCGGTCGTTTTGGGATCCTTTTCCAAGCCGGACGGCAGGATCACCACGGGGTTGAGACTGCCCATTTCGGCGAAGACCGGGATGGGATCGGGCCGTTTCGCCGCGGCATCGATGAAGATACGGCCCGCATGGGTGGAGCCGGTGAATCCGACCGCGCGTGTGGCGGGATGGGTGACCAGCGGGATGCCCAGTTCCTTTCCGCTGCCCTGGAGCAAGGAGAAGATGCCCGCAGGAAGACCGGTCCTGGCGATGGCTGAAGTGATGGCTGCCGCCACCATCTCCGAGGTGCCGGGGTGGGCTTCATGGGCCTTCACCACCACCGGATTCCCGGTGGCGAGCGCGGAGGCGGTGTCTCCACCGGCCACGGAGTAGGCGAGGGGGAAGTTGCTGGAGCCGAAGACCACCACCGGGCCGATGGGCCGGAAGGCCCGCCTCAGATCCGGCCGCGGCGATGGAGTGCGGTCCGGCACCGCCGGTTCATGCCGGAGATCGAGCCACGAACCATCCCGCGCGATGGCGGCGAACATCCGGAGATGGCCGGTCGTGCGGTCCAGTTCGGACTCCAGCCGTGGAATCGGCAGGCCGGTTTCCAGACTCGCCCGGTTGAGCAGATCATGCCGGATGCCGGTGAGATTCTCCGCGATGGCTTCGAGAAAGACGGCGCGCGTTTCCCCGGAAGATGTCCGGAAGGTGGGGAAAGCCTCCCGCGCTGCAGCCAATGCGCGATCCACGTCCTTTCCGGAGGCAGGGAAGAACTCTCCAGGTAGTTCCTCCAACGTGATGGGGGAGAACACGCTGAAGCCCCCAGCGGTCGGTGGGAGATGTTTTCCCCCGATCAGGGAACTGCCATGAAACGATGAAGCCATTGGTTTGCGTGAAAACCAATGGCCTTGATTGCCTGCTGTTCAAGAGCGGATGTCGCCCGGATCACCGTTTGCGGCGGGAGATGAGGGGCAGGGCGCCGAGAAGGCCGATGAGGAGGGAGGACGGCTCCGGCACCACCGCGACGCTCGGCGTGGTGGTGAAGCGGCCGATGATCTCCGCACGGCTGGTGGTACCCTCATAGGCGCGGAACTCCGTGCCGGTCGAAAGCGCGTTCAGCGTGTCCGCGTCCATCTTGAAGGACAGCTCCAGATAGTAGGCGTTGCCGGAACTGTCCTTGTAGCCGGTGGGGGCGAAGTGGTTGGAGAGGGAGACCACATCCGCATTCTGCTCGGCGGTGCCGTTGTTGGGCGTGTTGATCAGCTTGCTGGTGAAGCTGGTGTTCATCGTCGCCCCGTCCGACGGAAAGCTGAACGTGAAGGACATATCGACGGCGGAGGCCCCGGTGGAGCTTTGGATCGTGCCATTCCGGTAGTAGAGGTAGCCGATCTGGAAGTCCTGTTCCGGAGCTGCGTTGGTGACATCCACCGGGATGAACCAAAGGGCGCTGGGGTGTGAGTAGGTGTCGGAGGTGGAGGCACGGCCCCATTGGAAGAATGCGGCGCCGGCAGGTCCGGTGGAGGAAAGTCCGGCTGGAGCGTCCGTGAGGTCCGCACCGGAGTTGTAGCCATTGGTGAGATTGTTGTCCCGGACCAGCAGGCTGTTGGAGCCTTCTTCGACAGGATTGGTGAAGCGTCCGCTGACCAGGAAGGTGGGTGCGCCGGAGAGGGTCTGGCCTTTCGCTTCGCGTACGGATGTGATCGCGGCAATGACGCCGACACAGATGAACAGGAACCGGGTGGGGGACATGACGGGGTGGGGGTAAGGGGGAAACCGCCCACGGGGGTGGACGACGGGAAGATCATGCGGGAAATCTCCGGGGAATGATATTACGGGATGCCGTAGGACCGGATGCCTGCGGATAAATGGGGATCCACAGCTTGTTCGCTTGGCTCCGGCGGAGGGGATTCCCTATGTTCCGGGGCATGTCGAAGTATGCCGGTGAGCAGGTATTGGTGGTTCCGCGTTCGTTGCTGGAAGAGATCGGGATTTTCCAGGGGATCAAGGGAGAAGGGGTGGAGCAGGCACTGGAGAAGCTGCTGGACCCTGCGAACCATTTCTTCATGGACCGCGCCGAGGCGGAGGAAGACCCCACCCACAAGCAACTGATCCCCTATTGCGTTTTCAGACATGGCGACCAACTGCTGCACTATACCCGTGGCAAGTCGGGCGGGGAAAATCGCCTCCATGCAAAAATTTCGGTGGGCGTGGGTGGCCACATCAACCCGGTGGATACCGGCGGCGGCAGGACCGGCAGGGCCGCCTATTTCGCCGCGGTGGAGCGGGAGATCGATGAGGAGCTGGACATCCCCGGCGGCTACCAGCAGCGGATCGTCGCCCTGCTCAATGACGACACCAATCCGGTCGGCCAGGTCCACCTCGGTGTGGTGCATCTCGTCGAGTTGCCGGATGGTAACGTGACGTCGAAGGAAGACGCGCTGTCGGAGCTTTCCTTCAGCTCCATCAGCGACCTGAACGGGCCCCTGCATGAGCGCCTGGAAACGTGGTCACAGCACTGCGTGCGTCATTTCGTGGATGCGTGAGATTCCGCGAAATAAAGGCGATCTCCTTGAGATTGATGTGGAATAGTCCACGGATTTGACCTAATGCTCAGCAGTCCCGCCCCTCTCTCACTTTCCGCAAAAACCCCGATGTCTTCGCTCCCCAAGCCCGAGAAGCCCCGCATTCTCATTGTCACCCCGGAAATCACCTATCTGCCCCCCGGTATGGGCAACATGGCCCAGCGGATGTCGGCGAAAGCCGGTGGTCTGGCGGACGTCTCAGCATCGCTCGTTTCCGCGTTGTTCGAGCTGGGAGCGGATGTTCACGTAGCCATGCCGAACTACCGGCGGATGTTCCAGGGCGACGTCTTCAACCTCCATGAACGGGAGTTGAGGAAATACCACGAAGTCCTCCCGGAAGCGCACATCCATCTGGCGGAGGACCGCATCTTCTACTACCGGGAACACGTCTATAGCAGCCATGCGGATGAGGCGATGAAGATCGCCCTCGTCTTCCAGCGGGAGGTCATCAACAACGTCGTCCCGCGCGTGCGTCCGGATCTCATCCACTGCAATGACTGGATGACCGCGCTCATCCCGGCCATGGCGCGCCGCCGGGGCATCAAGAGCCTCTTCACGGTCCATAACATCCACACCCGCCAGGTGTCTCTCGCGCAGGTGGAGGAGACCGGGATCGATGCCGCGGAGTTCTGGATGAACCTTTATTTCTCCGGTGCCCCGTCGGGCTATGACCACGCCCGCTCCCATGTGCCGGTGGACCTGCTGACCTCCGGTATTTTCGCCGCCCACTTCATCAATACCGTCAGCCCGCGCTTCCTGTGGGAGATCGTGGAAGGATGGCACCCCATGGTGCCGCAGACCGTGCGTCAGGAACTGCGGCACAAGTATCTGGCCGGTTGCTCCGACGGCATCCTCAATGCTCCGGATGTTTCCTACAACCCGCTCACGGACGACTCGCTCGCGCTCAATTTCGACCACAACGATTTCGTAGCCGGAAAGGCCGCCAACAAGAAAGCCCTGCAACTGGAACTCGGCCTGGAAGAGGACGAAACCGCGCCGATCTTCTTCTGGCCGTCCCGCCTCGACCCCGTCCAGAAAGGCCCGGAACTGCTGACAAACACGCTTCATCGTCTGGTTTCGGAATACTGGAACCGGAACTTCCAGGTCGTCGTCGTGGCGGACGGTCCGCACCAGCGCTGGATCCATGAGATCGTGGACCGTTTCAACCTCCATGAGAGGGTGGCCGTGCGGAACTTCGAGGAACGTCTCTCCCGTCTCGCCTACGCCGGTTCGGACTTCATGTTGATGCCGTCCTTGTTCGAGCCATGCGGGCTGCCGCAGATGACCGCGCCGATCTATGGCTCACTGCCGGTCGTCCATGCCACCGGCGGGTTGTATGACACGGTCCGGCATCTGGATGCGGACGCCTCCACCGGAAATGGGTTCCGCTTCGACAACTATGATGCCCGCGGCTTCCGCTGGGCGATCGATGAGGCGATGCGGTTCTTCGCCCTGCCTGCGGAAACCCGCGCCCGTGAGATCGGCCGGGTGATGCGGGAAAGCCTGAATGAATTCAGCCACAAGGAAGTCGCCCGGCGCTACATCGCCATCTACGAGCAGATGCTCGCACGTCCGCTGGTGGAGAAGGAAGCGGGCGAGGAGATTAAGGAAATCGCCGAGCGCGAAGCGCAGATGGCGTAAGGAGGGTGGACACTCCTGTCCACCGGCGGCATTGGCGAATCACAACAGATCCGCCGCAAAGCCGCCAAGGTCGCAAGGAACGCCGAGAGAAGAAAACGATTTTTCCAAAATTCGCATGATTTGCGTTCAGTCTTCTTTCTTCCCTGAACACTGAACACCTCTCCTCTTTTTTTTCGCCAATGCCGCCGGTGGAAAAGAATGGGAGCGAAGCGGACATGGCGGCTCTGCCGCCATGTCCACCCTCCTCACTGCTTCGCCATGTTCTGCTTCCATAGCAGGGATGGCGTCAGTTCGTTCGGGCGGCAGATGATGATGCCGGCGTGCTTGGCGGTTCCGTTCACATAGTCGGCGATGGGACGGTCGATGATGGTCATGCGGCCTTTGTCACGGTCGGAGGTGGCGTGGCAGAAATAAGCGCGGTCCTTCACCCGCAGGATGAGTCCCACGTGGGAGGTGTAGCCGAAGGTGCTGTGCGTGGTGATGGCGCAGATGTCGCCATCCTGAAGGTATTTCTCGATGCCCCGGACATTCTGCTTCGGAATGTGGTGGACGGGCAGGCGGGACACCTGGGCCTCGATCTTGCCCATCGGGCTGATGAGGGATGGGTTGTTTTTCAGGTAGCGGTAGGCTTTCCACTGCACGGTCATCTCGCGGATCTCTCGTTCGATCTTCACGGAGCCGGGGATGCGGCGGGTGATGTTCTCCGCCAGGCCCCGGCGCTGGTTGTCATGGAAGACCTCCTCCAGATGGTGCATGCGGCTGAGGTAGCCACCGGTGCAGGTGCCGTTGCGGTAGCGCTCCACCTCGATCATGTGGAGCATGTCCTGCGGCTTGTAGGGGCCGGGTTTGTAGCGGAGCATCCGTGCGAACGCCAGGGAGTTCTCATAATACGTCCAGCAGTCCATGCCCGTGAAATTCACCGAGGGCGACTCGATCCTGTCGTCGATCTCCAGCGTGTAGTTCACATAGGGGACGCCCACCAGTTCGCGGGCCACCCGCATGGTCCGCTGTGGCAGGGGCAGGTTCCGCCAGTTCTCACGCTCCGCTTTCGCCACCATGGCGTGGAATTTCGCCTCGCCCTTGAACACGGTGTCGAGCGGCAGCCGGAGCGGGCAGGGAGAACCGACCCTCTGCGCCACCGCGACCGTCATGCAGGCGGCGAGGGAAAGGAAAATCGCGGCGATCTTATGGATCATGACCGCCAGACTACGCCGGAATTTCCAGAAGGGAAGGCGAAGGTTCAGCCGCTTTCCAGGAGGAAGTCGCGCAACACCAGCGCATGGTTGTGTTCCCCATCCCGGGCGGCGTGGAGGAGGGTGACGGGACCTTCCTTCATGGCGCCGCGCAGCGTTTCCACCGGCACATCCATGGAACGCAGTTCGGTGAAGTAGCGTTTCCGGAATTCCTGCCAGCGTTCCGGATCATGGTTGAACCATTTGCGGAGTTCCGTGGAGGGGGCGATCTCCTTCAGCCAGACGGCGGAGCCGAGATCCTTTTTCGAAACTCCGCGGGGCCAGACGCGGTCGATCAGGAACCGGCTGCCGTCTTCCTTGGAAGAGGGTTCATAAACCCGCTTGAGATGGATTTTCATGGCGATGGTGGTTTCATGGACCATCAGTGAAACCGGGCACGGTTTCATGGAGAATCTCCAGAATCCGCTTCCGCTCGCCCTCCGGAATCCATCCGCAGCCGTTCCCGGAAGTGAGCCGCCGCTCCAGTTCCCGGAACACCGCCTCTTTCATGGGAGCAGGCAGGGAGGTGAAAGCCTTCGAGTGGATCATGTAGGAACAGCGGTTCTTGAAAAGGCGGTTCCCGAGATGGAAATCCGCGAGCGAATCACCGGCTTCCGTTTTCGGGAAACGTGAGGCGAAGGCGTTTTGGTATGCGGGGCTGCCATCCACACCGCCGTCACCCATCGGAGCTTCGTCCTTGAACAACATCACATCTACGATGCCGCGCGCCTTCGCTTCAGCGAGAACCGCGGCCTGTTTTCCGCCACTGGTTCCTTCCAGCCAGGATGCCCTGCGGAACTCCATGGAGGCGTTGATGAGGAGGTTGTGCATCAGGCATTGGTGCTCCAGCACCATGAGCGCGACGATGTCGCTGGTATCCGTCAGATAGCGGGAAGTATCGATCTTTCCGGAAACCGTTTTCAATGTTGCTTGTGGCTGGTCCGGCAGCAGGCCGCCTTCGAGGGTGAACGTACGGTTTCCGAGATGGGGCAGGGCGCTGCCGCCAGTGACATGGTAGCCCGCCCACCGCCGCGGCAGCAGCGTGCGGTGATCCGTGCGGGTGGATCCCAGCGTCAGCAGCAGATTGCCATCGGCATCCGTGGGCACGGAACGCACCGTCAGACCGGGGACCAGTTCCGTGCGGCGGGTGGCGTGGCAGTTCAGGCAGGAGGTGGTGTTCCGCTGGATCTCCAGCTTCCGGCCGTCCGGTTCCGGCTCGATGAAATAGAAAACCGCCCCCAGATGATCGTCATGGATGATGATCTCGAAGCCTCCGCCCAAGACATGCCCCACGTAGGCGTTCTCATTGAAGTGCAGCGCGCGCGGCGTGCGCGGACTGATGAAATAGTTCTGGGCGCTTGTTTTCGAATAAACGAGGATCTGCGAGGCTTCCGGAATCTCCAGCAGGCGGAGCAGAAACCGGAGCGTTTCCTGTTCACTGCCCTGGGGTAGGGCGGTTCCTGTTTCCACCAGCCGTGCGAGCGGATCCGTCGCCACCGTCTTCGAGTAAAGGATGGGCGGGAGATCCCACATCTCCTGGGCTGCTGCCATGCCGGAGACGGCGGACAGGGCGGGAGCAAGGAGAAGGGCTTTCATGCGTGGCTGCCGGACTATACGTGGATCAGGAGGATTCCTGCCTGATGAAATGCCGGGGATTTGATCCGGATCAAAAAGGGACGGGAAACAAGGTTGGAGATCGGAGGCATCCGGGAAGAGGATGGCGTCATGCAAACGATGACGGAAGGCAGGAGTGACATCCGGGGGCGGGAGGACATCGAGCTGCTGGTGGATCGCTTTTACGCATCCGTCAGGCGGGATGCCACGCTGGGGCCTGTCTTTGACGACATCGCCAAGGTGAACTGGGAGGAACACCTGCCGAAGCTCTGTGACTTTTGGGAAACGGTGCTTTTCCGCACCGGCGGATACAGGGGGAATCCCCTCGCCGTCCATCGCCACCTCGCCGGGCGCACGCCCATGGATCGGGCGATGTTCGACCGTTGGCTCCATCTTTTCACCACCACGGTGGACCAGTGGTTCGAGGGGGAGAACGCGGGGCACATCAAGCGCGTGGCGGCGGACATGGCGAACGTGATCCACAGCCGGTTGCACGGGCTTCCGCAGACGGTGCCCTATTCCCGCTGATCCGCTTTCTCCGTGGTGCGCTGCAGCACGGGTTCGAAGACGAACCACTGGTTCCAGTGGGAGCGGACCACATCGAGGATCGTCTTCGCCCAAAGGACGGAGGCTTCCGTGTCCGGCCCACGCGTCCGCGCGGGGAGTTCCAGTGCGGGCAGCACCTTCACCCGGTAGCGGCGCCAGCCATCCCGCATGATGAAAAGGGGGTAGCAGGCGCAACCGGCGGCACGGACGAGGAACAGCGGGCCGCGGGGTAGGCGCATGACGAGACCCGGTTCGACCTCCACCTCCATGGGAGAAACATCGAACACCACCCGGTCCCCCTGCACCGCCACCAGATTCCCGTCCTGGAGCAGCTTCGCCAGTTCGATGCCCAGCAGGTTGTTGTCGTGGTTGTACAGGGTGCGGAAATGGGGGTTCTCCACCTCTTTCCTGCGCATCTCCTCTTCGCGGATCTTCTGCACCTCCGGCTCCTTTTCAGGAGCACGGACCGCATACAACGAACGCTGGATACGCGAGGAGAACAAGGGCGCCGCGATGTCGTAGTTCCCCATATGGGCGGTGAGGATCACCGCCCCTCCAGGATGGCTGGACAGGCTCTCCAGATGATCGATGCCTTCGATCGCCCAGTCGATGTCACCCGTCCCGCTCTCACAGCGCAGGCCATCCACATAGGTGATGGAGAAATTCCAAACCACCTGCCAGGCACCCAGCCGCGCCCTCCACGGCCCCCAGTGGGGGAACATCGCCCTCAGATTCGCGGCGACGGCACGGCGCGGCTTTTTCGCCATCAGGAAGAACAACGGCGCCCAGCCCGCGATGAGGGGGGCCTCCAGGAACCAAGGCACCCCGGACAGCGCACGGCGGAGCAACCGTGCCCAGAAATCCCCGGTCACGCCGAGTTTCCGTTTCAGTCTGCTTTCCTTGGGGGATTCCACGCGGGCAGGAGGAAACCCGTCCGCCGGGGATGAGGCAAGCCGCCGTTTCAACGGAGCATCGTTCATTCTCCGGATTCGGTGAATCCGGTGTCTTCCTGGAAATCCTTTTTCGCCACCGCCAGATTCGCCAGCTCGTCGCAGCGCTCGTTCTCCGCATGGCCGGCATGACCCTTCACCCAACGCCAGTCAATCTTGTGGTGCTTGCTTGCGGCCACCAGGCGGATCCACAGGTCCTTGTTCTTCACCGGGGTCTTGCCGGCGGTCATCCAGTCCCGGCGTTTCCAGCCGTCCACCCACTTCTTGGTCATCGCGTCGATGACATACTTCGAGTCCGAATGGAGTTCGATTTCACACGGTTGTTTGAGCAACTCCAGCGCGGCGATGGCGGCGCGGAGTTCCATGCGGTTGTTGGTGGTGAGACGGTATCCGGCGGAAAGTTCCTTCCGGTGGCGTCCCGCGACGAGGACGACGCCGTAGCCTCCCGGCCCCGGGTTGCCTTTGCAGCCTCCGTCGGTATGGATGATGACCTTGTGCAAGGCGGCGGATTCTTCCGGCCTACGTGACTTTCGCAAGCATTTCCGGTGAATACGAAATTGCGTGGCATTCCCGGATTCCATACAATGGACGGACATGGAGGTGGCAGATACTTTGCGGGCAGCCAGTGGCTGGCTGGATCTGGGATTACCGGACGAAGCGCTCCTGGAGTTGCAGTGCCTTGCGGAAGAGGAACAGGTCACTTCCGTGGTGCTGGAGATGAAGGTGATCATCCAGATGGAGTGCCGGTCATGGAATGCCGCGTCCGAAACCGCCAGGGTGCTGTGCACCAGAGAACCGCTGAATGCCGAGTATTTCCTGCAGGCGGCGTTTTGTCTCCATGAGACAGGGGACACGCTGGCGGCCCGCAACTGGTTGCTGCGGGGGCCGAAGGCCCTGCTGGAAATGCCCACCTTCCACTACAACATCGGCTGCTATCTGTGGGTGCTGGGGGAACATGCATCCGCCCGCACTCATCTTAAACGGGCGTTTCGAATGGACCGGTCGCTGGAGGCATTCGCAAGGAGCGACCGTGATCTCGCCGGGTTCCAGTGAGGGATCAACCACCCTTGTCCATCAGCCATGCGATGAGATCCCGGACCTGTTCACGGGGGAGGGAATCGATCAGGCCTTCCGGCATCAGCGAGTTCGGGAGGGTTTCGATCTTGCCGATGTCCGCGGTGGGCAGGGAGATTTTCTCCGCGAGCGTCTGGAGGGAAGTGGTGCGGCCGTCACTGGCCCGGATCATTCCGCTGAGGGTGCGGCCGTCCTTCAGGGTGATGATGGAAAGCTGGTTCTCCTTCGCGACCACCTCGCTCGGATCGAGGATGTTGGAGAGCAGGTAGTCGAGGTTGTCCCTGCCTCCACCCGTGAGTTCGGGGCCGACGGTGCCGCCTTCACCGTACATCTTGTGGCAGGTGCCGCAGTATTGGCCGTAGATTTCCTTGCCCTTCTTCTTGTCCGCCTGCGAAAGCGTCTTCGGGGTGAGGTAGAGCTTCCAGACGTTCGCCGCGTGGATCTTCTCCTTGCTGGAATCCCGCATCTCCCCCCACAGCCGTGTGATCTCACCGGCCAGTTCAGGGGCCTTCAGCGAGCGCATCTGCCGGACCTGGAAGGGGGAAAGCAGATCCGCGGTGAGCTTCCCGGCGGAGATCTCCGCAACCAACTGCGCGGCCCATTGCGGACGGGAGATCAGGGCGTCGATCGCCACGGATCTGTCAGCCGTTGAAAGGCCCTGCAAATGGCTGAGGATCTCCGCGGCAATGGCGGGATCACCTTCGACGGCCAGGCGTTCCATGGCCACCGCATGGAGGCCGGGCCTGCCGATGAGGGATTTCGCCACCTCCAGTGAGCCGGCATCGCGGATGGTGGTCAGGGTCCGCAGCGCTGCGGCCCGTGCTTCGGCAGGCGCGCCATCATCGGCGGCCAGCATGCGGTTGGATTCGACGGCGGCCGGATCCTTGAACAAAGCGCCCAGGGAGCGATAGAAGCCCATCATGCCGGGATCCGGGGATTTCCCGATCACCGCGGAAAGCCGGGGCCAGGATGCCGGGGGATTGGGTGCGCCGATGCCCTCAAGCGCTTTCGAAAGCCCGGCGAGGATGTCCATCGTCCACTCCTCCGGTGCGGTGGCGGCATGGCGGATGAGTCCGTCGAATGCCTGTTCCGGATCCGCCGGATCGAGGGCGAGGCGTCGTGCGATATGGTTGCGGACCAGCGGGATGGCGGAACTTTTCGCCAGATCCGCCAGTGTCCGGCGGTGGGCCGTGGCGAGCGGCTCGATGCCATACCACAGCATCAGCGGCAGGTTGTGATCCGTGGCATCCCCGGCGTGTCCGAGCAGCGGTGCGGCGATTCCGGCCCGGGAAGCGATGGGAATCCGTTGGAGGGCACCGGCAAGCGCGAGGCGCACGGCGGGGGAAGATTCGGCTCCGGCGAGGCGCGTCAGCGCGGCGATGGTTTCTTCATCGCCGGAAGCGGGAGTGGCGGTGTCGAGCAGCAGGCGGACCGACCAGACCCGGACAGCAGGCTCCGGATGGGAGAGGAGATCGGTCAGCATCTTCCGGTCCGCCTTGCCGATGGCGTGCAGTGACCACAGTGCCCGGAGCTTCAGCGCGGTGGTGGCACCGTTCCCGAGTTGGTTGCGGAGGCCGGTCAGAAGCGGCTCCATGTTTTCACCCGAGGCCGCGCGTTGCTGCAATGAAAGGCGCGCCCTGCGTGCGAACCATTCGTTCCGGTGGGAGAGAAGGGGAAGCAATGCGTCCGTTGGAACGGCTGCGACATCCGTCACCGCCGGGACGGCCGGGGTTCCGTGGGTGATCTTGTAGATCCTGCCGGACTGGCGGTGGATGCCATCGTCGTCATGGCATTCTCCGGTGTCCGACCAATCGGCGATGAACACCCCGCCGTCCGGACCATAAAGCAGGTCGATTCCCCGGAACCATGGGTCCGCCGAAAAGACGAGGTCGGCACGGTGGCGACCGGTGAAGCCGCTGCCGGTTGGCTCCAGATGCTCCCGGTTCAGGCGGCGGCCATGGAAGTTGATGGTGAAAAGCTCTTTCCGGTATTCTTCCGGCCAGTTGTCGCCCAGATAGATCATCAGGCCGGTGTGGGCGTGGCCGCCACCGGCGGAGGAGGATTCCGCGCTCATGCCGACCCGGATTTCATTCCACTTTTCCGCCGTGTCCCAGTGGACGTGGTCGGCATGCTGGTCGATCTGTCCGAAGATGTGCGGGTTGTAGTCGTCGCCGAACATCCTCTTGTAGTGGGCACCGGGGATGACATGCCAGAGATGGCCGATGACGGTGTTGATGAAGAACATCTCCCCGTGTTCATCCCAATCCATCCCCCATGGGTTGGTGGTTCCTTCCGCCACCACTTCGACCGTGCGGCGGGCGGGATGATAACGCCAGATGCCCACGTTCATCTTCACGCGGGATTCCGGTGATGCGCCGGGCGTCCCCAGCAATGAATGGCCGAGGATGCCCTGCCTTCCATAGAGCCAGCCGTCCGGTCCCCAGCGCAGGCCGTTGGCCATGGTATGGCCGGATTTCTTGACGTCGAATCCATCGATGAGCCGGACGGCGGGACCGTCGGGAACGTCATCGCGGTCTTTGTCCGGGATGAACACCAGATCGGGCAATGTCAGCGCCCACACCCCGCCGAGGCCGACCTCGATGCTGGTGAGGCGTTCCAATCCTTCCGCGAACACGGTCCGCTTGTCATGCACGCCGTCGTGGTCTGTGTCCTCCAGGATGATGATGCGGTCGCGCAGCTTCTTCTCGTAGTAGCCGCCGATGCTCCCGGCATACATGAAACTCTCCGCGACCCACAGGCGGCCGCGGTCGTCCATGCACATGGCGATCGGTTGGCGGACGTCCGGTTCCGCGGCGAAGACGCTCGCTTGGAAACCCTCCGGCAGCTTCCAATCCGCCGCCGCCTTTTCAGGTGGGAGCGGGAGGGAGGTGGATTTCTCGGTATTGAAAGGTTCGGTCGCCTTTTCGGCGGAAAGTCCTGCGGTCAGGACGGATAGACAGAGAATGATGACGGTGGGAACTGGAGGCATCAACCATCCATACGGTCACCACGCGGTGAAACTCTCTGCTTTCTTTTATTACAGGTGCCGGTCAGGGCGGATTCCGTTATTCGCGTTCCCACTTCAGCAACCACGGATCATCGGTCGATTTCTGGAAGTCCTTGATCTTGGTTTTCAGGGATTCGAGCTGCTCGGCATGTTCCGGCGCGCCGGCCAGGTTCTTGAATTCCCACGGATCGTTCTCGATGTCGTAGAGTTCGAACTTGGGACGGTTCAGGTAGGAAGCAACCGTCCGTCCACCATAGGAAGCGTCCGGTCCTTTCTTCATCGCTTCCTGCCAGCACGGGGTGGTCCAGAGGTCCGAGGCGAAAGGGAAGGGGGTGCCATGGGCAAGGTTGAAGATGAGCTTGTAACGGCCCTCCCGCCACACGCGCATGGGGTAGTACATCGTCACCTCATGCCAGGAATGGGAAGCCGCGGCATGGTTCCATCCGGCGGGATTCTCCTGCGTCAGCACCGGCAGCCAGGAACGTCCGTGGTAACTTTTGAATGCGGGGCCCGCGTTCTCATGCTTGGGGGTATCCGCCACCGCCGAGGCTTTCTTCGGTCCCTGCGATGTGGAATCATAGCCACCGGCGAAATCCAGCAGGGAGGGGGTGATGTCGGCATGGGTGATCATCGCCTTGCTGACGGTTCCTTTCTTTTCCTGGTAAGGATCCCGGACGATGAAGGGAACCCGCAGGCCCGCGTCATAGACGGTGGTTTTCGCCCCGGGAAACGGCATGCCGTGGTCCGAGGTATAGACGATGAGCGTGTCTTCCCATCTGCCTGCTTCCTTGAGGATGGCGATGAGACGGGCAACCCCCTGGTCGATGCGGGAGATGGATTGGTAATACTGGGCGATCTCGGCACGGGCGGAGGGCACGTCCGGGAGGAAAGGAGGGACGATGACTTCCGCCGGATCATAGAACACCTCCTTGATGCCCGGATAGCCGCCGCGGTCCTTCTTGTTGCCGAACAGATTCGGACGCCATTCGGAAGCTTCGTCGAAGTCTCCGCTGCGATGCGGGTCCGCCGGGCAGAAATAGAGGAAGAACGGCTGGGCGTCATCCGCCTTGATGAAGGCGGCGGAGTCCTCCGCCATTTTCACCGGGTTGCGTCCCCCGGGGATGAATTTATGGAAATCGAACGCGGAGCGCGGGGCGACATGGTATTTCCCGGCGACGGCGGTGCGGTAGCCGAGTTGGTTGAGCTGGTTGGGCAGCGACACCGCGCCGACGCTGGGATGGGATTCCGATTTGTGCGGCCCGTGCGCCAAACCGTATTGGCCGTTGGCATGGTTGTGCAGGCCGGAAAGGATGACGGAGCGGCTGGCGGAGCAACTGGCCGTGGTGGCAAAGGCATTGGTGAACCGAGTGGCGTCCGCCGCCAGAGCGTCGATGGCGGGGGTCTTCAGCACGGGATTCGCGTAGCAGCCGAGATCGGGACTCTGGTCGTCGGTGACGATGAGCACGATGTTCCGCGGAGCGGCCGCCAGAGGCAGGAGCGAAAGAAGGAGAAAAGAAAGCAGGACTCTCATGGTGTCGGCACGGATGGTTTGAGGTGGGTTTCCAGGAACTTTTCGGTGCGCTTCATGAAATCCTGGATTTGGGTGGCATTGGCGAAACTGTGGCCGCTGTCCATGGTGACCAGTTCCGCCTCCACTCCGGCGGCTTTGAGAGCGGCTTCGAGACGCTGTGACTGGTCCAGCGGCACGATGTCATCCTTTGAACCGTGGAAAATGAGAAAGGGTGCGGACTTTCCATCCACCAGGAAAAGGGGCGACGCCTCGCGCGCGCCCTCCCGCTTCTTATTTCCCAGCAGGGAGTCGATGATGCCGTTGCACCATTCGCCCTTGGGCACCTTCGGGCGGAGGTCTTCGGTGAGATCGGTGGGACCGCAGAGATCCACCACGCAGGCCACGCGGCTGGAATGGGCGGCAAGCGTGGCGTCGGAGTTGTCCCGCGTGTCCAGCATGCCCAGACACGCCACCAGATGCCCGCCCGCGGAAGCACCGAGCGCGCCGATCCGGTTGGGATCGACCTGATATTCCGCGGCATGGGCGCGAATCCAGCGGACCGAACGCTGCACGTCATCCAGTTGCGCGGGCCAATGATTTCCTTCCGCCGTTACCAGCCGGTAGCTCGTGGAGAAAGCCACATAGCCCCGGGAGGCCAGCCATTGTCCGAACCATGAGAAATCCCGGCGATGACCGGCCGACCAGCCTCCGCCATGCACCATCAGCACCGCCGGCCGGAGTCCGGCAGCCGGGGCGGACGGCAGATAGACATCCATCTCCAGCCTCCGGTCTTCCCGTTCATCATATGCGACGGTTGCCTGAGGCTTCGGTGCGGCGGCTTCCTTGCATCCCGGGAGAGGCAGCAGCAGCGCGGAAAGGATGATGAGGAATCGTGACATACCCATGGGACGGCGGGATGCCGCCGATACGGACGGGGCTCTCAGAGATTCAGGGTCTGGTCGATGAGATTCAGGAGATCATACCGGTCCGCCGGCAGATTGTCCGAAGCCATCTCGCGTGCGAGGGCGGCGACGACCTCGCTGTCGATCATACCGGACTGGTCATCCCCGGCGAGCCACTGCGCGTAGGTGCAGAGCAGGGAGGCGAAACGAGCATCGTCGGACGGCTCGGCGTCCGGCTTGCGGGAAAGGGCGATGGGCGGCGCGTCCTTCCCATTCACGCTCCACTCAACCGTGCCGAAATCCGTCGAGGACCCGCTCGGCTCGATCTCGATGGCGAGCAATGTGAGGGCCTTTGCAGGCAGCAGGGTGGGCAGGGAACCATCGGGAATGCCTGCCACCGTTGAATAGCCCAGCAGACGGTAGCGGGCCACCGTGGCCGGATCCGCCTTGAAGTTCGCCTGGATCTGGCGGTCTCCGTCATTGGAACCACGGAAGGCGATGATGAGGAGGCTGGCGGAAGGTTTCCACGGGCATGGGAGCGCTTCCGTGGAAAGCGTGACCCCTTGGGCGACCGATGCGGCACCCGCCGGACGGAGCGGGTAGTGGTTGAGGATCTCCTCCACCCGCACGGCATTCACCGGTGGCTTCTTGTGCTCCTTGCGGATCGAGTCAGTCACCCAGATCATGCTGGCATTGCCAGCCCGGACCGGCAGCCGCATCTGTGGGCTGGCGGCGGCCACCACCGATCCGCGGCGGAAAAGGACGGGAAGTTCATCGTCAGCCGGGACCGGCTTGTCCTTCAGGCTGTCCGCGGCTTCGTCGTAGAATCTGGAACCGGCTTTCGCGATGGCTTCATCACGGGCCGCGGCCAGTCTCGAAATGGTGGAAGCGGGCGCGGCGGCACCTGCGAAGGTGCGGCCAACCTGGCTGGCATCCGCCGGTCCGGGTGCCGGCAGCATGGCGATGTTGATCGGTATGGTGCGCCATTCCCCTTCGTTCCCCGGGGTGATCGGCGAGGGGGAGGTGGCCGGGCGGGGTGGAGGCGTCAGATCGCGTTCCGTCAGCTTGGGCGAGAACACCGGGGCGCGTGAGAACATGACGAATGCGAACAGCAGCAAGGCCGCCGCGGCCAGGCTCACGATCCAAGACCTGCGCTGGTGCCGGGAGTCCGGGATCTTCGGCAGATGGGTGATCTTTTCCGGTTCACGGGCTGCGAGCAGAATGGCCTGCCGCTGGGCGGGGCGCAGCTTCGGTTTTTCCGCGAAAAGGGATTCCGACAGAAGCTCACCGAGCGAGCCCGCTTCCCCGATGGCGGCTTTCACCGCGGGATCATTCTCCGCGGCGGCTTCCACTGCCGCAGCATCTTCCGGCGTCAGCTCGCCCAGGACATAGGCGGTGATGCGGGGATCGTCAGAATGGAGTTTCATGGGAGGAAGAGGCGTTAGCTGCGGAAGTCCGCGGGAAGGGATTCTCGGAGGCGTTTCAGCCCGGTATGGATGAGAAAGCCGATGTTGCCGGAACTGAGGCCGGTGACTTCGACGATCTCCTGATAGCTGAGACCTTGCTGGAATTTGAGGAGGATGACTTCGCGTTGGTTGGCGGAAAGCCTGTCGAGTGATTTCATGACCTGCCCGATGCGCTCGTCATGGAGGGCCTGTTCATCGGGGGCGGGTTCCGGACCGGCGACGCGCTTCCACTGCACCTCGTCGAGCGGCTGGACCCGCTTCTCCTTGCGGAGGACGTCGAAGGCACGGTTGCGGCATACGGTGAACAGCCAGGTCTTGAGGCTTTCACGGATCTTGTTGGGTTCTTGCTGGCACAGGCGGATGAAGGTGTCCTGGACCACGTCCCGGGCCCGGTCGAGGTCGTGCAGGATGGTGACCGCGTAGCCGATCAGCGGTGATTCGAACTCGGCGAGTGCCCTCTCGACGAACTGTTCCCGCGTTTCCGCCATCGGTTTTTCCGGAGCGGTTTGCGCCCCGTCATAGGGATCAACGTCCGGGAGGGCGGAAAGTTTAGGGGCATTTTCAGGAAAACCGCTCATTTTACCGGATGAAGTAGCCGAGGTGCTCCAGTTCCAAAGCCAGATCGACGTTATTGACGGTCACATCCGGCGCCACTTCAAGGACGATGGGTGAGAAATTGAGGATTCCCTGGATCCCGGCGGCCACCAGACGGTTCGCCACGGATTGGGCGGATTCCACCGGAACGCAGAGGATTGCGAGCTTCACCCCATGATTCTGGATGAATGACTCCAGATCATTGGGGGAATGGACGGGGATGCCCACCCCCCGGGCAACGGCACTGTCAGGATGGGTGTCGAAGGCGGCGATGACCTCGAATCCCTCCCTGCCGAATCCCTGGTAGCGCAGCAGGGCGGATCCCAGATTACCCGCACCGACGAGGATGACCGGCTGCAGGTGTTCACGGCCCAGCGTCTCACGGATGATGCCGGAGAGGATCTCCACCGGGTAGCCCAGCCCGCGGGTGCCGAACTGGCCGAAATAGGCGAGATCCTTCCGGAGCTGCGCGGGTTTCACACCGGCTGCACGCGCCAGCGTCGTGGATGACACGGTCTCCACGCCGTTGGCCCTGAGCTTCTGGAGGCAACGGTTGTAGATCGAAAGCCGGTAGATGGCTTTCTTGGGAATATCGATCTTCCCGATCTTGTCCTGCGGTTCCACGGCCGTCCTGGGTTCAGAGGGATTCCGGATGTTGGAGCAGTTCCGCCACGCGGTTGAGCAGGAATCCCGCTCCGCCGCCATCGACCACCCGGTGGTCGAAGGTCAGGAAAAGATCCGCCTGGGTGGCCGGGAGGAACGCTTCGACATGGCTGCTCCACACGGGCTTCTTCACACCCGCACCGATGCCCAGGATGAGGGTTTCGTTCGGCAGGGGGATGGGGGTTCCCGAGGTGAGGCCGAAGGTGCCGAAGTTCGTCACCGTGGCGATGCCGCCGCGGGTGTCCGCCTCGGTCAGACGGCGGCGGCGGGCGCGGTCCACCAGATCGTCATAGGTGGCGATGAGATCGGAAAGGCGGAGCTGGTCCACCTTGCGGACGGTCGGGACCACGACGCCGTCCTCGACCTGTACGGCCACGCCGATGTCGAACGAGCGGGGATGCACGATCTTTTCCCCGATGAGGTAGCCGGCGGTGGCGGGCTGTTCGGTGAGGGCGAGGGCGAAGGCACGGAGGAGGTAAAGGGTGAGGCCGGGCTTGGGATTCTGCGCACGGCGGTGGTCCAGCACGCGGTCCAGCAGCACGGGCAGGCCCACGGTGGCCAGCGGGCGCGTCCAGCTCCGGCGCATGGCATCCGCCACGGCGAGGCGCATCGGTGAAGCGGTGCTGCTCGGCCAGTCTTCGAGGTAGTCCAGGAAACGCTCGAGGTCCTCCACGGTCACCCGGCCGCCATTGCCGGTGCCGGCGACTGCGGAGATGTCAGCCTCGCGGAGACCCATGTCATCCATGCGGGCGCGCATGCGCGGGGAAATATAGTGCGCGCCCATGACGCCGGTGGGGACGGGCAGGCCCTTCACGCTGGGGACCACGGGCGGCGCTTCCTCATAGGCGTCATCGTCGAGGGCGAAGTGCAGGTTGGCTTCACCCTGCTGGGATGGGACGTTCACGTTCCTCTTCGAATCGAGCGACTCGACGGTGTCCACGCCGGTACGGGCGATTTCCTCCTCGGTCACCTCCAGCAGACCGAGCACGGTGCCGACGGAGTAGGACTCGCCCTCCACCGCCCGGATCTCGGAAACGATGCCGTCGCAGAGGGTGGTGACGCCCATGACCGCCTTGTTCGTCTCCACCTCGATGATTTCCTGGTCGGTCCGGACGGGATCACCGACGGCGACCCCAAGGCGAATGATGGTCGCCTCGGCGATCGATTCGCCGAGCTGCGGCATGAGGATGGGAACGGTGGGCATGTCAGGAAAGTTGACTGGTTTTCAGGAAATTCAGGGTCCAGGGGAGTTGGAACTAGAAGGAAAGAAGCTTCCGCAATGCCTCGCAGATGGATTCCGGAGTGGGCCGGTGGGCGGCCCAGAGCTTGGGATGATAGGGGACGGGAGTGTCGCGGGCGTTCAGCCGCTGCGGCGGTGCGTCCAGCAGGTGGAAGCCTTCCTCGGTGACACGGGAAACGATCTCCGCGGTGACCCCGCCCCATGGGAAAGCCTCACCGACGGCCAGCAGGCGGCCGGTGCGGGCGACGGAGGCGAGCACGGTGTCGATGTCGAGCGGCTTGACCGAGCGCAGGTCCACCACCTCGATCTCCCATCCGTCCTGCGCCAGGCGGTCGGCGGCGCGGACCGCCTCATGGACCATGGCGCTGTAGGCCACCACCGTCGCGTGCTTTCCGGGACGGGTGATGCGGGCCTGGCCGATGGGCAGGTGGTCGCCGTTGATGGACTTCGCCTTCAGCCAGCGGTAGAGGAACTTGTGCTCGCAGTAGATGACCGGGTCATCCAGCGCGACGCCGTCCAGCAGCATGTGATAGGCGTCCGAAACGGTCGCCGGGGTCAGCACCACCAGACCGGGATACTGGGCGTAGATGCCCTCCATGCTCTGGCTGTGGAAGGGGCCGGAACCGGGTGTGCCGCCGGAGGGCAGGCGCACCGTGATGGGGATGGGCATGCCGGTGCGGTAGAAGTGCGTGGCCGCCTGGTTGACGATCTGGTTGAACGCGATCGACGAGAAATCCGCGAACTGCATTTCCACGATCGGCCGCATGCCCTCGATGGCGGCGCCGACGGCCAGACCGATCATGGCATCCTCCGAGATGGGCGCGTCGAACACGCGGTTCGGATAGGCTTCGGCGAGTCCCTTGGTCGCCTTGAAAGCACCGCCGAAGGTGGCGATGTCCTGGCCGTAGAGGAAAACGCGGTCATCTTCACGCAGGAGCTTTTCCTGCGCTTCACGGATGGCGTCGATATAGGTCACACTCACTGGGCGGAAAGGGGAAAGCGGGTGGAAAGGGCGGTCCAGTTCTCCTTGTAGGGATCCGGGGTGTCCTCCTGCTGGGCCTGGGCGACGGCGCGCTGCACTTCCTCAGCCACCTCATCCTGCCAGGCGAGGATCTCATCCACGGTGGCGAACTGGTGCTCCACGAGCTGGCGCATGGCGACCTCAATGCAGTCGCGGCCATAGTGGCCGCCTTTGATGTCGGACGGGACGTAGGAACCGTCATCATGCTCACCGTGGCCGGACAGGCGCAGAAGGTGGGCGACCACCATCTGCGGGCCACCGCCGCTGCGGGCTTTGCGCACCGCTTCGGAGATCACGGATGCACAGGCGAGGAGATCCGTGCCATCGACCGAATAGCCGCCGATGCCGTAGCCGCGGGCGCGTTCCACCAGATCCCGGCAGGCGAACTGGCGGGTGTTCGGGGTGGAGTAGGCGAACTGGTTGTTCGCGACCACGACCACCATCGGCAGTCCTTCGATGGCGGCGAGGTTCACCCCTTCGTGGAAGGCACCGGTGGAGGTCGCTCCGTCGCCGATGCAGGTGGCTCCGACGACGCCGTTGAGCTGGCCTTTCAGCCGCTTGGCGAAAAGCATGCCCGCCACCAGCGGGACCTGTGCGCCCAGGTGGGAAATCATCGCCGGCATGCCCATTTCCGGGCGTCCGCGGTGGATGTTGCCGTCCCGGCCGCGCATGGGCCCCTCGACCGAGCCGAGGTAGGTGCGGGTGCAGTCGAGGAGAGGTTCGCCAAAGGCGGTGCGTCCCGCCTGGTCCCGGATCAGCGGGGCGAACACATCACGTCCCTGGACCAAGGCGGTGCCGAGGCTGGCGCTCACCGCCTCCTGCCCGCGTCCGAGATAGACCCCACCGACGATTTTCCCCGCTTTGTAGAGGGAGGAGAGCTTGTTTTCCAAGATCCTCCCGCGGAGCATCGAACGGAAAACGGACCTCAGGAAGTCACGGTCGATCATCGGTCCGTCGTCAAAGGGCTTCATTTCCAATTCGGGCACGGGCCAAGGGTATGACGACCCGGGCGGTGCCTGCAACCGCTTTCCCATCATGCCGTCCGGCGGTTCCAGTCCAGAAGCTCCGCGTAGGTCACGCCGCTCCCCCCGAAGATGTCCAGCGCACTGCCGACGGTGATGTCCACCACGCCCTGGCCGGCCCATTCGAGAAGCTCCACATCCGCGATGGAGGCGGCTCCGCCCGCATACGTGATCGGGATTTTCCCCCAACCACCCAGCAGGGACACCAGATCCACATCGATGCCCCGGCAGAGGCCCTCCACATCCGCGGCGTGGATCAGGAATTCCGCGCAGTGCGGGGCGAGACGGTCCAGCGTGGCGTGGTCCACCGTCATTTCCGTGGGGGTCTGCCAGCGGTTCATCGACACCGTCCATCCATCGCCGGATTTCCGGCAGGAAAGGTCGATGACCAACCGCTCCCTGCCGACGCCTTTCACGAACGCTTCCAGGACATCGGGGAGGAATTTCCCGTCCGCATCAAACAATGCGGAGGTCACGATCACGTGGCTGGCACCCGCGTCCAGCCATTCCCTGGCGTTCGCGGGGGTGATGCCGCCGCCGATCTGGAGGCCGCCGGGCCATGTCGCCAGGGCCTCGCGGGCCGCCGCGTCGTTTCCCGGTCCCAGTTTGATGACGTGGCCGCCTTTCAATCCATCATCACGGAAGCGGGCGGCGAACCAGCCGGAGGGTTTTTCCGAAACAAAGTTCTCCCTGGGCCCCTGCCCGTCGTCACGCAAAGTACCTCCGACGATTTGTTTCACTTGGCCATGGTGAAGATCGATGCAGGGGCGGAATTTCGTCATGGGATCAGTTATGCCGGTAGAGGGAGGGAAGGATGCCTTTTTCGAGGAGGAAAGCCTTGGTGAAGTGGCTGATGCTGCTGTAGCCAACCTCCAGGGCGGCCTCCGTCACGTTGTGGGTGCCATTCTGGAGGAGGTCGGCCGCGTGGTCGATACGGATCTGGCGGAGTTTTTGTGTCAGGGTCTTGCCCGTGTGGCTCCGGAAAAGGCGGCTCAGATAGTGGGGCGCGCAGCCCACATGGGTGGAGAGCGCTTTGAGGTCCAGTTCCTCGTCAAAGTGCTCCCTCAGCCATAGCACCGCCTTGTCCACCCGGAGGCTGATGCTGTCCTGCTTCCTGGTGGTGGAGGGGTGTTCCACTCCACCGAAAAGGCTGAAGCATTCCACCAGCTTCGCGCGGAACCACATGGGCCGCAGGGGGCGGGCGACGGGAGGTGACAGCATGGCTTCACAGAGATCCTTTTCCGCGAGGGACATGGTGCGGGTGAGGCCGATCTGTTCGGGAACGGCATCCGCTTTTCCGAACAACGGATGCAGGGAGGCCAGCAGTCCTCCGAATTTATCCGCCAGCCAGCGGTCGGAAACCGTGAGCACCACGCAGCGGTGACGGCCGCTGCCCGGCAGGCGGCTCGCATAGATGCCGCCCTCCGGGGGAATCCGGCAGATGGCGGTCATGCCCGGGAAGATGCTGAGGCGGATGTTTTCCCCCAGCACGACCCCGTAGCCATCCGGATTCAGGATGAGATGGGCATAGCCGGGGAGGAGCATGCCGCCCCAGTCCAGGGGCTGGCTGGAGTCCGAGTCGATCCCGACGACCGTGGCTCCATCACGCGCCAAAGAGCCGTGGAGGATGTGGGCTTGTGCGGGCAGCTTCATCAAGGAGGGCGGTTACGGAGCAACAGCCTAGGGAGGGAAGCGATTCTCGCTCGCGGTTGGTTGTCAGAGGATGACGATGAATTGTCATTAACGTCCGCGCAGTGCACCGGGGCGCGATGAATTGGCAACACGGCGGGAGCGCGGCCAACGGGATTGGGGGAAGGTCGGGACGTGAAGCAAATGACCATGACCTCCATACGATTGTCAGTGATCGGCGCCATCGCCGCCGTATCCTCCGCCCACGCAGCGCTGCTCATCCAGGCTCCGTCCCTGGGAAGCGGCCAGGAAAGCGTTTATTGGGAGTTCTTCGAGGGCACCGGACCAAACCGGGGACTCAGCAGCGGCAATGCGGCGGGCACCCCCGCGGCCGGTGTGGGGACCATCGCCCCCGTTTCGCCGGGCTACCGCGCGAGCGCGGGCTACTACTCCTTCATGGGCAGCTTCGGCCTCACAGCGACCACCCAGGCGACGGCGCTGAGCGATATCCAGAACGTCGTTTTCCAACGGGTGTCCATGGCGAACCCGGATTTCTCGCTGGACGTGAACCTGAACTGGGACGGAAACGCGATCGTCGGTGCGACGCCGGATGATCCTTCGCTCGGAGCCGCACCATCCATCACCCTGGGTGGCCCGTGGTTGTCCTATTATGATGCGGCGAACAACCTGCTCGGCAGGGTCCAGGCGACCTACACCGGTATCCTTGCTTCCGCCACCGACATCACGGTTGGAGGTTTCAGCGGGGATCTCAACAGCTTCACCTACCAGTGGGACCTTTCCGGAGTCGCGGAGGAAGTGAGGTCCATCCGGATCGACGCTCCCATCATCGTCCACTCATCCACGGTCGAGGCGCGGATCGACATCGGGGGGAGCTTCGTGCAGGTCGTTCCGGAGCCATCCAGCGGTTTGCTGAGTCTGGGTGTGGCCGCGCTCCTCATCCGCCGCCGTCGCTGAATTTCCTGGGTTGCACAAGCGTGTTCCGGACGTGATGAATGCAAAAACGATAGGCGCGTTCATCGCGTCCGGTCTTCTCGGGGCTACCTTTTCGCGTGGCGAGGAGGAGCTCGGGGAAATCATCGTGGTGGGCAACCGCATCGGCAGGACGTGGATCGACTCCGCGGGGACGGTCCTGCGGAGGGATTACAACCAGATGCTGGAGGAGGGGACCTACGATCTGGCGGGCTTCGCCAAGTATGACCCGACCGTTTCGCTGCCGTTCGACTTCGCGAGTGGTGACGGGGCCTACGCCTACGGCCAGAGCGGCTACGGCTCCATCAACATCCGCGGGATGGAGGGCAACCGCATCACCATGGAGCTGGATGGCGTGCGCCAGCCGCCGCAGTATGTCTCCACCTCCTTTGACATGGGGAGTGACGATGGTGCGGGTGGCGTCGGCCGCGACTACTTCGACCCCGCCATGTTCGAGGCGGTGGAGGTGTTGAAGGGCGGTGCCAGCGCCCTCTACGGAAGTGACGCGCTGGGGGGCGTGGTCTCCTTCACCACACCGGATCCGGAGCATTTCCTGAAGGGGCGCGGCTACGGCGCCCTGCTCCGGTCGCAATACTACTCCGTGAACGAAAGCCACTCGCTGCAGGCGGGTGGGGCTGTCCGCAAGGGGGACACCGCCTTCATGCTGATGGGCTCGTGGCGGGAGGGCCATGAGAACGGGAACAACGGCAACATCGCGCCGAACCCCGCGGACTTCGACTCCCTTTCGCTGCTCTTCAAGGCGGAGCACCGGATGGACCGCCACCTTTTCCGCCTGGCGGTGGAAACGTTCGAGCGGGACAGCTTCATCGACGCGCGCAGCGCGGCCGAGTCGTCCTTCGTCCTCTTCAACGACTTCGTGCACAACAACCAGCATCTGGAACGCCAGCGCGTGAGCGCGTGGTGGGACTACGAGCCGGAGCGGTGGCTGGACGAGGTGAAGGTTCACGGCTACTGGCAGCAGTCCTCCAGCACCAGTGACAGCCGGTCGGCCTCGAAGCCCATCGTCATCGGCGGCAGGCCCATCCCGGGCACGTCCATCACGCGCCAGCAGTCCATCGAGTTCGACACGGACATCCTGGGGCTCACCACCACCGGCATGAAGGAGATTGGCGCGGGAGGCCGCGTCGTCCAGCAGCTCCTCATGGGCATCGACCTCTCGTTCGAGGAAAACGAGAACCGCTTTTTCCGGATCAACAACAACCTGCCATCGGACCGCGTTTCGTTCTCCCCGACGGAGACGCTCCGGGCAGGCGTTTTTGTCCAGGATGAGTTCCGCATCGGCGACCAATGGAGCGTCACGCCCGGTGTGCGGTTCGACTGGCAGAGCATCAAGCCACGGCCGAACCAGGGGTATCTGGACCGCCTGAACTCCCTGGGCAACTATGGCTACGCGCCGCCGGAGGACTATGACAACCTGGCCATCTCCCCGCGCCTGACCGTTTCCTGGAAACCGCGCGAGACGGTCCAGTGGTATGCGACCTATGCGCACGGCGTGAGGAACCCCACTGCGGAGGAGCTTTCGATGGTCTTCGACCATCCGCCGGACGGGAGCAATCCCGCGGGGTCGATGACTCTGCCGAACTCCAAGCTGAAGGAGGAGAAGAGCGATGCCTTTGAGATCGGCGTGAAGACGGACAGCGATGCAGGGAGATTCCAGGCGTCCGCCTTCCACACCCGTTACGATGATTTCATCGAGAACGGCTCCCGCACCGGGGAACTGACGGATGACGGGCGCGACATCCTCACCACCGTGAACCGTGGCCGCGCGGACATCTATGGCTTCGAGCTGGGCGGGTTGTGGAACCTCGGCCAATGGTGGAGCCAGGCGGAGGGGTGGCAGGTCGGCCTGAGCACGGGAAAGAGCGTGGGCATCAACCGCTCCGACAGCACCTGGCTCAACACGGTGGAGCCGTGGAAATCCGTGGCATCCATCGGTTATGACGACCCGGCCGGGAGGTTCGGCGCGAGACTCACGGGTGTCTACACGGACGAGGTGACACGGGTGGATGACAACACGAACCAAGGCGATTTCTACCGTCCTCCAGCCTGGTTCACCATGGATCTCTCCGCCTACTGGCGACCCACGGACACCGTCATCATCCATGCGGGGCTGAACAACATCTTCGACGAGAAATACTGGTCCTGGGGCTCCGTGCGGCGTGGTGGCGGGCACCTCGGCGGGAACTCCGTCAGCGAGCGATCCACCGCGCCGGGCCGCAACTTCAGCATCTCCCTCACCAAGACCTTCTGACCATGAAACGGATCATCGCCACCCTATTCGCTGCCGTCGCGGTTGCCAGCGCGGAACCGGTCATCCTCACTCCCGTGCAGGACTCGGACGTCTATTCCTATCCCGGCGACGGCAACCCCACCAGCACCACCTTTTCGCTCGGTGTGAGTTCGACCCCGCCGAGCTATCCCACGCTGCATTCCCAGAAATCGCTCATCCAGTTCGATCTCTCATCACTGCCGTTCCCGGCGTCGGAGATCGGTTCCGCGGTGCTGAGGTTGTTCGTCTTCCCGCCGGATCCCAGTTACGGATCGCTCTACCCTGGGGATGTGCATGTGCACCGGCAGGCGGTCGCATGGTCCGTCACCGCCATCACCCCGAAGTGGCCGACGTTCCAGTCCGCGGAGCATCTGGGAAGCTTTCCCGTCCTGTTATCCTCGGCCAATGAATGGGTGGAGTACGACCTCACGCCCACCGTGGTGGGATGGGCATCCGGCAGTTATCCGAACCATGGCATTTTCCTCGCCCCGCTGACGGACCGGATGACGCCCTCACTGAACGTGACCTTCGCCTCCATGGAGGTGGAAGGTTACCGTCCGGAGCTTGTCATCACCCGGCGGACCGCCAATCCGCAGTTGTCGATCCGGACCAACGGAGGGGCATTGGCACTGACATGGCCAGTCGCCGGCAGCGAAGGCTGGACCCTTGAGCGCGCCGACCATCCGGGAGGGCCATGGACGTCCCATACGGCAACGGCCGGAGAAAATGGCGGCTTCTGGGAGATCCACGGCACAACGGGTGCAGGCCCCGAATTTTTCCGCCTCGCCAGGTAATGAGGGTGCGTCCGGCGGAGGCCCTGGACATGGCACCAGGGCCTCTCATTTCGGAGTTCGATCCGAAATTTGAAAAGATTACCACTGATTGCACTGATTTACTGATTCAGAATCCGCCAATGTAACGGAAGAATATCTTTTCCTCCCTTTCTTCAAATCAGTGCAATTTGGCTTAGTCTTCAGACGCTGGTTCGCCCATCTCCGCTGCGCTCCGATGGTGGTAATCCAACGGTTTTCCTCCGGCATCGCCTGAAATGAGATGGCCCTGGACATGGAACAGAATCCGCTCGCCGGATGCGGATGGAACTGCCATTCTGTCCAGTACGGACACAGGTTGACGGTGTCCTTCAGCCCCCACGCCCCGGCACGCCATGCGCTTTCCATGTCTTTTTCCGGCCATCGCATTGATCTTCACCGCCGCAGGGCCGGTCCATGCCATCGTCATCGGCCTCGACCAGTTCGACTACCCTGACGGCCCCATCGCCGGGCAAAGCGGCGGCACTTTCTGGAACTGGCGGAACCGTGCTCCGGCGGCGCGCACGGCGGGTATCTCCGATTGGGACGACACGCAGGTAGCTCCCGCTGTTGCCGCCGGGAGACTTGTCACTCTGAACAGCGCCGCGAAACGCGAATACAACGGCCCCGGCGAGGGCGACACGGTGGACATCGAACGTGCCGACGGGCTGGGGGCCATCAGCGCGTTCGACAACGGCACGGTTTCATTCAGCCAGCATACCGTCTATTACCGTGTCACCTTCACGACGGGGTCCAGCGTCACGCCTGACCCGTTCATCGGCCTTGCTTCCCTCGACTTCGGGACGGAGCGGATCACCTTCGGCAAGCATGTCGGCAGCACGGTATTCGGCATCGGGGAATCCGGAGCGGGCACCACGAATGGTGGCACGGTGATCCAGCCGGGCACCACCTACACCCTCGTGGCGAAGCTCGACTTCGGCAACGGCACCACCGGCACGGCCAGTCTGTTCCTCAACCCGGACTTCAATGCCGCGGAGCCTGCGCCTCTGGTGACACGTTCCTTCAACGCGGGCTTCTGGAGCACCGCCGTGCGCCTCTCCAGTGGCGGCGGCACTCCCGTCCTGTGGGACGATCTCGTCGTCGGCACCACCTGGGATGACCTTGGCGCCGTCGTCACCACCACGGTGGACGAGAACAACGGCTCGCTGGATCCCGCGGCTGGCGGCGGCGCAGGCGTGTCGCTGCGTGAGGCGGTGGAACACTCCCCGGCAGGCAGCCTGGTCACCTTCTCGCCCGGCCTCTCCGGGCAGACCATCACGCTCACCCATCCCGGCGGCGACATCACCGTTCCATCCGCCGTCACCCTCGATGCCAGCAGCCTGGCCGGTGGCCTGACAGTCGATGGGAACAACGCCTCGCGGCATTTCCATGTGGAGACGGGGAAATCCCTCACCCTGCGCGGCCTCACCCTCACCGGGGGGAATGGCAACGAGGCCAACGGCGGCTCCATTTTCGCTGAAGGCACACTCCGTCTCCATCACTGCACCTTCACGGGAAATGCCAGCACCATGGCGGGTGGGGCGATTGGCCTCTTTTCCGGAGTTCTGTCGGCCACCGGCTGCACCTTTGCGGAGAATACGGCGGGCGACAGCGTCATCTGGTATGACAGCCCTTCCGCAGGGACTCTCTCCCACTGCACTGTGACGGGAAATCTCTCCACGAGAAACAACGCAACCGGGGGCATTACGGTCGTGGCGGGCACACTGGCCCTGGAGCGCTGCACCATCGCCCGCAACACCGGCAAGGGCGGCGGCGGTGGCCTTTACATGGTGGGTTCCACCACGGTGGTGAGCATCCATTCCTCCATCATCGCCGGAAATGCGGATCCCGGCGAAACCCGGCATGATGTCTGGAAATTCAGCGGCACCCTCAACCGTTCCGGTGCCAATCTCATCGGCAACCCAACCGGCGCGGAGGCGCAGTTCCCCGCTGGCAGCCCGAATGCCAACGGCGACCATGTCGGGACGGCCATCGCCCCGCTGGACCCCCGGCTGAGCCCGCCGGGTTGGTTCGGAGGTCCCGTGCCGACCATGCACCCGCTCATCGGCTCCCCAGCCATCGATGCGGCGGGCACCGGCGACCCCGGCGGCACGGATGCCCGGGGCTTCCCGCGGTTTGTGGACGGTGACGCCAGCGAATCTTCCCGTACTGACATCGGTGCGGTGGAGGCAGGGCCCCTGATGACGGTGGCTTCCGCCACGGATTCCGGTGATCTGGCCTCCCTCCGCGGCAGGATCTCCGCCGCGGCCGGCATTCCCGGAGCCCGCATCGGATTCCTGCCCGGTGTGTTCCCCGGCGGAACCATCATCACCCTGGGCGGCGTGGAACTTTCCATTCCCGCCACGCCAGGGCTTTTCATCGATGCTTCCAACCTTTCCGGCCCCGTGATCCTCTCCGGCGACCAGCGGAGCCGTGTGTTCGACATCCCCGCCACCGCCACCGTGGCGATGCATTCGCTGCGCATCGTGAATGGAAAGGCGGCGAACGGGGCGACAGGAACCCCGACAACGGCGGGCCAGCCAGGTGGAGACGGTGGCGGCATCCGCAGCGCCGGTTCGCTGAGCCTCTTCTCCTGCGAAGTGTCCGGAAACAGGGCGGGGAACGGTGGCTCCCACGGACTCAATGGCATGGGTCTGGACAACGTTGTGGATGGAGGGAATGGCGGCAAGGGGGGCGGCATTTCCAGCACCGGTCCGCTTGTTCTCTCCGTTTGCTCGGTCTCCGGCAATACCTCGGGCCGGGGGGGCAATTCCAGGACGTCCAACTCCAGTTCCGGTGGCTCCGGCGGTGGCATTTTCTGCGGTGGTCCCACCCGCCTCAGCGCCTGCACCTTGTCCGGCAACACGGGCGGACAAGGCGGAACCCGGATGGGGTCCGGAGGCGGCAGAGGAGGGGATGGAGGAGCCATCTCCAGCGGTGGAGCCTTGACCATCATCGACAGCACCCTTTCAGGAAACAGTGCCGGAGATGGTGCGGGTGTATCTGCTGACGGAGGAGGACGGGGCGGCGCGATTTTCAAGCAGGACTCCGTTAAGTTCCATCTCAGCAACTGCACGATCGCGGACAACCGGTCTGGGACAGGAGGCAATCCCGGCCAAGGTGGCGGGATCTTCGGTGCCACCCTCACGCTGCGGAATTGTGTGATCGCCGGAAATATCCGCCCTGGCATCGGCGGCGACAACCTTTCCTCCAATTCCAGCCAGCCTCTTCTTTACATCGGGGCGAATCTGCTGGGAACGCCCCCCACCGTTTTTTCCGCCACAGGCCCGGCTCCCATCATCGCCGATCCTCTCCTGGCACCGCTGGGTGACTACGGCGGTCCCACGCTGACCATGGCCCTCCGTCCGGGCAGTCCGGCGCTCAATGGCGGAACCGCCTCCGCCCGCATCACGGACCAGCGCGGCTTTCCCAATGTCGGCCTGCCGGACATCGGCGCCTATGAGGCGGGCACAAACGCGGGCTACAACGCCTACATCTGGGAAACCCTGCCCGCCGCCGCCACCGAGGACCAGCACGCCGCCACCGCCGACTACGATGGCGATGGCGCGGCGAATGGAGATGAGTTCATCGCCGGCACCCTTGTCACGGACCCGGGGAGCGTCTTCCGCATCAAGCAAAGTGTGCGCAGCGGCCCGAACTTCTCAGTGACGTTTCCCACCCGCGCGGGCCGCACCTACCGGTTTCTCGCCTCTCCGGATCTCAAAGACCCGTGGATCGACATTTCCGGCGCCAGGGAAGGCACCGGGGCGGATATGACCTTGGCCGTGGACGTCACCGGCTTCCCGCGTTATTTTTTCCGCATCAGCGTGAGCGCCGAGTGAGGCGGCCCGCCGCCGGGCCGCCACCATCGCGCGGTCAGGGCTCCAGATATTTTGAGAGCGAGTCCCTCAAGGTGGTCCGTGCACGGAAGAGGAGACTCTTCACGGCGGAGACGGAGAGGTCCAGCACCGTCGCGATCTCCTCGTAGGGCATCTGCTCGTAACGGCGGAGCACCACTGCCATGCGCTGTTGTTCCGGCAGGGCGGAAATGGCTTTGTCCACCGCTGCACGCAGTTCCGTCTGGAGCAGCTCGGCATCCGGCTGGCGGCTGGGATCATCCGGCGTCCCGGCATGCGAGGTGTCCTCCCGTTCGTCGGATGACACTTCCTTCCGGCGCTTCTTCCGTCTGGATTCGTTGAAGACGAGGTTGCGGGTGATGGTGAAAAGGTAGGTGGTGAACTTCGCGTCAGGCCGGTAGCGCTTCGCGTGGCGCCAGACCCGGAGAAATACCTGCTGGGAGATGTCCTCCGCCTCGGACGGATTCCCCAGCATCTTCGCCACGGTGCCCACGACGGCGTTCTGGTGCCGTTCCACCAGCTCCCGGAATGCGCGGTGGTCGCCCGCGCCGATGCGCTCCATCAGCAGGATGTCGCGTGAATTTTCGTCGGTGGGCGCTGGCGGGCGGTCGGCCTCCATGATGGCAAGGAAAGGGCTAGCGGCGAATCCGGCGCTGGGCATGGATTTCCAACCACCGGATGAGAGGGAAGTTGCGCCGAATTTATTCACATGGGAACAAAAAGAAAGGCACGCGCTGACGCGTGCCTTTCCGTGGCGGAATGCCGCTGATCCGTCCGTTCAGAGGGAACCGGCGATGAGTTTTTCGAGTTTCACGATGTCTGCGGCGAACTTCCGGATGCCATCGGCGGTTTTCTCGACGGCCATGGCGTCCTCGTTGAACATCAGTCGGAACGATTTCTCGTCCAGGGTGATCTGCTCCACATCGGAAGCGGCGGCTTCTTCGGCGGAGAGTTTCTTTTCGACCGGCTCCGTGGATGCCTGGAGTTCCGCGAGCAGGCTGGGTCCGATGGTGAGGAGGTCGCAACCGGCGAGCGCGAGGATTTCCCCTTTGTTCCGGAAGGAAGCGCCCATCACCTCCGTGGTGTAGCCGAACTTCTTGTAGTAGGTGTAGATCTCGCGGACGGAGACGACACCGGGATCTTCCTCCGCCGTGTAGTCCTTGCCGGTGCTGGCCTTGTACCAATCGAGGATCCGTCCGACAAACGGGGAGATGAGCTGCACGCCGGCCTCCGCGCAGGCGACGGCCTGGGCAAAGGAAAAGAGCAGCGTGAGGTTGCAGTGGATGCCTTCCTTCTCCAGCACCTCGGCGGCCTTGATGCCTTCCCAGGTGGAGGCGATCTTGATGAGGATGCGGCTGCGGGCGTGGCCCTCCGCCTCATAGGCGGCGATGAGCTGGCGGGCCTTTGCGATGGTGCCTTCCGTATCGAAGGAAAGACGTGCGTCCACCTCGGTGGAAACCCGGCCAGGGACGATCTTGAGGATCTCCAGGCCGAAGAGGATGAGGATGCGGTCGAGGATGGTCTCCATGAGCGCCGCTCCTTCCTGACCGGACTCCTTTCCGTCCGCGATCGCCTGGTCGATCAGGTGGCGGTATTCCGCTTTTCCCGCGGCCTGCAGGATCAGGGAAGGGTTGGTGGTCGCGTCACGGGGTTGGTACGCTTTCATCGACTCGAAATCGCCGGTATCGGCGACGACGGTGGTGAACTGTTTGAGCTGGTCGAGTTGGTTGGCACTCATTGCCACCACCCTATGCCGGGCCTGCGGCGAGGAAAGTTGAAAAGCGGGGGAACGGAGATCCGGAGGATGAGAACGCTTCAAGCCGCTGATGAACGGGGTTTCAGCGGAGAATGTGATGCAGGCGGCGGAATATCAGCGCCCCGCAGACCGCCCCGCTGACATCAGCCAGCCAGTCGCCGGGATCGTTGCCGGTTCTTCCCGGAACATGGCTCTGGTGATGCTCGTCCAGCCAGCCAACGAGTGCCAGAACCACGAATACCATCGCCACGATCAGCGGCCAATGCGGCCGGTGGGGACGCAGACGGAAAAAGAACGCCGCCAGCAGGCCGCCACCACCAAGGAAGTAGCCGAAATGCGCCACCTTATCAATGCCTGGGATGGGCGGCAGGCCGCCGGCGTCACCGCTGCGGGAGGAAAGCAGCCAGAGGATGCCGAACCAACCTGCGAAGCAGGCGAACCAGAACCAGGGATTGCGTGGAAAAACCAAGACGTGACGGGGATGTATCACCCTTTCCCGATAACAAACGGAACGGGGATGATGCGTGAAATTCCCGTGAAATCCTCCGTCACTGCTTGCGCATCTCATCCTCCAGACGTTCCGCGAGCCACTGCTTCATCATCGACTGATAGTTGAGGAAGCGGGAGCGGGCGATGCGCTTGATTCTGGACAGCATCCGGGGATCGAAGCGGAGGGTGATGGTCGTGGATTCACGGGAGTCCGCCTCGTGGACGGATGTGGACATGAGGCGCGGGTCAAGTTCGTGGGTCGCCCAGAACTGGGCCTCGGCGGCTTCGTCGGGGAACTCCGGAATATCAGACCAGCGGGAGATTGGGGTCATGTCAGGATGGGGTTTTAGCGGAATTCCGCGTATTTTCGGTCGTAGAATTTCTGTTCTCCTTCGGTCATGTCGCGGGCGGCGACCACACGGACGGTCTTGCCGTCCGTGCCGAAACAGAAGAAAAGATAACGGTCGGCCACCGTGCGGCCGAGGGAGTAGTAGCGGGAGGAGCCGTCGCCCCGTTCACTGTCAGGGAGAAAGCGCACGGCAAATGGATCTTCAAGCGCTTCCTCAAGCTCCCGGGGCTTGATCGAGCGGAGATCGAATTGAACGTCGATAAGGTCGAGTTCCATGGGGTGATGGTGGAGAGTCTGTTAGGGAAGTGCAATCACTCGCTCGAAAAAAGAGCGGTTTATTGCCGGTTTAGCACGATGAGATGGTTGTTGAAAGGTGTTCCGCCCCAAAGAGGGGTGATGGAAACCTTTCCGAAAGGTGAGAGGATCCGCGAAAAGTCCTCCGCGGTGGGATAGTGGGTGGGGGCGGCCTTCATCCAGAAAGTCACCTTGGCGAGCAGGTCTCCCAGGATGGTGACGCGGAAACGCCATGAATCATCCCGCACGCAGGAGCGGATGACCAGTTTCCCGCCGGGCAGGACGCTGGAGGCCGCCTGCTGGAGCAGCGTCTCCTGCTGCTCCGGAGTGAAAAACTGCAGGATGTCGAGGATCGTCACATTCCCCGCATGGTCCGGCAATCCGTTGCGGGCGTCATGAAAGGCGAAAGTGAGGCCGGAGAAGCCCGACCCGGGAATCGCCTGCTCCGCGCATTTGATCTTCAGTTCGTCGTAGTCGAGGCTGTGGATGGGAAAGGTGAGGCCTTTTTCCCGCAGATAGAAAGCCAGCACGCCCAATCCGCAGCCGAGATCCAGCAGGGGCAGATCCGTGCCCTCCAGCTCCCGGTGGATGGCCGTGTAGAGCGGATCCGTGCGCAGCTTGGAGCGCACGTAGTAGTGGTGCTGTTTCCTTGGAAACAGGTCGGCGATGCGTCGTTCGAGGGTGCCGGTCACGCGCTGGGTGGATTGAGATGATCGAGGGGATTCGCCCCCCGGGCGATGAGCAGGGGCAGGCGGAAGAGGAACCCGGCCATCAGGCGCATGTGCATCCAGGTGAGCAGGGTATTGTCACGCAGGTAGCGGAACTGGGAGATCCCTCCTTCCTCCTTGCTGGGGTAGCGCACCGGCGTGGCGAGGTTGAGGATCGGGACACCGCTCCAAGCGAGGCGGACGGCGACCTCCGGGTCGAAGTCGAAACGGCGTGCGAAGGCGGTGGATTCCATCACTTCCAGCAGGCGGGCCGCCGGATAAAGCCGCATCCCGAACAGGGAATCATCGATGCCCCAGCCGAGGGTTTCGAGGTTCGCCCAGAAATTGGAGATTTTCCGTCCGTTGACCCGGATGGCCGGTGCGGAGGAATCGAATACCGGTTTGCCGAAGACGGCGGCTTCGGGGTGCTCCGCCGACAGGCGGAAGAACTCCGGCAGATGGGTGGCAGGGTGCTGGCCGTCCGCATCCATGGTCAGCACATGGGTGTAGCCGGCTTCGATGGCGGCCTTCAGGCCATGGAAAACGGCGGCGCCTTTTCCGGAGTTCCGCTCCAAGCGGAGGATGCGGAAGTCCTGCGAGGGAGCAGGGGAAAGCCCCTCCAGCAGGGCGGGGGAACCGTCGGTGGAACCATCAACGACGATCCATAGTGGAAAGCCGGAGGCCAGGGCCTTGGAAACGGTGTCACGGAGAATGGGGCCGGTGTTATAAGTCGGGATCAGGATGAGCGGTCTCGGATCGGCCATGTGGGAAGGTGCTTTATCCACAGCGGGCAGGGAGGGCAAGCGCGGTGGCAGCGTGAGCGATGAATCAAACACCGGTTTGACGCCTCAACGGGTGGGATTTTGCAAGTTCCTGCTCATACACCTGTTGCATGCGGCGGGTGAATGCGGAGGCGGATTCGTCCCCCTGCGGGAGAAGTGGTTCGCCGACGTTGATGGAGATCCCGATGGGGAAGACAGGCGGCTTCCACAGCGGCCAGCCCTTCTGGAGGAACCGGCTGTTGCTCCTGATGAAGACGGGATACACCGGGACCTTGGCGCGGATGGCAATCAGGGCGCACCCTCCTTTCAGCGGGTTGATCCAACGCTCGGTGGGGTGGGTGCGGGTTCCCTCCGGGAAAAGCAGGAGCTGGCCGCCCCTTTGGAGGGCATCCGCGGCATCACGGACCATGCGTGAGGTGGCGCCATTCGGGATGTAGCCGGAGAGCCGGGATCCGCCGCCGAGGAATGGATTCCGGAGGATGGAGTTTTTCATCACGCAGATGGCCTGGGGCAGACGGGCGATGATGAAGACGGCATCCCAAAGTGAGGCATGGTTGGGCGCGACGATGATGGGGGTGGAGACACGCCCCAATTTCTCCAATTCAGAGAGATCAACTTTCAGAAGGCCGGTTACCCTCAGATAAACCACGAAGAAATGGAAAATGTAGTGGTGAACCTGGCGGCCCAACCGCTCACCAGCAGCGCGTGGCATGATGTATGAAAGCGTCCCGCAGACAACGGTCACCAGCAGTCCGAGAATGCCCCAATAGAGGATGGCCCCCGCCATGGCGAGCCAGTCCAGTGGAACGCGGGCCAATGGGCGTAGCCGGGCTGTTTCTGCCCGGAAGGAGGGAATGGCACTGGGATCCGCAGGGTGCAACAGTCGGGGAGGGGTGGTGTGCTTGGACACCGGCACGTAACCAAAAATTACCGCGCTGGTCGATGATTTTTACGAGCTGCCTTGCCAAGGGACGGCAGGCCACAAAGCATGCTTCCCGCATGTCCCAGCTTTCCTCCGCCCTTCTTTCCTCCGCCCTTGATTCGCTTCCCCACGGGCCATCGTTCCGTTTTGTCGATGAACTGGTCACGCTCGAGGGAGGAAAGCGCGGAGAAGGAATCTACCGGCTGAAGGGGGACGAGGCATTTCTGGAGGGGCATTTCCCGGGACATCCGATGATGCCGGGAGTCATCCTCATCGAGGCCATCGCCCAACTGGGGGGAGTGGTGGCACAGAGCGATCCGGTGGAAAAGCCGTTGTCCGACCTGCGCCTGACGGCGGTGAGAGCGGCCAAGATCCTTGGCGCGGCGGTGCCGGGGGAGACGCTGGAGATTCGGGTGGTGGTGGAGGGCCGGATGGGGGGGCTGATCCAGGTGGATGGCGAGATCCACACCGGCGGGAATCTGCTGGCGAAGGCGAAGATCACCCTGAGTGGGGGGATCCCCGGCTCCGCCGCCTGAACGGCTCAGAGGACCGCCTTGATCTTCTCCAGTCCCTCCATCATGCGGGACCGGGGGCAGCCGAAGTTGAAGCGGAAATGGCCGGGCCAGCCGAAGAACGTGCCATCGGAGAGGAACAGGCCCGCCTTCTTCTCGAAGTGGTTCGCGGGGTTGTCATAGCCGGCGTGCTTCGCATCGATCCACGCCAGGTAGGTCGCCTGTGGCGCGAGGATGGAAAGGCCGTCGCATTCGTTGTTGATGAAGTCCACGAGGATGTCGCGGTTGCCTTTCAGGTAGGCCATGAGTTCCTGCCTCCATGGCTCTCCGTGGCGGTAGGCTGCTTCCGCGGCGTAGTAGGAGAGGGCGTTGATTTCCGCGAGGGTATGGCCGCGGGCGGCGATGAATCTCCGGCGCAGCGAGTCATCCTGGATGACGGCGAAGGCGTAGCCGAGGCCGGCGATGTTCCATGTCTTGCTGGGGGCCAGCAGGGTGATGACGCGGCCGCGGTATTTCTCCGGCAGGTTGAGCACGGAGAAGTGGGGCGTCGCCGCTTCGTCAAAGATGAGGTCGCAGTGGATTTCATCCGAGATGAGGACCAGATCATGGAGCTCGCAGAAGGCGGCCAGCTTTCCGATTTCCTCCTTCGAAAAGGCACGGCCCAGCGGGTTCTGCGGATTGCAGAGGATGAAGATCTTCGTGTCCGGGCGGACAGCGGCCTCCATCGCCGCCCAGTCGAAGGTCCACACACCGTCCTGCAGGACATGGTCCGTGGTGATCAGCTTCGTGTCCGCATCATGGTGGACGCCGAGGAATGGGGGATAGACGGGCGTGCAGGTCATCACTGATTCGCCGGGCTTGCAGAAAGCCCGCGCGGCGAGGGAAAGCGCGGGCACCAGACCGCCCAGGTGGACGATCTCCGCGACGGTGGCATCCGCACCGCGGCGGTCCTTCAGGTAGCCGAGGACGGCGTCATTCAGGGATTCATGGGCCTGGGCATAGCCGAAGATGCCGTGGTCCACCCGGCGGTGCAGTGCCTCCAGGATTTCCGGCGGCGAAGCGAAATCCATGTCCGCGACCCAGAACGGATCGAGCTCCGGGCGGCGGTCATACTTGATGTTGCCGGTGCCGCGGCGGGGAATGACGGTGTCGAAATCGAAAGGCATGCGGCGGGATCTTTCGCCCGTGAAGGGTGGAAGATCAAGGCCGATGACGCGCGGACATCCGCGTCCGCTTTCTCAGACGACCGCGTGCAGGCCGATCATGTTTCCTTCCGTGTCCGTCACCAGGGCGATGGGGGAATGGTGGCGCGGGGATGAGACCGGAAAACTCCATCGGGACAATCTTCAGAGGACGTTTCAGGTCACCACCAGCGGAAGAATCCGAGAACGCCCGACCAAGTATCATCACCATGGCGTGCGGCATAGGTGCTTGTTGCTGTTGTAAACAGAAGCCACGAAATCCCAAGAACAGCCGGAGATTCGATCCGATGGAAAATCCTCAGGATCACGACCCCGGCAAGAATCCCAAACACGACGAATGAGATAATGAAGCGGATCCTGCACGGGGAGTCATATGGCAACGGGGCGGGATCGCCGCTGCCATGGCGGGCCGCGAAGAAGCTTACCGTTGTCGTGATTAACAAGACAGATGCAGTGACGGCAACATTGGCAGGAGAGTCAATGCGGGCAGGAATCTGGCACGCGAACAAAACGACGATAGTCCCGAAAGCAACGAAGAAACATGCGAAGTTGATCCAGAATTCGGAGCGGTCTGATGGTCGTGCCGTCATCAATATCCGGGGTTGCGGGTGGCTTACTTCCGATCCTTCGCGCGCTGGAAGCGCGAACGTCGGGTGGATTCGTCCACTTCCTCCAGGACGGGGGAAGGTGAAGGTTCCTCCTCTTTCACCTGTGGGATCACCGGTTTGGCGGGTTTGTATTTCGGGGCCTTGGGGATCTTCGGCTGCGGGGCGCGCTGGGGCAGGGCGAACTGCGGGAGCCTCCAGCCGGTGCGGGTCATGAGGGCCTCCGCGATGATCAGCAGGACCAGGGCGATGCCCAGCGGCAGCCGGAGGTTGGTTTCCGCAATGAATGGCGGGCGCAGCCATGCGGTGGATAGATCCAGGAGTTCCCGTCCGCCGGTCTGTGCGGAGACGGAGCGGAGTTCCGCGACGCGGGCGGAGTCGAACGACCACTCCACGGACGAGCCGACATTCACCGGTCCGAAGGCAAGCGCGTGCTCGCCCACCTGGACGGCGCCACGGACGACGCTGCCTTCCTCCAGATCCCGGGTGAGGGAGAAGTGGCCCGGGGAGATGCGACGCCATGGCAGATCGTAGGCCGGTGTTCCGCTGTCATCCTGGAGCCGCACTTTCGGCGGCAGCGCGGCGAGTTTCTGCCCCCATTCCTCCGCATCATAGAGCAGGTCCACGGTGAGGCGGGTGCCTTCGATGCGATGGCGGATGGCGATGCCGGGCGGGGTGGCGTCGCCCATCAGGAAACGTCCGAGCGTCTGGAGAAAGTCGCCGTATCCGGGCCAGTTCCGGACCATTTCCGAATGGTCGCCACCGAGCGGGAATGAAACCGCCGCCGTCCTGCCGAGACCCCGGCGGGCATGGGCGACCAACGGGCCGAGGTATTCATCCGCCGCGATCAGGGAGACGGTCGCATCCGGCCGGGCGTAGGAAAGGTTGTAGCCGTCCACCTCCGGCAGCCAGGCGAGGGGCTTCGGGGAAATCTCGGACCAGCGGCCGGTCGCCTTCGTGCCCACCAGATCCTTGAGGAAGGCGGAGCGGGCGATGGTCACGGTTTCCTGGGCGAAGATCTTCGGGATGTCCATCGGCCGGTCGGAGAAGAAGATGCGACCGTTGCCCAGCTTCGCCACATCCTCGATGAAGGCCGCGTCGGGGTCCGCCTTGGTCCCCAGGCCAATGACGGAGATGGTGCAGCCACCGTCGGTCATCTCCTTGATGAGCTTCTTGTAGTCGCCGGGTTCCTCGGAGTCCGCGGCATCGGTGAAGAGGATGACATGGCGGGTGCCTGCCTGGGATTTCTGGAGTTCCTCCCATGCGGCCTTCAGGCCGGTATAGACGTAGATGCCGCCACCGCCGGACTCGATCTTCCGCGCGCGCGCGCCGAGTTCCTGCTTCCGGTTGCCCACGGTGGTGAGCGGGATGGTTTTCGTCGGCTCGCTGTCCACGGCGAAAACGGTCACCTGGTCCATCGGCCCCAGCAGGTCGATCGCGTTCGCGGCACCGCTGTTGGCGAGGTCCATCTTGGTGTTCTTCGCATCCACGTTGACCGACATGGAACCGGAGCGGTCCATGACAATCGCAAGCGCGACGGAGAGCTTGCGGTGCTCGTTCTTCAACTCCATCGAAATGGGAAGCAACGGATCGATGGCGGACTCGAAATATCCGCCCGCGCCGAAGGATCGTTCGCCGCCGGCCATCAGGAAGCCGCCGCCCTGTTCGCGGACAAAGAAGTCGAGCGCCTTCATGAAATCGTTGGGGATCTCATGAGCGGGCACGTTGTTGATGACCACGGCCTTCGCCCCGGTGAGCAGGCCCGCCTTGAGCTGGGTGGGATCGCTGATGGTCTGGACGTTGAAATCGAGGGCGGAGAGCACCTTTGCCAGCGGATCGTTCTCGTAGCGGGAGACGAGAACGAGACGGGGACCGCCGGTGATCTCGATCCAGCGGCTGGCTTTGTTGTTGCCCATGTGGGCGTCGCCCTCGGCGCGCACCTCCGCCTCGTATTCAAAGGCACCGGAGCGTGGGATGCGGTCGGTGAACTCCACCGTGGCATTCCCTTCGGTGAGGGTCACCTTGGTCTCCGTGAGGGTGGCTCCGTTGCGGCGGAGGATGAGCGGCACTTTGAGATCGTTGGGACCACGTGCGGTGATGGTGATGACAAACGGCTCGCCGACCTGCACCCGTTCAGGGAAATGCAGCCGGGCCAGGCGCACGTCATTCGGGTCCTGCTCCCGCACGATCCGGTAGTCGATGGGGATGCCGCGGGCCTCCAGTTGGGCGGCGGCTTCCTGGACCGGCTCGGTGGAGTAACCATCGGTGAAAAGCAGCACCCGTGATGGACGCTTTTCATCCGACTCCGCGGCGATGGTGGAAAGGGCGAGGCCGGTGCGCGTAAGCTTGCGGGAGCCGGTGAAGGAGGAACCATCCGCCCCCATTTCTGCCATCTCGGCGGCGTAGTTGTGGAAATAAAGGTTGTCCCGCCGGGTGGGCTTGGACTTCTCCAGCAACCGCTGCCATTCCGGAAAACCCTTGTCGATGAGGTCTTCGGTCGAGTCCGAACGATCCAGCAGCACGTGGAGATCCAGCGAGTTCTGCTGGCGTTGCAGAACCGGCTCCGCCAGCGCCACCACCGCCAACAGCAGGATGACCATGCGCAGAGGCGAATGCAGCCGCAGACTCCTCCAGAACCAACCGACGAGGGCCAGTGCGGGGATCAGCAGGAAAAATTCAGGGTGGCGGAACATTTTAGAGGAACATCGAACTTTGAACGGGATCAGGGATAAATGGCGATAGGCTTTAAACTGTCGACTGAGTCAGCCTCTGCCCTGCGAACAGTGCCATTGCGATAATAAAGACGGACGATATGAAAACCGGAGGCGTTCCCGCCGGAAAGGGATATGGTGAAACTGGAAGGGCTGTTGCGGGAGACTGAGAAGTCCAATTTGCTGGGATGAGCGATTTTCCGGACAATCATTGCCGGAACATCATATCGTTGGGATCCGTCCGTGAAATGGAGATGGGTTGCCTGCCAGTCGGGTTCGCTGTCGTTGAACAGCCAGCCTCCGTATTTCCCGGTCTTGGGAAATCGCTCTTTCTCCTTGCCGTGCATTTCCCATGAGCCTCCATCAGAGACGACAAACGCGTTGCGCTTGCCACATCCGGCAAGGAACAGGCTGATCGGAGCGCAGAGCAGAGGAAGGAATTTCATGAAACTGCCGGGATCTCGGAGGATCTGTTGTTTCCTTTTGCTTTGGTGAACTTCCACGAGGCGAGCAGCGCGGCCAGCAGGAGCATGAGCCAGATCTGCCAATAGGGATCCGGCTTGGTGTGGCGTTCGGTGGTGGTCGCACCGAGCTTGCCGAGATCGGAAACAGGCGCGCAGGCGGAGAAGTCGGCTTCGCGGGTGTCCGCGAAGTGGAGTGCGGCGGTGAGCAGGGGCTTGTCCCCCTGGGTGACGGTCAGGAAGCCGGGGTCTCCCGGAGTATGCGAGCCAGTGCCGGGGCGAAGGGCGTTTTTTCCGGTGGGATCGATCGCTTTGACCAGGAGCGGAACACCGGGAGCGGCGGTGAGGGTGAGCGGTTGGTTCGTTTCCAGATTCGCGGAAACGTGGGCCACCTTCGCTTCACGGATGGTTTCCGCGAAGCGGTGCAGAAGGACGATGAACGCGGGCTGCTGGAGGGCGTTGGACAGCCGGAGGTCGAAGTTGAAGCGGAGCTGGCGGAAGGCGGGCTTCTCCACTGTGGCGGGCACATCGCGGACGAAGATGAGAGGGCGCTTTTCCTGCCATAGCAGCACGCGGTCGGTGGGCGTCCGGTCGAGCTGGATGGTTTCCCGCACCAGCAGCGACTGCCAGTTCAGTCCGTCCAACAATCTGTCCGGCTCCGCGACGATGCCGCCGCGGAGGTAGGTTCCGGCGCTGGTGGAGTCCTCCACGAAGATGATGGAATTTCCATCCGGCAGCACCGGGTCCAGCGGATCATAGGAAGCGATGGCCAGATCCGCGGTGGCGGCGTCATTGACAGGAGCGGCGGACTCCAGCGACTTCAGCAGCTTTTCCGTGAGCGAAGCGAAGGCAGGGGAGGTGTTGGTGAAGAGGTTCAACGGCTTCGCGGCGGGAGCAACCAGCGGCAGCACGTCATCCAATGCGAAGGCATCCGCGGAGAGGACGATGCGGACGTTTTCCGCGCCCTTCGGAAAGGCGGCCTGGAGGTTGACCAGCGCACCGGGGGCGATGCTGAAAGCGCGCGGTTCGGTCGCCCCCTGCGATGACTGGAGGGACCATGTGCGCTCGGCGGGCGCGGTGCCGTAGTTCCGGACCATGGCCTTCCAGACAAGCGCGCCTTCTTCAAGGGAGAACGTCACTCCGGTGAAGCCGGCATTTTCCACCGGCTTCCCGGCGGAAAGGATGCGGGCGTTGAAGGGCAGGGGGATCGGCTCTCCGTCGCTGTCCACGGAGGGGGTGTCCGTGAGGTAGATCACACTGCCATCGGAGGAAACGAGGGAGCGTGCGAGGCGGAGGGAGGAAGTGGGATCATTCATGCCGTCCCGCGGGTTCCACTTTTCCAGCGCCGTCTTGAAGTCATCGATGGACGTTCCGGAATAGATGCGGGGGCGGGTGGGGACGGATTCCAGGACGGTCAGTTCAAGTGTTTCCGCCGAGCCTTTGAGGGATGGCAGGGCATCGGTGAGACGTTTGATCGCTTCCTGCCTGGAGACGGTCATGGAGGCGGAGGAATCGAGCACCACGGCCACCCGCTGGACGGTGCCGGACTTCGGGTAGCGGGGTTCGACCAGGAACCAGGTGAGCAGCAGCACCGCCAGCAACTGCATCCATAGTGGGATGGACGGGATCAGCCGGTCGAACCGCCTTCCACTGGCGGCATCACGCTGCGTCCGCTCCAGCAGGAAGAGGGTGGAGACGGGCAGTTCGACGGCCTTCCGCTGGAGGAAATGGATCGCCAGCACGGCGGGGATGCCGAGCAGGGCGAGCAGACCTAGGGGATTGGTGAGCATGGAAAAAGCGTCGGAAGATCAGAAGATTTCAACCACAGATGAACGCAGATGAACACGGATGGAAGAGTCTCGATCGAAATTCCTTTCTGAAAAATCCGTGTAATCCGTGGTCAATGAAAAGCCTGTCTTTATGGAAGGGCGGGATCCAACCAAACAGAAGTAATCAGTGATCAGAAAAAGAGAATCCCGTTTCATGTGGACTCCAGTGTGTGGCGTGCGTGTTGGAAGAGGGTGGGGATCAGTTCCGGTTCGGAGGGGATGCGCGAGAAAGCCGTCTGATGGCGGATCGCGGTCTGTTTCCAGAGCGAAAAATGGTTGGTGTAGGCCTCCTTGTAGCGGCGCAGGGTGGCAGGCTCGATGCGGTGGGCGTGGCGGGTGTTTTCCTCCGGATCGACGAACTCGTAGTTGCCGGACCATTCGGGATCCGCCTCGCTTGCGAGGTAAGGGGAGAACAGGAGAACGGTGCCGTGGCGCTGGCCGAGGTGGCGGAGGATGGGGTCCGGATCCGCGGCGAAGAGAAGATCCGAGATGAGGACGCGGATGGAGTTGGCGCGCAGAGGGATGCGTGAGAGATCCGGAGCCTGGGCGGGAGCCGCCGCTTTCATGGACCGGGCTTTGTCCAGCCATGTGTGCGACCGGATGGTGGAGGGGTCGAGCGTGAGGGTGGAATCCCCGCGGACCAGATGCACGGCGATGGCGGCTCCGGCGGCGTGGCTGCTTTCCACGACCAGATAGAACAGCTCCGCCGTCCGTGCGGCCTTCTTTTCATCGAAGAACATGGACTCGGAGACATCCAGGATGAGATCGATCACCGGGCGCACTTCCTCGCGGAAGAGCTTCATGGTGTAGCTGCCGGTGCGCGCGTAGGCCTGCCAGTTGATGTGCCGTGGATCGTCACCCGGCACGTAGGACCGGTGGTCCTGGAAATCCAGGGACGAACCGGTACCTCCGCCCGCGAATTCACCGGCCTGGCCGCGCCATACCTTCGAGCGCAGCGGCAGCCGGAAACGCGCCGCCGCGGCGAGCGCGCGGGAGTGGCAATGGGAAAGATCGGCGGAGGTCATGCTTCGGGAGCGGTTTCTTTCTCTTCGGCCTTTCTCATGCGTTTCATGGCGATAACCGCCATGGTGAGCAGGAGGAGGAAATAAAATCCCGTTACGATTGGAGCGGCGGTGGGGGCGTATTCATGTCCATCCGGCGAGCTTCCAACGATGGAGAGGAACGACAGCGGATTCCAGACCAGGAACCAGAGCAGCTCCCCATTCCGCAAGGACTCGATGATGCCCCACATGACCAGGGTGAAGATACCGCTTGCCACCAGGATCAGGATATAGGCGGATACCCGGATGGCTTCATCCACCCGGAAAAGAACCAGAATCACGGCAGGGAACAACAGTCCGCCGATGATCGCGGACAGCACCACCTGATGATCATCCGTCCAATGGGGGATCAAGCCGGAATAGGTGACGCCGAGGAAGATTCCGGAAAGAAGCAGCGAGAAAAACACCCCGGCCGGCCATCCCGGTGCGAGGAAAAGGCCGGCCAGTTCTCCCAGCGGGCCATTTCTCGAAAACGGCGTTCTAACGCCCTGGGGAAGGGTGGTGCGTTCCGTGAGGGCGGTTGCCATCGCGGGAAGGGCGATCAGGACGAAAAGGAAAGGCACGATCTCCTCATTCACGGAGGTGCCTCCGATGATGGCCGCACAAGCCACCGCCACCCCCAGCACGATCAGTCTCCTCCGGGTGGTATGATTCTCCGCGGCGGGAGCGATGAAACTCACCCCAAGAGACAGCAACGACCATCCCAGGTAGAGGATGGCCAGCACATAGCTGCCCACATAGACCCGCGACTGGAAGTCACCGAGGGCGCAGTATTCGATCACGCTCGGGCCGCCGAAGAAGCCACGGGAAAAGATGAAGACCAGCGCGCTGTAGGTGAGGATGGGGATGCCGACGATGGGCATGAGCGCGCGCAGGATGACCGAGGACGAACCGGAAAGCCCCACCGTGACCGCCGTAAGGGCCATGGAGGTCAGGAAGATCATCATCAGCAGGACCACCTCTCCCAGCAGGTTCATCTTTCCGAAGAAATACCGGAAGATGAGATAAGGGACGATGGTGGCGAAGATGAGCGCGGACTGGCTCACGATGGCGAACCATTTCCCATGAACGATGCGCCGTGCCGTGAGGCGGGTGAGCACGATCATGTCGAGGGTGTTCCCCTTCACCTCCGACGACAGCGCGCCGATGCCCCGGAGCGGCTGGACGATCAGCACCGCGATGGCGAAGAACGTGAAGATGAAGCCGGAGATGAGCTTTCCGGCGGATGCGGACGAGGTGCTGGCCGTGGCGGTGAGCAGGATGATCAGGAGGATGATCTGCAGGCTCAGGAAAACGGCGATGAAGGTCTTCGCACGCAGGCCCTGCCGCAGTTCCTTCACCAGCATGGGTGAAAGACGGTCCGGGAAATCGGTGGAGGCGAAAATGGACATGGGCGGGTGATCAGTTGGCCGCTGGTGTGAAAGGCGGGAGCGTGGGCATGGGCGGCGGTTCGACCGCGGACTTGCCGGCTTCCAGGCGGCCGAGGATGTCGATGAACGCGTCCTCCAGATTCCGCTGTTCCCGGTGGAACTCGGTGACACGCAGGCCGTCCTTCACCATGCGGGCCAGGACATCCGCCGCCTTCGCGGGATCATCCGTCTCGATGCGGATGCGGCCGCCATGTTTCCGGGATTCCAGGAACTCCACCTGCGGCTGGAGCACGCACCAGTCGGACACGGCCTGTGGATTTCCGTCGATCTGCACATCGTAAAGAACGCCGCCGAGCGAGTCCGAACCCCGCTTCAGGCTCTCCGCATCCCCGTGGTGGACGATGCGGCCGTTGTTGATGAAGAGCAGGGAATCGCACATCTCCCCGAGTTCGGAGAGGATGTGGGAGGAGATGAAGATGGTCTTGCCCTCCTTCGCCAGCACGCGGATGAGGTGTTTCAGTTCGACCCGTGCCTTCGGATCCAGTCCGGCGGCAGGCTCGTCCATGATGAGCACCTGCGGATCATGCAGGAGGGCGCGGCCCAGACCGAGGCGCTGGGTGTTGCCCTTCGACAGCTTGTTGGAAAACCGCTCCGCGAGGGGCACGAGATCGGTGAACTCCATGACCTCCTGCACCCTCTGGCGGCGTTCCTTGCCCTTGTAGCCGAGTGCGCGGGCATAGAAGTCCAGGTACTCCATCACCGTCATGTGGTCGTAGTTTCCGAAATGGTCCGGCATCCAGCCGATGAGCCGCCGCACCTCCGCGGGGTGGTTCAGCACGTTGATGCCACAGACCTCCGCACTGCCCAGCGTGGGGTAGTCCAGGGTGGCCAGGATGCGCATGGTGGTGGTCTTTCCCGCGCCGTTCGCCCCCACGAAGCCGCACACGGATCCATGAGGAACGGAGAAGGTGACGCCATTCACCGCCTGGAGCTGGCCGAAGTAGCGGTAGAGGTTGTTGACGACGAGTGCGGACATGAATGTCGGAGGAAAAGGGGAGATTACGGGGTGGCGATGCCGCCGGTGATGATGGTGCGCGATTCCTGCCAGCGAATGCCCGGGTGGGTTTCAATGGCGGGAGCGGCCCCGGTCACGGCGATGAAGTGGTCTTTCCTTTCCCGGGCGCGCTCGAACAGCATGGAGTTGCGCCGGGAGAACCCGCTCTGGAGGGAATCGATCTCCGGGCGGATGAGGGATTCATCCACGGAGGTGAGGGCGAACGGCTTGCCGGTTTCGACGGACTCCGCGCGGAACCACTGCCCCTGCGCGTCGCGGTAGAAGAGCTTCTCGATGGGAAAGCCGAAGGTCGAAAGCAGTTCGGAGGAGCCTGCGGCACGCTCGATCCGCCCGCGGGTGGGCACCACCGTGGCGATCGTCTGGCCCTGCATGGAGCGGCTCTGGAACCAGTCGCCGGACGCACTCAGGCCGGAGCCATCCGGCTGGAGGCTGTAGTTGCCGTCCGTCTCGTTGTCGTTGAAGCGGGTCCAGCGGTTTTCCTCCATCGGCACCGGGGAGAAGAATGACGGCACCTCCACCGGGAAGTTCGCGCGGGTGAGCACACCCGTCCGTGAAACCTGCTCCTGCAGGATGAAGGCGGCGTTTTCCCCATTGCCCGCGGGAACCTCCATCAGCGCCAGCCGCTTCCCATCCCCACCGAAGCCGTCCTGGAACAGGATCAGCGCGATGAGGATGACGCTGGCCCCCAGTGAAATGATGGGCGTGGTGATGAACAGCAGGTGCCTGCGCCCGGACTTGGCGAAGACGAACAGGTTGATCGGCCCCACCAGCACGCCGAAGATGAGCAGCACGATGACGAACAGGAAGTAGCGGAATTCCTTTTGCGGAAAGCTGTTGAAAAGCGACCAGCCACTGTCGAAATCCCCGACCATCGCGTAGCGGTGGGTTTTCAGGGAACTCCCGGTGGTCAGGTGGGCCACCAGGTCGGTGGCGTTCAGGGTGAGACTCCCCGGAAGACTCTGGATGTCCACGGTGCCGAAGCTGGTGTCGTCCGGAATCCCCAGCGATGCCTTCGACGGAGAACTGCTGCTGTAGATCACCAGATGGCCGCCCAGCCGCAGCCAGGAAAACAAGGCATTGCGGGATCCCGCCGGCATGGAGGTCCAGTCGGAGTCCAGCATCACGACGGCGTCGAATCCGGAAAAGGCGAGCCAGTTGTCCGGGAGCTGTCCGGGATCGAACTTCGAGGTGAAGCTCCCTCCGCCGAAGCTGCTCATGACGGAGGCGGCCTCACTGTCGAGACGGGAGGCGTTCACGCTGAAAAGCGGCTCGCTCAGCAGCACGGACGGCTGGTCCGCACCGTAGTCCGCGGAGACGGAGTGGGTCTGGGTGCCCATGGTCCCGGCCATCTCCACCTTCAGATAGACGCTGGATTGGTAGGTGTCCGCCACCGGGTTCAGCGGCACCAGCAGGTCACGCGTGGTGACTTTTCCGGGGGGGGCGTTGATGGTGAACTCAGATGCCGTGCGCGTCCCTCCGTCATACCTGCCGGTGGCGGTGAACGTCAGCCGGATGAGGTGGCCCTGCTTCTGGTTGTTCGCCACCTTCACCCGCACGGGGAAGTAGCCTTCCGCGGACGGCTTGCTGAAAAGCGACGTCACCTCCACGTGGGTGTCCGTTTTGACTTCATGGACCTTCCGCATCATCTGCTCCTGGGCGGAGGCGATGGCGGTGAGGAGGAACAGGAGAGGGGCGAGGAAACGCATGGGGATGGGTGATGGGGTGGCGTGCCACCACGGGTGGAAACGTCGGGCCGCGCGATTCCGTTAGGCGGACTTCAGGGTTTTCGGCGTCGCGGTGTCCTGCACCGGAACTTCTTCGATCAGGGCGCGGACCAGATCGTTCGTCGTCTTGCCATCCACCCTGGCGTTGTAGTCCAGCACGATCCGGTGGCGCAGCACCGCCGGGGCGATGAGTTTCACGTCCTCGAAGCTGGCGTTGGTCCGCTCGTTGATGAGCGCGCGCGCCTTCGCGGCGGACGCCAGGGCCAGCGCCGCACGCGGGCTTGCTCCGTAGCGGATGCCCTTCGCCGCCTCCGACTGGCCGGGGTGCGTGCCATCCACCAGACGGGCGATGTAGTTGGCCACCACCGGCGGCAGATAGATGCGGCGCACCAGTTCCAGCAGACTGCCGAGCGTCTCCGCGCTCATGACCGGCTCCACCACCGGCTCCGTGCCCAGCTCCCGGTGCGAAACGATCCGCTCCAGTGTGCTGACGTTGTTCCGGGTGACCTCCAGCTTGAAAAGGAACCGGTCGAGCTGCGCTTCCGGCAGCGGGTAGGTGCCCTCCAGCTCGATGGGGTTCTGCGTGGCCAGCACGAAGAACGGCCTTGGCAGTTCGTGGGTCTTGCCCAGCACCGTCACGCGGCGCTCTTGCATCGCCTCCAGCAGCGCGGACTGCGTCTTTGGCGAGGCGCGGTTGATTTCGTCCGCCAGCACGATGTTCGTGAAAAGCGGTCCCGGCTGGAAAACGAACTCCCTGCGCCCGTCCACCTCCTGGAGTACCGGGTTTCCGGTGATGTCACCCGGTAGCAGGTCCGGCGTGAACTGCACCCGCTTCGTGTCCAGTTTCAGCAATTTCGACAGGCCCTTCACCAGCTCCGTCTTGCCCAGGCCGGGCAGGCCCTCCAGCAGGATGTGTCCCCGCGCCAGCACGCCCGTCAGCACCAGGTCGATCAGTTCCTCCTGCCCGAACAGCACTTGGTTCAGCCCCGCCGTCAGGGAGCGGAGGTGCTTTGCGGCTTCGGCGACTTCGGTTTCGGTGGCGTTTTCCATGATCTTCAACGCGGAAGCTAACAAAAGATCCGCCGGAGGAAACGAAGAAGGCATGAAAATTTCATGAAATTCCGTTGTCCCTCCGCGCCGCCATTTCCCCTTGCAGGGGGCCTTCTTCCTCTTCCTATCCACCATCAACCGGATCACTTTCTCCCTTCCCTCCGCCCCTGAAAACTGAACACTGGAAACTAACAAACTTTCTTCCCATGAGCATCACCCCCGCCGACTACGAGAAACTTGGCCAGTTCTACCTCGGAAAAGAATACGACCCCGCCACCCGCGCCGTCACCGATGACCTCGTGCTCTACGATTCCAAGGACCTCGTGACCCACGGCGTCGTCCTCGGCATGACCGGCTCCGGAAAGACCGGCCTCTGCCTGGCCCTGCTGGAGGAGGCCGCCATGGACAACATCCCCGCCATCATCATCGACCCGAAGGGGGACATCTCCAACCTCCTGCTCACCTTCCCGGAGCTGGACGCCGCCAGCTTCCGCCCGTGGATCAATGAGGACGATGCCGCGAAGAAAGGCCTCTCGCCGGATGACTTCGCCGCGAAGACCGCGGAGGGCTGGAAAAAGGGCCTCGCCGACTGGGGGCAGGAGCCGGACCGCATCCGCCAGTTCCAGGAAAAGGTGGACATCAACATCTTCACCCCCGGCAGCAAGGCGGGCATCCCCGTGTCCATCCTCAGCTCGCTGGAGGTCCCGCCGGACGAGATCCTGGAGGACGGGGAGCTGTTCAGCGAGCGCGTGGAAAGCACCGTTTCCTCGCTCCTTTCGCTCGTCGGCGTGAATGCGGACACCGCCCAGAGCCCGGAGGCCGTGCTGCTGGCCGCCATTTTCCAGAATGCCTGGCAGAAAGGGCAGGGGATCACCCTGGAAAAGCTCATCGGTTCGATCCAGAAGCCCGCCTTTGACAAGATCGGCGTCATCGACCTCGCCTCCTTCTTCCCGGAGAAGAAGCGCCAGGACCTCGCGCTGAAGTTCAATACCCTCCTCGCCTCGCCGGGCTTCGCTTCATGGCTGGAGGGCGTCCCGCTGGACATCTCCGACATGCTGAAGACCCGCGCCGGAAAACCGCGCATCTCCATCTTTTCCATCGCCCACCTCGGCGATGCGGAGCGCATGTTCTTCGTCTCGCTCCTGCTGAACCAGACGCTCGGCTGGATGCGCACCCAGACCGGCACCACCTCCCTGCGGGCGCTGCTCTACATGGATGAGATCTTCGGCTACCTGCCGCCGTCCGCCAACCCACCGTCGAAGCGCCCGATGATGACCCTGCTGAAGCAGGCCCGCGCCTTCGGCCTCGGCTGCCTCCTCGCCACCCAGAACCCAGTCGATCTCGACTACAAGGCGCTCTCGAACATCGGCACCTGGTTCCTCGGCCGCCTCCAGACGGAGCGGGACAAGCTCCGCGTGCTGGATGGCCTGGAAGGCGCCGCCGGCTCCCAGAACGCGCAGTTCGACCGCAAACAGATGGAAACCCTCATCTCCGGCCTCGGCAACCGCGTCTTCCTCATGAACAACGTCCATGACGATGCACCCACGCTGTTCCACGTCCGCTGGGTCATGTCCTACCTCACCGGCCCGCTCGCCCGCGCCCAGATCAAGTCCCTCATGGACCCGAAGCGCGGGGAGTTCGCCGGCATCGGCGGCCCCTCCGGGAAGTCCTCCTCCGCCCCGGACGATGGCGGGATGCCAGGCATGCCCGGCCTCACTCCCTCCGCTCCGGAGAAGACCGGCGGTGCCCGGCCCATCGTCGGTGCCGGGGTGAAGGAGATCTTCGCCCCGCTCACCGGCCCCGCGGAGGAGACCACCTACGCGCCCCACCTCCTGCGCACCGCCACCGTCCATTTCTCCTCCACCAGGATGGGCGTCGAGGGCAGCCGCACCGTCCGCTTCGTCAATCCCATCCTTCCAGACAAGATCGACTTGGCCGTCAATCTCCCGCCGCCCCTGAAGCTGGACACCGGAAACTCGCAACCTGCCGATGGCGCGGGCTTCCGCGAACTCCCCGGCTACGCGATGAATGCGGCCAACTACAAGCAGGTGGAGAAAACCTTCGCCGAGGAACTCTACCGCACCCAGCGCGCCGAGGTCTTTTCCTGCCCCGCGCTCAAGGCCTTCTCCAACATCGGCGAGACCGAGGGCGATTTCCGCGCCCGCCTCCACCTCCAGGCCCGCGAGGCACGGGACACCGCCGTCCAGAAGCTCCGGGACGCCGCCGCCAAGCGGATCGCCACGCTGGAAGGCCAGCTCCGCACCGCCGAAGGCCAGCTCGACCGCCAGAAGGCCGAGTCAAACGCCGCCAAGCTCAATGCCGGCGTCTCCGTCCTCGGTGGCATCCTCGGTGCCGTCCTCGGCAAGAAGGGCAGGGGAACCGGCCTCGGCTCCATCACCCGCGGCTCCTCCGCCATCAGCAAGGGTGCCTCCGCCTACAAGCAGATGCAGGACGTCTCCGCCGCCGAAGCCAAGGTGGAGGGGGTGGAATCGCAGATCGAAGCGGTTCAGAAGGATCTGGAGGCCCAGGCGGCGCAGATCGCTTCCCAGTACGATACGAACAATCTGTCGCTTGAAACCGAGTCGCTCAAGCCAACCAAGACGGATGTAAAGGTGGAGCTGGTGGCGCTGTTGTGGGTGCCTGTCTTAGGCGGATAAATGACGCGCTCATCATTCAGTGATGAAATTATAAGGATTAAATTGTACCATTGTTATCTAGCCATTGGAAATCTCGTCCAATCAACAGTTCAGTCATTTTGGCATGATGCGTACTTTTCATTGCAACAGGCCTAGACTCAAAATTAAATTCGGCAGCTAACGCGGAAATTTCAGGAGTGTTATCGTAAGTCATTAAGAAGTCCCCTTTGCATTTTTGCAGACCTTCAAATAGTTGGCGATGATCAATCTCCCATTTTGTATACAACCGTTTGGCTGCAATAGTGTAGGGTGGGTCGATGAAAAAGACGGCATTTTTATCATTCTTTAGGCGATGCAAAAGATCAAATGCGTCGCCTTCAATAAAAGTTAGTCTATTCCTTAAATGATATATCTCTCGAATTCGTCGAGCGAGTGTTTCTGGGTACCAACGAGATTTAAGTCCACGTCCATTTTCACCTGCCTTGACTAAGCCCGCGCCTGGAGCCATGATCCCACCACGTTGCACTCGATTGCGAATAATGGTTTGAAATGCCCTTTTTTGAACGGCTTTTGAGGAGGAATCTAAGATTTTTCGGACATTGTTCATTGAAAGGTCAAAACGTAAAATTTCTTTAGCGAGCCACTCCGCATGCTCGCTTAACATCACCTTCCAGACCGCAGCGATATCCGCATCGAGTTCCGAAAATATGACATCTTTAGCAAGCTTTTCGAATGCCACTGTTAGGCTCATAATCCCTCCCCCTGCGAAAGGTTCAATAAAACGATCAGGTAATTCTGGCTTGCTGAGAAGCCAGTCTCGAAGATAGGGAACGAACCAGGTTTTTCCTCCCGGATATCTAAATGGGCTGCGCTGAGGAACGCTAGCAACATTCACTGGTTTCCTGGCGTCATAATGGACGCGGCGAGGGGGGCTTGTTTCCAGAAATAATCCTTCAGCTTCTTCTCTAACGCGGAAGCTTCCGAATGCGTCAAGACGGTGCGCGACGTCGAGGAGTGCGTCCGCTATTTTCTCGGGGACTCGGATTACGGTTGTTTTGCCGGAATTCCATTTTCGAGGATAGGTGGTAGATGAGCGCCCCATGAATGAATGATGATGAGATGTGGAGCTGGTGTCAACCCTGTAACAGGGAAAATTTCCTTGTTACGAAAAACCATTTTTTCGTTGGATCTGGCCCAAATTTAGGTAATCTGCTTTTTAAGCTGGCTCTGTTAGTTCGTATATCGAGAATGGGAGCTATGGCGTTTAAGATTACGGAGGTCTTCGGCTATTCTGTCGAGGATACTAGCCCGGAAGCCCTAAGATCTCGGATCGAAAAACCGTGTCCATTTCAAACGGCGGGAACTCGATGCACCAAGGTATCGATTTCAGATCCATTGGGTGTGTGTATGTTTGGTGATTCTCACGTAGGAACACCAGTGTGTCCTGTCCGTTTCATCCAAAATAACCAGATGTTTGTGGATGTCGCTAGATTGGCGTTTGGAAGAGATAAAAAAATTGTGATAAGGCCTGAGCTCAGAATACTTCGCAAGGAGAACGGAAAAAAAGCAGGCAAAGTGGATTACATTATTGCCGCAGTTGGGTCGGAGGGGCGACCATCTGATTTCTGCGCGTTAGAAGTGCAGGCGGTATACGTTTCGGGGAGTTCTTATTACCCTTTATTCCGGGATTTTCTTGCGACTGGAATCCCTCCGGAGCAATATAGAGGGATGGACTGGCTTTCTAGTCGAAAGAGGTTGATTTATCAGCTTAATCTCAAAGTTCCAGTGTTTCGGCGTTGGGGTAAGAAGTTTTTCGTTGCAGTAGACCGTCAATTTTTTAATGCGCTTCCTCAAATGAAGAGGGTTCAGGATATTGAAAATAGTGAGGTGACATGGGTTCTGTATGATTTTAAGAAAGAGGGTGTGAATACTGGATTTGGAATCAGTCCTCCTGAGTTTTATTTTACTGAGTGGGCTGATGTCGAAGTGGCTTTGCGTGAAGGCGTGCCTCCTCGCCAACAAGAGATCCTTGATGATGTTTACTCGGCGATGATCAGGAGGAGATTTCCTCTGCCTGTATTTGATATATAATAAAAAAGATTTCAAAAAATGAATTTTAATTCACTTGATATCCCTTCTGAAAGATTGCTTTTGGATCCTAATAATTATCGGTTTCATGATTTGGCGACTTATCGTCCTGTTCCTAATCATGCTAGATATCCTGAGGGGGGTGTGCAAGAGCGTGCTTTGGCTCTCCTACAGACTACGGATTCTTTCGATCTTGAAAGTTTGAAAGATTCTATTACGTCAAACACTTATGTTCCATTGGAGCGAGTTGTGGTAGAACTGTTTGATGGTGAGGGTGAGGAAGCGCGCTACCTCGTGGTGGAGGGTAATCGTCGTGTTGCTGCGGTTAAAACTTTACTTGCGGAGCAGGCTGCAGGGTCCGCTGATATCCCTGAGGCAACTCTCTTGAGTATCGCTACGATACCTTCTATCGAAATCACGGGTACCCCTGAGGAACGGCATGCCTATAAGCAGAAACTTATGGCAATTAGGCACGTTGCTGGAATCAAAGAGTGGGGTCCATATCAGCAAGCTAAATTGGTGGTGGAGCTCTATGAGCAAAATCAAAATTTTAGCCTGGTGGCTCAGGAGATCGGTATCACCTCCCGAGAGGTGGCTCGACGTTATCGGGCAAGTAAAGCTCTCCAGCAGATGGAAGAGGATGAAGAAATGGGAGAGTACGCTAGCCCTAAGCTCTATGCGCTCTTTCATGAAGCTATGGCCCAACCGCTAATTCGCGAATGGCTGGGATTTTCAGATATCTCTTTTACCGCTGTTAACGAAGAAAACCGAGAAGCATTTTATGAGCTTTTAAGTCCTAGGTCTTTTGAGGGTGAAACATTACCCCCTAAGCTATCAACGGCTCGCCACGTCCGAGCCATTCGAAGTATCGTAAATCATCCAACCGCTTTGGCCACGCTATTAGAACCGGAACGGTTGTTAGAGGATGCTATTCGTGAATCGGAAGTGGAAAATACCCCCGATGATCAAGCGGCTGGAGAGAGGGCGCTTTCACAAGCTTTGCGTGCTTTGAGGCTGCCTGGCTTCGACGTCTGGTTTGATCCTACTGCACGGGCACGAATTTTATTTTCTGAATTGAGGACACTCGTGGACCGCCTTAACACCGTGATGCCTAATGTAACTCTCCCGCCAGGAGAATGAATCTTATCGATTTATTAGAGCGAGTTGAGTGCGTCATTGGTCTTCAGGGGCATCCGCGAACTCTTCGGCAAGTTTTGGAGGCCGAAATGTTGGGATATTTCGGACTGCTCCCTATTCACGCTGCAGAGCAAGCAGAGGCCTTTGAAAAGCGGATTCAGCAACGTATAGTTGAGAAACAGCGGGAGATGGAATCTACCGGTGTGATCCCAGTAGTGGTGTTGCATCATGCAAACAATAGAAGAGTTGTAGGTTCTTGTTGGATCGATCCTGATGATGATGAAAGTGTCGTCGCTGCAAAGCAGGGAAGGGCTTGGGCGGGTCAAATTCTTGAAGCCCTTCGGCAATTGACCCCGGAGGAATTTGAGAAATTCGGGTCAAGAATCCTCAAGGAATTGGGGGCGGAGCAAGTCAGGGTTACGCGACGATCTGGCGACAATGGTGTGGATTTCTATGGTTACTTGTCATTGGGGGGAGTTATGATGCATCCACCTGCTATTTGCCAGCTTGCTCATAATATTCAGCTCTTATTTGCTGGGCAGGCCAAACACTATCCTAACAGCGCTATTGGTCCTTCAACTATACGCGAAATGATTGGTGCGATAGCGCTTGCAAGATTCAGTGTTTATTCTTCGGATCCAGATTTTTTCGAGGAGTTCAAGCTCCTTCCCTATAATCCCCTCCTGGCATTGGTTTTCACCACAGGGCGTTTTACAAAAGGGGCATTGGAGATTGCTAATGCGGCAGGTGTGATTGCACGTTCAGGAATTCAACTTGCTATCTTTCTGGCAGATCGCAATGTTGGAATAGTAAAAGAAGGGGGGATTGCTACTTTCGTGCCGGAGCGCTTCACAGACTGGTTAAATGACTGAGTAAGTATTATCGCAGTTTCATTTAAATTTGATTGAATATTAGATAGATGACGTGGTACGCCGAATGTTCTTCGCATTTTAGACGACTGCCTCACCACCCCGCCGCCTTGCCCTTCACCCGCGGATCACTCGCCCCACCAAAAGAGCCGCCATCTTTCCCGACGATCTGGGAGACGCCGAAGGTATCCACGGGCTGGAGCTTGTGGCCTTTGGCGCGGAGTTTTTCCTGAATGGCCTTCGGCAGCGAATTCTCCACGCGGAGGGTGTCGGGTGCCCATTGGTGGTGGAAGCGAGGGCGGGCGAGGGCTTCCTTCAGCGGCAGCTTGAGATCGATGACGCTGATGAGATTGAGCACGGTCTGGCTGATGATGGTGGGGCCGCCGGCGGCGCCGAGGGAGAGGAGGGGATTTCCCGCGGGATCGAGGACGATGGTGGGGCTCATGGCGGAGAGCGGGCGCTTGCCGGGCTCGACCTTGTTCGCGTCCCCGCCGATGAGGCCGAAAGCGTTCGGCACGCCGGGCTGGATGGAGAAGTCATCCATCTCGTTGTTCAGCAGCACGCCGGTGCCGGGGACGATGACCTTGCTGCCGTAGGTGGTGTTGATGGTGGCGGTGATGGCCACCCAGTTGCCCTCGGCATCCGCCGCGGAGAAGTGGGTGGTGTGCTTGCCGAAGACATTCGTCTCCCACTCCGGCGGCAGCCCGTGCTTCGCCACCGGCATCGCCCGCGCGGGGTCGATCCGCCTTGCCAGTTCCTTGCCGTAGGAGGCATCCGCGAGGCCCTTCGGCACCTTGGTGAAATCCGGATCGCCCAGCCAATGGGCGCGGTCGGCGAAGGCCAGCTTCATCGCCTCCGCGATGGTGTGGATGCGGTCCGCCTCCTCCATCCCGGCGAGGTCGAAGTTCTCCACGATGTTGAGGATCTGCGCGACATGGACGCCGCCGGAGCTGGCGGGCGGGAAACCATAGATCCGGTGGCCGCGGTAAGTGGACACCACCGGCTCGCGCAGCTTGATCGAGTAACCGGCGAAGTCGGCGGCGGTCATGATGCCGCCGTTTTCCTTCATCCACGCGCCGATCTTTTCCGCGACGGGGCCTTTGTAGAAATAGTCCGGTCCCTGGTCCGCGATGCCCTGGTAGGTGGCGGCGAGATCACCCTGGACCAGCAAGGTCCCGGCGGGGTGGGGCTTTCCATCGGCATCCAGGAACACCTTCCGCGAGCCGTCGAATTTCCGCAGGTCCTCCACGTTGCGCGTGAGCTTCCGGACCTCCGCATCGCCGATGCGGTAGCCATCCCGCGCGGCACGGATACCCGGCGCGAGGTGCTCCGCGAGCGGCTTTTTCCCGAACTTCGCCACGGCATGCGCATACGCCGCCAGTGCTCCCGGCACGCCGGACGCCAGCGCGCCCGTCTGGCTCAGGTTGGTGTCCGCCTTTCCATCCACCAGATACATGTCCGGCCGCGCCGCGGCGGGGGCCATCTCCCGGCCATCGATGGCATGCACCGTTCCATCCGCCAGCCGGATGAGGATGAAGCAGCCGCCGCCGATCCCGGAGTTCGACGGATCCACCACGCCCAGCGTCAGCCCCGCCGTGACGGCGGCATCGATGGCATTGCCACCGGATTTCATGATCTCCACCGCCGCATCCGTGGCGATGGGGTGGACGGTGGCCACCACGCCTTTGGTGAAAACGGCCGCTTCCTTTCCATGGACAGGCAGGAGCGTGGCGGCGAAGACGGCGAGGTGGGAAAGACGGAACATGGCGGAGGAATGGCTTTGCGTCATTAGACCGCCGGGAGAGCGAATGTGCAAGGGGAGGGGCGCGCTCCGATGGGTAGCGTCGTGGCTGCGCCATGACGGCTGGGCAAGCGCACCATTGCCCTGCCACTCCACCTCGAATGGATGGCATCAAACGGACACCTGATCGGAGAGGCCCGGAGAGATTCGGAATCGAAAGAGGGTGGTGAAAATTCCCCACCGTCGTGGCGCAGCCACGCCGCTACGATGAATCTGTTAGATCCTCCGTAAAAAAGGATTGCGCGAACCCAGTCACGCTATTAACCCTGCGCCCCCGAACGGGGATGGAGCGGTAGCTCAGTTGGTTAGAGCGCCAGCCTGTCACGTTGGAGGTCGCGGGTTCGAGCCCCGTCCGCTCCGCCATCCCTGTTCTTCGCCCCCCGTAGCGTCATGGCTGCGCCATGACGGGTGTGCGGATGGGTGCGATCTTGCGATCCGTTATTCCACGGATGTCTCCTTTTGGATGCAGCTTCGCCACGGGTGATGAGTTCACCCCCAGGATGGCCCAGCCACATTTCCTTGGCTCCGCCGGGCACACAAATTGAGAGAACACTTTACAACCAGAGCGCGGTTGCTAACTTCCGCGTCCCGGAGAAAGGAGAGGTGGCTGAGTGGTCTAAGGCACCCGATTCGAAATCGGACGTGGGGTAATACTCACCGTGGGTTCAAATCCCACCCTCTCCGCCATTTTTGTTGGATCGCGTGCCTGCGTGATGGAGCGGATGACGCTCCAATTCTTACCTCCATCGCCCGATTCAGACGCTGCTGGGGAAAAGATTGGATCGGTTGAATTTCCCTGTTGCCAAACCCGTCGGTCGCAGCATAATTTCTGCCCGCCGCGAGGCCGAAAGGCTTCGGAAAAGCCTCATAGTGTAACGGTAGCACACCGGATTTTGATTCCGTTCGCCTAGGTTCGAATCCTAGTGAGGCTACTTTTCCGATCGCTCCCAACAACCGATGTTGGTTTCAGAGCAAGCGGCGATCACGGGGTCCACGATAGACTCGTTTTTTGTGCCCGGACTCCTCGCTCCGCTGCAAAGTCTGACTTGAGCCACGGATGGACGCGGATGGACACGGATGGACACGGATGAAAACAGTGAGAGGCGGGTTGCCCCAAGCGGCAAAGCCGCTCCTGAAACCCGGTAGGGCTGGACCGGCCCCGGTCCGCCGTGGCTTTTGGCGCGGAGGCCAGGGATGATCGCTAATCCAACCGCTCCGCGGCGAGTGTCGGCCTTACAGCTTTGGCGCGGCGGGCCGCCAAGCGCTGCCATTTTCCGATGGGCATCCGGGACATGCACCCGTGTAACGGGGCCATGGCAGGAAACGGCGGTCCCGTGCATGCTCCGCACCAGCAATGAGAACGAAATTTTCATCCATGATGGGCATGCTGGCCGCGCTGGGCCAGGTATGTTTCGCGCAGGGTTACCAAGCTTCGGTGGAGATCGACACCGCGCGGGTCACAGGTAAAATCGAGCAGGACATCTACGGCCAGTATCTGGAGCATGTGGACGAGGCTGACGAGTGCATCTACCCGTCGATCTGGGACAACACCTCGCCGAAGTCCGATGCGATGGGCTTGCGGAAGGATGTGATGGCGGCGGTGCGGGATCTCAAGGTGCCGGTCGTGCGCTGGCCGGGTGGTTGCTTCGCGGACGTGTATCATTGGGAAAACGGCATCGGGCCGCGGGACAAGCGTCCCGTGCTGCCGAACAAGCACTGGGGTGGGAATGAGTCCCACCAGTTCGGCACGGATGAGTTCCTGCAATGGTCCGCCCAGGTGGGGACCACGCCGTATGTGAACGTGAACCTCGGCTCGGGCACGTTGGATGAGGCGTTGCGCTGGCTGGAGTATTGCAATGGCCCGGCGACATCGGAGCAGGGGAAACGCCGTGCAGCCAACGGCCACGCCGCTCCCTACAACGTGCCTTACTGGGGCATCGGCAACGAAACGTGGGGACCATGGGAAACCGGCCACACGGACGCGGTGACCTACTCGAAGATGCTGGCGGAGTGGGCCACGGCGATGCGCAAACAGGACCCTTCCATCAAGATCCTCGCCGTTGGCTCGAACGCCGGCTCCGATCCGAAGTGGGACCGTGAGGTGCTGAAGCAGGCGGGGGACAAGATCGACTACCTGACCCTCCACGCCTACGGCAGTTCCGTGAACGACCAGCCGGACGAGTATGAGGCGGTCGTCTTCACCGCGGAATACTTCGACTTCGCCATCCGCCGGATGCTGAAAACCATCGATGACCACAAGGCGGAGACCGGCCTGAAGAACGATGTGCGGATTTCCATGGATGAATGGAACATCCGGCACTTCGCGACGGGGAAGGGGGACTTCAAGAAGAACCTGCGGCGGAAGGATCCGCGGAACGTGGAGGACATGATGTTCGTGGCGGGGACCCTGAACGTCATGGTGCGCCACAGCCCGCGGGTGGCGATGGCGAACTACGTCTTCCTCATCAACGGCCATGCGCCGATGCTGGTGAATGCGGAGGGCGTGGTGAAGACACCGCTCTACCATGTTTTCCGCCAATATGCGGAATGGATGAACGGCAGCGCGCTGGAGGTGAAGGCGGACAGCCCCGTGGTGACCACCCCGCCGCCCAGGACGGGAGGCATGACGCACAAGAACTTCCCGAAAAACTACGACCGGAAGGAAGCCCCGCTGCTGGACACCGCCGCGGCCCTGAGGGCGGATGGCACGCTGGTCATCAGCCTCATCAACCGCCACGGTGCGGATGCCGCGGAGGTCGCGCTGAAACTGCCCCCGGGCTATCAGGTGAAGCGCTCATGGACCATGGGCGATGCCGACGCGAAGGCGGTGAACGATTTCACCAATCCGGAGCGGGTCATGCCGGTCGAAACGGAAGTAACGGAGCCGGCGGCCTCATGGATGTGCGCGGCGCGGAGCGTGGTGCTGCTCTCCTGCGAGAAGGTGAAGTGAGCAAGGCAATCTAACAGAAATCAGCAAGATGGACCATCAAGGAGCGGGGACTGCGGTCCCGGAGAAAGTCGGAGCCGCCGTGGAGCGGGGAACCTATGTGGAGGAACCGGCGCGGCAGGTGCCCGTCACCCATGAACCGGATGTGCTGGTCATCGGCGCGGGGCCGGCGGGGATCGGCGCGGCGGTGGCCGCTGCGCGGAACGGGGCGAAGGTGCTGCTGGTGGAGCGTTACGGCTTCCTCGGCGGAAACCTGACCGCGGCGATGGTGAACCCGATGTTCACCTTCCATGACATCCACGGGGAGCAGGTCATCCGCGGGATCGCCGGGGAGGTGGTGGACCGTCTGGTGGAGATCACCGCGTCACCGGGCCATGTCACGGACCTCACTTTCGACAACGCGTCGATGACTCCCTTCGATCCGGAGGGGATGAAGCTGCTGCTGTTCGACATGACGGAGGGCGCGGGGGTGGAGCTGCTGCTTCACAGTGTCTTCGCGGATGCCGTGGCGGTGGATGGGCGGGTGAGCCATGTCATCGTGGAGAACAAGTCCGGCAGGCAGGCCATCCGGCCGAAATTCGTCATCGACTGCTCCGCGGATGCGGATGTGGTGGCCAGGATCGGCGCGCCGTTCGTGAAAGGCCGGGAGAGCGATGGCGCGATGCAGCCCGTCACGCTGTTCTATCGCATCGGCGGGGTGGACTACGATAATCTCCGTAGATGGATGAAGGCGAATCGCTCCGAGCTGAAGGACGCGCCCAGCGATGAGGAGATCGACTCCAGCGGCACGCTCGCTTTCCTGGGGCTGACGGATCTGGTGAAAAAGGCGGTGGCCGCGGGAGAGTTCCCGGCGGATGCCGCGCCGCGGATCCTGATGTACCAGTTGCCAAAGGAAGGGCAGATCGCCGTGAACTGCACCAGGTTGCAGGGCATCGACGGCACGCGGGTGGAGGATCTGACGCGGGCGGAGGTCATCACCCGCAGACAGGCATGGCAGATCCATCAGTTCCTGCGGAAGCATGTCGGTGGCTTCGAAGATTCCTACATCGTGGATTCCGGGGTGCAGGTGGGGGTGCGTGAGACGCGCCGCATCGTGGGGGACTACACGATGGTGGAGGAGGATGTGCTGGGCAGCCGGGCGTTCACGGATGGCATCGCGTGCGGGACGTTCGCCATCGACATCCATCCGCCGGATGGAAAGCAGCAGATCTTCACCGGCTCCGGAAAGTCAGTCTATGAGATCCCCTACCGCAGCCTGCTGCCACAGGGGGTGGACAACCTGCTGGTGGCGGGGCGCTGTATTTCCGCGACGCACAATGCCTTCGGCTCCATCCGGGTGATGGCGACCGCCATGGGCATCGGCCAGGGCGCGGGCACGGCGGCGGCGCTGGCGGTGCGGGATGGCATCCCGTCCCGGGAGGTGGATGTTTCCGAAGTGAGGCGGCGGTTGCTGGAGCAGGGGCAGTATCTGCTGGAAGCGGACACCCCCTCCGCAAAGAATGAGGGGCTGCGGCTGGAACGCGCGATGGGATCCGGAGCGCAGGCGAGCCACCACAATCCATTCGGGAAAAACTCCTGATCCCCGTCATCCATGTCCGGAACACCGCCGCCCGCCACCATTCCCCCCATTGTCCGGAGGGATCTGAGATGGCGTTGGGTGATCCTCGTGATGTTGTTCATCTCGACGTTCCTCAACTACTTCGACCGGCAGACGCTCTCGGTGCTGAAACCGGTGATCAAGGCGGAGTTCGGCCTGGATGACCGGGGGTATTCCCACATCGTGATGGCGTTCCTCATCACCTACATGTTCGCCTACACGCTGGGCGGACGGTTCGTGGACAAGGTGGGGAGCCGTATCTCGATGACCGCCTTTGTCGGCGTGTGGTCGCTGGCGAATGTTTTCACGGGACTGTCGCAGACGCTCGGGCAGCTCACCATCTGCCGCGTGGTGCTGGGCGCGGCGGAGCCGGGGAACTATCCGGCGGCCCTGCGGGTGGCTGCCACCTGGTTTCCGGCACGGCTCCGCGGATTCGCATCGAGCTTCTACCAGGCCGGATCCGCGACAGCGGCGGTGGTGGCGATGCCGATGATCGCCTTCATGGCGTATCACTGGGGGTGGCGGGCGACCTTCGTGGTGCCCGGCGTCATCGGCATCCTGTGGGCGGTCGGCTGGTGGTGGATCTACCGTCAGCCGGCGGCGGAATACATGCCGCGGGATGAGGCGAAGGAATCGGTGAAAGTGCCATGGAGCGCGTTGCTGAAAAACCGGAACCTCCGGGGCATCGTGCTGGCCCGGATGACCAGTGACCAGGTGTGGTATTTCTGCCTGTTCTGGATGCCCGGTTACTTGCAGGAAAACCTCAATCTCAGCCTGATCCAGGCGGGCCTCATCGGGTGGGTGCCTTTCCTTTGTGCGGATCTGGGCGGGGTGGCGAGTGGTGTCGCCTCCGACCGGATGGTGACACGTGGGGCCGCGCCATGGCAGGCCAGGAAGCGCGTGCTGATGATGGCGGCCTTCCTCGCCCCGCTGGCGATGGTCATCCCGATGACGTCCCATCTATGGGTGGCGATCGTCGCGTTCTGCGCGGTGGCGGTGGTGTGCCAGGTCTGGCTGTTCAATCTGACCACGCTGGTGGCGGACGTGTTTCCGCGCAATACGGTGGCCAGCGTGCTGGGGATCTCCGGTTCCTTCGGCGCATTCGGCGGCTTGGTCAGCAACGTGCTGATCGGAAACTCCGTCGGTACCTTGGGATTCGTGCCCGTCTTCGTCGTGATGGGCTGCCTGCATCTGATCGCCGCGGCGCTGATCTCCCGCTACGTGCGGGTGGAGGAAACCTGACCGGCGGGAGCAGCGGGCATCAAAGGCGGAGCCAAACAAAAAGCCCGCCATTCCGGATGGCGGGCCTTTCCAGCGCAGCGTGCGGGGGTCCCGTTCAATGGGATCTCCTGCGGTGCAAGGGAACCAAGCCGCCAACGCACAGCATCAAGAGCCATGCGGACGGTTCCGGAATCACGGTGCCGTTCACGGAAAGATCATCCATACGGGTGAAGGAGGTCCAGTTGATGCCCGCACTGTCAAACATGACGATGCGGAAGTGTGCCGATCCGTCCACAGGAGCGGGGTTGTTGATCGGGATGGTGTACATCTTCCCGGGGGCCGCACTGCCGGTGACATTGAAGGTCGAGGTTCCGATGGTCTGGTAGCCGCTGCCAGTGTCGATCTGGAGTGCGAGTTCGTTCGCGGCGGTCGTGTCACCCGAATAGTTGGCCCAGAACGTGAAGTCAGTGAGAAGGAAGGAGGTGCCGGGGCTGGATGTCAGGGTGAAGGTGAAGAACGAATTGGCGGAAACGGCGGCCGGGATGGTGGTCGGCGCCGCGGAGGCCGTGACGAGTCCAAGGGCGGAAGCGCCCGATGGTCCGAAAGTGGCGGCGCTGGTCTGCGGGGTTCCCAACCCACTGCCATATGAGATGGCCGTGGCGGTGACGCCATTCACCGTGGGCAGGGTGTTCGGACCGTTGGCGAAGGCATAGTTGGCGAGGGTCGCGGCGGTGGAAACGCCGGGCAGGATGAGCAATGCGGTGGCCAGGAAGATCGGGGTTTTCATGTGATCATGGAATACCCCGGATCCTCATGCGTGGACATGGCACGGAAGCGCATGGGCATGTCCCGGATGCACACACGCCATCCCCATTGCTGTGGGATGGCGTGTGTTGAAGGTGACAAGGAGATGATGGGGATTCGGGGGCGGAGACACCCGTCTCCGCCCCCTCCCATGATGACCATCCCCTTGAAATCAGTTCACCAGTATGTTCCTGGCTTTCGCCTCTTCCTTCACTGGAATATACAACGTGAGGACGCCATTTTCCAGTCCGGCCCGGACATTTCCTCCGTCGAGTTTCGCGTCCAGTTGGAAGCCAAGCTCATAGGAAACCTTCAGCGGATGGTTCGAGTGCGTCTTCCAGTCGTCGGGGACTTCGGTCGTGCGGTTGGCTTCGAGCTGGAGGACGGATTGGTTGAGCGTCAGCTTCAGATCTTCCTTGCGGACTCCGGGCAGGGCGACCTGAAGGGTCACTCCGGATTCGGATACCTGCCTGGTGTAGGCGGGACGCTGGGTAGTGGCTTGGGCCTCCTTGGTGGCGCAGGCGGTGGCATTGTGATCGTTCATGATGAAAATGGTTGGGTGGGGTTGGATTACTGGATTTCGATGTCGAGCGGAGCTGGTGCTTCGGTCTTCGGAAGCGTGATCCGGAGGACGCCGTCCGCGAGCTTCGCGGTGATGCCGGCTTGGTCGATGCGGTTGCCGATCTTCCATTGGCGATCAACCTTCGCGCTGAACGGTCGGTCCGCCGGTGTCTCTCCGGTGAGGTGGAGCGTCCGGCCATTCGCCTTCAGATCGATGTTGTCCTTGGTGAAGCCGGGAAGATCCAGTTCGAGAACCCACGCTTCCGGGGTTTCATGGATGCTTTCGCGGGTGGCCGGTTGGCTTGCGAGCGCCCGGCCGGGGTTGAAGAAACGGTCGAGTTCGCTGAACCAGGAGAGATCGGGCTGCTGTCTTTGGAGGAAGTTCATATGATGGTGAATTCGTTGCCATCGGTATTGCAGGACGCGTGCAAGCTGCTGGGTATTGGTATTTATCACCGATAATCAAAGGGTTACGGATTCGTGACCGCATCCGCGGATAGCCAACTTATGGGAAAGAATGGCGCGATCCGGACGGATTGGCCGGGTAAGAATGGCGCGGTGCTGAAAAGGGGCGAATGGTCAGCCCAGTTCATCCTTCCGACCTGCAGCATAGGCTCCGAACACGGCCCGGATTTCATCCCTGACGCGGCGGAATACGGCCATCTGTTCTTCTTCCGTCCCTTGCGCATGGGCGGGATCTTCAAAGGGGAAATGATGGCGGTTCACCTGGCCGGGAAACATGGGACATGCTTGGTCCGCATTTCCGCAAACCGTGATGACGGTGCCGATGTCATCGTGGAGGAATTCATCCAGGTGCTTCGAGCGGTGGGAGCTGATGTCGATGCCGATCTCCGCGAGGGAACGGATGGCGAGTGGATGCACGTATCCTGCGGGCTTCGATCCGGCGCTCTCGATGCGGTGTGTCCCACCGAGCGAGGCGCGGAGGATCCCCTCCGCCATGTGGGAGCGGCAGGAATTTCCGGTGCAGAGGACGAGGATGGCAGGGCGCTTTTTCATGGGGCTGGTGGACTGGAGATCCCACGGCCGCAGCATCCCTCCCGCCGGAGGGTGGCGCAGAGCGGAACGGCGAGGACGGCACCGCACAAGGTGGCCGCCGGGTAGAGCCAGAGATGAAGGAGATGACCTCCGACGAGGGCAGGGGCGAGCGAGCGGGCAGGGTTCATGGAAGCCCCGGTGACAGGCCCGGCGAACAGCGCGGCCACTGCGACCGTTGCCCCGATGGCCAGGTCGGAGGTGATGCCATTCTCCTTTTCATCCGTCGGAACGCTGAGGATCACGAACACCAAGGCCGCCGTGATCATCGCTTCCAGCACGAACGCCTGGCCGATGCCGCTGGCGGGGACCGTCTCTCCGAGGGTGGGGGAGTCCGGGAAAAGGACCCGCAGCATGCCGCTCGCCGCGAATGCCCCGGCCAGTTGAACGGCGATGCAGGGGGCGACGAGAGACCAGCGAAAACGTCCCGCGACGGCCAGTCCGATGGTGACGGCGGGATTGAAATGGGTTCCCCCCGTATCCCTGAAAGTCCGGATCATGGCGAACACCACCAGCCCGAACACCAGCGAGACACCCACGTGGCCCATCCGACCGCCGGAAGTGTGATCCACGATGATCGCCCCCGTTCCGGCGAAGACGAGGAAGAACGTGCCCAGGAATTCCGGGATGAGATGGCGTGCGGGTGGCAGGGGTGTCATCGGGACGCGATGGATGATGGGTTGCGGACGCGGCCCTTCAGCCGCTGTGGTCCGGGACAGCAACTGCCCAGCCGCTGCGAAAGACGCGCATCCATCCGCCCGGTGTCATCCGAGAACTGGATGTCATCTTCCGTGGAGAGAGCCGCGATGCTGCGGATCAGTTTCAGGCAGTTGGAATGAACCCGGAAATACGTCCACTTCTCCACCTTCTCACTCTCCAGGAGATCGGCCTTCCGGATGATCTGGACATGGCTGGACACCGAGGACTGCGGCATTTCAAGGATGTCCGCCAGTTCGCAGACGCACAGTGGCTCCAGCATCACCAGACGGATGATCCGCCAGCGTATCGGATCGGCGAGCGCTTTGCTGAACTCCACGGGTGAGGGCATGCGGAAAGACCATCATGGATCCGGAATGACGTAACGACAAATTTCGTGACGAAAAATTCGGCTATGAATGAGTGGGTTCCCCGGATGGGGAATGGGGATGTCCTTTCTCCCTACAACTCCTTGAGCGGCCCGAGGAGGTGGGCGCTCTGGGAATCGATCAGGAACCAACCACTCAGCGCGCGGCGGCCAAGCAGCATCGGGCAGAGCATGACCGAGCGGTCATTCAGGCTGATCTGGATGGTCCACTCGAAGCCACCGGGAAGCACCGCCTTCGTCTCGATAAAAACGCGGCTGAACGCCTCGCCCGTGGAGCTTTTCACCCGGGCGATGCGGGACACCGCGCATTCGCAGTCGATCTTCCTCCGCCGGTGATTGATGGTGGTGAAGCGGACGGTCTTCTTGTCCTCGGACAATTGGAGGTTCTCCGCATGAAGGCTGCTGCTGCGCGCCCCGGTGTCCACCTTCGCCTTGAGCGGGGAGATTCCGAGATCCGGCAGGGCGATCCACTCCCGGCGGCCCATGATCAGGCGCGGCATGCCGGGGTTCTTCCACGGCAGGCCGAGGGACGCGGCGAGATCCCGGGAGGGAAGCTCGGTGCACTCGGGGACGGCCTTGTAGGTTCGGGACATCTTCAGGGATTGAGCAGGGAAATGGCCATGGCACGGGCCTGTTCGCCGCCGCCACCCAGCATGCGGACCAGCTCCTGGACGCGGGTTTCCCCGGTGACCTGATACAGGCGTGAGCGGGTGCGGCCGCCGGTGACTTCCTTCTCCACCACGAAGTGGTGCGCGGCGATGGCGGCGACCTGCGGAAAGTGGGTGATGGCCAGCACCTGGTGGCGTGTGCCCAGCGCGGCCATCTTCCGGCCCACCGCACGGGCGATCTCACCGCCCACGTTGGCGTCGATCTCATCGAACACCATCAGCGGTGTGGCATCCTGGTCGGCGAGCGCGGATTTCACGGCCAGCATGACGCGGGAAATTTCACCGGAGGACGCGATCTGGCGCAGCGGCAGCAGAGGCTCGCCCGGATTCGGGCCGAACTGGAAGTCGACACTCTCCATACCCTGCGCGCCGGGTTCGGTGAGGGAAATCAACGGGGCCTCGAACGAAGATTGCTTGAAGCCCAGATCCTTGAGCTGCGAGGCGATTTCCTTCGCCAGCTTCGGCGCGGCTTTCTTCCGTGCGGCGCTCACCGTCTTCGCGCTGGTTTCCACGGCAGCCCGTGCGGCTGCCAGTTCCTTTTCCAGAGTCTCCAGCTTCTCGGTGCGGTTCTCGATGTTGTCCAGCCGGGTCGCGGCGGCATCGCGGCGGGCGAGCACATCCTGCAGGGACGGGCCGTATTTCCGCTTCAGCGTCTCGATGACATTCACGCGCTCCTCGAGGGTCGCCGCCTCCGCGGGGTCGATCTCCAGTTCTTCGACATAGTCGGCCAGCGTCGCCTCCAGATCCTGGAGTTCCAGGGTGGCGGTCTCCAGCGAGCCGGTCCTTTCCGTGATCGACGGATCCAGCTTCTGCAGATCGCGGACGAGCTTCTGGATCTCGCCCAGTTTCTCCAGGATGCCATCCTCGCCGTTCAGCGCGGCGGCGGCGGCGGCGGCACTTTCCAGCAGCCGCGACGAATTCGACGCGCGCCGCCAGCGGTCCTCCAGATCGCTCTCGTCCTCCGGCTTCGGGTTGGCGTTGTTGATCTCCTCCAGTTGGTAGCGGAGCAGGTCGAGTTCCTGTTCGCTGGCGCTTTCCGCGTGGCGCAGCTCGTCCAGCTCCGCGGTCTTTTCCCGCCATGCGCGGTAGGTCTGGCGGTAGGCGGTGAGCGCGGGTTCCGCCCCGGCGTAGGCGTCCAGCATGGAAAGCTGGCGATCCGTGGAAAGCAGGGACTGGTGGTCGTGCGGGCCGTGGAGATCCACCAGATGCTCGCCGATCTTTTTCAGCAGGGAAAGGGTGACCGGGGAGTCATTCACGAACTGCCGGTTCACCGTGGTACCGATCACGCGACGGACGATGAGCTGCGTGTCATCGCAGGGAGAGAGGCCACCATCTTCCAGGATGGCGTTGATTTCCGCAGGGTCGGAAAGTTCGAACACCGCCTCCACGGAACAGGAGTCCTCTCCCGTCCGGATCAGCGACTTGTCCGCGCGTTCACCCAGGATGAGCTTCAGCGCGCCGACGATGACGGATTTCCCCGCACCGGTCTCTCCGGTCACGCCGATCAGCCCGGAGCCGAGTTCCCATACGAGTTCGTGGACGAGGGCGAGGTTGCGGATCTTGAGAAGGGTGAGCATGGGATGGACAACCGATAGATGAGGGGAAACCGGGCGGGTGATCAAGCGAACATGGAATAATGGGGTGGCGGAAATGGAACACGTTTGCGACGGTGGGCGGGTGGGGGAGTTTTCGCTGAAATTTCTGGGGACCGGAACATCGGTCGGGGTGCCGGTCATCGGGTGCGGATGCGGCGTCTGCCGCTCGGAGAATCCGAAGAACAAGCGCACGCGGGCGTCCGTGGTGGTCAACGCCGGGGAGTATTCGCTGTTGGTGGACACCGGGCCGGATCTCCGCACGCAGGCCCTGCGCGAGGGACTCACGCGGGTGGATGCCGTGCTCTACACCCACGCCCACATGGATCATGTGGTGGGGTTCGATGACCTGCGGGCATTCTGCTGGCGCAGGACCCAGCCCCTGCCCATCCATGCCTCCGCCGCCACGTTGGCGGATCTGAAGCGGATGTTCGCCTGGGCGTTCGCTCCGGAGAACAGCTATCCCGGCTACGTGAAGCCCGCCGGAGTGGTGATCGACGGACCTTTCCACTATGATGATCTGAGGATCACGCCGCTGCCTGTGAACCACGGCTCGGTGGACACCATGGGATTCCTCTTTGAATACCCCAGGGCAAAGAGCATGGCCTACATCCCGGATGTGAAGGTCATCCCGCCCGCCACCATCGCCCTCATGAAGGGGGTGGACGTCCTGATCGTGGACGCGCTCCGGAACGACCCGCACCCCACCCACTTTTCCGTGGGTGAGGCCCTCCATGTCGCGGAGGAAACGGAAGCCGCCGAGGTTTGGCTCACCCACCTGGGTCATGAGAACGATCATGGGAAGCTCTCAGCCGTCATGCCGGACCACGTGAAAGTGGCATGGGATGGGCTGGAACTGAGGTGACTTGATTTTCCTCCGGTAAAACGCTAGCGCTCCACTCATGGACATGAGGAAATTCCTGTCATTGGCGGGGGCGGTTCTGGCGGTTGCCGCGCCGCTGCGGGCGGAGTTGGCGCCGGAGGTTTATATCGAACTCCAGAACAAAGCCGCGGAAGTCCTGGAGATCCGGGTGGATGAGGTGGAGTCAAAGCCGAAAGGCCTGCTCGACAGATCCTCCTACACCGAGACGGTGAAAGCCACGGTCACCGGGGTGACGCGCACTCTTTCCGGTGCGAAAAAAGGGGATGCCATCACCATCATCTACCACAGACCCGTACCCGCGAAGGGCTGGGTCGGGGCGTCTCCACCTCCCCAACTGAAACAGGGCCGGGCATACACCGCCTGGCTGGCGAAGGGCGAAGGCGGAACCTTCTCCATTTCCGCGCGCGGCATGAGTTTCACGAGAATGGCGGATTGAGGACGGAGCGCCGGCTGGGGTGCCGCCAGAGTACATTCCGCGGTGTTGCATGCCAGACGGCTTGCAAGGCTCGGCGGAGCGGTCATCATTTGCCGGAGTGAGAAGGATCGTCCGGATTTGTCTTTGGTTGGTGGCCGTGCTGCCGGTTTCAGCGGAGGAACTGGACCCGCATTCCGTGGCGGTCCTATACAACAGCGCGGTCCCGGAGTCGAAGCAACTTGCGGACATCTTCCGCGAGGCACGCAATATTCCGGAGGGCAATCTCATCGGCCTGGAGATGCCCGTTGCCCAGGACATCAGCCGGGAAGACTACATCACGAAAATCCAGAATCCCCTGCGCGCGGAGTTCGACAAGCGGTCATGGTGGAGCCGGGGCAAGGATGCCAGCGGCGTGCTGCTGCCCACCTCCAATGACATGCGGGTGCTGGTCCTCATGAAGGGCGTCCCCCTGAAGATCCAGCCCGCGCCACTGCCGGAAGGATTCAAGGTGCCGGAAAATGATCCCATCGCAGGCCGGAACGAAGCCTCCGTGGACTCCGAACTGGCCATGTTCGGCGCGGAGGGACTGCCCATCCAGGGCGTCCTGAAGAATGCCTACTTTGGAAGCGAGAAGCCCATTTCGGAGAGCGCCTTTCCGTTCCTCATCCTCACCTCGCGGATCGACGGAGCCAGCTTCGCCACCTGCGAGCGGATCATCCGGGATGCCATCGAGGTGGAGAAGACAGGCCTGTGGGGCATGGCGTATGTCGATATCGCGAACAAGTTCCCGCAGGGGGATGAATGGCTGAACGCCATCGTCATCGAAAACCGGAATGCCGGCATCCCCACGGTGGTGGACCGCTTCGACGACACGCTGCCGATGAACTACCCGATGACGGATGCCGCGCTGTACTACGGGTGGTATGACTGGAACCTCAGCGGGCCATTCCTCAACCCCGCTTTCAAATTCCGGAAAGGCGCGGTGGCCATGCATCTCCACTCCTTCAGCGCGGACCAGTTGCAGGATCCCATGAAAAACTGGAGTGCCGGTCTTCTTGAGAAAGGCGCGGCGGCCACCATCGGCAATGTCTATGAGCCCTATCTCGGCCTGACCCATTATTTCGAGATCCTGCACAAGCGGCTCCTCGCCGGGCACACCTGGGTGGAGGCCTGCTGGATGTCCATCCCGGTGGCTTCATGGCAGGGCATCACGCTGGGAGATCCCTTTTACCGTCCCTTCCTCCATCTGGACAACACTGGAAAGATGGCCGCGGGTGACAATGATTTCCGTGCGCTGCGCGCCGCCGCCATGAAATGGCCGTCCGACAGCGCCACCCGGCAGAAGCAGTTGATGGGAGCGGCCGTCAGGATGAAAAGCGGCATCGTCTCGGAGGCCATCGCCCTGGAAGCCGTGGAAGGGGGGCGCATGGCGGAGGGCGCGCTCTGGTTCCGCAATGCGGAGGAGAATCACCAGGTTCCGCAGGACAAGCTGAGGCAGCGGCTCAACCTCGCGGCCATCGAGCGGAAAGAGGGCCGGAAGGACCTCGCCATCCGGGATCTCAAGGCGATCGGGGAAACCTACGGCTCTCTTCCCGAAGCCACCGCCGCGAAAGGCTGGCTCGACATCCTCGATCCTCCTGCCCCGCCCCCCGCCGCTCCGAAGCAATAATGCAGGGGATCAGATGGGAAAGCCCGGCATCGCATCCATGACCTACACCTTTCTGCTCGAGTCCGTCTGGCATCCGCCTCTCGCATTTGCGGAGACGGCTGGCCGGACACTGCCTCCTGAGCTGGAACTGCAGGCGCTGTGGTTCTCCGGAGCGTTCGGCAGGGATTTCCGCACCGTGGATGGACAGACGGTCAGGGTCGTTCAGTTCGGAGAATGGAATCGCGGGGCCGGACCGGACTTCCGCCAGGTCGCCATCGAGCTGGACGGGGAACTGAAAACGGGGGATCTGGAACTGGACACCTCCGCCGCGGATTGGGAGTGGCACCGCCACGGCTCGAACGAATCGTTCCGGGATGTCGTTCTCCACGTCAGCTTCCAGCCGGAGGCACGGCGCACCTATGTCCGCACCTGCGAGCACCGCGGCATCCCGCAGGTGCTCATTTCGTCCGCGCAGCTCGCGGATGCGCTCAACCGCCCGCAGCAGGAAGTCGCCATCGCCCGGCCCGGCCGCTGCGTGGCCCCGCTGCGCCACCTGCCCGCCGGAGCCGTGGAGCGGTTGCTGCGTGAGGCGGCGGAGCATCGTGCGGAACTGAAGGCCGCCCGCTACCGCCGGGTGGCGGATGTCCATGGCCCGGACGCCGCCCTCTTCCAGGCCACCGCGGAGACCCTCGGCTACCGGGGGAACTCCCTGGCCATGCGCATGCTCACCCAGCGCGTGCCGCTCACCGCCCTGGGCGCGGATGCCAACCGGACGGACGCCATCCTTTTCGGCGCCGCCGGATTCCTCTCCCCGGAACTCCACGAAAAAGCTCCCGAAGATACCCGCGAATATCTCCGCGACCTGTGGGAGAACTGGTGGCGGGAGCGGGCCTCCTATGAGGCCACCGCCGCGCGCGCCATCCCGTGGCGTTGTGGCGGCCAGCGCCCGGCGAACCACCCGCACCGCAGGATCGGCACCCTCGCCACCCTGGCGAGGAAATGGCCCACCTACCGGAAACTTGCGCTCGCACGGCCCTTCCAGCCGCGTCCGGTGATGGAGTTCCTCGAGGAACTGGAGCATCCCTTCTGGTCCCGCCGCCACACGCTCACCTCCGGCGCCTCCACCTCGAAGATCGCCCTCTTCGGACGCACCCAGGCGCTGGAATTGCTGGCGAACCATCTCATCCCGCTGGCCCTGCAGGACAAGGCCATCCCGTTCCGCGAATATCACAAGCTCCGCAGCTCCGCGCCGAACGAGAAAGTCAAACGCTGCGCCCTCCGCCTCTTCGGTTCCATGGAAGCGGCGGAGCCATGGCTCAAGCGCGTCGCCCACCACCAGGCGCTGCTCCAGATCTACCAGGACTTCTGTCTGGAGGATTTCTCGGACTGTGCGAACTGTCCCTTCCCCGAGCAACTTTCCCAATGGAGATGACCCCATCCATCACGATCACCCTCAACGGCAACTCCCACCCCATCGACCGTCCCATGACCCTCAGCGAGCTGCTGGACCACCTGGGCCTCGGCGGCAAGCCCGTCGTCATCGAAGTGGACGAGCAAGCCGTTTTTCCAAGGAACTACGCCACCACCGGAGTGGAGGAAGGCTCCCGTGTGGAGATCGTGACCCTCGCGGCAGGTGGTTGAGCAGGAGGGGAATGCACCGTGTGAAATATTTGATGCATTTGAACCATTTTTCCCTTGCGTGACACCGTCATCGCGTCGCATCGTCCGCCCGCGCCGCGCAAGCGGAAGCGAATGGAAAATCCGGTGTAGCTCAGCGGCAGAGCGGGTGGCTGTTAACCACTAGGTCGTTGGTTCGATCCCAACCGCCGGAGCCATCATAAAGACCTGAACCTCAAGGGGTTCAGGTCTTTATGATTTTTGGGTTCCTGAATTGTAGACACTATTTGTAGACACTTTTGAGATTGGCCCGGCTTGGTCGTGCTACACCAAGTCCAGAGGATGAGATCTGTTTTTGAAATTTCCCGGAGGTTCTGAATCTCGGATTCGAGCTTGTATGCCGATCCGCAAGGGGAATTACCTGTAAGTGATAGGTTGAGGAAATCGCCTGCCCAAGTCGGCGTCATCTGGTCATCATCCAGCAACGAAGGCGAACGGACTCCTTCACTTTGAGCGCCGACGGGATGTGGCGGCGACAATAGAACCAATTTTCGGTCGATTTGCCCGTGATCGATCCAGTTACCACGAGATCGTCGGATATCCCCTAGTTGGATTTAGCCTACAAATCTGGCGTATCGAATCCGACTTGCCCCGAGAAACGAAGAGATTGCGTCTTCATAAGTCGAGGTTTTGGCGTACTAATCGGTCAAAAAAGGGGTGTTTTTGACTCGTAAGCAAAAAGCTGTCATGCTTATCGGTTAGGTTAAGTTGCCTATATTGAGTTGATTATGAAAAACTCCCGATTCGTGAAAAATGACCGGAAACTTCTTATCGGGTAGGCTAAATTTCTAATTATAAATGAAATATGGCTATTTGATCGATTTTCTATGAATTTCATCACACGAATGAATCTCTCAATATTCGACTGCTGATAGCCTTGGTTTTTCCTTGGGCGCGCCTCATTTGAAACGTCGTTTGAGTATGCCGGAGCGGCATGAAGGCTAATCGAGGTGATAATGCGATTGGTCGGAGAGAGTCGGCTGGGCCGTTGGAAAAAGACTAAAACACTACTGCCGTCCGGCATCATTTGGCGATGAAGGGCATAGAATTGGCGATCCCGCTTCAGTTCCATCGCAAACACTTTGCCCACCTGCTGCAATGATGTGATCCGCAGTGATTGTCCCCTTAACTACTGATCGGACGATGAAGGAGAAGACGGTTGCCCGAGACCCAAGGGTAATAGGGGGGGGGAGCGGTCGGCGCACCGGATGCGGGCGCCGACCGGTTCCTCATTCCGGATCGAACTTCAACGTCCTAGATCTCCATCGCCTCCACACACGGCACAACGAAATTGGCCTTTCCAGCCGGTCCCGTTGCACGTGTTGCATTTGACGGAGTAGGCCGTGGCGGCCCCGGCCGCCAACAAGGCGCCGGTGATGATGATGGCTATTTTCTTCATTTGCATTATGTTTGTTGGTCTCTGTTCGGGCAGATTGTTACGTTCGGAGAGCTGCGGTCACTAGCTTCTCAGCATCTTCGTATATCTCGGGTTCTTGTTATCGAATCCTGTTCATAGGGTGTCCATCGGAGTCGATCAGATCTCCGGTTTCGTCGAAAACGAAAGTGAGGTTACGGCCTCCGAGATTTGCTATAACCCGCCGGCCTTGAATGAAATAAGTCCCTTTTAAATCCAAGTTGACGCTGATCGGGGAGGGGGAGTTGCTTGAATTTGCCGTCGCAAGAGCCGTGGTCCTCACTGTCTTATCAGACCTGAAGTCCCAGGTTATCAACACTTCAGCCGATGACCCATTCTCCAAAAGAGTCGATGTTGTTTGCTGAAACTCTCCTGAAAATGATTCCTTGGAATGGCGGGATCCGCGATCACCGGTTTTCTTTTCGACTTTGGAGGTGGAGACGTATTCAGGATCACATCTACCAATAAAAAGAAATAAATTGACGATGGTGAACAATGCGACCGCCCATTTGATCCAAATCGCAGGAAGAATCCCCTTGGATTTTTGGGGGAGAGCGGGAGGTTGGAAGGCGTGATGCCGGGGGATCGGGGGAATGGTATCGTAGGGAGGAAGGGGGAAGCAGTCCGCGAACGAGGTCCATTCATGGAATCCTTCACGCCATATAAGCGCGTCGTAAGGCATGGCTCCGCTGACGGCGCGGTTCCTCAGTTCTATTTCCGTGTAAGGACCAAGCTGATGGTCTCCATCCAGAACGTAGTATTGGAGGGGGGTATTCATTGCAGGAAGGAACGTCCTTCCTGGTGGCCGGGGAGTTGAGAAACCGTAGAGACACGGCTGCCCCGGCCTTCGGCGCTTTCGCGCCTATTGCATACACCGTGGCCTCACCGACCTTTCGGCGGGGCGTCTCTATGGGTTCTCACACCCGGCCCGCAGGAGTGCGGACTACCGAAGATCTACCACGATTGAATAACGAATGTCCATGCAAAAACCCATAGGATGAGGTCGTTTGAACTGAGTGGCAAGGGGAAACGAGGTGGGCTTCTCATGTCCGGAGCATGGAATTTACCTGCCCTTGGCAGGTTTCTGTAGCCTTTGAGCATTCCGGAGCGGTGTATCCTATCGAAAAGATTGTCGCGACGATTCGGGGAATGGATTCCATGTCGACGTCGCTTCCCGCAAGCATCTTCCTTGGGCGGCAGAACTGCTGCGTCATCTTTCTTCCTCCCGCCCATGCTGACGCTTTCCGTCAGCCTGAAGGTCTTCGTCGCTGTGGAGCCCTGCGACATGCGCCGCCTCCCAATATCAAGCGACTCCACGCGATGGAAACCAACTGAAATCCCACGGCATTCCGCGTTATATGAAACCGAATGAGTGCACGTTGTTGCGCCGGATCCAGTGAGTCCGCCGAGAGGTGGACGAAGCGGATTCCGACTACCACTGAAGGCCCGGCACTCCGCCGGGCCTTCTTCGTTTCAACCCACAACCCAACCATCATGGCCATCAAACTGATTGCGAATTATTCCAAGCGTCTCGGCCTCCCCGGATTCTCGTCCCACCAGTTCTCCGTCTCGGTCGAGACCGAACTGGTGGCGACAGACGATATCCCGGGCGAGTCCGAGCGCCTTTATCAACTCCTCCAGCAGAACGTGGACGAGCAGATCCTCGCTACCGGCTTCGTTCCACCCTCCGACTACGGGATGGACGCTCCGGCTCCCGTGAACGGTCGTCCGCCAGCCAACGGCGGAGCTGCCGCTTCCTGGCAGCGTGGACCGGCGTGGAAATGTTCCGACAAGCAGCGGGATCTCATCCTCAAAATTGTCGATGAACACCGCCTCGACAAGGCGTCCATCGAAGCGCTCGCCAATGAGCGTTTCGGCAAGGGCGTCAAATCCCTCAACAAGATGGAGGCCTCCGGGCTGATCGACGAATTGCTGGACACCCACGGCTCACCGCAGCAACAGCCTCCCGCCAACGGCCTGCGCCGGACCAATGGTTCGGCCTACGCCAACGGAAGGAGGTCTCGGTGATCACCCCAGCATCCACCGGGCGGTTCGAGACCGGACTCTCCGCCTGCGCGGGGACGTTCCCGGACCACATCAGTCCGACTGCGGCGAAGTCGTATCTGGCATGCTCCCTCCGCTTCTACTTCGAGCGGGTCGCCTGCCTGAAGAAACCGACACCGAAGAACCTCCACCTCGGCAAGGCGGTCCACGCCGCATTGCAGGCGTTCCATCTCGCCCGCTGGCGGGGAGTGGACGATTCACCGGAAACCATCGCCACCGCCTACGAGGAGGCTTTCCTCCGCCTGGAACGGGAGGAAGGACCGGTGAACTTCGACGATGCCGCGGAGCGCGAGAAATCCCGCACCGACGGATTGCGAATCGTCGCCGCCTACCTCGACAGCCCGGAAGTCCTGAAAGGGAAGCCCCGGGCGGTCGAGGTGAAATTGACCGAGGAAATCCCCGGCCTGTCCGTGCCGCTCACCGGCGCGATGGATCTGGTCGGTGAGAACCTCATCCCCATCGACTTCAAATCCGCCGCCGCGAAGCCCGATATTGGCCATGCGGCGTTCGAGCACGAGATCCAGCTGGTGTCCTACCAGCTCCTGATGGAGGCGGCCACGGGCGAGAGTCCTCCGTCTCTGGACCTCGTGTTCCTGGTGAAAACGAAGACTCCGCAGGTGATCCGGGTCAAATCCCCACCGGCGGACGCCCACCGGAAGAAGCGGGTGACCGCCCTTCTCGAAACTGCCGTCACCGGCATCGCGGAGGACCGGTTCCATCCGCAGCCGGGGATGCATTGTTCGTGGTGCCAGTTCCGCCGCGAATGCGCGGCCTGGCTCCCGCGGGAGCGGGAGGAAAGGAGGGCGGCATGAAATCCTTCTTCCGCATCCTGCTCCTATTGGCCCTGCTGTGGCTTCCGTCCTGCAACGGCGGAGGTGGTATCAGCCGGGAGGAAGCACGCATCCAGCGGGAGGTGAACCAGCGGGTGGAAACCATCCGTTCCGAAATGAAAGTTTCGGAAACCCGCTGGAAGACCGCCCGGGTGGTCGCCTTCTGCCTGCTGGCGGGAGGAGCGCTCATCTGGCTATTCAACGGCGGGGGTGGATCTTCTCTCGGCGAGAGCTATCCGAAGCTGGCCGACCCCAGAAACCATGACCCCGGTCACCGCCGACGCGTGATCGACCGGCACTACCCTGACGAAGATGAACCCGACGAGTATCCGTATCGCCGTTGAGGTGGTCCTGGTGCTCGGCACCGCCGGACTCCTGCTGGAACTGGTCCAGTCGCATTCCTGGGCAGTGATCCTGATCGCGGTGGCCGCACTCCTATGGCTCCAGGTCAGGCGTCACTGACCGCCATCCGTCCGGCATCCTGCCGGATCCCGACGCCCGCCCGGTTCGATCCCGTGGCGGGCGTTTCCGTTTCCAACCCCAACTCAGAAACAAACCATCATCATGAATCCACAGAACCAACCGCTCCTCGACGCCATCTGCCGCCGGGGAGTCCTTGTCTCCACCAGTGTCCGTTACTGGCGCGGGTGCAAGAAACTCGCGCCCGAGGATCTCGGACTCGATCCATCCACCGTGAGCGACCGGCTGATCCAGCTCGGCCACAAGCGGCTTATCCCCCGTGAGGCGTTGTCACGTTTCGCCCTCATCGAATCCCGGGCACACGCCTTGGTCGAAGCGGCGAGCTTTCCGTTCCTCGGTGGTATCGCCCGCTTCGTCCCCAACCCACGTCTCGCCGGGGTGGTGGAGAAACTGGCCAAGCTGCGTGAAGAATTCCGTGACGAAACACTCGCCTTTGTGGCGGACTACACCCCTTTGCGGGATCGTGCTCTCGCTGAGTGGCGGGCGGCGTCGCTCCAGCTCCGTGGTTCAGAACGCCTGTTCTATACCATCGAGCAATCATTTCCTCCGGCGGGATCCATCGCGAACCGTTTCGTCTTCGAGACGAGGATGTTCCAGGTGGCGGCTCCCGACAGCCTCCGGCTGGAGGTAGTCGAGGGCGTCGAGCAGATGGAAATCGCGGAGGACCGCCGGCGCATCGCCGATGAAGCCTCCCGCAAGCTCCGGGGCGACCTCGACGAGTTCATCCGTGAAAGCGTCACCGCCCTGCGCCAGGAAACCGCCAAGCTGGCCTCCGAGGTCCTCGCCACCATCGAGGGATCGGAAAACGGTGTCCACCAACGGACCCTGAACCGGCTGTCCTCGTTCATCGACGACTTCCGCGCTCTCAACTTCGCGGGCGACCGCGAACTGGAAGGAACGCTTGAGAAGTTCCGCCGCGACCTGCTCACCCGGACCGCGGAGGACTACCGCAATAGCGGGGGTGCGATGCGGGATCTGACCGCAGGCCTCGACCGCCTGCGTGAATCCGCCGTTCGCCTGGCCAAGGGCGACGCGTGCGATGTCCTCAGCCGCTTCGGCCAGATGGGCGTGCGTCGCTTCGCCGAGGCGGGCTGATCCACACCTGTCCCCAACAACCCAACCCCCAGCGGGCGGTCCGATTCGTCGGGCCGCCCATTCCCATTTCCACACCCCGCACGTCATCACCATCACCCCGACCGCCAACGACCACCCATCAGCCTGAATACCCAACCACCATCATCATTACCCAACCACCATCATCATTACCCAACCACCATCATCATTACCCAACCACCATCATCATTACCCAACCTCTATCCAGAACCACCATCATGTCCCACTTCACCACCATCAAAACCGAAGTCCGCGATCTGGAGGCCCTCAACGACGCCTGCGTCGAGATGGACCTCAAGCTTGTTCCAAATGCCACCTGCCGCGGCTATGCCGGTGCCGTCCGCAGGGCAGACCATGTCATCCAGCTCAAAGGGCCGTATGACATTGCCGTCGATCCTGCGGAGGGCGGCCGCTATGGCTTCTCCGCCGACTGGTGGGCAGGTCATGTCGAAAAGGAGGTCGGAGCGGGCTACGGCCGGCTCCTGCAATCCTACGGCGTTCACAAGACACTGCGAGAAGCCCGAATGCGGGGCCTGCGCACCTCACGACAGGTAAGTGAGGATGGAACCATCCTCCTCACCTTGGAAGGAGGTTCCCTGTGAACCGCCGCATCCTGGTCAAAGTCTCGCCTACTGGCGGAATCACCGTCGAGGCGGAGGGCTTCCAGGGCAAGGGCTGCACCGACGCCACCAAGGCGATCGAGGAGGCCCTTGGTTCCCGGACCGCCCGCACCCTGAAACCCGAATTCGTCCGGCAGGTGGCCAGCCATCCGCTCCGCCAGCAACTCGGCAACGGAGGTGAGGGGCGATGAGTTCCTCCATCCTTCGCTTCGATTCCACGGGCAAGGTCGCCTGCCTCTACACGGAGGCCATCGACCTGCGCTCGCTGGGCACCCTCGAAATTAAACGGCTTACCGATGTCCGCTTCGACGACACCTCCCAGCAATGGGAAGTCGCGATGGTGGCCACCGGTGAGATCGTCCACCGCGATCCCTCCCGCGAGGCCTGCCTCGCCTGGGAACGTGAAACACTCGGCTGATCCACCAAGATCAGCCGTCCCCACCAGCCCCGGTCTCCATTTGGAGACTGGGGCTTTCTCATTTCAACCCACCGATACCAAACATCATGCAACAACAACTCATTCCCTACCTGCGGGCCGGTTACGCCGGGCTCGCCGTCATCACCGCCGAGGAAGCACGGGCGGAGGCGGAGATCGCCGCCACCTGCGCCAAGCTCGGACGGAACCTTTCCGCCTGGTCCTCGTCCGAGGGTTTGGTGGACACCACCGAACGCAGGGCGCAGCCTTGTGTTGATCCGCTGGAAGCCCTCCAGTTGATCGGACCGAAGTTCGCGGCCGAGTCCCCACGTCATGTCATCGTGATGCGCGACCTTCAGCTTCACCTGGAGCAGAACGATCCGATGTTGGTCCGCCGGCTGAAGGACATGCTTCGTCTCGCCAAGACCAACGGCCACGCCCTCATCCTGCTGGGCTGCCGCCTCCGGCTACCCGCGGAGCTTGACCACGAGATCACCCGCATCGACTTCGCCCTGCCCGGACCGCCCGAACTCGGTACCGTCCTCCATGGCATCGTCGAGTCGGCCAAGCTCACCAGCCCTGAGGATGACGAGCGCGAGGAGATCCTGCACGCAGCACTCGGCCTGACCACCATCGAGGCGGAGAACGTCTTCGCCCTGTCGGTCGTCGAGAGCGGCAAGCTGGACCCCGCGATCATTTCCCGGGAGAAGGCCCGCACGCTCAAGCGAAATGGCTTGATCGAGGTCATCGAAACCAAGCCCTCACTCGATGCCATCGGCGGACTGGACAACCTGAAGCAGTGGCTCGAAACGCGCAAACTCGCATTCAGCACGGAGGCGAAGGAGTTCGGTCTGCCTGCTCCCAAGGGGCTGCTCATCGTAGGCATTCCCGGCACGGGCAAGAGCCTGACGGCGAAGGCTACCGCCACGGCGTTCAGCATCCCGCTGCTCCGTCTCGACATGGGCAAGGTATTCGGCGGGATCATCGGCCAGAGCGAAGCGAACCTGCGTTCCGTCATCCAGACCGCCGAAGCCATCGCCCCGTGCGTGCTGTGGATCGACGAGATCGAGAAGGGCTTCTCGGGAACGAAGAGCAGCGGCAGCACCGACGGCGGCACCACCGCCCGGGTGTTCGGCAGCTTCCTATCCTGGATGCAGGAGAAGGAGAAGCCGGTGTTCGTCGTCGCCACCGCGAATGACGTTACCAAGCTGCCGCCAGAGTTCGTCCGCAAGGGCCGCTTCGATGAGATGTTCTTCGTGGACATTCCTACTGCGATCGAGCGCTCCATGATCTGGAGGATCGTCGTGGAGAAGTATTGGCGGAAGCCGACCGACTTCGACTCGGTTGAACTCGCCCGGGTGACCGAGCAGTTCACCGGCGCCGAGATTGAAGCGGTGTTCATCGAGGCCATGTTCGCGGCTTTCTCTGAGAATAGGACACCCAAGTTGCGCGACGTTTCACGGGCGGCGCTCGATACCCGTCCGATCATTCACCAGATGGACACCGAGATCGCCCGTCTCCGCGACTGGGCGAGAGGCCGCGCCCGCGAAGCCGGAGGCGATGATCCCGCTCCTAGGAAGCGTTCTCGTCGCCGCTTCGAGGAAAACTGATTTAGGCGAGGTGCCGCCTGAGGCAAGCCCGGCCGCCCGACGCTCCATCCAAGCGCTGCCGGGGCGACAACAAAGCCGTCACGCTCCCTTAGGGAGCGTGACGGCAGACCGCTCATTTTTTGCTGTCTCTCACCGAAAAATGTCGGGATTTAATCTCCTAGGGTAGGGTATTTAAAACTACTCTGCCGTGATTCGGTAAAAAATGGGCACAGTAGTGGCACGCCCCCCAAGATTTGAGGGAGGGTGTCCGGTAGGACCTAGAGGGCGTGCTCCCGTGCAAGACCAGTCAGGGTCATGTTCGCGACAACTGAACTTTCTGGGACGAGAAGATAGGTCCACGGCTTGCCGCCGACTGCCGAGGCGTGGGTGCTAGCTTGTGCGCAGAAGACCTTGCCGGCCTCAGCCTTTGCCTGGACTTCGAGGTCATCCATCTCGTTGTCGGCTTTAACCTCGATCAGGTATTTGTGATCTGCGTCCTCGGCAACAAAGTCGGGTTCGTAAGGGCGGTCGGCCTGGGAGCCAATACGCCAGTAAAGCCGGAACTGGCCGCTTGCGGGTTTGAACCACTTGTCCGCACCATTTGACCCTTCAAGGATGCAGGCAAACACGCGCTCGGTGTCTGAATCGAATTTCTGGAACGAGTAAAGGCACTTCGTGAACCCGGTGTAGACGTGGCGGCGGATCTCGCTTTTGGTTTTGGGTGACGTCCGAAAATGCAGGGATTCACTCCCATCCTCCGCCGTGTAGGGACATTCCTTCAGGGCCATCCATCCCTTGAGGACTTTCACTTCCTGCCCGGAGGACTTTTCCCAGTAGTGATCCTGCATCTGGATGTAGATGTTCTTCGCAAGCTTCCGCTCGTAATAGCGGAGCACGTTGTTCAGGGACTCTTCATCCTTCAGGTACGTTCGCAGATGCGCCACGGCCTGCCCGGCCAGATCGTAGAGCAGTTCCGCCTGCTCGTCATAGTTCACGTCATCGTAGTCGATGAGTTGACGAACGATGTAGTCCTCGGGGCGGCGCTCGATCAGCTGGATCTGGGCATCGCTGCGTATGGACAGCTGGCGGTTGTCGCCGAGGTATTGGAGCAGTATGTCACGATCCACCGGCTGGAAAACGATCGCAGAGGTATCAATCGTGAATGGGTCGAAACCACTCGTCACCTCGCCGCTGGGGACTACCGTTATACGGGGAATCTCGATGGAATGACTCACGAGGGCCTCGGAGGCCTTCTTCACGATTGCCTTGTAATCGATCTTCTCATCAATGCCGCTGAGAGTAAGCTGGGCGGCTCCGACGGACTCCTCAAGCTCGCGGACCACGGATTTCTGAACTTCCGGGTCTTGGATGCCTTCGAGGCTGGGAAGGTGCTCTTTCTTTCTGAGGATCTCCAACGCCTTCCTGCCGACCTTCTGTTCCCCCGGTGAAATGAACACCGGCGCAGGGGCTTCCGCACCCTCGGCGGGTGCCGGGCCTCCGCCGAAGAGCTTGGTTTCGAGATTTGGCGGCGAGACGACCTGGACCGGCTTTTTGTAGTCCGACGGCTTTGCGATGATTCGCTGTTTCATACGCACTGGGGAATCCGAACGGTTGGCTTCCTCGATGATCTCCTTGAACTTGTCGTGCGCCACGATGGTGAGGCGGTCGACCGCTTCGACCCCAGTTCTCTCGCCGTAGGGCAAGCGGAGTCCGCGACCGATGGATTGCTCGATCAGTGTGCGGGCGTTTGCCGCGCGGAGGGGGACGATGGTGAAGAGGTTATTCACATCCCAGCCCTCCTTGAGCATGTTCACGTGGATGACAATTTCCGTCGGCTCGTCGGGATTCTCGACCTCCAACAAGCGCTGAACCACTTCCTCTTCCTGCCTCTTGGTCGTCGAATCGACCTGGATCACCTTGCCCGCATACCTACCGCCAAAGAAGGAGTCAGACTGGATCTCTCCAAACAACTTCGCCGCGTGAGTCGTGTCCCTCGCGATCACCAGGATGAAGGGCTTCACGCGCTTTCGGCCGGTCTGGCGGGCGTAGGTATCCAGCTCGACCTTGGTTTCCTCGTGGAGCCGGACTCCGTCTTCTAGTTTCACCCGCTCCAGCTCCTCGGGAGAGAAATCCTTCGGATTGAAGTCCTCCTGGGTGGCGACTGCCGGATCCTTGACGAAGCCGTCCTCGATCGCCCGGGCAAGGGGATAGTCATAGATGACGTTTTTGAACCACAGCGGCCCGCTTGCCTTGTCGAGGAATGGAGTGGCGGTGAGTTCCAGCCCAATCAGGGGATTCAGCTCGTTGAGCGCACGGACGCCAGCATCCGCCCGGTAACGGTGGGACTCGTCCATGAGCAGGACAAGATCGGGAAGCTCGCTGAGATAGTCGAAGTAGCTTTCTCCAAGAGACTCCCGCAGCCTACGGATGCGGGGTGCTCCGGCTTCTGTTTCCTTTGTATCACGATTGAGTTTGGAAATGTTGAAGATGTTGATCTCCACCCGGCCATACAGATCGTCATGGCCTCCGCCCCGGTATTCCTCGTAATTGTCGCCGGTGATGAGCCAGGGAGTGTCCGTGGCAAACTCCGCAATGCCCTTGAAGACGTATTTCGGAGTATTGGGAGTGAAATCGGTGATCAGCTTCTCGTAGATCGTAAGGTTGGGAGCGAGGATGAAGAAGTTTCTCAACCCATGCGTGATGTGCAGGTAGGCGATGAATGCCCCCATAAGACGGGTCTTCCCTACGCCGGTGGCGAGGGCGAAACATAGCGAGACAAACTCCCGCTCGAAGTCAGTGACCGTGGGGTGCTGTTCTCGAATGACCCCAAGGGCTTCGTTCAAGTCGAACTTTTTGCCGGGCAGACCGAGAACAGTGAATACCTGATCAATGATCTCCAGCGAGTCCTTCTGAGGCGGACGGAGACTGAGGCGTTGGCCAATGGTGCGGACGGTATTGCTCATGGGGTTAGAGAAGTTCGATTTGTCCCTTATCGTCCGATTTCGGAGGCGCAGCCGGGAGGTTACTAATGCGCAGCGAGTAGTCATCGTGATCCCACTCGCAGCGGTGCAAAACCGCCTTGGGAATCTTCTTCAAGGTGAGATTCGGAAAGCTGTCCTCCTTCACCCGGAACGCAGCACAGCAGACGAGCAACGAGCGATCCGGTCCCACCGCCTCGGACAGTTCTTCAAGCTGCGGGCGCGTGAGCGTCTGAGTGGTGACGTAGATGAAGTCCGTCTCGCTTGCATTACCATGCTGCCAGTAGTGCTCTTGGCTAGGAGCATATCCAAAACCCTCAACCTTACATACAGCCTCGGCCAGCAGTTCGGGGTTAAACTCAGGGTTGATAACAGAGTTGCCCCATTGATCGATTTTAATCAGCGAGGGTGCTAGGCGGTAGAAACGAAAGCCGCCTCCACCCTTCCAATTTGTCGCTTTGGTAACGCCACTTGGATCCTTGCCGTCTACTACGTGCTTCAGACGCGGGAGGCAATGGGTCTCGCAATGTTCACCAAGCTCGATTCCAATCCAACGCCTTCCCATCTTGTGTGCGACAGCAGCAGTCGTCCCGGAACCTAGGAATGAGTCGAGGACAAGATCGCCAGGATCTGTCGCGAACTCTATTACTCTTTTGATAAGCGCCTCGGGCTTCTTCCCCTTCTTGAATGAAACATCACCTTCTTTATGAAGGTTATTAGACAAGAGGTCATCCCAAAGATTTGATGCCGCGACAGCGGTGGTTAATTCACCGTCAATTAGCTGCGTCTTTGATGAGTAAAAAATTAACTGCTCGCCATTAAGAAAGTAGTAGTCCGCCTTGTCGTCACGAGCTGAATGCTGAACCTCGCCAGTCTTTTGTCGCGACGCAATCAAGGCTTCACGCGCTGACTCATTAACATCTTTGTCGGCAACACGAGCTGTCCTAACCACGGATGGAGCTTCGCTGAGGACAAACTCTTCCAATTTTTCCTCAAGCTTATCAGCGAACTTACTTTTAATTTGATCCTCTTTGATCCCATGATGCGCAGCAAACGCCTTCTTTAGGGTGATCAATTTCCAACTAGTGTGATGGTCAGAACGATTGGAAATGAATCTGCTGTAACGTGAATCGCGGTTTGTTTTTTGATAAATCTTCCTTGGTTTCCATCTCGATCTATTCTTTGCGTATATCAAAATATAATTTGAAGTGCTGACTAGACCTGGGTTTATTGACTTTGGTCCAGACACGGAGCTTTGCTTGAATGTAACAATGTTGATTCTATTGCTTCTTCCGAATACTTCATCAGCTAGAGCGCCTAAGTAGCAAAGCTCATTGTCATCAATATGAATTACAAGGGTTCCTGAAGGGTGTAGAAGGGTGTGGATGAGCGAAATGCGATCTCGCATTAGGCTTAACCATAATGAATGCTCTACGCCGTCATCATAATGCTCGAATGCTTCCCCTGTATTAAATGGAGGGTCAATGTATACGCACATGATGTCGCCGGCGTATTTTTGTTCAAGCGCTTTGAGTCCCAGGAGATTGTCACCTTTGATTAAAAGATTATCGAATAAGTCACTATCCGAAACCCGATGCTTCGCATGGTAAGATCTCTTTGGGTCCTCGATGAGTATGCGTGGTTCGAGGCGAGGACGTTTGTCTTTGCCGATCCAAGTGAGTTCAAGTTTTTGTTTGTGTCCGCTCATGCGCTTTGAGGCAAATGGATTTTTAATGGGAAGTCAGTGCACGAAGCAACTGGGTTTTGATTTCCTGAACCGTTCGGATTGTTTTGAAAGTGTGGCTCCAATCAGGATTGGGCGCGAGACGAGCGTTGCCTTGCGCCAATGCCGTAGCGAGCAGTTCATCAGAGGACGTTGTCACGGTGGTCCTTTCGACAGGAGTCAAATGCAGAGCATCGATCCCTAGAGTTGGCCTGTTCTTCCACAGGATCAAATACTTGAGAAAGTAGGCTCCGTTGGTGAAAAAGGCTCTGTCGATAGATCTCTCCTGGCCGTCCCGGGTGTTGCGTATTGCTTCGTCTGCGATACGGCATATCTGAACCTCCCGCCAAAGAGTCCTCGCGGACAAGCTGTCCGGGAAGACGGTCCCAAGATTCCTGCGGATCCCGGCATAGAAGTCGGTTGGCTTGCCTTTTAGTTTTGCGAGAAGAGTTGGATCCCCCATTGCACAGACACGTGCCTCCAGCGCTTCGGCCAATGTAAATGAGAGGGGTTCCCGCAGCCCGTCTGGGACACCCGATCGCTTGGTATGGTAGGCAATACCCGATGCGCGAAGGGTTGAGGCAATCCTTTTATTGCAGGGGTGCATCGAGAGAAAGTCGATATTGTCGACCGCTGTTTGGTAGTTACTCGCTTCGGCAACACGCTCCGCGATTCCTGCGTCATCATTGCCCACGACAATCACGCGGAGCAGAACCGAGGCGGCTGCGTCTCCTGCGTCAAGATTCTCGGCAATGGTGCCGATGGTCTGTGCACCATTGATGATCACGAATCCGGTTGCTTTGAACTCCCCCTGTTCCCCGTTCCCGCGCCCCGCAGTCTCGGGAGTAGGTTCGAAAGTCCGGCAGAGGGCTGTGACGCCGTTGTTGAGGTAGAAGAGGTTTTCCGGTTCGTGCAGAAGGGTCTGCTTGACCCGCTCATTCACCGGATTCGAGCCTCGATAGAGACGGACGTTTCGTGAGTAGAGCGAAGGACGCTTGGCCGGGTCATCGTGAAGGGCTTTGAGATCGGATGCCAGAATGCGGCCATAAAAGCAGGGGAAGGTTCCAGGGTGCTTCGCATATGAGTGCAAATTGATAGAGCAGTCAATTTCAGGGTCGGCTTGCAGTTTAAGCAGCTCTTCATGAGCGTTTTCGAGACTGAAGTTCACGAACCGCATCCGTGGCTCCGCATAGTTCCTATTGAATTGGTTTACCCTTTCTTCAATGCGTGAGGTCCTTTGCTCATCAAGGGATCCACCGAAGTGGGCTAGAACTACAGTGACCTTAAGCGCGGTGTCTCGCAGTGCGCTTCTGACGGTCGCAGTCTGGCTCTCAGTCAAATCAGTGAATCGGTCCAACCTCCCCGCCATCAGACTTTCGACACCGTTCAGGAATCGAATCAATTCCGGTAGGGTGGGCTGGTGGCCGCTTCCATCGCCAGCTGCCTTTGCCTGGATGAGGAAAAGCTCATGCCGGCGTGCGTCGTAATGGATGCCGTCGATGCCTTCATCCGCCCCACCGTCGACATCGGAGTTTGTGGCGTCTTCCGGTGACAATGACGCGGTCACTTGGAGGAAAAAGCAGGCAAGTGCCCGACTTGGGAAGGCCGAGTTCCATAGGTTTTCGCGCTCATCCTCATCGTGTTCGGGGCCACATCTGGCTCGGCGGATCAACGGTGTATATGTTTCCGCGAGGTAAGCTAGAACCTGTTCTTTTTCGAGGCTGGGCATCGGCTATTGAGGAGGTAGGAGTGGATGAAGCCTGCGCGTTTTCCGTTGTCCGCGGTTGGTCCAGCAACTTCCGTTCTTGTTGCTTTCTGGCAGCTGGTAGTCGGAATCGCAGAGCGCATCCATGAGTTCGAGCACGGCCTCACCAAGGCGCATGGACTCGGCGAGTGAATCGAAGTGGGCGGCGAGCGTGTTGAAGTGGGCACCGAAAACATTTCGGGCAGAAAACTGTGCGAAGAGGCCTTCAAAGATCGGCCTGAGTGGAATGGACTTCGTGACTTGCCCCTGTTCGTCCATGTGTTCCGCAATAAGGGCATCGAGGAGCTTGCGGTTCCCTTCGATGGCCTCCTTGTAATCGTGAAGTGTCCATCCCTGTCCCGCGGCGACCAGGCGGGGCAGCTTGCAGCGGTAGATTCCGGTGAGGAAATCGAAGACGTATTCGAGTATAACCCCGGACTTCGCGGCGATGGCCTGCGAGTCGTCTTTCTCTGCGACCCGTCGCTTCAACAACTCGATCTGGGAGTGGCAACCCTTCTGGAAACTGATTCCGTATTCCAAAGTCCAGGAACCCATTTCAACGAAATCAACGTTCTGCTTGGTGAGCTGGCCCCATTTGAACTTGAAGCGGAGCGGCTGGTAATGGCTGGTGATGAGGACGTGCTTGAAGTGGGCGGCCTCTTCCAGGATCGCCTCGTACAAGCGCTCCATGTGAGCTTCGTCGACGGATGCGATGGCGTCATCCAGGAAAAGAAGCGTATTGGACGCGTCCATTTTCTTTTCAAGAGCCAGAAACAGGGCAAGCCCAAGGGTATCGAGATGGGATTCACTCAGATACGCAACGGGTGAAACGTCGTCACGGCCATGGAGAGCGCCTGAGAGCATCGCCGAGTTCTTGCGATCTGGATGGACGTAAAGCCGGATCTGTTCGAGCTTCTCGCCGGGATGGATCTTCTCGTAGATCTTGGCAAAGTCCGCAGAGATCGATGCGAGCATGCCATCTGCGTATCGGACACGCTCCGAGCGCAGGATCTCCCGAATGGCCTCCGCTTTCTTAATCAGGCGATCAAGGGTGGCATACTCCTTCATGCCTTCCTTCTGGCTTCTGGCAAGCCTGAGCAAAGTCGCCCGATGGGTGATCATTTTCTGAAGAGCCTCCAGCTTTTCCTCGACCCACTCGGCAAGAGGCCGGAGTTGCGCGGCCTCTTCACGCAGCAGGGCAAACCATTCCTTCGTGAGGCCGGTGGCGTCGGTTGGCACCGAAAGGGATGGGATCAGTGGATGCACCGCCCATTCTTCTTGTTCGGATGCCGCCTTGTGTGCCTGTAGCAGCGCGACGATGATCGCAAAGTAGGTCTTCTGAAGGGCTTCGAGACCATTGGCGCAACGATCCCTCTTTTGTTTCGCGGCATTGGCGATCTTGCCCTGGGCGGAGATCTCCTTGAGCGTTGCCAGCTTGCCTGTGACCCGATCCCGCAGTTCCTCTCCCTCCATCGGGGTGTCGCAAACCGGGCAGCAGCTTGGCTCTCTGTTTTCGAGGTATTCGGCCGCTCTCTCCAGCACATGGATTGTTTCAGCCATGCCGCTTGTGTTCTCGGCCACGGCCTTGGCCAGTTTCTGGTTCTCCTCCTTGAGGCGTTCTTCCGCAATCTCCAGGGCCTCATACGCCTCGGACAATGGCTTGAAATCGTCGCGGAGTCGGCTAACCTGTAGGTCGAGGTCCTTGAGGATCTGGATCTCTTCCTCGACCGTTTCCACGCTGTTTTCGAGCGTCTCCTTGATCCACTGTTCAAGGGGCGGAGGATTCTTCGCATCTGCAAAAATGTCGTTGTAGATCGTGCGGACCTCATCTTGCGTCCGGGTGTAGGATTCGAGTTGGCTCTGTTGGCGCTGTTTATGATTGGAGATAAATTCCCCAAGAACGCGTTCCTCGCGCTCAAGCGCAGGCAGTTCGACGAAGTCCCGGATCCGTTCGAATCGCTTTGCAGGCGTTTCCTCGATCAAACTTGTAACGAGGTTGCGGCGCAGGGTCCTCAGCTTGGTTTCTGGAAGGTCTCCCGAGTGTATGGCAGAAGCGCCCTTCAGCTTGGCAACCCGGGTTTGATTCGACTCCTCCCAGGTCACCTTCAAATCCGCAGGCTTGCGCTTCGCGTGGACTAACGCCGGCAGCCGAGTCTTCCCATCCAGGGATTTCTCCTCCAGGGAGCCGGATACGCCGTAGAACAGGAATTCAAGCGCATCCGAAATGGTGGTCTTGCCCGAACCATTCTCGCCGTAAAGAATCGTCAGATCCCGATTGGCATTGATCTTTAGCTCACAGGGAATGTTTGCGCCACGGAAGGCTTCAATCGTCAGTTTCACGGTCCTTCTCGGTTTGTAGCTCCTTGTTCATCAAAATATTCCAGTTGATGGGGGTATTGACCTGCAGACCATTCAGAACTTCCTCGATTCCTTCATGCGAAAATCCGGCCTCGCTTTTGATTCGACTGCGGATGGCCTCGGTCAGCTCTTCTGGAAGGTTCATGGACGTGGATCGGGTTTGGGTGTCTTTTGATTACTTATTCTGCTTCTTCGAGCGCCTCCTCGGCGTCCGAACCTGCCTGTTGATCTCCCCAGTCCGCGATTGAATCCGAGTCCCAATCCTCGTCATGGGGCGCGCCAAGGAAGTAGGATACCGCGGATTCGATGGCCTCTTCGGTGTAGAACTCGTTGAGTTCCGATAGGGAGACAGCAACCGGGAAGTCCGGGCGATCGGTCCAGAAAGTTTTGAAGCAGCCGAAGAGACCGGTGATGAATGTGTCAAAGGTGTCGAGGTTCGTCTCTCTCAAGCGATCGGACACCTGCTGCAGGACCTCTAAGATTACAGGTTCCCACCCCACTCCGTAATCCTTCTTATGGGATAGCTTCGTGAACCGCTTCAGCCGACGGGGGTTGGTGTAAGCCGTGGAATGAATGCGTATCTGTGCAGGAGCGAAGTCATACTGGGAGTCCCATTCCAACCATTGGATCCGAACCAGATTTCCATCGAATAGCTCGATGTCGATCTCTTCAACAATGTCCCACTTCCGTTCGTAGTGATTGCTCATCGTTCGATAGGTTTAAACAAGTTCCCAACGGACGAAGAACAGCTCTTCGGTTGTGCTGTCCTTCTTAAGGCGTCGGTCGGCATCCACCAGCAGCTTTTCCCTTTGCCGATCCACCTCATCCTGAGCCTCGAATATGTCCCTCCGCTTGTCCGCTCTAAGACGCTCTAGCGAGAGAACCTGACGCTGCCAATGCACCTTGTCATCGAGGTTGCCGACAGTTCTAGCCTGCTTCTTCGCCTCGCCTATCTTCGCATCGAGGTCCCGGAGTTCGTATTCCAAGGCGGATTTGCGGTCGCCTGCCCAGTGATCGAGTTTCTCCATCTCTTGGTCAAAGGCACGGGCATGGCGCTCGTTGATTTCCAAAATCACCCGGTTTTCCTCTGCCGAAAGTGCGCTTCCAATACGTTCAAGTTCCCCCGGTGTGGGAGCAATTTCGTCCAGAAGCTCGCCCGGGCAGTCCAGCAGGCGATGGCATTGGGCCGTGGCCAGCGCGGAGCCTCCCTCGATGAGGCCGACCAGGAGCAGATGGTCTTCTGAGTCATCCGCCGACTTTACGCTCAAGCATCTGGCTGCCAGTGAACCGCAAGTCCCGACTAGCGGGGCCAGTTCCACGGACTGACCTGGGGATGTGGAGCAATGGAGGCGAAGCGTTACCGGGGGAGTATTTCGCGAGATCGCGTCCCTGATAACCTCCTTGGCGAGCGGATGATGCAAACGATACCGGTGCGCATGCACGGGGTCTCTGGCCATCTCATACCGCCCATTCGGAACCGAGTGAGGATCCATCCCGGAATAAGGGGCGCTCTTTAGCACGAAGGCATGTTCTTGATCGTAGAAGGTTGCCCTGTCTTCGAGGATGAAGCGGCTCACCTTCCATAAAAGCTGCTCAACGCGGGAGAGGTGTTCGCGGCTTTTTGTCGTGTGATGGCGGAGCTTTTCGGCAACCTCAGCGTCGAAGTTCTCCAGGAGTTTTCGCTTGGTCTCGGCGATCTTGGTATTGATCTGGTCTTCCAGCTCATCCTGAAGTTGCTTGAAACCGCTCTCTATTTCATCCGGGGTGCGGCACTTCTGGTAGATGGCGACGATCCTCTTCTCAAAATCGACACCAGATTCAATGGATCCGAGCACTTCGTCGGATGATCCGAACACCCCGGAGAACAGGTTGAACTTCTCGGACAGAAGTTCGAAGACCCGTTGGTCGGCGGCGTTCTTTACGTTAAGGAAATTGATCACCACAACGTCATGCAGCTGGCCGTAGCGGTGACAGCGTCCGATCCGTTGTTCGATGCGTTGTGGATTCCATGGCAGGTCGTAATTCACCACGAGCGAACAGAACTGCAGGTTGATGCCCTCCGCAGCGGCTTCCGTGGCGATCATGATCTTCGCCTCTTCGCGGAAGTAGTCCACGAGTGCCTGCCTTATGTCTGCGGAGCGTGAGCCGGTGACGCGGTCGCTATCCTTCCATCGCTCTTTCCAGACTTCGTAGATCGACCGCGACTTTTCATCGTTATTCGATCCGTTAAACAGCACGATAAGGTCCGCGTACTCGGTTTGTGCCAACCTGCGGAGCAGGTAATCCTGAGTGCGCCTCGATTCAGTGAAAATAATGGCTTTTTCTGGGGCGTTGTTTCGACGCATTGCTTCGAACCCTTTTTCCAAAGCCGTGATCAACGAGTCGCCCTTTGCGTTCTCCGTGATGTTCACAGCGAGATCCCGGAACTCTTCCAAGTCCCGGATCTCGGTTTCGATCAAAGCCCTATCCTCGTTGGTGAGAGCCGCGGGAGGTTCATCGGACTCCCATTCGTCCTCCAGTTCCTCGTAGCCTCCATCCAAGTCTTCTTCGAACTCAAACTGGGCATGATCCCGTTGCGAGTTGTCGGCGCGAATGACAGCCCTCAGCTTTTTGACAAGTGTCTCAAGAGCGCCGGCAATCGCGAAGGTGGAAGACGCCAGCAGCTTGCGCAGGATCAGGGTCATCAAAGTCCGCTGTGCGCTCGGTAATGCAAATAGCTGTTCTCTCCGAAGATACTCAGAGACCACGTCATAGAGCCTTGCTTCGTCAGGCCCGGGGTCGAATGGTTCTGTGAGTGGGATCCGTTCTGTGTAGCGGATGAACTCAACTACCTGGCGTCGCAACGTCCGGTGGCAGAGAGGCTTCAGGCGTGCCTTGAGGTCGGCAAAGGTGTCGGTGCTATCCAGTCGCGCGTATTGGGCCTGGAATGACTTTCTGTCGCCGAAGGCGAAGGGGTCGATAAATGAGACGAGACCGTAAAGCTCCAACAGTGAGTTTTGGAGTGGCGTGGCCGTTAAGAGGATTTTTCTCGGGCCTTTGAGCGCAGTGCGGAGCTTGTTGGCAATTTTATTGGTTGGCTTATAAACGTTTCTCACCCGGTGCGCTTCGTCTAAGACCACCAAATCCCATGGAACGCCGACGAGATACTCTTCCTTGTTAGCCGCGAATTGGTAGGAGCATATCAAGATGCCCGCTTCGGGTTGATTGAATGGGTTTGATAGTCCATCCTTTGTCGCCTGTGTGAACGTTCTCGCTTCGAGAATGTGTGTGGGGAGGTAGAACTTCTCAGCAAGTTCCAGACTCCACTGCTTCCGCAATGAAGCAGGCATGATCAGAAGAATCTTGCGGCGACCCTCCGCCCAAAACTGTGATAGGAGGATTCCTGCTTCGATCGTCTTCCCCAAGCCGACTTCGTCCGCCAGTATCGCACCGTTGGACAGAGGGGACTTGAATGCAAAGAGTGCGGCTTCGACTTGGTGCGGATTGAGATCGACCTTTGCGTCCGCCAAAGCACCGCCAATCTTTTCCATGCTGCCCGCCGGGCCACGGCGGGAGAGTTCGTAAGCAAGGTATTTGGCTTGGTGTGGGGTCATGTGATCACCAGAAGTCGGAGGCACTTCCGACGCAGAACTAAGCCTACCTCGATCCTCTTTCCAAGCCGACCTTCGTCTGCCAGAAGCACCCCGTTCGAAAGCGGCGACCGGAGCGCGAATATAGCTGACTCGACCTGATCGGGATTCATGTCGACAAAGTCGTCGAAGAGGGCTTTTCCGATTCGATTAACACCCGCGCCACCGACGCGACTCAGCTCGTGCGCGTAGAATTTGGCGTGGTAGGGCGTCATGATTGAGTGGAAAGTGAGTTGCCAGGGGTGTATACGACTACTCCTTCGGTCCCGAACGATCGAGGTATTGAGAGATTGCGTCCCGGATGACCCAAGCAAGGCTAACTCGCTTATCTTCGGCAATTTGCTCGAGCGCCTTTTTATTCTCTTTGGGGACGCTGATAGACAGTCTCACGACTGTTTCCCGCTCGGCAGACTGACGATGGTCCTTCATTTCTCACCACTTCGCACCAAAGTGGTGAAAAGCGCAAGAGGCATCTCACAGTCAGGACGACCCTGGTGGATAAAACGGGAAGCCGGACAGCTCATCGAGCCATGCTCGCCGGACGAAAAATGGAACCGCAAGTCCTGGGAGAAATGACCGGGATTCGAGAGCCTGTTCAGGCGAAGTTTGGAAGGGTCGGAGATGAAAACCGTCGAGTGTGGCGGCTTTCAGTGATGCAGTGCTAAAAAACGGGCGAGCTCAGGAACTTCCGGAGCCATTCTCTTCTGCTGACAAGGAACTGAGGAAACCGCGGCTCTTCCCGACATCGAAAGGCGGAGTGAACCATGTTTCATTTCCGTCGTCGTCTTCGGTGCGAATGACTATCCCGTCTTCGGCAAGGAGGCCGAGCCGGATCCGAAGATTTTCGGTCGAGAGGCGATGAAACTGCCGAACCAGCTCGCGAGTGTGCAGTGGCTTTACTGCAAGTTTATCGACGATGGCGGCATCCACAGGATTGGTCGTTCCGTTCTCCGGTGTAGGGAAGATTCTGCGAAGGGTGTGGATATGACCCGCATGGATGAACCGGGCGACCTTGCAGGCCAGTTCAGCCAGCGGGCGGTGGTTTTCTGGATTCGGTTTGTGCTCCGTCCGCTCAATGCTCCAGAGAACGGTGGCGAGCTGCCACGGCAGCATCGGGTGGGGATTGAGGAGAGTTTCACCCATTCCGGCGATCTGGATCTTGCTGCCTTGTTCGGCAACGGCATGGTCGAGAAGCTCCACGATCTCAGGCTCTGGAAAAAATGTCTGCGGCGCATCCATCCGCAGGGTGAAGAGGTGATTGAAGAAGGAGCGATAGTGGTCGGACAGATGATCGGCGACGAACGGCAACGGGGTCATGGCCGGCAAGGTCAGCAGCCATCCAAACGGCGGCAGCGTCTCAAACCCGGTCTTCCGGAACAGCTTCTTCACTGGATCGAACTCCGCCCAGCCATGGATCGAAACACGGGTGGTGGCATTCGGATTACCGGCCTCGGCGAACAGGGAGTTGGGACGGCAGCGTTTTCCAAGAAGGTCCGCATGGCTGCGGTGGCCGATGGCCAGCGCAATCAGATCGGAACCGAATGCGTTGGCTTCAGGCTGGCTGCGGATGGAACCTTTTTCGGCCACATCGTGAAGGAAATCGAACATCGGAACGGTCATCTTCGGCACGGACGTCCGCATCAGACGCTGCAGAGGATCCGGGATGAGATCTTCGACGGGGCCATACATCTGCTTCAACCGTCTGGCGGTATTGATCTGCTTGGGCGTTGGCTGGGCGATGAGGAAACGGTTCGCCCGGTCGGTTACCGTCTGCTGGCGTTCCACCGCCCGTTCGACGGCGGTTTCGAACCACGCGGGGCAGCGGTCGTCGTCGGTCAGGATGGTGGCGGGAGAGCGGATGATCTGTGGGGGCTGACCGTTCTCCCTGCGATAGCAGGCTTTCGCTCCGAGCATCACGGTGCCGAACAACAGGGCGTGAGCGAAGATGAACTCAGCGGGAACGCCGGTGCACTCCCCGACGTTCCGGCAGGCCGCTATCAGGCTTCTGGTGTGCAGTGTTGGATTCATCGGTCGTTGAGGAATGAAAACGAGAGGGAGGGCAGCGCTTCGTCGAAGGAGCGGTTTCCGAGACGCAGTCTGCCGTCGGGCTGGCGGTCGAGGACCTCGGCCTCCACCAGGACATCAACCACCGGGCGATAGAGGCTGGTGCGTTGCTGATCGAAGGTGCGGACGAGACCGCTGAAGGAGATGAGCTGCTTCTCCTGGATCTTGCGGACGATCTTCCGCGCGCGGCGGATCAACTCATCCAGCTCCGCGGCGTGGACCAGTTCCTCCACCTGCTGGCAGTGGCGACGGAGAAGGTTGTGGGAAGCGTCGAAGACGGCGGTGATCACCTCGTCATCTCCCGGCGGCTGGTACTGCTTCATGTGCTGACCGAGCATCATCAATGCCCACACCATCGACTGAGGGAGATTTCTGATGGATGAACCGACAGGCGCCGGAGAGGAGTCACAGGTCGCGATGAAGCGCGAGAACTCCAGTTGGAAGCGCGACGCAGCCTCCGAGGTGGCGAACTTGGCCACCAGCGGCATACCATTGCGGCGGAGAAGCGCGATCCGGGTCGTGGTGCGGCCGAAAAGTTCGCTGAAATAGGATGCAACCGGGTCAGAGCGTGTGGTGGTTGACGTGTTCACCAGCAGGAGCGACCGCTCCAGCAGCGGAATGATGTCGGGTACCAACTGACGGAGCGTGGTCGTGTCGGCTCTGAAAATGGCCTGGAGGCGCGCGGGCCGGTTGTGTTCGACGCCGACCGGATATTTTGGCGATGGCATCAGAATCTCGGTGCCGTTCATTAGCCGGAGAAACTGATCGACCTCCTTCTTCCGCTTGGGTGACGAGATCAAGGCATGCAGCGGAATGTCCGCGCCGAGAGCGTGCGAAAGGTGGCAGCCGGGGAGCAGCTTCGAAATATCCGCGAGCGCCGGGGATTCCAGCATCAAGGCGGGACGGGTGATAGCCTCGACGCGACGCTGGATTGGGTCTGGATTGAGGTCGCCCTCCCCGTTGGCGACGTGGTTGGTATCCCGATCGAAAGCCGGTCCACGACGAAGGTCCCGGAGCATGACGGATTCGATATTGTCCTGAGGCCGCGCTTTCTCCGGATCCCCGGCGAACGAGGCGTGCGAGATGTAACGCAGCGCGGCGGGATTGATCCCTGCCATGGTTTCGAGGATCTGGCGATTGATCCGGCGGGCCGGACTGAACAGCAGGTTGACGGCGTGGGGCAACATGCCCTGGGTTGCGGGAACGACCAGATGCAACGAAGGCAACTCCTCCATGCCGCAGGGATGGTCGATGTATCCGGCAGGACCGGCGAGGCCACCAAGGACGGAGGCCACGATCGTGAGGCCGTTGTCGGGATCGACGCCGACGGTGGCGCACCAATGATCGATGCCGGTCAGGATACGGGCGTCTGGTTTGAAAGTTGGCATGGATGGCGAATTCATGGATTTTCGATGTTGAAAGGATTACCCGTCACTGGGGCTGCTGGACGGGTGTGAAGCGCTGCCGTCTGCCGTCGAGGAACAGCGGAAGCACGCCGCCGCGTGGACCGTTGCGAAGTTTTCCGATCTTCACACCGTCATCGGCGATGAAGAGCAGAGCGTCGGCATCCTGCGCGATGGCACGGCTTTCGCGGGTCTTGCCCTCCTCGTTGAGCTGGGTCGCCGTGATCACAGGGCAGCGGTGTTCCTTTGCAAGCTGCTTGAGGCCACGAGAAATCCGCGCGACTTCCTGCTCCCGGCTTTCACCACGCTTCCTGTCTCCTTCGACCAGTTGGATGTAATCGACGACGATCAGACCAAGCGGACCTTCCGTATCGCGGATGATGCCGCATTCGGTAGCGATGTGGTCGATGGTCTGGCTGGAACTGTCGTCGATGCGGAAATCAAGCTCCTGAAGATTCGCCAGCGTGGATTGAATCCGTATGAGCTCTCCTTTCGTGATCACTTCCCCCGGTTTGGTGATGTGGTTAAAGTCGAGGTCGCCAAACACGGTAGCCAAGCGACCGGTGACATCACGGACACTCATTTCGAGCGAGAACACCGCGACCCTGCCTTTGCTGGAGATCACTTCGGAAGCGATCTGCGTCATGAGAACCGATTTGCCGCGGCTCGTCTGGCCGCCCACCACCCACAGTTCCCCCGCACGCATGCCGCCCGACACCGCATCAAGCGCCGCAAGACCTGTCGGAGTGCCCGGAATGGCTCCGGCCTCCCGGTCCTCGATGAACTGGCGAACGAAGGCCGCCGTGGCCTCCTTGGCGTCCGCACTCCGGCGAGGTCCGCTTTTCGCCACGCTGATGGCATCCAGTGCGTCTTTGAGGGCGCTTTGGGCTTCCTCGCTGTCCTCATAGCCGTCCGTGCCCTTGTGGGCTTGAATATAGGCTATCCGGAGTGAATACGCTTCCTGGAGCTGGTCCAGCCAGAGGCTCCATCCCGCCTTTGGCTGATGCGCGGGGGAAAGCAGGGTCTCCATCATCAGGGTTCCGCCTAGGGCGTCAAACTCACCGATGGTCTGGAGATGCTGGGTGAAGGCCACCGCTTCGATGCTGCCGTTGTCCTCGATGAACGAGGCAACGGCCTTGAAAAGGGAGCGGTGGGTGTAGAACGATTCTGAAGTTACTCCACGGGCACGGAGGCGACGGAGATATTCCGGATCGTGGAAGATCGTTGCGATGATCGCTTGTTCGGCGATGTCGGCGGTGGGCGGACCTTTGATGTCAGATGGAGAAGGCACTGGAGTGTTTGGTTTGTTGAGGTTGATTTCCAGGGATGTCGCCACCGCGTTCCTGGGCGCGGGTGAACCAGTATGTCAGGAACCGGCGGACGTTTTTCTTCCGCTTCGCCGGGTTGCCGCGGAGCCACTCGCCTGCGGCTGCGATCTGGCGGGGAAGGTCGATGGCGGGGTAGGCGACCGCCCATCGCGAATGGTCGCTGGGAGTAATCCCGACGAAACCCTCTTCGGGAGACCAATGGATGTCGGACTGCTTCGGCGGCTTCGAACCGGAACATGTTCCGTTCGGAGCAAACGAAGTGGTGTCCGTATTTCCGTTTTTCCTTATATCAGTATGGTTAGTCGTTGTTGGCCCGTTGTTCGTCCGTTGCTGGATTGTTCCCGGAATGTTGTCTGGTCCGTTGTCAGCTTCAGGAGAAATGCTGAAAATCATTGTGTTTGTGATGGTTGCGATCGTTCCTTTGTTCGTTCCCCGGAACGTCACCAATCCTGCTTCCTCCAGCGTTTTCTTGGCGTGACGGTATTGCATCTGCGACCGGAGCCCGGCGTTCTTCCAGTCCCCGATGAAGGCTTCGCCCGCCCTCAACTTCGTGATCGGGCAACCCTTCCACCTCGCCCGGCGGGCGATCTGGCAAAGGAGAAGGAAGGCGGCGGGATACCGTTTCTGGAGTTCCTCCGCTTCTGCGGAACACATCATACGGATCCAACGGCTCATGAGACCTCCTTCCTGTTGATGTCCGGCAGGGAGTCGAGAAACCAGCCGTCGCGGGGTGTCATCCGACCGGCATCAGGATCGAAGTAGAGAACCCGCTGAGGCGTCCGACCGTCGCGAAGGCCGCCGGGCATGCGGACGAATTGGCTGCGGGCCCAGGTCGCCGGATCGGCGCCAAGCGCCACCGCGTAGTCCATGAAACGCTTGAGTTCGTGCTCGGGAACATCAGCGCAGTACCACCAGGCGTGCAGTGATTTGCCGCCGGAGTGGACCACGATGGTCAAAGGCGCAAACTGTTTCAGGTGACCGATCAGCACCGCCTGGGAATCCAGAGTGCCTCCGTCGAACTCGGTGACAAGGTGCTGGCGGGGGCCGGTGTTGTCCAACGTGTGGGCCGAGAGGCGTCCGGTGCTCTTCACCTTGCCCAGCTTCCAACGCATGGCGCTGGGAACAATCAGGGAGTGGCGGTGGAGACGGCTGCGAAGCACCTCACGGGGCTCGGTCCAGAAGTCCTTGGAAGTCGTACCGGCGCAGAGCAGCGGGTTGCCGGGAAAGAGCGCATCGATGATGTCTTCAGTGCTTGGCGGAGCGGCGCATGCGACCGGACTTTCCTCTGTGAGGTTCTCGATGGATTTCACCGTCGACTGGTTTGCTGCCGCCTGAATCAGACTTTCGTTCACATCCGGCCAGCGTGGTTGCTGAGGGAAATTTGAACTGGCGCTCGTTCCGGAAGGAGTCCATGCGACCGCCTTTGAGTTGCGGACGGCACGCTGAATCTCGGAGAAGGGAACAACGCGTCCGCAGTCTTCCACGGCGATCTGCAAGAGACGAATGATGTCGGCTTCGGACAGATGGTGGTGGAGATGCCGGGCAACCTTGTAGAGCCAAGGGTTGACACCATTTCCTGCGAGAGGGCAGGCGCTGATAAGGTATCTCAGGAACGGAGGAAGTTTCGCAAAAGGATGGTACATGACGGCAGGAATGAAGTTGTGTGCCGCCCCGTTGTTTGGTAGACTCCCTGCAGGTCCTCAGAAAACCGCCGGGTCGTTCTCCTGCACGGAGGCGGCCCGTTTTTTAGCCGACGTTTTTGCCAGCATGGATCAACTTAAGAGTCGTCAAGCCGGAATTGGGTTCCTTGCCACTAAGCCCGCTGGAAAGACGCTTGGCTTCTGATGCGGGGACCAATGCGTAGCCGTAGCCCTTGATGACCGCGATTTTGTTCTTCTCGGCCAAGCGATACGTCCAACTGCGGTCTTTGCCGAAGAGTTTGGCAAATTCCGCGAAGGTGTAGGCGGCCCGGTTGTCTTTGGTAGTGTGTTCGGACATGTGCGAATTCGTCGCACATTGCCGCGTGTATCCCCTTGGCATCGGGAATCGCGACCGATGCCAAGAGCGTTCCGTCACTCGCCCAGCGATTTGCGCCAACTTTCCGGTGGAATTCTATCATTCCAACCGAGACGGGTGAGTTGGCGAGAAAGGTCAGCTTCTGTGATTCCCTCATCTTCAGAGGAATTTATGCTGAAATTCTCAAGAATTTCCTTTCTTGTCGGAACCCGTCCAAGATGCCACTGGAGATGCTTGATGCAGTCCACCACCAGCCAGGTTTTAGGCTGTCGTTTCATGCGTTTGTTGGTTGCCCGATCCAGGAAAACACCCTTACCGGTATTACACGCTATCTCATAAACTACGCCGTCCCGGATCATTTGCTCAAACTGATCTTCAGGGAAGGCGTCTACAGCCTGATAATTTCCGCCCAGAGCAGGTGCAATGTTCTTCCCATTCAACATCAGGTAATGAATATCCGGGAGAGCCTCTTTCCAGGCTTTGGAGAAATCATCGAACGCTTCGAATTGTCCAGCGACTGCCGCATTATCGAGAGTTTGCCGCAACACGTCCCACTCTTGGGAGAACGGCTTTCCAAGCTCTCGAGCCGCCTTGATCACGGTAACGATTTCGTGAATAACCACTGTGTCCCTCGTCGGGTTTCGATAGAATTTGGGAAGAGCGCTCGATGCCAAAGCGGCTTCAATTTCAGCCTCGGGAATTAGAGGATATTCGCGGTTTCTTTCTTCAGGCGAGAGGGATGCTTTCATGGGGGGTGTTCAAATTTGCACTTTTTTGATTTGGGTATCTGAATGGCGCGAGATGACATGGCCATACGTCTTCGCGGCCAAAATTCCACCATCTCTGTGCCCCAACCAAGACGCTATGGTTGGCAGGTCCACCCCGGCTTCGATGCAACGAGTGGCGAAAATGTGCCGAAGGTCGTGCACTCTGAGATGGGGTAATTTCAGGCGTTCACATGCATTTTCAAGGGCGATGCGAGGTGATCGGATAGGCATTACGTGGGAATCGGGTTCAGGCGCAAAAAGTTTCCGAAGTTCAAGAAGAACCGTTCTTGCTGCTCCAGTGAGAGGCACACGACGGAGGGCATCATTCTTCGCCGTGCGCACGGTCAATGCATCCTCGCTGATGTCCTTCCACCTAAGTGCTTGGGCCTCGCTTATCCTCAGCCCGGTGGCCGCTAACAGTCTCACAACAGCCGCGGTCGCCTTACTTGATCGCTTCCGCTGGGAAGCGATCTCCTCAACAATGATTGCGAACTCCTCAGCCGAAGGAATGTCCCGGTGGGCGACTATCGGATTTAGACGACTCAAATCGTCTGGCAGATTCCTCGTGATTTGCCGGGCTTCAATCGAACGTTGATAGGTGCGACGAAGAAGCGCCAGTGCCCCATTATAGCGTGTTCTGCTTGCCAGGGCAGCGTATTTGTCCAGCCATGGGCGCAGATCAGCAAGGGTAACCCGGGGGAGGGCCTTGTCGGCCGGTCGCGAAGGGATTGTATCGCTGACGAGCAGGAGGCTCTTGGCGATCTGTTGGTAGTAGTGCTTTGTGGTTTGTTTCAGCGTCGCGTCGTCACGGTGGGCCTCGTCGACGATCGCGGCGCGAAGTGTCCCTGCCGTCTTGGCTGCTGTAGCGCCGCGAAGATCCTCAAGGACCGCCGCTAGACGCTCCTTGGCGAGGTTGTAGTCATCGGTTTGAAGAGACTGTCGTCGGATCTTGCCATCGACCTTCACCACCGCGTAGTAATTGCCCGCGCGATGCCTGAACAAGTTCTCCACTTTCGACCTGCTGAATTTCGCAGTCTGCTTCATTCTGTTGCAGTTTGTTGCTTCGAGGGGAGATACCACAGGGAGACATTCCTGTCAAAAATCATCGCAACCCATTGAAGGGCCTGTAGCTCAGCGGTGAGAGCAGGGGACTCATAATCCTTTGGTCGTGGGTTCGAACCCCACCGGGCCCACTTTTCCTTCCCCCTCTCCGCCGCCCGGGGGTCAGACGAGCTTTTTCCGGGTCGGCTCGGGGCCGAAGCCGGTGACGTCGAGGCGGCCGGGGTGGCAGTCCACGATGGCAAAAGGATTGTCGGTGGCGGTTTCGACCATGCCCTTGAAGTTGACGTGGTGGCAGCGCGCCTCGTGGGTATAATTGCCCTTGTGGTTATGGCCGCTGAAATACGCCGCCACATGCGGATGGCGGCCGAGCAGGGCGACGATCTCGCCGGAGTTCCAGAGGCGGTGGGAGTCGTCAGCGGGCAGCAATGGGAAATGACCGCAGATGATGACCCGCTGGCCCGCGTTCCCAGCAGCGGTCAGCTCCCCGTCCAGCCAACGGAGCTGGGCGTCACCCAGAGCGCCATTCCATTCCCTGGCATTGTTGGCCTTTTTCGCAGCCAGTGCGGCGAGCCGCTGTTTTGCCTCCGCAGTGCGCGGATCCGCGGCGGGGTGGCGGTAGGTGGAAACCTCGGTGCCGTCGATGACGACGATGCGCCATGGTCCATGGGAGAAGCTGTAGTGCGCGGAAGAGAGGCCGACTTTCCCGAGCACGCGCGGCTTGTCAGCATCCGCCACGGCAAAGTCATGGTTGCCCAGGACGATGCGATGCGGGGCTTTCAGCCTCGCATAGCGCTCCAGCACGGGATCGAAGCTGGCGAAGTCCCGGTCGATGAGATCGCCCAGGGTGATGACGAACGCGAGATCATGCCGGTTAAGCTCCGCGATGCAGGCGTCCAGCTTTCCGAGCGATGCACGGTAGTGGCGGGTGCCGGCGGGCGGGGCATCAACATACTGGGGATCCGCGATGACACCGAAGCGGAGCTGCGGCGCCGGGCTGCCGGGTGCCGCCATGAGTGGAGCGGCTCCCAGCGCAGGCAGCCCCAGGGTGAGAAATCGGCGGCGGCTGAATGACATTGCCCCAAAGCGTGGTTGCCGGGCGAGGGATGTCAATTTCCCGCGGGCGGCGGATTGGTTTCATGAAGACGGCGACCGGTGATCTACGCCACGATGGTGACAGCGGGCGGAATCAGAGCATCCGCGCAGCTTGTGGCAAGGAGCGGTTAGCGCGATCAGGGACATCCGGAAATGATGGCGGTGTCCAGGAAAGGACCCGTGATCATGAAAACAATCGTACCGCTGATGCTCGCCGCCTCCGTTTCCGCTCTCGCCACCGGCATGGCCGGGACGGTGGAGCCGCCTCCAGCCATCTCACCCGCCGCGCCGGCGGCGGATGCTTTCACCAAGGCCCGCCGCCCCATCTCGAACCCCACCCTTTTCGATCTGGCGCTGCCCGGGACGAACATCCACCCGATCTTCATCCACCAGAACCTGCCGTCCCATGTGAACACGACGATCGGGGACGTGCCGATGGGCGGCGACTTCCAGGTCTATGCGCTGCAGTTCGAGATCGCGCTCAACGAGCGGCTTTCCATCGTGGCGACGAAGGACGGCTACGTGGACATCAACCCCGGCGACGCGCTGTGGGGTGAGGAGAGCGGCTTCGCCAACATCGCGGCGGGATTGAAGTATGCGTTCCTCTACGATCCGGCGAACGCCACGGTGGTGAGCGGCACGGCGACCTTCGAAATCCCGACCGGGAACCACGGGGTGTTCCAGGGAGAGGGTGACGGAGCGGTGAATCTGATCGTCTCCGGGCTGAAGCTGTGGGACCGCTTCCAGCTTGCCGGAGCGGCGGGCGTCCACCTGGAACTGAGCGACCAACTCGCGCACACGTCGTTCGTCAGCGTGCACGCCAGTTATGAGGTGCACCCGCTGTTCATCCCGCTGGTGGAGCTGAACTGGCACCACGTGCTGCGGCCGGGCGATGGCAACCCGAACTTCGGCAAACAGGCGGCGGGCCTGGTGCCGGTGGTGGCCACCTTCGAAGGGTCCGACCTGCTGAATTTCGGAGCATCGAATGCCTCGGAAAATCGTGATCTGGTCACCGCCGCCATCGGCTTCCGGTCGCGGATCATTGATTCCGTTGACCTCGGCTTCGCCTATGAGATTCCGCTGACCAACGAGCACGACGGCATCCTGGAGGATCGCTTCACGGTCGATCTGGTGTGGAAATTCTGAACCCCGCATCCCCCGCCCCCGCCAAGGCAAGAAACGCGCAGCTTCCGCAAAGCGGCGCGAAGCAGGCGGGGGCGGAATCTGATTCCATCCACATCGTGAACGTGCTCGCCGTGACCATCCTCGTCAGTTCCTGCCTGGCCGGGATCTTCGTCGTCTGCTTCGCCGCGGAGGCCCGCCGTTCGCGGCGCTCCAGCTTCGAGCGCGACTCCCTCCTGCCGCTGGAAACCGGAAAACGTCCCGCAGCGAAGCGCCCCTGAACCTCCCCGCCATGTCCAACACCGCCACCATCACCTACGACGACAAGTCGGTCCGCCACTTCATGAACGCCTCGATCTTCTGGGGCATCATCGGCATGATCGTCGGCGTTCTGGCCGCCACGCAGCTTTCGTGGTGGCAGATGAACGGAAAGTTCCTGGAAACGATCACCTTCGGCCTGGTGAAGTCGGAGGGTCTTTCCTACATCACCTTCGGCCGGATCCGCCCGCTGCACACGAACGCGGTGATCTTCGCGTTCGTGGGGAACATGGTGTTCGCGGGCGTCTATTACTCGACCCAACGGTTGTGCCGCGTGAGGACGGCATCCGACCTGCTTTCGAAGATCCACTTCTGGGGCTGGCAGCTCATCATCGTCGGCGCGGCGGTCACCCTGCCCGCAGGCCTGACGCGCGGGAAGGAGTACGCGGAGCTGATCTGGCCTCTGAACATCGCCGTGGTGGTCATCTGGGTGGTGTTCGGCCTGAACTTTTTCCTGACGCTGGCGCGGAGGAACGAGCGGAGCCTGTATGTCTCCCTGTGGTTCTACATCGCCACCATCGTGACGATCGCGATGCTCTACATCGTCAACCACCTGTCGCTGCCGACGTCGCTGCTGCACAGCTACCCGATCTTCGGCGGTGTGCAGGACGGGCTGGTGCAGTGGTGGTACGGGCACAACGCCGTCGCCTTCTTCCTGACGACCCCGATCCTGGGGATCATGTACTATTTCATCCCGAAGGCGGCGGACCGTCCGGTGTATTCCTACCGGCTTTCCATCATCCACTTCTGGGCGCTGGTGTTCATCTACATCTGGGCGGGACCGCACCATCTGTTGAACACGGCGCTGCCGCGCTGGCTGCAGATGCTGGGGATGCTGTTCTCCGTGATGCTGTGGGCGCCGTCCTGGGCGGGCATGCTCAACGGCCTGCTGACGCTGCGCGGGGCGTGGGACAAGCTGCGGACGGACCCGGTGATCAAGTTCTTCGCCGCGGCGGTGACGTTCTACGGCATGGCCACCTTCGAGGGGCCGCTGCTCTCCATCCGCGCGGTGAACGCGCTCTCCCACTACACGGACTGGACGGTGGGGCACGTGCATTCCGGAGCGCTGGGCTGGAACGGCTTCATGGCGGCGGGCATGTTCTACTGGCTGGCCCCGCGCCTGTGGCGGACGAAGCTGTGGTCCACCTCCCTGGCGAACATGCACTTCTGGGTGGGCCTGGTGGGCATCCTTCTCTACGTGGCCTCCATGTGGGTGGCGGGCATCATGCAGGGCCTCATGCTGGCACAGACGAACCCGGACGGCGCGACGCTGAAATACGAGTTTGTGGAGACGCTGAACTCCATCAACATCTACTACGGAATCCGTAGCTTCGGCGGGTTCCTGTTCCTCACCGGTTTCCTGATGTGCGCGGTGAACATCTTCATGACGGCGAGGAAAGGCCGGGCGGAGGATGAGACGGTGGAGGTGACGGTGCTGGAAAAGGCATCGAAGGACCGGATGACGCTGTCGGAGGCGCTCTCGTCGGATCCGGTGGTGCACGCGGTGCTGGCGCTGGCGTTCATGATCCTGTGGTTCCTGCTGCCCCCGCACGCGGACAAGGCGGCGCTGGTGGTGACCATCCTGCTGATCGCCAAGTCCGTCTCCGCGTTCCGGGCGGGAAAAGGCACATGGAGCGACTATTTCAACCGGCTGCTGGAGAACTACCTGCCCTTCACGGTGCTGATCTTCGCCGCGGCGGCGGTCGGCGGACTGGTGCAGATCATCCCCTCCCTGCTGGTGAACCGCGCGGTGAACGTGGAGGACCGCGTGCAGGTTCCCTACACTCCGCTGGAGCTGGCGGGCCGTGACATCTATGTCGCGGAGGGCTGCTACAACTGCCACTCCCAGATGATCCGCACGCTGGTGCCGGACGTGCTGCGCTACGGCCCCGGAGAGGACCAGGGATACAGCCGCCTGGGCGAATCCATCTACGACCACCCCTACCAGTGGGGGTCGAAGCGCACCGGCCCGGACCTCGCCCGCGAGGGCGGCGCGCTGGTGAAGGACGCGAAGCTCATGCGCAGCGGAAAGCGGGACAACCTTTGGCACTTCAACCACTTCCTCGACCCGCGCCAGATGTCCTCCGGCTCGAACATGCCCGCCTATCCGTGGTTGTTCGAAAACAAGACGGCGCTGAAGGAACTGCCCGCAAAGATCGCCGCACAGGCACGGCTGGGAGTGCCATGGCCTGCAATGACAAAGGACGGGATCGAGCAGAACGCCCGGGACCAGGCCATGGAAATCGCCTCCTCGCTGGTGACCGCCGGAGCCTTCCTGCCGGACAAGCCGGACCTGGGGCCGGAGGAACTGCGCCGCCATCTTTCCGAAACGCAGATCGTCGCGCTCATCGCCTACGTCCAGAAGATCGGCGTGTATGCCCCGGTGGAAAAGCCGCCGGTGAAGAACCCGACCCTGGATCCGGACGCCCACCGCAGCAGCTCCACCCGTTGACCTCCCGCCGCCATGTTCAAACGCGTCATCTACGAAGACTGGGCCGCCATCGTCCCCATCATTTCCTTCATCGCCACCGCCGCGGTGTTCCTCACCGCCACCATCCGCGCGCTGTGCCTGCCGAAGGCCCGCTGCCAGGAACTGGCGGACCTCCCGCTGGAAGACCCCACCCCACGCCGCTGACCCGCCATGGACCCGAAAAAGCAACCCGAGATCACCCACGCGGAGTACGCCAGCAAGAAGGGCGAGATCGCCCTCCGCCCGCATGAGTTCGATGGCATCCAGGAGTATGACCAGACCCTGCCGAACTGGTGGCTGTTCATCTTCCATGCCTCCGTCATCGCCCTGTTCGGCGGATGGTTCCTCTACTACAACCTGGGCCTGACGAAGACGGACGCGGAGAACGTGGACGCGCAGCTCCAGCACATCGCGCAAACCAAGGCGAAGGCGCTGGAGGACATGCTGTCGAAACTGAACGATGAGGCGCTGGTGGGCCAGTGGGCCACGGACAGCGCCGCGGTGGAGGCGGGCAGGCAGATCTATCAGGCGAGCTGCATCGCCTGCCACGGTGAGAACCTCACCGCCAGCATCGACATCGGCGGCGGCCAGAAGGTGAACCTCCCCGGCCTCTCGCTGAAAGACGGCGAGTGGAAATACGGCGCGAAGCCGATGGACATCTTCCGCATCATCAACGAAGGCACCCCCGCCGACAGCCCCGGCCACAACGGAGCGAAAATGCAGGCGTGGGGCCAGACGCTGCCGCCGCTGCAGGTGGCGCAGCTCACCGCTTTCCTAATCCATGAGAATGAGGCGGAGTTCAAGTGAGGAGTTCCCTCTCTCCACTTTGCGCCTTTGCGCCTTTGCGTTGAATCCTTAGATAATTCACCATTGCAGCCGGAGGACAGGAGTGTCCTCCCTCCTTACTCCCTCCACCCACACGCCATGGACGCTGAGATCCTCCTCCAGCATCACCAGGTCCGCGTGGTGGCCTTGTTCCAGCTTCCCCAGTCCTTCCAACCCCAGCGACCGCGCCTGGTTCCATGAAGTCATGCAGGCGATCTCCGGCAGCGGCAGGCCGGTGAGATCCCGCACGCGGGCCACGCCTTCGTTGAACTTCAGCGTGGAACCGGCGAGGGTGCCGTCTTCCAGACGCACCACACCATCCCGGATCTCCGCGTCCAGTCCTCCCAGTTGCATCCGCCCTTCCGGCATCCAGGATGCCGCCACGGAGTCCGTGATGAGCATGAGCCTGTCACCGGAAACACGGCGGAACACCAGCGAAAGCATGTCCGCGGAGAGGTGCACGCCATCGCAGATCAACTCCAGCATGAGCGAGTCATCCAGCAGGCCCGCGCCGACCACGCCGATCTCCCGGTGGTGCAGCGGCGTCATCGCGTTTCCGAAATGGGTGAGATGGGAAAGGCCGCACGCCTTCGCCTCCATGACCTGCGCACAGGTCGCGGCGGTGTGGGCGGCGGAGCAGGTGATGCCGAGAGAACGCGCCGCCCGGATGAGATCCAGCGCGCCCGGCATCTCCGGTGCCAGTGAAAGGATGCGCAGCGGGGCGATGCCATGCAGCGCCCGCAGCTCCGCCTCATCCGGCGGACGCACATATTCCGGGTTCTGCGCACCGGCCTTCGCCGCGTTGATGAACGGACCTTCCAGGTGGATGCCCGGCATCCGGCAGAGTCCGCCTTCCCCCATCACCACCGCGCAGGCCGCCAGGGTGTCCTTCAGCCGGTCCGCGGGCTGGGTCAGCGTGGTGGGCAGCCAGGTGGTGACTCCTTCACGGAGCTTTGTCCGGGCGATGTGGCGCACCGCTTCCACCGTGCCGTCACAGACATCCGCCCCGTCCGCCCCATGGGAGTGGATGTCGATGAAACCCGGCATGATGATCCTTCCACCTGCGTCAAAGATTTCATCCGCCTTCACCGTTTCTCCCGCTGCATGCACCGAGACGATCCTCCCACCCTCCACCAGCAGCGAGCCTTCCCTTTCCCATCCCGGGGAGACCAGACGCGCATGCCGGATCAATGTCTTCATCTGGGGAACATGCTTCCCATCCGGACCACCGTCCGTCTAGCTTCATCCTTCATGAAAAAGTCCGCCGCCCTCCTTCCGTTGCTCTTTCTGACCCAGTGCGCCACTCCGCCAAAGGAAGAGAAAGATCCCGGCCTGGACCGCAGTCCGTATCACCTGGCGGAGAAAAAGTCCCCCTCCCTGGCCGGTGTCACCCTGCCGGTCCTGAAATCCCCTGCGCTGGAGAAACGCTGGGGCAGTCCGCGGATCACCATCCTCCCCAACGGCGGCTACCATCTCAACTACTCGAAGCCCGGGGAAGAGTTCGAGGGTCTTTCCATCTACGCCGCACCCGGCACCCGTGACAGCGACGCCCCCACCCCGCCCGGCTATTGGGACATGAGCTATGATGAGAAAAAGGGCGAGGCCATCTCCGTCCCCATGAAGCAGTCGTGGAGGACCGTGGACATCGCCGGACGTCCGACGCATGTCTATACCGACAGCCCGGGCAGCGGTGCGGATCCGCTGCAACTCTCCACCGTCACCTTCCCCACCAGCCGCCCCGGCAAGCCCGCCGCCAGCTACCGCGTCACCGGCACCTCGAACCTGGAGGACGGGGAAAAGGTCATCCTTTCCTACATGCGGACGGTGGCGTGGGAATAGCTCGTGGAACTCCTTTGCCATGGGTTCCGGTTGCAGCCGGAGGACAGGAATGGGAGCGAAGCGGACATGGCGGCTCTGCCGCAATGTCCTCCCTCCTTACTCCTTACTTCAGCGTCACCTCGACGTCGGGCTTGGTCTCCACCTTCACGCCGTCGAGTTTCTTCATCTCTTCCATGGCCTTCTCGGGATTCCCGCGGCCCATGGAAGCCATCTTCTGGATCGTACCCGGCTTCTCCATCATCTTTCCGAAATCCATGTCCACCAGGGTGATGGTGTTGTCATCCACATAGGAGGCGTTGGTCGCGGAAATGCCCTGCTCGATGACCACCTTCACGCTGACCCTCATGCCGGCGAAGAGTTCCTTCATCTGCTTCTCCTCCTCCGCGCCGATCTCCTGGACGGGCGGTGCCTCACCGGCGGGGACTTCGTCATTCTTCGGCTGTGGCACCTTGATGGAAAGCTTGCCGCCTTCGTAACCAAAGGTGACCGGCTCGGACTTCGGGGTCGCCGGGGCGGGTTGGCCGGGCATCTGCGGGATGGAGCTTTTGGCCGCCTCATCCGGGGAAATCTTCAGCTTGTTGATGTCCGCGAAGCGGTAGGTGACCTTCGCGCCCTTGCCGCCGTCCTTCGCGGTCGGCTCGACTTTCTCGAAGGTGACGCCTTCGCCCAGGGTGGCCGCGCGGGCCTTCGCCTTGTCCTCGGACACCATTTCCGCCAGCGGGTCCTTCGCGGCGTCCCCACCGAACGCGGCGAGCTGGGCGAGCATCTCGATGGCTTTCGCGCCGAATCCCGTTTCCTCGGTGAGCGTGCCGCTGCCGTCCTTGTTCAGGCGGATGATGGTCTCACTCTGGAAACAACTGCTCAGGGAACCAGCGGCGAGCAGCGACAACAACGGAAGGATGAATCGTTTCATGATTTGAGGAAATGTCACGCCACCCTGCATGGTCCCACGGGAGGAAACAAGCAACTCCGTGCAAAATCCTCGTTGCCCGATCACCGACCGTCCCTAATCTTTCCCCCACCCGATGTCCGACCCCACGCCCGCCGTCGAAATCCGTGATCTGGTGAAGGATTTCAAAACCTCCTTCCGCCGCCAGATGCTGCGGGCCGTGGATGGCGTCTCCATCCGCATCATGCCCGGAGAGGTGTACGGCCTCATCGGCCCGAACGGATCCGGGAAATCCACCACCATGAAGGCGCTGCTGGGGTTGGTGGCGCCGACTTCCGGCAGTTGCTCGATCTTCGGCAAGGACTCTCTCAAGACGGACTCCCGGCATGATGTGGGCTTCCTGCCGGAGAACCCCTATTTCTACAAGCACCTCAGCGGTGCGGAAACGCTCCGCTTCTACGGCAAGCTCTGCGGGCTGAAGGGGAAGGAACTGGAGGACCGCATCGGCCACCTGCTGGAGCTGGTGGATCTGGAAGGGGCGCGGGACCGCAGGATCGGCGGCTACTCGAAGGGCATGCTCCAGCGCATCGGCCTGGCGCAGGCCATGGTCCAGCGGCCGCGCCTGCTGATCCTGGATGAGCCGACCGCCGGGGTGGACCCTCTGGGTTCCCGGCAGATCCGCGACCTGATCTTCAAGCTGCGGGAGCAGGGCATCACGGTTTTCCTGTGTTCCCACCTGCTGGAACAAGTGCAGGAAGTGTGCGACCATGTGGGGATGATCTTCCGCGGAAAGATCGTCCGCGCGGGGCGGCTGGAGGATCTCATCGCCATCGAGGAGCAGACGGAGATCATCCTCCGGGACGCGCCGCCCGATCTCATCCGGGAAATCCACGCGCTGGTGGAGCGCTCCGGCACGGCCACCATGGTCCGCACCGGCAAGCCCCGCACCACCCTCGAACGCCTGTTCCTCCAGGAAACCTCCCGCGACGAAAAATGACGCCCTCCCCCGCCATCCAGGCCGCCCCGCCGGCCGCGAAGCCGCAGCGCGCCTCCCGCGCCGCCCGCATCCGGATCATCGCCACGCACACCTTCACGCAGTTGGTGCGGATGAAGGTGTTCTATTTCCTGGCGGTCTTCGCCGTCATCGCGCTGGCCAGCAATTTCTTCAACCTGCCGCAGCACAGCGGGCCGGAGGCCGTGGACACCAACGTGCTGCCGCTGGTGAAAAGCTGGTCGCTGGGCACCATGACGCTGTTCTCCGTGGTCATGGCCATCGTCTCCACGGCGCTGCTGCTGCCGAAGGACATCGAGGACCGCACGCTCTACACCATCCTGGCGAAGCCGGTGCCGCGCTTCGACTACCTCGCGGGGAAGCTGCTGGGCGTGCTTTCGCTGATCTTCATCTCCCTGCTGGCGATGGACCTGCTGATGACCGGCATCCTCCACATCCGCACCGGCATGGTGCTGGACGCGGAGATCACCTACGCGCAGCAGCGCGGGCACCCGCAGGAATACCTGGACGCGGTGAGGACGGATGTCCTGAAACACGGCCCGAGCTGGTCGTTGCAGGGGGCGGTGCTGGCCATCTTCATCCGCTCCGCCATCGTCGCCTCCATCGCCCTGTTCATCTCCACCTTCTCCACCAGCACGCTGTTCACCACCATCGTCGGCATCCTGATCTACTTCATCGGCCACTTCCAGGCGGACGCGATGAACGTCTATCTGACGTCCGGCAGCGCCGCGGCAAAGGTTGCCACCGGCCTGCTGTCCCTGGTGATCCCGAATTTCCAGCTTTTCAACGTCATCGACGCGGTCATCGAGGGCGCGGTCATGCCCGGACTGGTGCTGCTGAAGCTGGCGGGGCTGGGGCTTTTCTACATGGTGCTCTACACCGTGTGCTCCTGGTTCATCTTCTCCGACAAGGAATTCTGACGCCATCGAATCATGAAACCGCGAATCAACACGAATGCACGCGAATGGATGACGGGCTTGGGTCGCTTGCCCGCGGGATCAGAAAAATTCGCGTCCATCCGTGTTCATTCGCGGTTTCTTCATGCCATGGGTGGCTGCCCTGCACACTGACCCGGCCATGCCACCCCTCCGCAAAATACTCATCGTCGTGGTGGCCCTGCTGGTGGCCGGGGCCGTCCGCGCGCCGCTGGAGCTGGCGATGACGAGGGAACTGCGGGCGGAAAAACTGCTGCCGGAGCCGCTCCACATCGACGCCCGGGAAAAGATCGGCCAGACGGGCTTCGCCGTCGCGCTCGGCGGGCTGCGCACGCTCGTCGCCACCTTCTACAACCTGCGCGCCTACACCGCCTTCACCGAGGACCGGTGGGCGGACGCGGAGGAAAGCTTCGAAACCACCGTCGCGCTGGCCCCGTCCACCACCTACTACTGGATCAACGGCGCGTGGCACCTGGCCTACAACGCCGGACACTTCCACCAGAACGACAAGTCGCTGCCGCCCCTCCGCCGCCAGGAACTGTGGCGCGGGACGATCCTGAAAGGCCGCGCCTTCCTCCAACGGGGCATCCGCAACAACCCGGACTCCTGGAGCCTGAACGCGGAGCTGGGCCTGCTGCTGTCCGACGCGAACAAGATGCCCGCCTTCACCGGCTCCGGCGGCATGTCCCTGCCGGAACTCTATCAGGCGGCCGCGGAAGCCTACCGTGCCGCCAGCGAACACGGCGGCCCCGCCTACACGAAGCGGAACCTGTTCTACAACCTGGCCCGCGTCCCCGGCCGGCAGGCGGAGGCGCTGGCGCTGGGGGAAAAGCTGGCGGAGTCACGCTCCCACCGCACCCCCACCGTCCTGTCCCTGCTGTTCGTCCTCCGCATGCACGCCAATCCGGACCAGGACGGGTACGCCCTGACCAAGACCCTTTTCAACGATGACCAGCACGCCTACCGGTCGCTGTCCTTTCTGTGGGAGGACCGCCGGCAGAACTTCCCGGTGGACGGACTGGCGCTGGTCCTGAAGACCCTCGAAGAACATCTCGCCATCCCTCCGGAAAAAAGTATCATCAAGTGATGGGGAACCCCGGCAACCCGACCCTCCCGCCTGCCCGCGGACGCGCCCTGTGAGGTTTCGCCTCGACACCGTCCCCGCTTCCGCCAAAATTTGCGTCCAATTCCCTATCAGTCCTATCTCCACCCCAATGCGGATCGCGATATTCGGTGACATTCACGCCAACCTGGAGGCTCTCGAAGCCGTTCTCGAGGACGCACGCGCCCAGGGCACCACCGACTACGTCTGCATGGGTGACATCGTCGGCTACAATGCGGACCCCGCGGCCTGCCTGGAGATCGTCAAGGAGATGAACTGCCCGGTCATCAAGGGCAACCACGACGAGGACGCCTCCGGGGAACATTCGCTGGAAAGCATGAACCCGGTGGCCGCCGCCGCGCTGGAATGGACCCGCGCCCAGCTCACCGAGGAACAACGCCAGTGGCTGCGCCGCCTGCGCATGGTCCGCCAGGTCGCGGACTTCACCATCGTCCACGCCACCCTCGACCAACCGGCGAACTGGAACTACGTGACCAACCGGTTCGACGCCATGTCGAACTTCTCCTACCAGTTCACCCAGCTCTGCTTCCACGGACACACCCACGTCCCGCGCGTCTATGTGAAGTCGGACAAGGTCCACGAAGTCCCCGCAGAATCCATCGCCATCGAGCCGAACTCGAAGTATTTCATCAACGTCGGCTCCGTCGGCCAGCCGCGCGACGGGGACTGGCGCGCCTGCTACGCCATCTACGACATCGACCACAACCTGGTCGTCTTCCGCAGGGTCGATTACGACATCAAGAAGACGCAGGAGAAGATCCTCGCCGCCGGCCTGCCGGAGATGCTCGCGGAACGGCTTGCCGACGGACGGTGAGTGGATGTTCTCCGTAGCGGAATGGCTGCGCCATTCCGGCTGGGTGGACGGATGCCACCTTGGCAGCCGGATACCAAGGACGGCCCCCTTTCGACCCTCACTTCCCGAACTGTTCCAGCCAGCCCTTCACGGAGCGGCGGTTCAGCAGGATGAGCGTCAGGACCGGATAGAGGCAGGTGAAGAGAATCCCGAAAATCGGGCCGGCGATCATCGCGGCATCCATGCCGGTTTTCATGCCTGCGGGCACATCCCCCATGTCCTGGAACTGTTGGTTGATCAACTGCCGCTGGGCCGGGACCATGTAGATGAACACCATCACGCCGCCCGCGATCTTCCCGGCCAGGGAGGTGATGGCATAACCGTTGGAAGCTTTCACGGCGTTCTTCTTCGCGCGGAGGAGCTTGATCCCCGCGACGGTGACCAGCACCACCAGCACCGTGGTGATCGCGAGGTTGATGACCGTCATCGGCTGCAGCGCCCGGGTCATGCTTTCCTGCGCGTCCCTTGCCGGGCCGGGAGGCACCATATTGAGAAAAGGATTCCCAACGAATGCCATGTAGGCGGACCACAGGCCGGTGATGATGCCGTATCCTCCGGCCAGCAGATGGAGGATGCCGAAAACCTGGAGGAGCGCCGGCTTGTGGGCCTGGATGGGCTGGGGAATGGGAGGGGATGGCACCGCGGAAGGAGCCTGATAGAGATTTCCATCGTTCATGAGGATGCCATCGCAACCCATCGGCGGGAGCTTGTCGAGGAAAGGCTCCGGGGCTTTCTTGTATTTCTCCGGCCGCCGCTTATCTTCCGTCCATCATGCGCACGTCCACGGTCCTCACCATCGGCGCGTTCCTGCTTCTGGCGGGCTGCGACAGGGCATCCCGGAAATCCGCCGCCGCAGCGCCACCGCCACCTCCGCCACCACTCCCCGTCGTGGCCATCACGGACGTCCCGCCGCCGCCCACCCCTGACGTGGAGCTGAAGCCGGGGTCGAACCTCGGCATCGTCGCACAGGAAGCCTACGGGCATGAACGCTTCTCGGGATTCCTTTCCGTCATCAACGGCATCACCGATCCGACGAGGATCCGCGATGGCACGGAGCTGAAGACCCCCGCCATCCCCATCGCCTTCCAGGAGGCAGGGGTGGATGCGACCTACCAGCCCGCCATCAACGCGCTGGCAAAGGCGGCGACGGATTACTTCGCGCAGTCCGGGGCGTTCCGCGGCGCGCTCACCGCCAGCACGGAGAGCGGCAAGCCGGAGCTTTCCTCCGCGGTGACGGCGGCATTCATCTCCAGCGCGGACGCGGTGGACGCCGCCGTCGCCGTGCTGGAAGGGGCGGCGCCACCGCATACCGTGCCGAAGAAAAGCATCGAACAGTTCAGGCAGGCGTCCGCCCATCTGCGGAAGCTCGCGAAGGGAGACATCGCGACGGATGACTACACCCAGGATACGGTCGGGCAGCGGTTCGGCCTGGGCTTCACCAATGCCATCCTGTGGACGAAGGACGGGCACCAATGACCCCGCCGGAGGAACTGTGGATCCCATCCATGCGGGATCTCCCGGAGCCACCCCAGCGGCTCACCCATGCGGAGGTGGAGATCATTTTCTCCCACATGACTCCGGAGAACGCACCGGAGGGATTCGTCCCCGGCTACCACTTCGTGATCCGCGACGCCCGCGGCCGGGAGGCCGGACACATCAACCTCCGCATCGGCAGGACACCCCATGTCACCGGCGTCGCCGGCCATATCGGCTATGAGATCCTGCCAAAGCACCGCGGCCACCGCTACGCGGAAAAGGCGTGCCGCGCGCTCGGCCCATGGGCCGCCACCTTCGGCATGGATCTCATCATCACCGCGGATCCGGACAACCACGCGAGCGTCAGCACCATCGAAAACCTGGGCGCATCTTTCCTCAATGAGGTGGATGTCCCGCAGGATGACCCGCATTTCCTGCGCGGAAGTTTCCGCAAGCGGCGGTATCTCTGGGTGCCCGCCGGAGCGGAATGAAGGGAACGCGGGGTGGATTTCCAAAAAAATTCCTCCGGATACCCTATCATTCAGTACTTGCCACAAACGGAAAAGTCGGATTACTTCATCCAGTCGGCGCATCCCGGATGCGTGACGACGCGCTTCGTTCGGGTCCCCTCACGTCATGGTCCCGGCAAGTGTGATGAATATGGCGTGATTAGAATTGAAGAAAATGGACATCTACGTGGGCAACCTGCCCTACACCGCTACCGAAGAAGACGTCACTGGTCTCTTTGCCGCCTACGGCCCAGTTGAACGGGTCAAAATCATCACCGACCGCGAAACCGGCAGATCCAAGGGATTCGCCTTCGTGACACTCGGCGACCAAAGCCAGTTGAACGCTTCCATCGAGGCGCTTAATGGATACGATTTCCAAGGCCGCGCGCTCCGCGTGAACGCCTCGGAACCAAAAGAGTCCAAGCCAGGCGGCTTCCGCAGCGGCGGTGGCGGCTACGGTGGCGGCGGCGGCGGCTACGGCGGTGAACGCCGTGGTGGTGGCGGCGGCGGCTACAAAGGTGGCGGCGGCGGCGGTTACGGCGGAGATCGCCGTGGCGGTGGCGGCGGCTACAAAGGTGGCGGCGGCGGCGGTTACGGCGGAGATCGCCGTGGCGGTGGCGGCTACAAAGGCGGCGGTGACAGCTGGGATTGATCCCTGATCCGCACAGCAACTTTTTGATCAAAACGCCCGGGTCCGCCCGGGCGTTTTTTTATGGAGGGTGGACATTGCGGCGGAGCCGCTATGTCCGCTTCGCTTCCATTCTTGTCCACCGGCGGCATTGGTTAAGCATATGAAGGTCAACCGCCAAGACGCCAAGGAGGAGAAAAATGGGAATCTTCAAGATTCGCTGGATTCGCGGTCGGCCTCCTTTTCCCGAATATCCAATAACCTATATCCAATATCTTCTCCTTTCTTCCTTGGCGAACTTGGCGTCTTGGCGGTGAATTTTCACTGGCCTGCCAATGCCGCCGGAGGACAAGAGTGTCCTCCCTCCTTACTCCACATAGCAGCGCTTTACCCGTGGCGTGATGCCGGTGAAGACCTCCCACACGATGACGCCGGCTTTTTCCGCAACCTCCCATACGGGCAGATTCGGGCCGAACATCTCCACCACATCCCCCTCGCGGACGTCCTCACCGGCGTCCGTCACATCGACCATCGTCTGGTCCATGGTCACTCGGCCGAGGATGGGGAACCTGCGGCCGCGGATCCAGACCTCGCCGCCCTTTCCTGAAATGTGGCGGGGATAACCATCCCCGTAGCCGATGCCCACGGTGGCCACCTTGGTGGGCCGGGTGGTGACGAACTGGCGTCCGTAGGACACGCCGTGACCTGCGGGCAGGGTCCGGACCAAGGTCACGCGGGATCTCAGGGCCATGACGGTGGACAGCTTCTCCTGGTGGGCGGGCAGCGGTGAGACGCCGTAGAGCATGAGGCCCGGTCTGGCGAGATTGCAGCCGGTGCCATCATAGCCCAGCAGGCCGGCGCTGTTGGAAAGGTGCCGCCACTTGAACACCTCCGGCCCGCCCAGCCCGGAAATGATCGTGCGGTATCGGTCGAACTGCCGTCTGGTGAACTCCTCATCCTCATCCGCGGACGGGAGATGGGAACCCAAGCCCTCGATCTCCAGGTGGGGCAGCGCGGCCAGATCCTTCATCACTTCCGGCAGGTGGTCCGCGACGAAGCCGCCGCGTCCCATGCCGGTGTCCACCGCCAGGTGCACTTTCAGCACCTTTCCCGCAGCGGCGGCCAGCGCGTCGAACTCCAGCGCCTCCGGCATGGAGGAAATGCAGGGCGTCCAGTCCCGGGCGACGATCTCCGGGCGCTCCTCGGTCCATGTGGCCCCGAGAAGATAGATGCGCGTCCCCACTCCGGCGTCCCGGATGCGCCGGGCCTCCCCGACATTCGCCACGCCGAAGAACTCAATATCCTCCTTGGAAAGCGCCCTCGCCACATCCTCCAGCCCATGCCCGTAGGCTCCCGCCTTCACCACCGCCATCAGCGCGCAGCCGCTGGCCTGCCGTGCCACGGCCAGATTCCGCCTCATCGCCGCCAAATCGATTTCCGCCCACGCCCGCGGCGGGGAGATCGGTAATGTATCGCTCACGCGCCAACGCTAGCCGGTCAGCGCCCACCGGCAAGACACAGATGGTGCCATAACCTCATGAAACAGAAAACCGGAAGACCCGCTGGGGATCTTCCGGTCATGGAATTCTGTACCGTCACATGGACGGCGGGATCAGACGATTATTGTTCGACGTCCAGGTTGGCGCCGCCGCCGCCTTCAGGAGCGGTGGTGCTGGTGCCACCACGCAGTTTCGGAGCCGCGACCTTCGGGTTGATCTCGCTGCCCCAGACGGTGCCTTCGCCCTTCTGGAGGAGGCTCTTGCCGCCGGGAAGCATCGCACGCTTGGACTTGCTGATGATCAGCTCGCTGGCGGAGCCGTCGATGCGGAGGATGACCGCCTTGTCACCGAACGGACCACCATCGAACAGCTCCGTGGAGCCGCGCAGCAGCGGGGTGACCGCCACCGGGATGTTGGTGTCGTTGGAGGAGCTGAAGGCGATGTTGCCGTCCATCACGTAGCCGAAGCCGACTTCACCGGCCTCAAGCGCCTTGGAAGGCGGGCTGGTGATGTCGTCCGGCTTCTTGGTGCCGGCCGCTTTCGCGTAGAACATCTTCTCGTTGCCGTGGCCGACGGCGAGAAGCTGGCGGAAGTAATCGTTGGAAGTGTTGCCACCGGCCTGCGCGAGCGGGGATTCGGTGTTCAGTTTCACATCCGCGAGGGTATCCTTGTCAGGATAGCTGTTATAGTCCTTCTCGAACTCCATCAGCGCGAGGCCGATCTGCTTCGAGTTACCGAGGGCCTCCACGAAGGGGCCTTTCTTGACCTGTTTCATCACCATGGGGGCGGTGAGGCCCACCAGTGCGGCGATGATGGTGATGACGACGAGCAGCTCCACAAGCGTGAAGCCCCGCGCCGATAAACGATGCGCTTTCATACGGTTTGTTATGTTGGGTTTCGTTGGAATGGGGCAATCGCCCCGATGTTTAATGATCCCCCGCCGGACGGAAATCCCACGGGATTGCCCCAAACATAGAACCCGCCACAGGCGGCGCAAGAAGGAAGTTGTGCGGGCGGCGGGGCGGCACGTTTTGCCGTCAGGGCCGCAGTTCCCGGGCAAGCGGACTTCCGGCCGGGAGGGAAGCCCATGGGGACCGGAGCCGGCTTGCGGGTGGTGGGTCCACCCCGCCGGATTTCTCACGAAATCCGGAATCTTACGTATATTACCCAATTTTATATAGATTTGATTGACGGCATGGTTTCCGCACGTCATCATCCGTCCGCGCGGCGGTTTCCCGGAGACATTTTCCGGCCTGCCGCGCGGGGATGAACCATCCTCTTTCCGCTCCCATGGGATCACCCGAGGGGCCTTTCCAGGAGCAGACCAGATCATCTGGATCTCCCGGCTGACGAAAAGAACCGCACGGGCGGACTTCCTTCTTTTCCGCCACGGACCGTGACAGCGCCTGAAGCGCGTGCGGCCTCCCCAGATTTCATATTTCATGATCCGTTCCCCATTCCCCATCCATCATTCCGCCCTTTCCCTGATCGCCGTTTCCGCCGTCCTTTCCGGTGATGTCCGTGCCGCCACCTACAACTGGCTGGAAGCGAACTCGACCGGAGGCACCGGCGCGAACTGGCTGCAGAAAGGAAACTACGGTGAGTTCCCCGCGCCGGATAATACCGGCAGCTTCACCGCCACCAGGGACGATACCTTCATCTATAACACCGGCAGCCGCGGGGTGACGGTGAACTCCACCGGAACCATCGGCAAACTGGTCGTCGGCCCGGGTTACACGGCGAGCAATGTCAGCCAGTCCGGCGGAGCGGTGCTGACCTTGGAAAGCGGCGGCGAAGGGGTGACCAACGCCGGCATCGAGATCCTGGCGGGCCGCACGAACAACACCAACATCCACGTCCGGCTGAACCTTTCCGGCGACATCCTCATCTCCAACAACGGGGACTCCCGCCTGCGCATCGGGAACGTGGATAACGGCAACGGCGGCCTGCAGGGCGGCGGCACGCTCGGCATCCGCGGCGGAGTCATCCTGCTGCCGGACACCGTCAGCCACACGTATTCCGGGGCCGTCACCGTCAGCAACGGAGGCACCCTCCAGACGCATGCCACGGCTTCATTCACCACCTACAGTTCCCTGGCCGTGAACGGTGGCGGAAGCCTGACGGGCGCGGGCACCTTCGCTGGCGCAACCGTCCAGAACGGTGGCCGCATCTCCCCCGGCGGCGAGGGAAATCCAGCCTCAGCCCCGGCGGCGCTCACCTTCACCAATCTCCTCACGCTCCAGTCAACCGGCCTGGTGGTGCTGGATGTGAAGGCCGCCGGTGCGGACGCGGTCAAAGCCAACGGCGGCGTGGTGCTGGGCGGGGAACTCCGCATCCGCCTGAACAGCGACTATACCTCCGAAGGAACCTACGTGCTCTTCCAGGGCCTCACGGGGACCAGCGGGGACTTCAGCACCGTGAACATCCAGACGGATGCCACCGGCTCGACCTCCGTCAGCCTCACCAGCGACGGCAGCGGCAACTGGAACGGCGCGTTCACCAGCCGCGGCTACGACGTCAACTTCGACGCGAATACCGGGGTGCTCACCCTGTCCCAGGTGCCTGAACCGGCATCCGCTCTCCTGGGAACATTCGCCCTGCTGGGAATCCTGCGCCGCCGCAGGTGATGGACGGACTCCACCACGCCATGAAACCCATCCCATTCCCACGTTTCCTCCCGGCCATCACCTGGGGCGCATCCGCCGCGCTTTCCGGAGCCGCCGCACTGGATACAGACGGCAACGGCTACCCGGATGTGTGGGAGGCACGCTTCCACGCGGCGGCCCTCCTTCCCTCCGCCGATACCGACAACGACGGTCAGACCAACGCGCAGGAAGCCATTGCCGGGACCGATCCGCGGGACGCAGCCTCGGTCTTCACCTCGTCGATCCAGACCACGGACGGCGCTCACTCGATCACCTTCACCACCCGTCCGGGGAAGCGATACCAGCTTCTCTCCGCCTCCTCGCCGGCAGGCCCGTGGGAGCCGTCCGGAGCTGCCGTCCTGCCCACCGGGGATTCCCACACCCTGCCGCTCCCGGTATCCACGCCCACCGCGTTTTTCAAGGTGGCGGTCACGGACCATGACAGCGACGGGGATGGCGTGGACGACTGGTCGGAGCGGCAGCTTTCCGGATTCGATCCCGCATCCGGAACGTCCTTCCCCTCCGCGGGCGGAGGGGATCTGGCGATCGCCTCCGCGATCATCAATGCCTGGAAGAACAACCTGACGCTGGAGGCGACGCAGCCGGATGCCTTCGAGAAAGAAGCCCAGCCCGCCACCCTCACGCTGTCCCGGACGGCCGCGCCGTATCCCTTCACCGTCTTTCTGAAAAGTTCCGGCGCCGCGTCCCCCGCCCGGTCGTCCGCCACCGCGGCGCACTACCGGCCCCTGCCGGAGCGGGTGGTCATCCCCGCCGGGCAGGCCTCCACTACGGTATCCATCGTACCCACCCCCAACGCCCTGCCGGAGGTTCCGCGCCACCTCCGGATCTCCGCCGGGATTTCCTCCGCCACCGCGGATTTCTCCATCCGCGACGCGAGGAACACCCAGGCGAACCAGCGCCTTCTGCTGGCCCATCTGCGCCCGCTCACCGGCATCACCTCCTCCGGCAGCGGCCTGGCGATCCTCAAGCTCTCCGGGGACAACGACTCCGCGACGGCTTCCGTCTCCTTCTCGAACCTCAACTCCGCGGTCAACTCGACGCAGATCATCAACACGTCCTCCGCGATCCTCCAGTCCATCCCGCCCGCCAACTACGGCGGCCAGAACTGGCTCATCCGTGCGACGCAATCCTACCCCACGGACCAGGCGGTGCTCGACGCGCTGCTGGGCGGCCAGGTGAAACTCGGCGTCTATACCCAGGGCCATGTCACCGGGGAGATCGACGGCGCGTTCCACCCCGTCACCGGCTCCATCGAGTTCACCCCGCCGCCAGCCGCGACCGCGGTGGAGACGCTGGCCGGGGAGGAACTGGAGCGGGACATCTCGCGGTTCCTGACCCAGGCGACCTTCGGACCGACCTGGGAGGAAATCGGATCGCTGAAGGCACGGGTCCAGGCGGCGGGAGGCGACCGCATCGCCGCCTACACCGCATGGATCGACACGCAGCTCGCCACCGCGAATCCCTCGCTGCTGGCGTACCATGTCGCCGCCAACGCGGAGGAACGCGCGGCGCGCGGACCGGACTACAACCTGAACAGCCAGAACCGCCGCCGTGGCTGGTGGCTGCTCGCGGTGAAGGCGGACGCCCAGCTCAAACAACGCTTCGCCTTCGCGCTGGGCGAGATCTTCGTCATCTCCGACGAGGACGGGGTGGTGAACCGCTACTCCGAAGGCGCGGCGAACTACCATGACATCCTCGCGGACGCCGCCACCGGCCGCTACCGCGCGCTGCTGCGCTCCGTTTCCCTCAGTCCGGTGATGGGCACCTACCTGTCCCACCTGCGCAACGAAAAGGCGACCTATGACACGGCGGGGAATCCCCTCGTCTCACCGGATGAGAACTACGCCCGGGAGATCATGCAGTTGTTCTCCATCGGTCTGGTGCAGTTGCACCCGGACGGCTCGCTGAAGCTGGATGCGGATGCCTCCCCCATCCCCACCTACACGCAGGCGGACATCTCGGAAATGGCCCGCGTGTTCACCGGCTGGTCATTCTCCGTGCGCAGCGCCGGATCCGCCCCGTATGCGCCGGTGGACAACACGAATTTCAACCTCGGCAACGGGACGAAGCACCGCGAGGCGCAGTGGACGAACCCGATGAAGGCCTTCGCCGCGAGGCATGACACGGGCGCGAAGACGGTGCTGGGCCGCAGCCTCCCCGCGGGCAACAACGCGAACCAGGATCTCAACGCCATCCTCGACCTGCTGCGGGATCACCCGAACACCGCGCCTTTCATCTCCCGCAGGCTCATCCAACGGCTGGTCACGGCGAATCCATCGCCGGGCTACCTTTACCGGGTTTCGCAGGCGTTCCGTGCGAGCAACGGCGACTTCCCCACGGTCATCAAGGCGATCCTGCTGGCCCCGGAGGCACGCTCGCCCCAGTCCGCCGCCACGCTGGCCAGCGCGGGGAAAGTCCGCGAGCCGCTGCTGCGGGCGACCGCCGTGATGCGGGCCTTCGGCGCGGCGTCGTCGATGCCGCTTTCCGGGCTGGCTTCCCATGGTTATCCGGCGGAGGAGCTGACGAAGTTCCCGGCAGGCACCACGCGCTACCGGCTGAACCGCACACCCGCCCTGGGCCAGTCCCCGCATTCCGCCCCCAGCGTCTTCAACTGGTTCCTGCCGGACCACGCGCCTTCCGGGCTGATCTCGAACAACGGACTGGTGTCACCGGAACTCCAGATCATCACCGAGTCCACCGCCGTCTCCGCGACGAATTTCCTCCACAACGGCATCTACACCAACGCGGGGTTCACTCCGAACATGGGCCTGCCCACGCTCACGGGGAATCCCCAGCGCATCAACATCAGCCTGGCCCCGCTCCAGGCGCTGTATTTCTCCACGCTGGATACGAACGGCGACGGATGGTTCACCCCGGCGGACACGGCGACGTTCAACAACGCGGCGGCCATCCGCAGCGCCTCGGAGGCGGTGCTGGACCGGATCGACCTGCTGCTGACGGCGGGCGAGCTGAAGGCCCGCTCCGGCAACCTGCCGGGAACAACGCGGAGCATCATCCTCGACGCGGTGGCCGCCACCAACGCCGGCAGCAACGCGAACACCGACCCGGCGGTGCAGGCGAACACCGCCATCAACCGCATCCGCACCGCCGTCTGGCTGGTGGCCGCGGGACCGCAGGGCAACACCCAGAAATGATCCGCTTCCCTTCCATGAAGAAACACCAGAAAGAGGACCTCCTCCGGCGCCGTGATTTCATCCGCCAGTCCGCCTGCGCTTCGCTGGGAGTCACCGGCCTGGTCAATGCGCTGGCGCAGATGCGCCTGCTGACCGCCGCCGCGGCGCAGACCCCGCAGACCCAGGACTACAAGGCGCTGGTCTGCCTGTTCCTCAACGGCGGGCATGACTCGAACAACCTGCTGGTGCCGCGCGGCACGGCTTCCGCCGGATCCCTCCGCGCCGACTACGTGAATGGACGCGGTGTCCTCGCGCTGCCATCCGCCGGCCTGCACGCGCTCAATCTCCCGGCCACGACAAAGGCCTTCCAGCGCCACCATGCGGGCACCACGGCCCCGCTGGGCCTGCATCCGGCGGCGGGTGATCTGGCCGCCCTCTTCAACCAAAAGAAGCTGGCCGTCATTTCCAACGTCGGCACGCTGGCCCATCCGGTCTCCTCGCGCGCGGAGTATGACAGCGGGAACATCCCCCTGCCGCCGCAGCTTTTCTCCCACTCCGACCAGCAGACGCAGTGGCAGTCCTCCGTGCCGGACCAGGCATTCACCTCCGGCTGGGGCGGACGGGCGGCGGACCTGCTGCATTCCTCCTACAATGCCGGGACTTCGAAAGTCTCCATGTCGATCTCCCTGGCGGGTGTGAATTCCTTCCAGGTGGGGACCGCCGGACAGGTGACGCAATACTCGATCAATGACGAAGGAACGGTCCCTTTCTCCGGCTTCGGCGACAACTACGCGGACGCGCTCAACGCGAACGGCACCTACAGGACCACCCCGGCGGGCCTGCGGCTGAAGGCCTTCGAGGACATCATGCGCCTCACCCATGGGAATCTCCATGAGGAGGAATACAAGCGGGTGGTGGTCCGTGCGCGGGCGGCGGAGAGCAGCGTCGGCGCGGCGATCACGGCGGCGGCCACCTCCGGCGTGGACTTCGACGCGCAGTTCGCGAATGCGACGACCCGGCTGGGGAACCAGCTCAAGATGATCGCCAAGCTCATCGCGGGGCGTGGGGTGCTGGGAAACAACCGCCAGCTTTTCTTCTGCCAGATCGGCGGGTTCGACACCCACCAGACGCTGCTCGCCTCCCATGGAGATCTCATCGCGGAGCTGAACAACTCGCTGGCGGCCTTTTCCTCCACCCTGCAGGCGCTGGGTGTGTGGGACAACGTGGTGACGTTCTCCGCGTCCGACTTCAACCGCACCTTCACCCCCAACAACACCGATCCGGAAAAGGCCGGCTCCGACCATGCGTGGGGCAGCCATGCCATCGTGCTGGGCGGGGCGGTGAAGGGCGGCGACGTCTTCGGCCATTTCCCATCGCTCAAGGTGGGCAACGCCTCCGGCTCCATCGATGCGGGGAACGCGAACCGCGGCCGCTGGATTCCGACCACCTCCGTGGACCAATACTCGTCCGTCCTCGCAAGGTGGTTCGGTGCTTCATCGAACGACCTGGAAGCCATCTTCCCCAACCTGCGGCGCTTCGACGATCCCATCTCCTCCTCCGCGAACTTGTCTTTCCTCTGAACCATGGCTTCCCTTTCCCATGGCGACCGCCGCAGGGCATGGCCGCATCCGGTGCTGTGGTTCATCCTCGCGCTGGCCACGGCGCTGGTCCTGCTGTCCGTGTTCCCCGGCTTCTTCCTGCCGCGGGAGGAATCCGCCACGGTGACGGTGAAGGAACCGGAAAGGCATCGTCCGCCTGTCCCCATGGCATCACCGGCGGAGGTCACGCTCCTCCCCATCGCAGCGGATGCCGCCGCCTCCCTGGGATCTCCGGAAGCCACCGCGGAGGATGATCTTTCCACCATCGAGCTGCTGCTCACGGAATACGCCCGCCATCACCAGGGGAACCCCGTGGGGGAGAACAGCGAGATCACCGCCGCCCTGCTGGGGAAAAATCCCAGAAAGGTGGCGTTCCTCGCCGACAGCGGTCCGTTCCTCAACGGCTCCGGCGAACTCGTTGACCGCTGGGGCACTCCGTATTTCTTCCACCAGGAATCCGCGCGATCCACCGGGATCCGCTCGGCCGGGCCGGATGGAATCCACCACACGGCGGATGATGTGGCCCGCTGATTGCTTTTACCCCAACCACCATGAACGGCATCGAATTCAAAAGCCCGGTCATTCCACTGTTGGTCCGCCGCGCAGGCTGGATCGTGAGACAACAGCCCGCCGTTCACTCCCTTTGTCCCTCCCCCGCTCCCGTCACCCCGGCCCGCCCGCACCGCAGGAAGGCGGCGTAGGCACAGGTAAGGAGGGGAAGGCGTGGCTCCCGCACCGTGGAAAAGGCGCGGGAGATTCCACCCTGCCGGAACTTGCGGAGGTGGGATGCCTCCCGTAGTAGTCAGGCCGCCGCCGGTGGAGGACACCGCAAGCGCGCGCCGCCACCATGGAAAAAGAGCCGGAAACCATCGAAGTCGAAGTCGTCGAGATCGACGGCATCGCGCCGGTTCCCGTGTCCGCCGCGCACGGGGATGATCCCGCCGGGGAACGCCCGCGCGGCGGCGACTGGAACGACTGGCGGAACTGGCAGGGCCGCGTGCGGACGCTGGACATGCGCTGGTGGCCGCTGTGGGTTTTCCTGGGCATCATCCTGCTGGCGTTGCTGGCCTCCGTCGGAGTCGTGGTGGGGATCATCTACGTGATTTACCGTATCATCCGCGGCTTCCTGCGGGCGCTGGTGGGGAGGTAGAGACGTAGCGAAGCCCGTGAGAGCTTCGGCGGGGTGCGCGTCTGTTAGAAATGAGGCCGGGGTTCCGGTACGACTTCCCCCCAACCGGAAGTCCCACGACTTCCGCCACGCAACCTCTCCGCCGCCACGCGGTGCAGGCGTTCATCCCGCCGCTGGAAGGTGATCTGCCGCGAAGGATGCCGCCAGGCGATCTCCAGCAGCGCATCCAGCGATCCGGCCGCGGACCAGACGTGCCAGGCGTCCGCCGCATCCCCATCCGCCACCGCGCGCAGGGTGAGGTGGTGGTGGTCCGGCCAGGCGGCGACCACGCGCCGCGCCATGATGAAACACTCCGGTGTGGAGATGACCACGCCGTGCTGGAGGTGGAAGTCCAGAGCATCCACCCACGGGATCCACGGCCCGCCGTCACGATGATAGGCCTCATGGGCCCGCAGATAGGGAGACATGCCGGCCATCATCCGCCACCACGGCAGAGGCGGAGGATTGAACAGATGGCCAGTTTTTCCGGAGGGATGAAACGAAAAGCGGAGGCGCGGAGGCGCGGAGGTCGCGGAGAGGGACGCGGAGCAAGGATGGGGCATTCTGTGGAATGCCGGCAAATCAACGCAATCAGCGGTCATTCCTGTTCCCGGTCAGGAAAAGGTGACCTCTGGTTTGCTGGTATGAACGGATCACGGAAAGGTCTTCCAAGGGTTGCCATCTCCACTCCCGCGTCCCTCTCCGCGACCTCCGCGACCTCCGCGCCTCCGCGCTTCGATATATCCCTCCCCATTTCCATCATTGCACCCGGCGGCGAATCCGTTATTCCTTCCAGTCTCATGAAATCCAGGGGCCTGTTCCGCAGCATCCCCACCGCCATGGCGTGTCTCATCGCCTGCGCGGGTGGCGTGGTGTGTTCCGGGATGGCGATGGGCCAGGAGGGGGATGACATGGTGGAGGATGAGGTGCCGCGCTACACGATCATCGCCAGCTACCCGAACACGCCGGAGTCATGGGAGCGTGAGGAGCTGGTGATCCGCTGTCTTTTCCGCAGCCATGGCATCCGCTGGTATTCCGTGGGCAGCGCCGGTGCGACCGTCGGCGTGCGGCTGGAGGATGAGGACCGCGCGCGCCGCCTGCTGGCGGAGACCCTGCTGATGGAGCGGCTGGAGATCACCCTGGTGAAGACCAGCGCCGACGGCACACGCGCCACCGTGCTGACACCCGAGGAAGTGCTGAGCCAGCCGGAAGAAGACGGGGCGGAGTGATCCCCCTGCTCTTGACCGATTGAACGGCGGTAAAGTCGTGCCGCGGTCGAATTCACCCGTTACGCAAACGCATTCACCCATTACGCAAGATTGCGCGTTATTCCAGATCATCGGTGAATTTCCGTGCTAAATTTACACATAGGATACTCAATGTATATACATTGAAGTTCCTTTGTGCATGAAAACTTACTTTCCGCTTGCCTCGCTCCTGACTGCATGCGGCCTCTCGATGGCTGCCGGGCAGGAGATCCCCGAACGCCTGACCTCCTTGTCCCATGCGGCGGGGTCCTCGAATTCCCGCGATGGTGGGGTGGTGATGGGGGAAATGCTCTACTACAGCCGCCGGACCGTGACCCAAGGCGAGGAGCTGTGGAAAACGGACGGCACGGCGGAGGGCACGCGGCTGGTGAGGGAAACGATCGTCGGGACCGGCTCCATTCTGCCGGACGCACGCGGTGTGGCTGACGGGAACCAGCTCTACTTCGGCAGTCACCAGAGGTTGGGGATCTGGAAGACGGATGGAACGGCAGCAGGGACGGTGCCGGTTGACATCCGGTGGCCGGGCGGGAACGCGTCAGGAAATATCCAGCTTCTCCGTCCGGCACCGGGAGGCGGCGCGCTGTTCATCACCGATTCCATCGCGGAACCCAACTGGGAATGGCGCATGCGTCTATGGAAGACGGATGGCACGCAGGAAGGGACCGTATCATTTGCCGCGGAACCGACGATAAGATCCGTGCAGGTGGCAGGCAGCACCATCTGGTTCAGTGGCCACAACCTGCGGAAGAGCGACGGCACCGCGGCAGGAACCGTAACCGCCTTCACCCCGGCTCCATACGGGAGTGCTCCTGTCTCACTGGTGTGGGCCATGACGGATGACGCGGTCCTTTTCACCGTCTCCGCGTCCGATAGCGGGCCGCCGATGCTGCACCGGCTGGATGCCGGCGGGGTCACCCCGCTGAAGGAAACCGGTTACGTGATTTCCGACACCTTCCGGCCCGTGCTTCTGGATGGTGACGTCCATTTCCTGACCTCCGCCGCGCAGGGGCTGCAACTGTGGCGGAGTGATGGCACGGAGGAAGGCACCACGCTGGTGAAGACCGTGCCGATGCCCTCTACCGCGGTTCCGCTCCCGATCACCGCCGCAGGAGGAAAGATCTACTTCGACGCCGCGCCAGAGCCTTACTCCGGTGGCCGGGATCTATGGGTGAGTGATGGGACGGAGGCAGGGACCCTGCGGCTGATGCGGAACCAATCCGGATCTTCCACGGTATTCGCGGACAAGCTTTACTTCCTTCAAACCACCGCGGAGGGGAATCGGGAGCTGTGGACCACGGACGGCACGGTGGCGGGGACGGTGGCGGTGGCTGACCTCGGGCCGTCTTCCGCAAATCCACAGATCCGCATGGGTGCCACGGCGTCCGCGCTGGTCATCGCGGGGAACTCCACGGTGTGGCGGAGTGATGGCACGCCGGCAGGCACGGTGGCGGCTCCGGTGGGGCGGGTGCTGGGAGGAAAACCCATCAGCGCCATGACGGCGATGACGGATGGCCGGCTCCTGCTTTCCGCGCATGATGCCACCACCGGACGACGGCTCTGGAAGAGTGACGGCACGGTGGCGGGCACGGCCCTGGTGGAAGCCGGGCCGCCGGGGAAGGAGGGTTTCAGGAGCATCGCGCTCGGCGGGGCGGTGATGTTGGACGGGGTGTGCCACTTCACGGCGGATGACGGCGTCCACGGGACCGAGCTGTGGCGGAGCGACGGCACGGCGGAGGGAACGAGGATGGTGAAAGACCTCCTCCCCGGACAGGCATCCTCCAAGCCCCAGTGGCTTACGGTTTTCAAAGGTGAGGTGTGGTTCGCCGCGTCCGATTCCACAGGTAACCAGAGGGTGTGGCGCACGGATGGGACGGATGCGGGCACACGGATGGAGATGAACGCGGGTGACGGCCGGGCGTACCCGGAAGTGAAGGTGTCCACGGAGTGGTATGGAAATCTGGTCGTGCGCTTCGTCGGCACTTCCAGCATGGCGGGCATCTGGTGGACGGATGGCACACCTGAGGGGACGGGGAGGCTCACCGAGGTAGAAGTGCCCTCACGCTCCATCCTGAAGCATGGAGGGCTGACCTACTATAAGGTGGGTGATGAACTGTGGAGGACGGACGGGACTGCCGCAGGCAAGGTGCTGCTCCACCGGTTCCCCGCAGGTGTCCATCTGATCCCGGCGGGGCAGGAAGTGCTGGCGCTGGGGATCGGGCAAGGGGGCGTCAATCATGCGAACCACGCGGGCCTGTGGCGCATCCCTGCGGATGGCCCGCTGGTGCGGCTCCGTGCGTTCAACAATTATGGTTCCACAGGAGTCCTCGGTGGAGTGGCCCACTTCAGCGTGACATCCCCCGCCGTGGATGCAGGGCTGTGGCGCAGCGACGGCACCGTGGAAGGGACCTACCGGTTGGGTGGAGTGAGCGTTTCCGGGGACATCAAGGCCCACGCGGGGAAGCTCTACTTTTCCGGGAACGACGGCATCCATGGCGAGGAGCCATGGCTGAGCGATGGCACGGTGGAGGGTACGCGCATGCTGGCGGACCTGACCGGGGACTCCGGCGGGTCCTCCCCCACCCACTTCACCGCCGCGGGCGGAAAGGTGTTCTTCGCGGCAACGACGGAGGCGGAGGGACCGCAACTGTATGTGGTGGATGCGGGCGGCGTGCCGACGCGCTATGACGTGTGGCTGGATGCGCACCGGGCGCGGATGGATGGCAGGACGGGACGCGGGGAGGATGCGGATGATGATGGTTTCACGAACCTGCAGGAGTTCGCCTTTGGCGGAGATCCGGCGGACGCGGCGGTCCGGCCGTTCTTTTCCCCCGCGCTGGCCGTGGTTTCCACGGGAGACGGAGAGGCCACGCACCTGTCGCTGACGGTGCCGGTGCGGCGTGGAACGGTGTTCACGCCGGGCAGGCCGCTGGCGGGAGCCGCGGACGGGGTGACCTACCGCATCCTGGCGACGGCGGACCTGGAGAACATGACGGACCCGTCCGGCCTGCTGGAGGTGCGGGAGGACACCGCCATGCCGCACCCGCCGCATCCGGATGAGGACTATGAATATCGTACTTTCCGGCTGGAGGACCCGGCATCGGCCAGGGAGAGGGCATTTCTCCGCGTGGTGACGGAGTGAGGCGGGACGCTCCTACGCGTCCACCACGGGCGGGGCATGCCCCTCCTTTTTCCTGGCCGCGAGCACGGTAAGGTAGGCATGGATGAAGGCGAAGACGGCGCCGCCAAGCGCGCTGGCGAGGCCGAGGATGAACCAGTCCACCCCACGGGCTTCCCCGATCTCCAGGGTGCCGAGCGCATCCAGCCCGAAGACCCAGATGACGGAGGCGATGGGAAACACGGCCGCTCCAACGAGCGACGCCCAGCCGGGCCGGTGCAGCAGCGGCTTTTCCCGAGGAAAGCGCAACAACGGGACGATGAGCACGGCGAGGATGGCCACCAGCACGGCGAGGACACCGCAGATTTCCTCCATCAGGTCCAGGAGGTATTCGATGAAGTCCGCCGGTGGCATGGGGAACATTTCCCAATCCAGCGCGACCACCGGGATGATGACCGCCGCCGCACAGAACGACCACGCGATGAAGGCGGAAAAGAGGATACGGAGGAAGGACCGGAGCATGGAGGATGTCACATCATGGACGGAGGGATGACGGCGGGGCAATGAGGAAGGTGGCGGGGCCGACGGCCCCCCATGCATGCGGATGAAACGAAGCGGGGAGGTCGCGGAGGCCGCGGAGAGATGCGCGGAAAAAGGGAGTGGGTTGGGGATGAGGCGGACAAAATAACCGGCATGAAGCCTCCGCGTCCCTCTCGTTTTACTTCCCATATCCTCATGGTAAGTCCACCTACCCTGCCATTTTCCAGCCCCTTTCCATCCGGGCAGGCGTGGGCACGGCAGCGTCATGAAGTGCGGCGGCCCTCCGCCGCTTTGGGGAAGGATATGACTGCGGGAAAATGATGCGGGCTACGGGAGTGCGGTTGGGGGTTCCATTTCGGGGGAAGTCCCGCCTGCGACTGATGGCGGCAGAAGACTGCCGCACTCCATGACGCTGCCGCGTCCGGAGAGAGGCCCACACGAGGTGCCCGCCCACGAAGCGTGTTATTCCGTAAAATGAGGCAACTAATCGGGTCCGCTGGCGGAGTTCGGTTGCGCCGCGGGGGTGGAATGGATTAGGCGGACCATTGCGCTCCATCGCGCTGACGAAACCCACCCATCACGATTTCCCGCCATGCACCTGAAACGCCGACATTTCCTGAAGTCCACCGCCGCCGCATCCCTGCCGCTTTTTTCCTGGGCACCGTGGCTGGCGGCGCAACAGAAGGAGACGGCTTCCGAATGGCATGCGGATGTGGTCATCATCGGCGGAGGGATGGGCGGTTGTGCGGCGGCGCTGGCTGCGTGCGAGGCGGGGCTGCGGGTGATCATGACGGAGCCGACGGACTGGATCGGCGGGCAGTTGACATCGCAGTGCGTGCCGCCGGACGAGCACCGGTGGATCGAGGAGTTCGGCTGCACGCGCAGCTACCGGGACTTCCGCAACGGGGTGCGGCAGTACTACCGCGACCACTATCCGCTGACGGACGCGGCGAAGGCTGACCCGAAGCTGAATCCGGGCGGCGGCGGGGTTTCGCGGATCTGCCATGAGCCGCGCGTGGCGCTGGCGGTGCTGGAGCAGATGCTGGCACCCTGGCTGGGCGGACGCCACCTGCGCGTGCTGCTGGAGCATGAACCGGTGTCTGCTGCGATGGACGGTGACAGGGTGAAGGCGGTGACGGTGAGAGACGTGCAACGGAACCGGGAGGTGGTGCTTTCCGCGCCGTATTTCATCGACGCGTCGGAGCTGGGCGACCTGCTGCCGCTGACGGGGACGGAACATGTCATCGGAGCGGAAGCACGGGCGGACACGGGCGAGCCGCGGGCACCGGAAAAGGCGGACCCGAACGACCAGCAGGCGGTGACGTGGTGCTTCGCTATGGACCACATCCCGGGTGAGGACCATGTGACGGACAAGCCGGCGAACTATGATTTCTGGCGCGACTATGTGCCCGCGCTGACGCCGCCGTGGCCGGGGAAGCTGCTGAGCTGGACGATGAGCCACCCGGCGACGCTGGAGCGGCGGGAGATGGGCTTCGACCCGATGGGGCCGGGGCAGAAGGGCGTGTTCAACCTTTTCAACTATCGGCGTCTGGCGAACCCGGCGATGTTCAAACCGGGCACTTACCGTGGACCGATCACGCTGGTGAACTGGCCGCAGAATGACTACCTGCCGGGACCGATCATCGGGGGCAGCAAGGAGGACGACGCGCGGCATCTGGCGGGCAGCCGTGAGCTGAGCCTGGCGCTGTTCCACTGGATGCAGACGGAGGCACCGCGCCCGGACGGCGGGACGGGCTGGCCGGGGCTGCGGCTGCGCGGCGACATCACGGGGACGACGGACGGCCTGGCAAAGGCGGTGTACGTGCGGGAGGCGCGGCGCATCCTGGCGGAGTTCACGGTGACGGAGAACCACGTGGGCACGGAGGCGCGGATGGCCGCGACGGGACTGGCGGAGAAGGAGGTGAAGGCGGCGGATTTCCCGGACACGGTGGGCATCGGCAGCTACCGGATCGACCTGCACCCGAGCACGAGCGGGAGGAACTACGTGGACTTCGCGGCGCTGCCGTTCCAGATCCCCCTGGGTGCGCTGATCCCGCGGCGGGTGGAGAACCTCATCGCCGCGAACAAGAACATCGGCTCCACGCACCTGACGAACGGGTGCTACCGCCTGCACCCGGTGGAGTGGAACATCGGTGAAGCGGCGGGCGCGCTGGTGGCGGAGGCACTGGCGGCGAAGGTGCCGCCCCGGCAGGTGCGGAATGACAGGAAGAGGCTAGCGGAATATCAGGACAGGCTGACGTCGCGCGGGGTGGAGCTGCGCTGGCCGGAGTCGGTGGTGCCTTCGTGATGGGGGATGATGTGGCGCGGATGAAGGGAGCGTAGCGAAGCCCGTGAGAGTTTCGGCGGGGTGGGCGTCTGTTGGATGGCGGGCGTTGGCTTTCCATGGGCTTCCCCACAGCCTCCCCACGGCTCCGCATGGAAAAGGATGCCATCCATGGCGCGGTGGGATCGGAAGACGTCACCCATCCGCACAACCGTGATGGCGCAGCCATCCCGCTACGCGGAATCACTCCCCCACCCGCTCGATGTATTCGTGGAAGTTGTCGATGATGGGGCCCTGGGCATCGGGGTAGTCCTGGAGGCGGATGGAACGGTCCGCGCCGTCGCGCTGGATGAAGAGGGTCAGGCCGGCATCGTAGGGCAGGAAGCTGCGCGAAAGATAGTGCCATGTCTCCCCGGGCGGGTGGTTGGTGCCGTCGAAGTCAACGAAATCGCGGATGACGCGGTAGGTGCCGGGCGGGATGGTGAAGGCACTGAAACGGGGCATGGGGTAAGAGTGAGAAGTTTTCGGTTTTCAGTTTTCAGGGAAGAAAGAAAGCTTATCTTGGTGCCCTTTGCGTATCTTCGCGCCCTTTGCGGCTTTGCGGTAGGTCTTTCCTGATTTGCCAATGCCGCCGGAGGACAGGAGTGTCCTCCCTCCTTACTCGGGACAGAAGTGTTCACCGACCTCACGTGCCGCAGTAGGTGACGTATCTTTCGCCATCGGCGGGGGGCGGGGTGCGGTAGAGCTCGGGGACCTGCCCGTGGGCGAAGGGGTTTGAGATGACTTCCAGGAGGGCGTGGAAGGGCTGGAGGTCGCCGTCGGTGGCGGCGGTGAGGGCGTGCTCGACGAGGTGGTTGCGCGGAATGACGGCGGGGTTGCGCGAAGCGCGGAGGGCGATGGATTCCGCCAGGGTCTGCGGTTGGCGGGTGAGGCGGGCCTGCCAGGCGGTGTGCCAGGTGGTGAAGGCTTCGTCGGTGGAAAGATGGGTGTCGCCCGTGGAGAGGGCGGCGAAGGTGTTGGTGAAGTCCTGCTTCTCATCCGCCATCCACTGGAGGAGGGCGTGGATGAGGGGGAGGTCGTCTTCCTCCGCGTGAAAGAGGCCGAGCTTTCCGCGCATGCCGGCGAGCCATTGGTCCTGGTAGCGCGGCTCGAACCCGTGGATGGAGCCCATGGCCATGCTGATGGCGGTGGTTTCCTCCTCGTGGATGAGGGGCAGGAGAGCCTCGGCGAAGCGGGCGAGGTTCCACTGGGCGATGGAGGGCTGGTTGGCGTAAGCGTAGCGGCCGCGGCGGTCGATGGAGCTGAAGACGGTGGCGGGATCATAGGTGTCCATGAAGGCGCAGGGGCCGTAGTCGATGGTTTCGCCGGAGAGGGCCATGTTGTCGGTGTTCATGACGCCGTGGACGAAGCCGACCATCATCCAGCGGGCGATGAGATCCGCCTGGCGCTCCACGACGCCGTCGAGCAGGGCGAGCGCGGGGTTTTCCGCGCCTACTTTTTCCGGGAAATGGCGGGCGAGGGTGTGGCGGACGAGGGCCTCCAGAGGGAGGCCGCCACCGGATGCGGCGGCATACTGGAAGGTGCCGACGCGGATGTGGCTGGAGGCGGTGCGGGTGAGGACGGCGCCGGGGAGCGGTCCGTCCTGGCGGTGTACGGCTTCTCCCGTAGCAACGACGGCAAGGCTGCGGGTGCTGGGGATGCCGAGAGCGTGCATGGCCTCGCTGATGAGGTATTCCCGCAGCATGGGGCCGAGGGCGGCGCGACCATCCCCGCCGCGGGAGTAGCGGGTGCGGCCGGGGCCTTTGAGCTGGATGTCAACGCGCGCGCCGCCGGGCGTGATCTGCTCCCCGAGGAGGATGGCGCGGCCATCGCCGAGGTTGGTGAAGTTCCCGTATTGGTGGCCTGCGTAGGCCTGGGCGAGCGGGGCGGCACCGGGTGGCGGGACGTTTCCGGAAAGGAAATCGGCGGCGTTTTCCGTGAGGGCATCGGGATCGAGGCCGAGCGCGATGGCATGCGGGCGGTTGAGGACGACAAGCTGCGGGGCCTCCACGGGGGTGGGCAGGATGGACTGGTGGAGATCCTCCGGCAGCGCTGCGTAGGTGTGCTCCAGGTGCCAGCCGCCGGGGCCGGGTGGGTTGGCGGGATGGGCGGGCGCGGACTCTGGCGAACTCATGCGGCAAAGGTCGCGCAGGATGGGGAGACGTCGAGGAAGAAGAGAGGCCCCCTGCGGGGGAGTGCCGAGTGATCAGTGAGCAGTGATCAGTGCCGGGACGATGGAACAGTGCCGGGACGATGGAACGGGAGATTTCCGGAGATGAAACGAAACGCGGAGGCGCGGAGGTCGCTGAGAGGGGCGCGGAGAAGAAGTGCCGGAACGATGGGACTAAGATGCTGGCTTGCCTCTTCCACTAATCACTGATCACGGATCACTCGGCACTTATCCCCATCCCCGGCACTCCGCCGAATGGTGTCCTGTCACTCCCCCGGAGGGGGGCCATCACTTGGCCATTTCGAGGAGTTCCTTGAGGAGGGTCTCGCCGGTTTTTTCGACGGCGGCGTCATCGGCCTTGCCGACGGTTTCCTTGATCCACTGGCGGAAGGACTGGGGCTTGGCGGGGTTGCCGGACTCGGCGCGGGTGCGGATCTCGCCGATGACGCGGGCGCGGTCCTTCAACGGCAGGGCGAGGATGCGGGAGGTGAGCGGAAAGTCGCCGCCGACCATGCCGCTGTAGAGGATGAGATGGCGGATGACCTCCGTGCGGGAGATGTTCAGCCGGCGGGCGGTGGCGTCGAGGATGGCGACTTCGTCCTCACAGAGGGCGACGGAGGTTTTGCAATTCTGTTTCATGGCGGGAAAGGGCGGGTGAGGTGGGTGGAATAAGGCCTGCGGAGGTATTTGTTGCGGTAGTCCGAACAGTAGGAAGAGGTGTCTCAAATGAGGGCTGGCAGGGCAAGAAAAAATACTGTTCATTTGAACTCACAACAAACGAACACCCATCCACCCACCGACCGCCATGAGCCGCAGATACCTGAGACTGTCCCGCCACCACGCCTTCACCGGAGCCGCCGCCGCGCTGGCCGGGGTGCTGGCGACCACCGCCTGCTTTGTGAACGCGCTGGGGGAACGCCCGGCCTGGGCGATCGCCTCGGGGTGCGGGGTTGCCCTGTGCGCCTTCGTCGCGACGCTGGAGTTCTGCGAGTGCGTGCGCTGCCTGCGGATCGCCGCACGGTGGGATGAGTGGGACCGCCGGGACCTGCCGCCGCACGATGCTCTGCCCCGGCTGTGAGGGCGCGGCGGAGCGGTGTAACAGGAGCCGCTCTTCCCCCCTTCTCCCGCGGCGCTTCCCTTGCCGCCTGATTTCCCCCCATTCCGCCCGGTCCCTGGATACGGGGCCCGATTTTCTCCCAAACCCCATCTCCCCTCCCCCCGGGCCTTCCCCGGCCATCCGCACTCCCCTGGCTCACCAGGAGGAATGAAATGCGGATGGCCGGTGGATCCGGAGGGGTTTTCCAAAAATAACACGGACGCCGGTGAACTACGATGCGTGGCGTAGATGGGGCAAGATCCAAGATCCAAGATCCAAGATCCAAGATCCAAGATCCAAGATCCAAGATCCAAGATCCAAGATCCAAGATCCAAGATCCAAGATCCAAGATCCAAGATCCAAGATCAGTGGTGGCTTGGCCGAATGTTGAAGACGCCGGTCTGAAGACCAGCGCTCCCAGCGGCTCCGTTCCGCGCGATTCCTTACCTCTCATTGTTTTTCCCATGACGACGCTATCCCTCATTCCGACACCTGACCTGTTGCAGGAGCTGCAACGCCGCGGAGCCACCGCTGTCCCCGCCATGAAGCAAGGCCCGCCGATGCGGGAAAAGCTGCCACCGCTGGTGGTGGCGGCGCTGCAGGTGGTGGAGCGTGTTTTCCGGATCCCCACGGGTGACCTGCTGGGCCACTGCCGGGAGGAACACCTGGTGAAGGGACGCTTCGCGGCGTGGATGCTGCTGGCGGACCAGGGGATGACGCGGCGGGAGATCGCCCGTGCGTTCCAGAGGCAGGATGTGGGGACGATCCGCCACGGCTGCCTGCGCGGGCGGGAGTTGGTGCGCGGGGACAAGGGCTTCGCCCGCGCGATGTGGGAGGCCTACCACGCGCTGCAACGCCGGGTGGAGACCCACGGACGCACGCGGCGGGCCGCCACGGCGGATGCCCCATGAGATGACTTTCCTCCCCTGATGGCCGTGCCATTCCGGCTGGAGGGAGATCCGGGAGGCAGGAGGTGGCGGACGCCATAACACTCATCCGCCACCCTCCCCGGTTCCGCCTTCCGTCTGAATGTCCCCCAGCCGGAATCGCACGGTCATCAGGGGAAGAAACGCCCCCTGACGGGGGAGTGCCGGGTGATCTGTGATCAGTGATCAGTGCCGGTATGATGAAACGCTCCGTTCTCCACGCTCTCTTCTCTTCGACTGATCACCCTGCACTTCTTCCCTCTTCCACTGATCACTGATCACGGATCACTTGGCACTTCTTCCCTCTTCTACCTCACCACCCGTCACTTTTCCAATCATGACCCAGACCACCACCCCTCCCCCCGCGCAGCTGGCGAAACAGGCCGCTGCCAGAAAGTCACCGCACCACATCCTGCTGGACATCGAGGCGCTGGGGGTGCGGCCCGGCAGCGCGATCGTGCAACTGGGGGCGGTGGCGTTCTGCCCGCGCACGGGCGCGCTGCTGGGGGAGCCGTTCCACCGCCACATCCTCCCGCACGCGAAGCTGCACACGGAGCTGCGCACGCTGCACTGGCACACGGAGCGCGGAACGTGGCCGCCCGAACCGCCTGCGGAGCCGGTGACACTGGAGGAGGCGCTGGCATGCTTTTCCCGCTGGGTGGAGGAAACGGGCCGCCCGCATACGTGGTGGTCCTGGGGCAGCACGTATGATTTCCCGCTGCTGGATGCGGCGTGCCATGTGCTGGGCTGCGAGCCGCCGTGGAACTACTGGCAGACGGCGTGCGCACGGACGGTGTGGCGGATGGCATTTCCGTATGGAAAGACGGCACCGCGGCCGCACCACGCGCTGGAGGACTCCATCGCGGCGGTGAAGGATCTGCACCTGGCCATCAGGAAGTGCCGGGAGGACGCGCAGGAGGCTCCCTCCGCCACGACCACAGCCGCCGCTCGTCCGGATGAGGGGGGGATTTCCACGATGAATGCCGTAGCTGATCCCGGAGGGACGGCGGAGTGCCTGGAGCCGGAGGCAATCGCGGAGCTGTATCCGCGGCGGCAGTCGGTGCGGGAGGCGGTGCGCCACATCGCCCGTCACATCGCGGACGGGGTGGATGCGCGTGCGATCGCGGATGGGACGCGTGCGATCGCGGCGGTCATCCGGCAACTGCCGAGCGGGCACCTGAATGCGTATGTGCCATCCGCGGAGAAGTTTTTCGCCCACCGCCGCTGGGAGGATGATCCCCGGACATGGCTGCGCCTGTCCACCGGCAGCGGCCACCGCGCCGCCAACCACGGCACGCCACCGGAGAAGCTGTCCTTGGGCGGCAGGACGGGGAAGACGATCAGGATTTGAAGAGGTCAGCGGTCAATGGTCACCAGCCATCAGGCAAGGATGTACCGATGACCGATGACCGATGACCGATGACCGATGACCGATGACCGATGACCGATGACCGATGACCGATGACCGATGACCATTGACCGATGACCAACCAATCACCATGACCACCACTACGACTACGACCACATCATGCCATCACTGTGGCGCGCTGTTCCCCTATGAGCCGATCCTGTGCTTCGGGCGGGATCTGGCGGCGCATCTGAACAAGGAGTGCCCGGCCTGCCAGGCGCGGGCGGAGAAACACCGGCGGGAGGAAAAGGAGGAGGAACGGATGCAGCAGGCCTACCAGATGCTGTGCGCGACGCTGCCTCCGGACCTGCGGGAGACGGAGGAGGATCACCCGGAGTTCAACCGTCCGCTGTGGCGGGCGGTGGACCGCTGGCATCCGTCGGCGGGGCAGCGGACGCTGGGCATCATCGGTCCGGCGGCGCGGTGCAAGACGCGGGTGCTGGCGCTGCTGGCACGCCGGGTGATCAGCGGCGGCACGCGGGTGTGCTGGACGTCCGCTGTGCGGCTGAAGGACGCGGCGCACGACCGCATGTCCCGGGAGCGGGAGATTTCCGCGCTGGCGCGGGAGCACCTGCGGGAGTGCCTGACGGCCCCATGGTTGTTTCTGGATGACCTGGGAAAGAACGAGTGGACGGCGGCGTTCGAGAGCCAGCTTTTCCAGATCCTGGACCACCGGCTGAACCACCACCTGCCGATGGCATGGACGGCGAATGACCACCCGGAGACATTCCTCCCGGTGATCTCCGCGATGAATGCGTCGCCGATCATCGGCAGGCTGCTGGACCGCTGCACGGTGCTGGATCTGAGGGAGAGGGAGTGAAGTGGACACTGGCGGTGGATGATCTCGCGGGCAGTAAGTCCGGGGTGTAGCGAATCTCGTGAGAGATTCGGCGGGGTGCACGGGTGATGATGGACATGCATCGGTTCCCCATGGACTTCCCTACTGCCGAAGGTCTCACGACCTTCGCTACTTCACCGACCCGCTTTTCGGAAAATACGTGATAATGCGGCGTCATATCGGTCCGGAGGCCGATTTTCTTCTCATGTGTTAGGGATCGGGGCCATGGTTGGTTCCTTGGCCATTTTCAGAGATGTCATTTTCCTGCTGTTCCTCGCCGTTTCGCTTTTCGTGGGCACCGCCCTCGTGATCATACTGGCGTGAGGCTCCGCGGATGCAGGCGGGGATTTTCCGAACGGAGATCTCCACCCCGAAACACGGGCGGTCGGGAGGAAAAACGGGGGTGCAGCAGGGATCAGGCGTCGGCCGGGAACTTTTCCTCCGCGCGTTGCTGGAGGGTGGCGAGGGCGGTGACGAGGGTGTCGATGAGGCGGTTATACCCGGCGTGCTCCGAGGGGAAAAAGACGCGGATCTCCGCGAGGCGGCGCTCAAGGTTCCCGATGGCGGCGAGCGCCTTCGCCCTGCCGTCGAAGTCGAGCCGCTTCGCCTGGCGGATGGAGGAGGTGAGGTTGAGGATCTTCGTCCGGTGGCCGGTGGGGACGGCGGGATCCGCAAGGTCATACTCGGCCAGGTAGGCCTGCATGACCTCGTCATCCTCCTCAAAGGTGTAGGGCATGGTGTTTCATCATGCCGGGAGGTGGAGGATGCAACAAGATTCCATGGATAAGGAGGGAGGACATTGCGGCAGAGCCGCCATGTCCGCTACGCTCCCATTCTTGTCCTCCGACGGCATTGGCGAACAAGAAAAGACCTGTTTGTTCATAGGATACTCTTTGCTTTGGGCTCCTGTTGCAGCCGGAGGACAGGAGTGTCCTCCCTCCTTACGGAACAACTCGGGAACATCCCCGCATCGCGCGCGCGGGACGGATGGGGTAGGATGCGGGACGTTCCTCCCACACTCTACGGCAGTCACCGTAGATCAGGCGCATTCACCCCGCCTGCCCCCCTATCAGCCATTCCCCGACCTGCCATGCCTGCCCGCCACGACGCCGATCCCTCCGCCCCGAATCCTGACCCGGTGGCGCTGGCCGCGGCCCTGACGGTGGAGAATGTGTCGCTGGGCGCGTTCGCGTCGATGATGACCCTGCTCCGCGCGGGCGGGAAGATGCGGTTGATGCAGCTTTCCCTGCACGTGGGGCAGTCCTACTGGGCGGTGCGCAATCATATACGGCGGACGCCGTACTTCGAGTATGAGGCGCTGCCCGGGACGAAGCTGGTGGTGAAGATCACGGAGGAGGGCCGGGAGAAGTTCCAACGGATCCTCAAGCGCGTCACCAGCTCCACCACCGGCCATTTCCGCTGACCCAACCCCCTTCCCTGCCGCCCATGTCCGCCGCCGATGATCCCCCGATGCCGCCGCAAAGACCGCGCCACCGCATGTTCGCGGACCGGGTGCTGGCGGGCGACTGCCTGGTGACGGCGTATCTGGCGGCGGGCTACAAAGGCACATCACTAAGCTCACGCAGCAACGCGGCGAAGCTCCGCAAGCAGCCGGAGGTGGCCGCCTACATCGACGCGGTGCAGGCGCGGGCGGCGGATGAAAGCACGCTGACGCTGCTGGAAATCCGCCGTTTCCTCGCCCGGATTGTCCGCACGCCGCTGACGGCGCTGGACCCGGAGGGCGGGCGCGACGCGGACCTGATCAAGACGGTGGCGAGGACATCCGCCTCCACCCGGCTGGAAAAGCTGGACCCGCTGAAGGCGATCGAGATCGACCTGAAACTCTCCGGCCAGGACCCGGAGACGAGCCTGCTGAAACAGATGGCCCGCGCGCTGGAGACGCTGCCGCAACACGGGCCGCTGCCGGAAGATCAGCTTTAGGAACATTGAACATCGAACGCCCAACATCGAACATCGAAGTGAAGAAGGGGCGGGTGGGGATCGCCCCAGTCGCGGCAGCGTCATGGAGTGGGGCCGTCTTCTGCCGCTATCAGTAGCGGGACCATCTCCACCTAACAGAAACAGCCCCCTCCGCATCACGGACCGCCGCGTTTCTCTGAATCCTGATGCCTCCCCCCTGTTGATCTCCCACCCCAAAGCGGCAGAGAGCTGCCGCACTCCATGACGCTGCCGCGACGGGAGATCTCCCTCCCCGCTATTCTTCCCTTCAACATTCGATGTTGGACGTTCGATGTTCGATGTTCCCCTCTCCATCCATGAACCTTTCCTCGACCCCACTGGCTTCGCGTGCCTGGAGACTGAACCATCTTTACACGATCCGCGATGCGGACGGGGTGCTGATTCCTTTCCGGCCGAATGTGGCGCAACGCGCTTTCTACAACCGGATGTGGTACTGCAACCATGTGCTGAAGGCACGGAAGCTGGGCTTCTCCACGTTCATCGAGGTGCTGTATGCGGATGACCTGATCTTCACGCCGGGCGGGCTGACGGCGGGGATCATCGACTACACGATCGAGGATGCGGAGGCGAAGCTGCACATGCTGCGCACGGCGTGGGAGCACCTGGACAACGGCGACATCCACCCGGAGACGTGGCGGCTGGGCAGGCTGGTGAAGAAGGCGGTGCCGCTGCTTTCACCATCGGCGCGGAAGCTGGCGTTCGGGAATGGATCGGTGGCGCGGTGCTCGACCTCGCTGCGCGGGACGACGCCACAGCGGGTGCATATTTCCGAGCTTGGGAAGACGGCCATCTGGGCGCCGATCAAGGCGCGGGAGATCATCAACGGGGCGTTCAACGCGCTGACGCCGGGGAACGTGCGCAACATCGAGAGCACGCACGAGGGAGGGAAGATGGGCGAGCATTTCCGCCTGCTGAACAACGCGATGCGCCACGACGACGGGAACCTGACGAGCATCCAGAGCCGCTTCCACTTTTTCCCGTGGTGGCAGGACCCGCGCTACACGCTGCCCTCCGGGCGGCACGCGCTGCGGCCGGAGACGGAGGCGTATTTCCAACAGCTCCACGCGGAGCACGGCATCACCTGCACGGCGGGGCAGATGCTTTGGTACGACCACAAACACCTGGAACAAGGACACGGCATGAAAAAGGAATTTCCATCGACAGCGGGCGAAGCGTTCCAGGCGATCCATGAGGGCGCGATCTATGGCAGGCAGATGGCGGACCTGCGTGTGGCGGGACGGGTGTGTGACTTCGGCATGGAGGCGCAGCACCCGCTTTTCACGTTCTGGGACATCGGCCTGTCGGACTACTCCGCGCTGTGGCTGATCCAGCCGGTGGGGCGGTGGTTCCTGGTGCTGGATTGGTTCGAGGCGGAGGGCCTGCCCGGCTCCGCGCTGCCGGACCAGATCCGGAAGTGGGAGGCGAAGTGGCGCAGGCCCATCTCCGCGCACCACCTGCCGCACGATGCGGAGACGCGCGACCGCGGGACGGGGAAAACTTACGTCAGCGAGCTGCGCGCGGCGGGGTTGGACAACATCGTGGTCATCCCGCGCACGCCGGATGTTTGGCTGGGCATCGGCTACGTGCGCGACCTGCTGCCGCATTGCTGGTTCCACCGCACGCACTGCGACACGCCGCGGAATGCGGATGGATCACCGCACAACGCCGCGGCGGACACGCAGGAGGACTACCCCAGCGGCGTCGCCTGCCTGGAAGGCTACCAGCGCGACACCTCCCCCGGCGGCGCTCACAAGCTGCGGGAAATGCCGAAGCATGATGTATTTTCGCACTCGGCGGATGCGTTCAGGACCTTCGCAGAGGCGTGGAGGCGGGGCCTGGTGGGGGCGGTGGGTGGTGGGATGGAGAGGGTTCCGCGGGCGGTGGGGAGGGTAAGGGGGAGGTGATGGCAATTACCTTTATTTTCGGCTATTTTCGTTTATTTCGACTATACGCGGTAGCGGAACGGTGTAGTATTTGTATACGAAGATGATCTCGAACCTCCAGGAAAGGCGGCTCAGTGCCCAACAACTCAGCGGAAAAGACCGCGGACGTCTGGACATGCTGGCGGCGGCCATGAACCAGAAAGGAGTCCCCGCTCTGGTCGGAAGCTCCGGCGAGCAACTGCAGCTTCCGGATGCGATCTATAAGGTTCTACGCCAGATCGTGAACGGAATGCGCGAAGGCCGCGCCATGCTCCTGATACCCGAAAATGAGGTGCTGACCACCCAGGCGGCGGCGGATCATCTCGGGGTTTCCCGTCCGCATCTCGTCAGTCTCTTGGAGAACGGGGAGATCCCCTATCACACCGTCGGGACGCATCGGAGGGTTCAGTTCGGCGATGTCGCCGCCTATGGCGCGAAGCGGGACCAGGAACGGCGGCACGCTCTGGACGACATCACAAGGATGACCTCCGAGGCAGGATACTACGATCAGGAGCCGCAGGATGAAGGCTGACTTCGCCGTGGTGCTGGACGCCTGTGTGCTGGCCAACATCAGCGTCTGTGACCTGCTGTTACGTCTCGCGGAAACGCCGAGACTTTATCTCCCCTACTGGTCGGAAATCATTCTCGACGAAACGCAACGTGCTCATGGCAAGCTCGGCTGGGAGAGCGGTATTTCCGATCGATGGCGGGCCATGGTGACAAAGCACTTTCCGGACTCGTCCGCAGCGTCCTTGCATCTCGCCGTATGCCCCGACGGAGTTGATCCGAAAGACGCCCATGTCGTCCAGGCGGCACTGCGGACCGGCGCGGAGGTCATCGTCACCTTCAACCTGAAGGACTTTCCCAGCGAATCGCTGGAGACGGCCAGAATCAAAGCCGTGCATCCCTCCGAGTTTCTTCTGACACTCTTTGCCATCGCACCGATGTTGGTCGCACGCCGTCTCAATGAGATCGCGGAGGCGAGGAAGGAAAGCGTCAGCGCGGTTCTCAAGAGGCTCTCCCGGCATGTGCCTGCGTTCGTGGATCACTTCGCCACGTCGGCCGGGATCGGGATGGAGGAGTAGGTGGTCCGAGGGAAGACCACCGACACTTTTTATGGCTCTCCGGCGGAGCGCACAAGCTGCGGGAAATGCCGAAGCACGATGTGTTCTCCCACAGCGCGGATGCGTTCCGGACCTTCGCGGAGGCGTGGAGACGGGGGCTGGTCGGGGCGGTGGGGAGGGTAAGGGGGAGGTGATGAAACGGGAGATGCTCCGTGACATGGGTGGATTTGCCGGTGATCGTGGACGCTCACTTCACGAAGATCCCATGAATCCCGCTCTGAAATACTCCGCGATCCTTTCGGGTGTCATCCTGGTGGGCGCGGGCGGCTTCTGGCTGGGAAAACGGCAGGGCGACGCCGGGGCATTTGAGAAGGGGGTGACAGTCGGCCAACAGCAGGCCGCCTTGATCAGGGGCGGACACAACAGATTTCATGTGACTCTGATCGATTCAGGGAAGATCGACCAGTTGAAGGATGATGCTGTGGACGAGATGTGGGTGTCGATCATCCCGCTGGACCAGCTTCTCAACAATCCGGATGCGTCCGCGGAGGATCGCAAGGCGGCGGGAAACGTGCTGCCAAGATTGGTCGAATATTTCCATCAGAACCCCAAGGCGATCACGGAGGCACCGCGAGCCAAGCAGGTGTCCGAAACCGTGGACAAGGGTCTGCGGGACAAGGCCGGATCGACCACCGATGCCACCGAGAAAGAGACGCTGGATGCGTTCCGCAAAACGTCAGAGGGAGTGATGGGAGAACTCGATGGTATGTTCGACGCCATTATTTCGGCGCGTCGCAAGTATGATATGGAAACCCAGGACGTCCTCAACCGTCATGTCTCCCAGAGGAACTTTCCAGGGACAAAGAAAGAGGCTGCCGGCATCACGTGGATGCTGCCAAGCGTCGGCCGCTGGAGCTTTTCAAGCACCCGGATCCGCGTGGATGGAGAGAAACTCCAGATACTCTACGAGGGCGGCGTGCTGCGGGTGAATGACCGGAACTTCGGTTCTTTCTCCAAAGGCGATGCCGTGGATCTGCGGATGCCGGGACGGGTGTTCGTGAATGACAAGGAACGCCTCCCTGTGGAGCCGTAACCTGTCTCCGGAGTGGATCGCCCGGGTAGCGGCATGGCTGCGCCATGACGGCTGGGTGGATGTCACCTGCGTTGAAGCGTGATTTCCCTTTCGATGGGATCTCAGACGGGATTGGAATCGAGGGATGATGGTGGATCTCCCCCGCCGTCGTGGCGCAGCCACGACGCTACGCCACGAAAAGAACATCGACGATACGGGCAGTTCCCCGTCCAATCGTGGTCAAGCATGAGCACGGATGATTCCAGTCTCCCCTCTCCGGCGGCGGTGACCGCTTTGCAGGAATTGGAGCTGCAGGCGGTTCGGCTCCGGGCGAGACTGGCGAATGCCGATGATCTGTTCCGTGCGGCGGATGCGGCGCTGGATGCGGGCATCTACTCTCCCGGGCTGGCGGAGGTGGCATTTTTCGCGGAGAAGCAGCTTTCGGAACTGAGTGTCCCCTACCTGGCGGCGATGGGGGATCTCGGGATCATCACTCCGGAGAATGAGGAGGGCATCATCTGGTATCTGCTGCGGCGATATATCGGTGATGTCGCGGCGGGAACCGTTGGACCGAAGGTTGGTGCGGCCCGTGTGGTGAGCGAGGTTGATCGTCATTTCCACCTGGATCAACGGATCAAGAAATATGTGGGGGATTCCCACGGCATTGAGTATATCATGAGCCTCTACTATGCCTACGATGATGTGGATGAGAACCGCTTCGCGGAGGTGGATGGGTTGCTGGTGGAAGCATGCCGGGAGTGGATGCAGGAGGCTCTTGAGGGTGAGAGAGGCGTGAGATGATGGTGTTGGGTAGCGGCATGGCTGCGCCATGACGGCTGGGTGGGCGTCACCTGGCGTTGGAGCATGATTTTTCACTCGATGGGATCTCAGCCAGGATTGGAATCGAGGGATGATGGTGGATCTCCCCCGCCGTCGTGGCGCAGCCACGACGCTACCCTGCGACCACGACGCTACCCTGCGACCACGACGCTACCCTGCGACGGCGCTAGGTGGACGCTACGGATACAGATTCGTGAAGAATGCGGTTGTGGAAAACCAAGCGGGTGGTGAATCCTCATCGCCACCATGGCAACGCCATGAAGCGACCTTCCATTTTCCATGCCCCTGCGTGACGAACCCCCGGATGAACTGAAGCGGCTGCCTGCGGCGTGGTATCGAGGGCACGCGTGGGTTCACTGGACAATGACCATCGATGGACGGAAGCGTGGATGGCTGGATGAGGCGATGCATTTCCGCGTGCGGGAACTGCTGATCCATACGTGCCACCGATACGCGCTGGTCTGTGCGGGTTATTGCCTGATGCCGGATCACGGGCATTTCCTCCTGATGGGGACGTCGGCGGACTCGGACCAGGTGGCGGCGGTGGAGTTTTTCCGCAGGGGATGGAACCGATTGCTGCGGGAGCGGGATATGAAACTCCAGAGACAGGCATTCGACCACGTGCTGGTGGAGAGTGAGAGAAATCCGCAGGCGTTCGAGGATGTGCTGCTTTATGTTTTCAGGAATCCGGAGCGGGCGGGTTTGGTGGAAGCGTGGGAAGAGTGGCCTTTCCTCGGTTCGGTCGCGGCAGGGTATCCGGATGTGGACCCACGCGAAAGGAAGGGCTGGTGGGCGAGGTTCTGGACGATCCATAACAAGGAGACGACGCGGAATAAGGAGATGGGTCGGTAGCGGCATGGCTGCGCCATGACGGCGGGGTAGACGTCATCTCATCCTTCCGCTTGTTTCTTTGATGGAGCGTGAGAAGGATGCGGAGTCGCGGGGTGATGGTGAATCTACCCAACCGTCGTGGCGCAGCCACGACGCTACCTTTCGGTGGCGACGGGCATACCGGTACGGGCGGATTCGTCGGCGGCGAAGACGATGCGGTGGGTGTGGAGGGCGGTGGCGAAATCGGTGAGGGGCATGTGCTGGCCGCGGTCGAGGGCGTCGAAGAAGGCCTGGAACTGGCGCTGGAAGGGGTGGTCGTGGACGTCGCCGGAACCGATCATGGTCATGGCGAGGTTGCTCCACCGGGACTTGTCGGTGTGGAGCTTCATGGAATGGAACTGGTTGTCGAGCAGGCTGCCCTCGCTGCCGCAGAGGTGGGTGTGGAAATAATAGGGCTGGAGGCAATCGACGATGGCGGAGCATTTGGCGACACGACCGTCGCGGAATTTCACGAGGGTGACGCTGCTGGTGTCGTATTCGTAGGGGGCGAAGATGGGGCTGCGGGAGCGGGTGGACATGCTGGTGACGGAGGCGACGTCGCCGCCCATGCAGAGGAGCATGGCATCGACGGCATGGCAGCCGGCGGTGAGGAGGGCGCTGCCTCCGCCATTGGCCTTCGCATTCCACTCGAACTGGCCGTACCACGGGCCGATGCCGTGGTAGTAGTCGACCTCGGCGTAGTGGAGGTCACCGAGGAGGCATTGGTCGATGACGGCCTTGATGGTGGTGAACTGCCCGGAGAAGCGGCCGTTGAAGCAGACGCAGGCTTTGGTGTTGTTCTCTTCAAATGCGGCGCCGATGCGCAGGCAGTCGATCCAGTTGAGGGCGATGGGTTTTTCCAGGATGACATGCTTTCCGGCATGGGCGGCGGCGATGGCTTGCTCCGCGTGGAGACCGGCGAAGCTGCAGATGGAGATGACGTGGATGTCAGGATCCGCGAGCATGTCCGCGTAGGTGGCGTAGGTGCGGATGGGGTGGCCGTGGCGGGCTGCCAGTTCCTTTTCATCGTGCGGGCGCGATGAGTAGAGGCCGGTGACACGGGCCTGGGTGCTGGCATTGATGGCGGGGATGTGGGCGGAGGCGACCCAGCCGTATCCGACGAGTCCGACGTTGTATCTGATCATGGGTTGAGGAGGACGGTGCCGACGGGTCCGGCGGCGGGTGCATGGAGTCCGGCGATGCGGTGGCGGTAGGCCTTGGGCGTGCAGCCCTGGATGCGCTTGAACTGGCGCTGGAAGTTGGCGATGGAGTCGAAACCGCAGTCCCAGGCGATCTCGCCGACGGGCTTGTCGGTCTCCGCAAGGAGGCGGCAGACGCGGGAGATGCGGATTTCGTTGAGGTAGGTGGGGAAGGTTTTGCCGGTGCGGGAGCGGAAGTAGCGGCTGAAGGTGATCTCGCTCATGCGCAGGTGACGGGCGATGTCGGAGAGGTAGATGGGGCTGCCGATGTGGTCCTGGATGAAGTTGCAGATGGCGGACATGGTCTCGCCGTCGGAGTGGACGACCTCCGGGGTGAAGCCGTAGGAGGAGATGGTTTCGAGATCGGGCGAGGTGGAGAGATCTTCCAGGATTTCGAGCAGGAGGATCATGCGGCGGAGGGAGGAAACGCCGGTCATTTTCAGCATGGCGGCCTGGATGCGGTCGCGCGTGGGGCCGAGGATGCGGAAGCCGTCGGCGGCCTGGTGGAGGAGGCGCTGGAGGGGGGCGGTGTCGCCCTGGGAGGACCAGCGGGTGCCCATGAAGTCGGGGTGGAACTGGATGTTGAGGGCATCGACAGGGCGGAACCTGGTGCCGGGGATGCGGTCGTTGCGGTAGTCGTGCGGGAGGTTGGAGCCGAGGAAGGTGAGGTCGCCTTCGTGGAGGTTCTCGATCTTGTCACCGACACGGCGGCAGCTCCCGCCGGAAAGGACAAGGGTGATCTCCAGCTCCGGGTGGAAGTGCCAGATGCAGCCGAAGTCATCCCCGCGGATGCGCTTGCAGGAGACCCATTCGGTGCCGTCTGAGCATTCGAGCTGTTCGTGGACTGGCTTGGTGGTGCGTGGGATCATGGAGATTGGGGGAACATTGAACATCGAACGTCCAACATTGAACATCGAAGTGAAGAGAAGTGGGAGATGAACATCGAACATCGAACGCCCAACATTGAATGTTGAAGGGAAGATGGGTGGGTGGGGTTGGTGATGGGGGTCGGAGGTGGGTGGCGGTTTTTTTAAGCGCGGATTATGGGATTAAAGGATTCCGCGGATTGGGGGATGAGGTTTGGGATCGTGGCTGTGGCGTCCCGCCGTCGCTTGGGGAGGGTGGGATGGAGCGCGGACTTCAGTCCGCATGGAGGTGGCTGGGGTTTGGGGTTCCGGGTGCTGTGGGACGGACTGAAGTCCGCGCTCCGTGCGGGTGCTATGGAGAAGAGTTGCGGCGTGACGCCGCAACCACGGTTTGCGGGCGGAAATGGATGGTTGGCCCGCTATGTCGCTGCGCTCCATTGCGGCGGGACGCCGCAGCCACGGAAGTGGGGGTTGGGGAGGTAGGCGGGTCCGAGGGCGTTGGCGAGGGGGTCGGTGTCGTGGCGGGAGAAGCCGTCGTGCTGGTGGCGCCACCAGCCTTCGGCGAGGTCGAATGCCCCGGAAAGGCGGCCCATGTGGCGGGCGTGGTCTTCCATGGACTGGAGGTAGTCGTCCATGCCTTGGGTGGCGTCCAGCCACTCGCGCTGGCTGCGGTGGCAGGCGAGCGCCTTCATGGACTGGCGGTGGACGCTGGTGGTGTCCACCCAGGCGCTGGGGATGACGGGCCGCCGGATGGGATCGCACGCGCCGTGGGGCATGCAGTGATAGACGGCGATGTCATCCGGATACGACGGCAGCGGTGGATCGGTGACGTAGTTGGCGATGGTGTGGGTGAAGGCGGCGGACACGGCGAGCCGCGCGGTCTCCATGTGGTCCTCCATGTAGTCCTGCAACGGATGGGTGAGGACGATGGCGGGCCGCACCTCCCGGATGACGGCGGCGACTTTCCGCAGCAAGGCGCTGCCGTAGATGATCTCCATGTCATCCGTGATGGGCGGGTGCCATGTGGCGCTGATGAGGCGGGCGGCGTCCCGGGCCTCCTCCGCGCGGATCTCCGTGGTGCGCGCGGAATCATACAGGGTGCTGCCGCCATTTCCGGTGGCGAGGTTGAAGCAATGGATGTTCCATCCTGCCCGGCGGAGCAGGAGGAGGGTGCCGCACATCTTGAACTCGATGTCGTCCGGATGGGCGGCGATGGCGATGGCTGTCTGACGGCTCATTGCGTGGGTGGAAAGTACGGCGGAAAGATCAGCGGGCGGAGAGGACGGCGGAGATGCGCTCGCGGAGGTTGAGGAGCTTCGCGGGGTCCGTGTCATAGGTGGTGACGCCGGTGACGAGGACTTCCTTCGCTTCCTTCAGCAGGGCCTCGGCCTTCGGGCCGCCGCGCTTTTCGAGGAGGGCGAGGTAATCGTGGTCCTCCAGTCCGTCGCGGAGGGCCTCCATGCGCAGGCTGCTGAGCGGTGTGCCGTCCGGGCCGGGGTAAAGGAGGAGTCCGTCGCCGTGGTTTTTCACCAGCTTCCACGTGGTGCGGGTGCCGCCTGCTTTCCACCAGTCCAGGTTCCCGGCGTTGGCGGGCCAGGTCTGGCAGAGGTCCCAGTACTCGAAGCCCTTCGCGCCTTCGCGGTAGCAGATCCACGGCAGGATGCGCGCGTCCACCAGCGGATACTCGACGAAGATGTTGGGCCGCTCGCTGGGCCACATGCAGACGGAAAGGGTGATCTCATGGCCGCTGGCGAGCTGCTCCGGTCCGCCGGCCTGTTCATACTGGCCGTTATAGAGATCCCAGATGTCGGCGTGGCCGGAGAGGGCCTGCACGCCCTTGAATTCGTTGAGGCACTGCATGACGGGCATGTCGGGGAGGGCTTTCTTGGACAGGTCGTACATCTCCTTGCAGACATCCCACTCGCGCAGGCTCTCGTGGTTGGACGCCTCGTCCAGGTTGTAGAAGACGGCGGCGTCATAGATGCCCTTTTCCTTCAGGTGGCGGGCGTAGGCTCTGAGGAAATCATCGAGGTCGCGCTTGAAGGCGTCATCATACTCGCCGCCGCCGAACTTCCGGAAGCGCGGGACGGTGACGATGGGGAAGCGGGTGACGTAGGGCTTCATGATGTCGATCCAGCGGTCGAGCTTCGCGAAGTCATAGCCGCCGCCGGATTTCTTCGGCACGCCGGGGGTCTTCCACCCCCAGCCGTTGAGCAGGCCGCCGGGTGGCATGCGCAGCTTGGAAGCCTCCAGCACCATGCGGTCGGCGAATTTCCCGCCGGGGTCCGCGCCGTAGAACTTGCTGACGTTTTCCTCGCCGCTGCCGAGGACGAGGGTGGTGAGCGTGCTTTTCACCGGCAGGGTGAACGGATGGACGCGCACCTTCATGGGCAGGGAAATTTTCTTCCCGCCACTGGCGATGGTGAGGCCGCCGGCATACAGGCCGGGTGCGGTGGTGGCGTCCGTGGTGACGGTGACGAGCAGCGGCTGGACCTCCCCCGCCTTCACATCGAACGCTCCGTTCGGCAGCAGCGGGTCCGGCCACCAGCCGAGCTTGGTGGACTGGTAGGGCCGCTTGCCCTCGGTGGTGTCCACGAAGCCGACGAGGTCGATCTTCACCTTCGACGCGGGGATTTTCCCGGTGGCGGAAACGAGGTCGCCATCCAGCGTGACGGCTGCGCCTTTCAGTTCCGTGCCGGTGGAAATGACGGCGAGCTGCGCTCCCTCGCTCTCGTTGCGGGCGAGGGCGATGTTCAGGGATTTCCCGAAGCCGCCGTGGTAGTCCTCATCCAGGAAGACCTGCGCGAGGCCGGTGGTGATGCCGACGGCGAAGCCGCCCTCCGCGCCCTGGTGGCGGCTGATGATGTCGTATGCCTTTCCGCGGATCTCCCGCACCTTGGCAAGCGTGGTCACCTCCCCCGCCCCGGCGATGAGCTGGTCGATGGCGGCCTTCACCCCGCCGTCGGTGCCGTAGGCGTCACCCCAGGCGCGGATCTCCGCAACCTCCCGCTGGGCGCGCTTTCCGTCATCCGGCGTGACGATGGTGGCGCTGACCTCATCCAGGTAGAAGTCGCCGGTGCCGAAGTGGTAGAACCAGAGGCCGATCTTCGGCTCCTCCTGTCCATTGGCACCCTTTGGCACGGTGACGCGGGTTTCGTACTGCTGCCAGTCGGTGGAGGAGCCGATGTTGATCTTGTGCCAGCCGTTGTTGTCCGGCTCGCCCTCGAGGTTGGCGAAGATGCCGCCCTTCAGGTTGTCGGTCTTCGCCCAGAAGCGGATGCGCAGGACCTCGCCTGCCTTCGCGGGAAAGCCGCCGTTGTAGCAGAGGTGGGCGCGGCCCGCCTTTGTGCCGGAGATTTTCGCGGCCTTGCCAGTCTTTCCTTCGGCGAGTGAGAAGGTGTATTCGCCGCCTTGGCTGGCGCGTCCGGCCCAGCCGGAAAATGGGACCTCATCCCCCTGCCCCGCTTCGTCAAAGGTGCCGTTGGCGAGTTTTTCGGGGCCGCTGATTTCCTCCTGGGCGTGGGCGTGGTGGGGCCATGCGACGGAGAGCAGCAGGGCGGGCAGAATTTTTCCGGGGATCATGAACTTCGGGTAATATGGGTGGTGGTTTTGGAAAATGGAATCAGGCGTTGCGGCGGCGGGCCGGAAGGCAGGGACCGCATTCCATGCGGTCCGGTTGGGGACGGAGGATGAAATCCCGCGATGCCGCATGGATCACGACGTTCCATGCAGATGATATGAAGGCGTCTTGCGGCAGGATGGGACCGGAGGATGGCAGTGGCTCTACCCCGCCTGACCGCATGGAATGCGGTCCCTGCCAACGAAAGCCCTGGCGGCGGCGGATGAGGAGGAGTGATGGCAGCAGACCGGCCAGCGCGGCGGCGGCGGATGGCTCCGGCACGGTGACGAGGCTGACCTCGAAGTCCTGGATGCGGACGGCGTTGCTGTTGCCCGCGGACTCGAAGTAGAAGCCGACCTCGGTGACGCCGGGGATGACGCCTCCGGAGGCGATGGCGGCCGGGGTTCCGTCGCCGTTGACATTCATGTCTGCGGCGGGGTTGTAGGAAAAGAAGCTCAGGGCCGTGATGTTGGCCGTGGTCTGGTCCCCGGTGGCGGTGTAGATGCGGGAGGAAATGTAGTACTGCCCGCCCGCACGCAGGACCAGGCGGCCGCTGTCGGCGGTCTGCCCGGCGTAGGTGGTGATGTTGAGCCGGACGGACGAGGTGGCGTCAAAGCCGACCTCGCCGGTGTGCATGCCGTTGAGGAAGTCCTGCTGCTTCCACAGGAGGAGGAAGCCGGTGTTGTTCTGCGGGTCCGGGGTGAAGGCGTCGGAGCCTTTCAGCTCGATGCGGTCGAGGCTGCCGTTGTTCACGACCATGCCGAGGGTGGTACTGGTTCCCTGGTAGATGCCGCCGATGAAGGAGCGGGCGTCACCGTAGAAGACGGAGCTGGTGCCGGAGTAGTTGGAGGAGGGACTGAGCTGGCCGGGCTGGCCGCCGGTGAAGCCGTTCGGCTCGAAGGCGTTGCCGGTGCCGTAGTCGCCGCCCCAGTTGACGGCGAGCGTGGCGGCGGCCGCGTGCCCCGCCATGAGGATGGCGGAGAGGATGAGGAAAGACCGGAATGCGGCGGTGGCGGGGAGTTTCATGAGAAGATGCGGGATGCGGGATGCGGGGGCGTAGTTCGCCTGTGGATCCGCAGATGGGTCGTGCGGACCAGTGGGTGGGTGTGGGAAGACGGCGACCGGTGGTGGCTTCTATGGGAGAAGAAGACGGCGACCGGTGATCGCCGCCACGTTAGATGCGCCTGCGGCGGAGCAGTGGCAGGAGCAGCGCGCCGGACAGCATGGCGGCGGATGGCTCCGGCACCTGCTGGACGATCTGGATGGAGTTCATGAAGCCGCGGAACTGGCTGTCCGTATCCGTGCCCTGGGTGGCGATGTTGAGGGCCTGCCCGGCGGCGAGGGTGATGGTGTGCTTCGAGTAGTTCACGCCCTCGATCCAAGCCGTGGTGTTGGTGAGGTTGGAGTAGTTGATGGTGACAGGCGTCAGGCCGGAGAAGTCGAAGTTCTGCCCCTCCACTCCGGCTCCGACGTAGGAGTTGGCGATGGTGGTGCTGGTGTTGGTGTTCCTGCCGACGATGAAAATTTCATAGATGCCCGCCGCCAGACCGGTGACCTGGATGCCGAGGCTCTGGCCCGACACGCCGAAGATGCCGTCACGGCCGACGGAGGTGGCCGCGTAGATGCCCCCGCCTGATGGCCACAGGGTGCCCAGCGCGCTGGATGAGTTCGGCGCGGTGGCGTAGTTCACCACGGTGGGTGTGCCGGTGGCGGGAGCGACGCCGAGGTTGACCGTGACTCCGGTGGCGCTGCCGCCATTCGACCAGCTCAGGGAACTGACGTCCACTTTCTCGATCGTGTTCCATGAGGTGTCGGTGAAACCCGCGCCCGCCACGGTGTGATAGGGGCTGTTCAACCGGTCGGCGCCCGCGACGACAGTCGGCCCGAAGTCGAGCATGAGGATGGAACCGCTGGCTGGAATCGCGGACAGGGCGGCGACCAATGAAGCGAGGAGATATGATTTCATGGGGAGCGTGTGGGGATTGGCTTTGGGTTGGATCAATCACCTCATGCTTTCCCGAGGTTTGTTTCCTTCCAATTCCATTCGATGCTCCTCTGGTCCGTGTTTTTGATCTTTTTATGACATGACCTGCCGCCACGACCTGCTGCCACGGTCGGAATAGTATGATTTCCGCTGTTTTCGATCCTTTCCCGTATTTGCTTTAAAAAGCGTCATCCATGTCCCGGTAATGCCGGAACCATGGCCAGAGGACACTTCATTTCCGGATGGATTCCGGTTTCCATATCTCCTGCGGGAAACGTGACGGGCGCGATGCTGGGGCTGCTGCTGGCGGCGCAGGCGGCGCGGGGCGAGATCGTCATCAACGAATTCCACCCGAAGCCGGAGGACGATCATGATCTGGAGGAGTTCGTGGAGCTGCACAACACGGGTGCGGCGGCGGTGGATGTGTCCGGATGGCGGCTGGCGAACGCGGTGACGTTCACGATCCCGGCGGGGACGAACATTTCCGCAGGAGGGTATCTGGTGGTGGCGATGAATCCGGCGGCGATCACGGCACGCTTCTCCGTGGGCGCGGTGGGGCCGTGGAGCGGGAAGCTGAACTCCACGGGGGAGATGATCGAGCTGCGCGATGCGGGCGGCGCGCTGAGGGACAGCGTGGGCTACAAGTTCGGCTTTCCATGGCCGAGCATGATCGACGGCGAGGGTGCGTCCGCGGAGCTGATCCACCCGGGGCTGGACAACTCCGAGGGGAGCGCGTGGCGGGCGTCCGGCGCACCGGCGGGGATGGGTGCATATGTGCCGGCAGCGCCGACGCCGGGGGCACGCAACAGCATTTACAAACCGCTGGAACAGACGCCTCCGGCGATCTCCCAGGTGTCCCACCAGCCGCTGCAGCCCGTGTCCGGCCAGCCGGTGACGGTGACGGCGACGGTGCAGGACCCGGATGGCGTGGGGCCGGTGACGCTGGAGTACCAGGTGGTGGAGCCGGGTTCCTACATCCGCATCTCCGACGCGGCGTATGCGACGGGCTGGGTGCCGGTGACGATGACGCACCAGGGCGGCGGGGTCCACAGCGTGGTGGTGCCGGGCACGGTGCAGGCGAACCGCAGGCTGGTGCGCTACCGCATCGTCTTCGAGGACACGCCGGGGAACCGTTCGCGCGCGCCCTTCGCGGATGACGCGCAGCCGAACTTCGCGTGGTATGTGTATGACGGTCTGCCGGAGTGGAAGGGGGCGCTGCGTCCGTCCACGGTCATCCCCGCGAACCCAACACCGCTGCAGACGTTCTCCCCGGCCACGCTGTCCTCCGTCCCGGTCTATACGCTCATCACGACGGGCACGGATGTACTAAACTCCCAGTACAACACGTCCTTCCGCGAGGTGAGGATGCGCGGGACGATGGTGGTGGACGGGGTGGTTTATGAAAACATCGAGTACCGGAACCGGGGGCAGTTCTCCACCTACCAGTCCGGAAAGAACAAGTGGCGGTTCTACTTCAACCCGGGGCGCGACCTGGCGGCGAAGAACCATTTCGGCGTGCCGTATGCGGAGACATGGGGCGGCTTTTCCGCGAACGCGAACGCGAGCCCGTGGGTGCCGGTGAACCGCGGGAGCGCGGGCATGGAGGAGGCGATGTCGCTGAAGGCGCACACGCTGGCGGGGGGACTGGCACCGCACACGCACTACTACCATTTCCGCGTGGTGAGGAACGCGGTGGAAACGCCCGCCGCGGGGACGATGGTGGGCGACCCGGTGTCCACGGGCGGCACCATCGACGGGCAATACGCGGGCGATTTCTGGGGCCTCTACCTGGCGGTGGAGAAGGTGGGCGGCGGATTCCTGGATGAACGCGGGCTGCCGGACGGGAACATCTACAAGATCGAGCTGAACGAGGGCGACCCGGAGACGGTGCTGCCCGGCTTCCCGCTGGATGCGAATGACTGGAAGGCGTTCCGCGACACGTCCAGCAAGACGATCCCGACGGCGGCGTGGTGGCGGGCGAACATGGACATGGAGAGCTACTACACGTTCCACTCGCTGAACCGCCTGCTGGGCAACATCGACCTGCGGCCGGGTGAGAACCACCTGTTCTACCACCGCTCCACGGACAACCGGTGGGTGCCCATCCCGTGGGACATGGACATGATGTTCATCGCGAAGACGCACAAGCCGGGCACGATCGACCAGCACCGGGCGGTGGTCTATCACCCGGAGCTGGCGCTGGAGTTCCGGAACCGGGCGCGGGAGATCCTGGACCTGCTGGCGTCCGACGCGGATCCGGCGGGCGGGCAGATGGGCCAACTGGTGGATGAGTACCGGCAGATCCTGGCACCACCGGGGACGACGGACAACTGGGCGAACGCGGACGCGGCGATGTGGAACCTGCACCCGCGGACGAAGGGGACGGTCGTGACGGCGACGGGGCTGGGCGGGACGAGCGGCTCCGAGAACCACCGGGGAAATTTCTTCCGCTCGCCGCTGGACTCCATCCATGACGGGGGGACGTGGACGCGCTGGCTGCGCGACCCGGCGTTCAGCGGCACGGCCGGATTCGACGACATGGCGAAGTACTTCCTGGACTACGCGACGGACACGTGGCCCGGGGGGAACTGGGCGGCGAACAACGGCAGGCAGCAGGGATACGGCTACCAGTATCTGCTGAAGGAGTCGCTGGACGCGGCGATCCCGTCGCGCCCGGTGATCACCTACACGGGGGAGCCGGGGCACCCGGTGGATGCTCTGCGTTTCACCTCATCCGCGTATGCGGGGACGAACGCACACGCGGAGACGCAGTGGAGGATCGCCCGCATTTCCGCGCCGGGGGTGGCGGGCTACACGGCGGCGGAGGGCAGGAAATACGAGGTCACCCCGTCCTGGACGGCGGCGGGCACGGGCATGGCTCTGGAGGCGCCGGTGTCCGCGGTGACGGTAGGGAAAACGTACCGCGTGAGGGTGAGGCACCGCGATACGACGGGCCGCTGGTCCCACTGGTCCGCACCGGCGCAACTGGTGGCGGGCAGCCCGGTGTCCACGCTGGTGCACTACTGGAACTTCAACCCGCAGGTGCTGGCGGATGCGCTGGCGCCAACGCACGGCACGGGTGGTTCCATCTCCACGACGCCGGGCGCGACGACGGCATTCCTGACGGACACGGGACAGGATTTCCAGGGCGCAAACGCGAAGGACCCGGACAGGGACGGCACGCCGGATGCGGCGGGACGGCACCTGCGGGTGAACAACCCCATCGGCTCGGCCGTGGTGTTCCGCCTGCCGACGACGGGCTACAAGGACGTGTCCGCGACGGTGGAGACGCGACGGTCCGGCTCCGGCGCGGGGACGCAGGCGTGGAGCTACACGGTGGACGGCACGACCTTTCTGCCGCTGCGGCAGGTGACGGTGCCGGACGGCACTCCGGTGGTGGTGGAGTTCGACCTGAGGCAGATCGACGGTGCGCGGGACAACGCGTTGTTCGCGCTGAAGGTGGAGTTCTCCGCAGGCACGGGCGGCGCGGGTGGGAACAACCGCTTCGACAACTTCGCGCTGGCGGGCATACCCCTCTCCCCCGCCCCGGGCGGCTACGCGGCGTGGGCGGCGATGGCTTTCACGGAGGAGGAACTGGGCGACCCGGCGGTGTCCGCGTGGGACCGGGATGCGGACGGGGATGGCAGGCCGAACTTCATGGAATACGCGCTGTGCACGCTGCCGAAACACGGCGACGCGCCGGGGATGGTGCTGGAGTGGTCCATGGACGGCCCCACCCGCAGGCCGGGGCTGGAGTTCACCCGCCCGCTGGACGCCACCGGCCTGACCTACGAGCTGATGTCGAGCGATGACCTGGTGGACTGGACGGTGGCGGCCACCTCACCGGTGTCCACGGTGAACCTGGCGGCGACGGCGCGCGTGCTGTTCCGCGATCCGGAGTCCGATGACAAGGCGGGCCGCCGCTTCCTGAGGCTGAGGGTGAGGTATGCGCCGTGATCTGACAGCAGCGCGGACGACGGTCCGCCCCGGAGAATCCGGACCTTGCAAAACCAAGCGGACTGAAGTCCGCGCTCCAATCTCCAATATCCAATCCCATGCGCCACATCCTGACCGCCGCCCTGCTTTCCGCCGCCATGCCATCCCATGCGTCCGCCGCGGTGCGGTTCAACGCGGAGTTCGAGCCGGGGAGCAAGTGGTTCACGGAGCCATGGTCCGCGGCGGCGCGTGCGGAGATGCAGGCGTTCCTGGATGACGTGGGCGCGTTGTTCGACTCGGACGCGGTGGTGCGCGTTTCCATCAATGACAATGAAACGGTGGGCTACGCGTCCGCAGGGTCCACGTGGTCCCAATACCACCGCCACGCGGAGACGGGCGGGCAGGTGTCCGCACCGGGGCTGTGGCTCATCATCGTGAAGGGCATCCACCGGCCCGGCGCGGCGTCCGATGTGACGCTGAGCTGGAATCTGGATGTGAACGCGACGCACTCCGGAAACTCCGCCGCGCTCATCTCCAACATCCGCGGGCTGGGCCGGCATGAGATGCACCACGCGTTCGGCGCGGCCAGCTCGCTGTTCCTGGATGCCGCATCGGACCCGCGCGGAAAGTGGGTCACGGCGCGGCTGGTGGACACGCTCTACCGCGACCAGAACGGGAACCCGGTGCTGGGCGCGCCGGACAGCCTGGGCATCAGCTACCGGGTGAACAGCTTCCCGCTGGCGGCTGGCTGGCAGAACGTGCGGAACCAGACGGGCCTTTATTTCGAAGCACGCGACCGCCATGGCCGGGTGGTGAAGATGCCGCCCATCAGCGGGCCGGGCGGCACGAACGGGTCCTACATCGACTTTTCCCACATCACGGGCATCGCCTACGCGAACGACCATCCGTCATGGACGCGCTATGAGACGACGGACCTGAATTTCCTGCGGGCGATGGGGTATCCGCTGGCGGTGGACGCGCCGCTGCGCGAACGGCTGGCCACGGTGACGGCCTATGATTTCTCCGGACCCACCGGCACTCTCACCTGCACCAGCCGGACCGGCCACCACTACCGCATGGCGACCTCCCGCGACCTGGTGCGGTGGAACATCCTCCCGGCGGGAAAGCCGGGCACGGGCGCGGCGCTCGCCTTCCCCCACCCCATCGACCGCAGCGCGAACCCGCGGTTGTTTTATCAGGTCGTGGAGATCCCGGAGTGAATGGGGGGCAGACGCCGCGTTTCACGCTGGCCCGCCCTCCCGGAAGTCCGCCTCCATGAGCGCCCCCAGGCGCGCGACATCCTCCAGCACGGCGTCCGTCAGCCGCGTGCCTTTCATCCCCGCCTCCGCCGTCATCTCAGTCCGCAGGCCGGACCGCCACAGCCATGGCGCCATCTCCTCCAGGAAATCCCGCTGCCGGATGGACGCCAGCGGACCGGACACCCCATCCGCTCCACCGGACCCGTCCAGCAGCATGATCATACGGCGGATGTAGTAGTACACCCACGGCCACGCCACCCAGCGGGGCGGGTGGGTCCCCTCCGGGAAACCGAGGAAGGCCATCCAGTCGTGCGTCCGCAGGCGGAAATGCTTTTCCCGTCCGTGCCTTCCGGACAGGATCATGCCGGACTGCTCCATCTCATTGAGCGTCCCCTGGACCGACTTGGAGAAATAACACGTGTCCCGCGCGATCTCCGCCGGGTGGCCGTGCCCGCGTGCCAGCAACCAGGCGAGGATCTCCGCCCGCGCGTTCACCCCCACAAAGGAACGGAGGGTCAGCAACAGGTTGGCCGGGCGGTCCGGCGGCGGTGGCACGCACGCGCCGCGGGGCTTCCACGGCGGACGCAGCAGCCCGTGTTTCGCGAAGCGCGGGTCCGTCTTCATCCCGGACAGTGGAGCGGCCGCCGCATTTCCGGAGTGGAAAAGCGGCTCCGGCTCCCCGGCTTCCTCACCTGCAGTTCCATCCAGTCCCCTCCACTTCCGCATCACCGCCTTTTCGGCCAGCACCTCCGCCAGGGCGGCCAGCACCCTGCCATCCTCCATCGCTCCGCCGGCGGTTCCCGGCATGGGGATGGCGGCACGCAGGCCCTTCAACCGCTGCACGTTGATCCGGGTGCCCTCCGCGTGCAGCCAGTCCAGCGCCATGTCCAGCAGGCGGGAATCATGTCTGCCGAGGGAAGTCGTCACCAGCAGCAACCCCTCCGGGTCCAGCATCGCATCACCGGCATACACACGGTTCCCCGGCACGCCCAGCGACGACCACTGCCGCCACAGCAGATCCAGCGTCCGCGCCAGCAGCTCCTCACCCGACTTTTGCAATGATGTCTTCATGGCTCAATATCCCCAACAGATGTGGCAACCGCTCCCGGTGCCCCAGCGTCGTCATGTTCTCCAGCACCCACCGCACCGCCTCCAGCGTTTCCGCCCTGTCCGGTGCCAGCGCCCGCAGGTCCTCCAGGTCGCGCTCCTCCTCACGGTTCAGCGCCGCATACACCTTCAGAAAGATCTGCCCGCGCCGCGAAATGTAGTCCACCGTCAGGTCCATGCCATACGGCCGCCGCTCCACATCCCGCCAGAACCACTCCGGCAGGTCACCCAGGCCGGGGAACACCAGCGACGCGTTTCCGTTCAACCACGTCTCCTGCAGATCCATCTCATGCGCCACATCCCGCGCCGCTTTCGCCAGTTCGGGGGGCATCGGGTAGGGCATCGGAGCGATCTCGTCCACTCCCTCCTCATGGATCACCCTCGCCAGCACATCCACGTCATTCGTCGGTCGGGAGATCACCCCCCGCGCCACCAAGGCGGACCCTCCGCACACCACCAGATGGTACGGGCCTTGCCGCCTTTGGGTCAGCAGACCGCCCACCAGCTTCAGCGCCGCCGTCAGCCGTTCTTCGCTCAGATTCATCGTTAGAGTATCGCAATACTATCCTTTATGGATGTTTATGCAATCTTTTATTATTTTCCAGCCTCATCCTCCGTTGCGTTGACGCAGAAAACCAAAATCCGCATCCCGCACCTCATCCGTCAGCAAGGGAAAATCCGTTAACCTGGTGAACCAACCCCGTTCGCCGCCGTCATTTCCTCCCCGGGCGACGAGGATGAACAGCGGTGCCCGCTGACACGGTGCCTAGGAGCGGAGCCGGACCGTCCTCCCGGCGGGAAAGCCGGGCACGGGCGCGGCGCTGTCATTCCCCCACCCCATCGACCGTAGCGCGAACCCGCGGTTGTTTTATCAGGTCGTGGAGATCCCGGAGTGAAGGGGGGCCATCACAGCCGCGGCAAGCGTCATGGGGAATGGCATGGCGGCGGCCTTTGGAGCAATGCCGTTAAGGATTGGCCTTTGGAGTGCCGCCACGGCTGACGACCGCCCGCGGGCTGGAGGAGGCAGCCCCAGGCGGAAGCGGAAACCCAAACCGCCATCGCCATGGACCGCCCCCAACGCCCGCGGACGGCCTTTCCTCCGCCGGGCGGCCGGTGATGAGCGGAAGTCCGCCAACGACAGGAGGAAAAGCTGTCACACCGGATCCCGCCGGATATGTCATCCTTCGGAAACAGGGTGCTTCATCATCCCAATACCGATTTGCACGGTCATCGTGACATGAAAAATACATATGCCGTGTTTTTTTTCCGCATCACCTCCGTCTCCGCCTGGCGGGAAGGTATCCGCCGGAACTGTTCCCGGGCGGCGGCGACGGCGATCCTCTCGATGCCGCCCGCCCCGGCGGCGTTGAAGGCGGCGGTGATGGCGCCCTCCATGACGCCGGAGGTCCATGCGAGGCGCAGCGCCTCCGCCTCCGTCTTTCCCGCGGAAATGGCCTCGTCATAGGCGGAGATGCCCTTCCGCGTGCCGAAGATGGCGGCGGCGGGAGAGACCTTCGCCGGGATAAATACTAGCTATCTAGTGGAAATGCGGGTATTCGGGGAAATGGCGTGCACCTTGGTAGGTGCCGTCCGGTTGCTCGGAAAAGCGGATGTCTCTCACCTCCCGCTCTCCTTCAGGATGCGCTGGAGTTCCGGGTCTTTTCCGGCGAGTCCGGAGAGGACTTCGCGGGAAAGGTCTTTTCTTCCGACTGCTCGCTGGAAGGCGTCGAGGACTGCTCCACGTGATGCGGTCCGAATGCGTTCAGAATCGCTTTCCTCGTAGCTTCGTGCCAAGCTTTCCGTTCTTCTGGCGTCAGTGACATGGCTGATGTGTTCATATGAGTATTTTCCTCCTTTGTCAATTTCATGCAATGAGAGTTTGGTTGCTTTCTCGCCTTGGGTGCCAGCATTCAACCAGTAACCGATCCTCACGTTTTCATTCCCCTCAAACCGCTTGGCGATTTCGATGATGCTTCTCTGCGCGTCGCGGTGGGCGGCGGGGAGATCTGCAAGAGGAAAAGAGCGTCCCTGTTGCCCGGCCCGATCAACAGCACCCTGCATGGCCAACTCAATCGGGCGTTGTACATAAACAATCTGTACTTCCCACCCGTTTTCGAGCGCTTTCTCGATGTTACGGATCGCCCAACCGGTTTCGCGGAGCGTCGCGTCATAGACCAGGTCCTGCGCCGCGATCACCTCGTCGTTGACGACCGAACTTTTCCCCGCCGCGATGCCTCCGGCGGTGAACATGAGCTTCCTCCTGTCTCCCCGGTTGTGGATCTCCCGCCACAGGCGGTCGCGTCCGTAGGCGCGTGCGCCCCCGGTGGTGATGGCGGTGTAACGCTCGCGGCCCTTCTAACTCCGGCAGCAGCTTTCGCGGCAGATCGTGCTGATGACCTTGCCTCCGTGGCTGGTTCAGTGACTTGGGGCTTCGTTTCCGCCCGTTTTTACGATTCGCAGATTGCTCCGAATCCCTCTGCTTTGCCTCTGAACTTTTCTCTTTCCAATTCACTATTGAATTCCAAAATGATGCTTCCCCCTTCGATAAGGTGTTCTACCTCAGCTTTCGCTCGGGAAAGTGATCTTTTTGAATGTTCCTTGATCGCCATGATAAGCGACACTGTCTGGATATTTCTGCTGAATGAAGTGATTTTGAGTGTTGTCATAGCCCTGTATCAATCGAAAGTGGTTTTGGAATGTGTCCCGGTTTGGCTCCGGTAGTGCGGCGACCTCCTTCGATAATGACTCTTTTCGCCCCTTGTTCACGTCCGAAATTCCGTGCTGCTTCCAGCGCTTCTTTCAATGTTCCCTTCCCCTCGATATGCACACCCCTCAAGATCAGCGTGTCGCCGTCTTGGATCATTTCAGCGACGATTCTCGCCTCTCCTGCATCCCCTTCGAACGAACTGACGACTACATTCTCGTCGCGCTCATGGATGGTGATCCGACCCTTTGATGCGTTGGTAGCGTTAGAATGATTGATCACTTCTGGCACCGGTGACGTTGCTGCGTCCTGATCCATTGGCTCTCCGGACGAAGGTCCGACCGGCTCCGAAAGCTTCGTCTCCCCTTCAATCACCCCTTTGCTCCCCCTCACATCCCTCACATCCCTCACCGCGTTCGCGCCGTGGACGGCGGAGGAGGGGGCGGAGGTGAAGGCGGTGACCAGGGCGGTGTCGTGGAGGCTTTTGAAGAACTCCCCGACGGTCATGTCCGGGTTCAGGCTCATCCGGACGAAGGCCGTGTCGAGCGCCTCGATGAGGACTTCCTCGCCGACCTCGCCGAGCGTGCCTCTGGCGAATTCCTTCGCCCCGGCGAGCCACGTGCTGGTGACGGACTGGCGCATGGTGTGCCGGAACAGCTCAGCCAGCCGATGAGGCACGGGCTGATGACCGGAGATCGCTTGCCCTCGAAGCCCAGCTTCGGCCACATGGCGTAGCCGTTCATGCCATCGCCCCGCGCCGCATCAGCGGCGTTGGGAAAGCGCCGTGATCAGCCCCATCGCTTCAAAAGTCCTATTGAGTTTCGTAAAATAGAGTGATGCTCGCAGGAGGAGGTGATTTCCCCGAAGCAGCGGAATCCCCGTGAGCGCGGGAGCGTCATGGAGTGCGGCGGTCCTCTGCCGCTTTCCAGCGGCGGGTGAGACCCTCCCAAAATGAAGAATCTCTCCGTGCTCCAGAGCCTGCCGCTCCTTTCCGCCGCATCCCGACAGTGACCTCCTCCCCCAAAGCGGCGTCATGCCGCCGCACTCCAAAAGCTGGCGCAACCATGGCATCTCCCGTGAGCGCGGTACGTCACTCTATTTTACGAAGATCAATAATATCCGGTTCCGCTTCTGTTTCCTATTCCGTCAAGATCCGCTCCCATTATAAAATAAAGAGACTTCGAGCGGACCGACCTGAAGGCTGATGATCCGACTGGAACGATACGCCGTTCCGGTCCCGGCATGATCCAACTCCGGCCAACGGAAACGGCGGATCTTCAATAGGCTACCATGGGATGAATGTGTGATTTTCATCTACTTTCTCCACTTGGAATCATATCTGTTCTAATTTCAATATTCAAGTCGCGGATTGCGTTCTCGGCTATTTCGATTAGCTCTGCCCCCAACGGATGAAGCGGATGTTTGGTGATGATCCTGATCAAGATTTCGCGATCTCTTGATGTGGGATATGTTTCCTGCATCTGCCCTTCTTCTACGAAGGCAAAGTAGGCGTTAAGTTTGGCCTGAAGAGCGATGAGATGTTCATATGGATCATTCCAATCCAACGAATCGAGGATATTAAGTACGACTTTTCCGGTTTCTGTATCGATGCCTATTGCATCCACTTGGTTTGTTGCTTCGAGACCCATTGCAATTATTTTTTGATAATTATGTCGACTTTCGTGGGGGGTATGATTGTTCCCCCCGGAAAGATGCCTTTGCCTTCGCCCGTGACAATGCCACCGTGAGTCTCAATTTCAGGATAAACAATTTTCTGATTCTTGGTAAGACGGGCTGAAGTTGATGCCTTGGCGTCGGTCAGCTTGATCTTCTTTTCTGGACTAAGGCCGACCGCGTCAACTCTGACCTTTTTGCCTGATGAACCATGAGACCTAATTGTGATTTGGATCTGGATGTCCGTTTGTCGCAGGTTCTCTGTGGTCAATAGCTCCTTTTCCCATGCATCGCCAGCCAATTTGTTTTTGGTGATGGTTTCCGACGACTGTTTTTTCTCCGCGGCTCCGTTGGCCATTTCGATGGTATTCTCCCCGGGCAAGGATCCACCCGGCTCTCCAACCCTCATCTCTCCGCTCCTCCCGTCATTCCCCATCACGTCCTTCATCACCCTCCTGCCATGGACGGCGGAGGAGGGGGCGGAGGTGAAGGCGGTGACCAGGGCGGTGTCGTGGAGGCTTTTGAAGAACTCCCCGACGGTCATGTCCGGGCGGAGGCTCATCCGGACGAAGGCCGTGTCGAGCGCCTCGATGAGGACTTCCTCGCCGACCTCGCCGAGCGTGCCTCTGGCGAATTCCTTTGCCCCGGCGAGCCACGTGCTGGTGACGGACTGGCGCATGGTGTGGCGGAACAGCTCCCGCGCGGAGCCGCTGGCGATGCCCTCGATGCCGCCCGCCCCGGCGGCGTTGAAGGCGGCGGTGATGGCCCCCTCCATGACACCGGAGGTCCATGCGAGGCGCAGCGCCTCCGCCTCCGTCTTTCCCGCGGAAATGGCCTCGTCATAGGTGGAGATGCCCTTCCGCGTGCCGAAGATGGCGGCGGCGGCGTCCAACCCGGCGGCAAAGGCGTGCGTTAGTCCAAAGAAAGAGGGCAACCCTCCATATGGAGGGTTGCCCTGATGATCCGGGAGCAGGGAGTGCCGTCAGTCTGGTTGTCCAGCGAGGTTCTGTTCACTATCTCCCCGCCTCGGACATCAGGACAATGAAGCGGCCCCCTTTTATTTCGCCTCTCTCTCCTTCAATGTTCGCTCCCATTCCTCGAGCAAAATAACACGAAGATTCTCATCGACGATGCCATCTTCGATAGTGCCTACCGGAACACCATCCAATTCCAATTCAAACGCGATTTCGTTCTCCTCAGAGAGAACCTGAAGTCTCTGGATGAACTCCTTGATCTCCTCCAGATTCCGGCGATCCAGCTCCGGCGGAAGCTGATGGGGTGTGAGAGCACTATATATGCTCAGATATCCCCCAAGGATCGTCAAACCATCCCAACTTTCATTCAGGAATACTGGCCGTGAAGCTGACCAGGAACGACTTCCGGACAACTCATCCACAAATCGTTCGATGACCGGCGTCAACGCGTCATCGTGATCCTGGGCGACAAAGAAGAGGAGCTTCTGAATTGGATAATCTGGATTGGGCATAAACTGTCACTTGGCTGGTGAATTTTTGGCGGGGTAGATTGGCAATTGGGATCCAACATTTCCAGGATTGGATCGGAATTCTCCCGGCGACCATCTGTGGGCCTAGACAGCAACTGCATTCACGGCTGCAATATCACACCAAACTTGATCTGGAGGGATCCCAGTAAGCAAGGTTGGCGTCTTCGAATTTTTCTTCCAAGGCTTCGATTCCCGCCGTCCTTTTGAAATCCACCTCCGATTTGGTAACGGGTATCAGCCAGTAAAACTTGATAGTGCTATCTTCGTATTCAAAATTCTCCAACGCAGGTCCATCGAGATAAGGTAAAGATATAAGCCCGAAGGAGCATATCGATGATTCCAGCCAGGGGCGCCCGAAATTGACTGTATGCCATAGATTGCACTGGATCTTATTGTGATGGAAGTGGGCCAAAGCGTGCAATATTTCAACTATGCTCTCGGATTGCTTTGGGCTAAAAATGTGTAATTCCATCTGACTTTCGTCAGATGGTGATGACATGCCGCAAGTAGCATACGTCCACATCTCGCGCCCAGCACGCGGCGGAAACAGCAGCACTCTGAATCCCGCTGGAAGCTCACGGACCGGACCTTTGTCGAACAGGCTTGATTCCGGATCACTCCGCCAATTATCGAGGTAATGTTGTTTGATGGCTTCAATCCTGTTCATAGGCCGTATTTTTTCTTCTGTTCTTGGGAATATCGAGCTTTTTCAGCACCTTGGGCATTTGATTCCGAACGCGGTTGTGGCGCCATACGACTTCGATCTTTTGCACTTCTCCGACGCTGTTCCGGAGTCATTGTGTAGCCGGGCGGTTCTCCGCTGGATGGATCACCATCGTAGTACCTTTCTACAAGTGAGGGCTGATGATCGGCGACTTCATTTGACCGGATGTTCAGCGCCTTGCGATCTGCCGAGGTAGGAGTAACGCCGTAGTGTTTTCGCCTACTGTAGGGTTCCGAGGGTTTCCCGATGATTGTATCATCACCCGCAACAGTGACAGAGCTATCGATGCCTGAAGAATCGGATATTTCCAACACACTGCCTATCTCCGCACCTCTTTCTCCGTTGTTCCCCGTCACATCCCTGACCGCGTTCGCGCCATGGACGGCGGAGGAGGGGGCGGAGGTGAAGGCGGTGACCAGGGCGGTGTTGTGGAGGCTTTTGAAGAACTCCCCGACGGTCATGTCCGGGCGGAGGCTCATCCGGACGAAGGCCGTGTCGAGCGCCTCGATGAGGACTTCCTCGCCCACCTCGCCGAGCGTGCCTTTGGCGAATTCCTTCGCCCCGGCGAGCCACGTGCTGGTGACGGACTGGCGCATGGTGTGGCGGAACAGCTCCCGCGCGGAGCCGCTGGCGATGCCCTCGATGCCGCCCGCCCCGGCGGCGTTGAAGGCGGCGGTGATGGCCCCCTCCATGACACCGGAGGTCCATGCGAGGCGCAGCGCCTCCGCCTCCGTCTTTCCGGCAGCGATGGCCTCGTCATAGGTGGAGATGCCCTTCCGTGTGCCGAAGATGGCGGAGGCGGGCGCGACCTTTGCCGCAGCGTTGAGGGCGAGGGTGAGGCGGGCGTGGTTCGCCACGGTGAAGGCGGGCACCAGCGGCGCGGTGAGGCCGGTGATGGCGACGGACTCCACCGCGCCCCAGGCCCCCTGGCCGTAGAGGCCGGCATCCAGGCCCAGGAAGGAGGTCTGCTCCCGGTGGTAGTTCCGGGACAGCTCGTTGAGCTGGAAGTTGGCGGCGCTGTTGTCCTTCAGCCGGCGTGACCTGCGCTCCGCCCAGGGGGTGCGGGAGTCCGGAGTGACCCAGCCCTCCACATGGCCCAGCAGATGGTACATGCCGCCGATGCTCTTGTCCCCGGCACCGTAGAACCCGCCCATGAACTGCTCCGGCACGCTGTCATTGAGGGCGGTGGTGATTTTCCAATAGTCCTCCGCGGACCTGACGCCCAGCGCGGCCGCCAGTTCCGGCATGTCGCGCATGACATTGGTGACGAGGTTTTCCACAAAGCGGGCGTGTCGCTGCGGCAGGCCGTCGGTGAGGGTGGCCTTTTCCAGCGGGGAAAGATGGTCCGCGTCCTCCACGGCCCGGCGCATGGCCTCCACGCCGCGGATGACCACCCGGTTGCGGAAATGCAGCGCGCCGAAGGCGTCCCGGGAGACGTCCTCCCGCTGGGCGTCCACCTGGTGGCGCACGACATCATCCAGGTCCTCCGCCGTGAGGCCGGAGTCCTCCGCCGCCTGGCTCATAAGGGAGCCATACATGGCGGTGAGCTGCGGTTGGCTCCAGGTGGGGTCGAAGACATTTCCCTTTCGTGCCAGGTCCACCAGCTTCTCCAGATTGGCGGCGTTCCGGCCTGGAATGCCGGTGGTGTGGAAATGATGGGACTTGTGCAAGCGGGCGATGAGGTCCGGCTGCCCATGACCGGGCGGGGTGGTGTCCGCCGGGCGTCGTAAGATGACGCCAGCGGGCAGGGCGTCGTGCCGGGCGGCCATGGTCAGACGCGCCAGCAGGTCCGGCGGATTGCCAGCCGCCTTTCGCTCCTCTGGGGAGAGGGCCTCCATGGCCCGGTCCCGTTTCATTTCCCGCAGGAAGTCCGCGTCGCTGTAGGCTCCGCTCCCGTTGTACATGAGCTGGGCCACCTGGAGGCGCAGGAGGTCCCGCTGGAGGGCATCCTCCGGGACGGGCGCACCGTCGAGGAAGACGCCCAGATAGGCGTCCACCAGCACACGCCCGCGCGCCTGCTCCACATCCACGCCGGGTGGCAGCGGGACATGCCGCCACGCATCCTTCCCGCCGTCCATGAGTTCCAGGATGCCGTGGATGGTGCGCTGGCCGTGCCCGGCCCAGCGCTCCGCGTTCATGCCGCGCTCCAGCTCCACGCGGTGCGTCTCCGCGTCCTTGAACGCCGCCACGTAGTCATCCGGCGGGGCATGGTGGTGCTGCGGGGACGTGCCTCCCTTCCGCACGGCGGCATCCGCTCCCAGGATGAATGGTGCCCCGCCCCGCGTGGCGGGGTGCTCCACCGGCAGGGCGCGTGGCGGGGAAAGAACTACTATTTCCGCAGTGGCGGGAGCCGTCGCACCCGTCTCAGGGAATTTGGCATCCGGCTCCGGATGCGCGGCGGGATCTGGGAAGAGGGTGTATGCCATGGTGTGTGGTATGGGGGGAGGACGGGAGGGAAGCCGGTGAGATGGCGCGTCATGCCGTGCGGTGCGGCAGGGCCGCGCTCCGGGCGCGTTCCGATGCCGCTGCGGCAGCCATCTGCCAGGCACCGGTCATGATGGCCTGCCGGGCGGCGGCCTCCACGGCCTGTCCGTCCGCGTGCGGGTTCCGCTGGACCCAGCCGGTGTAGTCGGTGAGGGCGGCGCCGTAGCGGGTGCGGGCGGCGGCGTTTTTCCGCTCCGCGGCCTCCGCCTCCGCGGGGTCCGCGTAGTCCATGACGGTGCGCCCCGCGCCGAGGGTGGCGAAGACGGCGCGCAGGAACGGATCCGCGGCCTCCGCCTTCCCTTCCAGCCGGCCATACCTTTCCGCGAAGCGGGCGAGGCGCACGGTGTCATCCACCGCCGCACGCGCACCACCGGACGGCCCTCCATCCGGGCGACTACCAGAGATATAGTCGATGTCCTCCTTTCCCAGGCCTGCCTGCGCCAGCCGCTCCCGGTCCCGCAGCAGGCCGCCGGCGATGAGTGGCGTGACATCGATCCTGCGGAGGGGGACGTCCACCCTGCCGAAGCCATGGTTCCGCCACGTTTCGTCGATGGCCCTGCGGTGGTATTCCGCATTCGTCGCGGGCGGGCGCCGCGTGCCGGTGAGGGCGTCCCGCAGGCTTTCTTCGCAGCCGGTCTTCAGCGGTCCGTCATCCATGCGGCGGATGCGGTCGGCGATGGTGATGAGGTCACCGTCATAGTTGTCGCCTTCCGCGCTGTAGTCCTGGAGGGCGGCGGCGGCATCCCCGGCGAGCTGGTGCTGCACCTGCTGTGGCGGGCGTGTGTCAGCGCGGGCGGATTGCGCCTTTTCCCTGAGCATGCCTTCCAACGCTCCGGCCACCGCGGGATGCAGGCCTGCCGTGAGGTCCGCGATGTGTGCGGGGAGGGTAAGGCTGCCCTCCGTGATGCTGCGTGCGGCGGCGTGGTAGATCTCCAACGTCTTTCCGGCATGGAGCACCCGTGCCGTCGCCATGCGGTTGACGTGCTTCACTTCGTCGAAGCCGGGCGTGGTCCGGTCCGGGTTGCGGTTGGCGGCGATCCAGCCGCCGGGGTTGGCGTGGATCTCCGTGAGGGCCCGGTGGTCGGCGCGGGCGGTCTTTGCCCGGGCACGGGCGGCTTCCCCGTCCGCGGGGGTGAGGATGCGCCGCGCCACGGCGTTGTCCACCTCACGGTCGATCGCGCCGTCATCCTCATCCTCCACGGCGAGGCCGATGCGCTGCTGGAAGGCGGCGCGGCCGTCCTTCATGATGCGGTGGCCGGAGAGTTCCGCACCGCGGATCTTCGCGCCGTGGATCATGCGCTGCTGCTCCCCGCGCAGGCGGTCGCGCACTTCCGGCGGGACGCCCGCGGCCTCCAGCATGGCGGCGGAGTCCTTCGCCAGCTTGTCGATGCCCCGGAAGACATCCTCACCGGGGTTTTCCGCGGCGTGCTTCCACAGGGTGGCCTGGCTTTGGTCCCAGGCGGTGCGGATCCTCATTTCCATGTCCGCGTTCTTCACGTCCTGCAGCCGGTTGGCGATGTCCGCGAAGGGTTTCGACACGGAGGCGATGTCCCGGGCGATGCCCTGGAGGGCGTGGCCATGTGCACCGGCGGCCCGCGGATCCATGGTGGCCTGGTCGAGCGGGGTGTGGCGGAGGTTGGGGATGTCTTCGATGCGGATGGGCATGGCGCTGGTTGAGAGTTGATGGTTGAGAGTTGATAGAAGACCTGCGGCCTGCGGCCTCTTCCGTTTCGGATTTCGTGCTTGGGATTTCGTGCTTCAACCAAAGGCTCCCTTGTAGCGGAAGTTGCCGTAGCTTTCCGCCATGTTGGCCACGCCGGAGAAGAGGCTGCCGTAGGCGGAGATGTTGGCGGCGCGCTGGAGGTGGCGGCCTTCCCAGCGCATCATGTCCGCCTTCGAGTAGTATGAGTCCGCCTGGATGCGGGAGGCGTGCGCGGCGTCCCGGATGCCGAGGTCCATGTTGGCGGAGTTTTCCGCGAGGAGATCCACGGTGGTTCCAGTAGTGGTGAGGGTGCCGCCGCCGGCCAGGTGGTTGCGCAGGTCCGCCTGCTTGCGGCGGCTTTGCTGGCGCATGCGCTTCTGGTCTTCCGCGGACTGGAGCTGGATGTTGCGGGCCTCGTTCTCCGCGACCTTGGCGTTGTATTCGGCGGCGTATCTCTGGCTGCGGGCCTGTTGCTTCTGCCCGTAGAAGGAGATGCCGGTGGAGACTGCGGTGGTGGCGAGTGAGGCGAGTGCGAGGACGGCGGTGCCCATGGTGGTGCGGTGGGGGTGTGGGTGGATGGATGTTTCCCCACAGGAAGGGGGGAAGGCCGGCCGCCACGGTGGCGGGCGCGGCCCCTTTTCATCCGTTGGTATGACCGCATGATCCTCCGCCGCGGGACGGGGGGGGGATTGAACAGTTGGCCAACTTTCCCCCCTCTGTCATCGGGCGGGTGGCGGGGGCGGCCTGTGCCAATAGAGTCACAAGCGGGTCATGGAACGCGCCGCCTTTCCCGTCCTCCATACCGCCCGGCTGGCGGACGCGCTCCGGCCACCCGCGAGAACAGGAAACCACGCACGATGCCATGAAATCCTCCCTGCCCCGCCCCACCGGCATCCTCCGGAAAAAAACGGCCGCACTCCCCGCATGCACCGCCGCACTGGCCCTCCTGCTGCATGGCGCGTGCGCCGCCTCCACCGTCGCCATCACGGAGTTCATGGTGGACCCCAGCGGCACGGATCTGCTGAACGAGTGGGTGGAGGTCTTCAACTACGGCACGGACGCGGTGGACCTGTCCGGCTGGACGCTGAAGGACAACTCCAGCGCGGCCTACACCTTTCCCAGCGGGACGAGCATCCCGTCGGGCGGCTACCTGGTCATCGCCCAGAACGGCGTCGCCTTCACCAACCGCTGGCTGGACGGTGTGGCGGACGCGCGCGTGCTGTCCACGGTCAACACGACGGACGCGGAGGTGAACGGACGCTTCCAGCTCAACAACGGCGCACCCGGTGACGGCCTCTATCTGAGGGACGCCACCAGCGCGCTGGTGTGGAGCCTGGGCTACAACCTTTCCACAGAGGACCCGGTGTCCGCACGGCGCGCGACATGGCTGGCGATCAATGATTTCACGATCACGAACTACGGCGTGCCCCCGCAGGACAACGCCACCGGGGCCCTGATCAACCGCAACGGCACCGACGGCACCGGCACGCTGGGCTATGAGGACAACAACCGCACGACCGATCCCCTGGCCTTCCAGAAAGGCACGGACTGGGGCAGCCCGCTGATGGGCGGCTACACGGTGATCCCGGAGCCGGGCATCATGGCCCTGTCCTCACTGGGCCTCGCCGCGCTGGTGCTGCGCCGCAGGACGGTGCGGGAGGCGCACAACAGTTGAAAGCCGGAGCGGCACACCTCATGCCACGCGGCGTCTGCGCACCAGCGTGGCCATGGCACCACCCAGCAGCAGCAGCGCGTGGGATGGCTCCGGGATGGCCTCCAGCACGTAGCTGCGGTGCAGGGCGGAGGCGGCATGGCCGGAGCCATCCCCACCGGCGGCGGTGCGGATGCCGAAGTGGTTGCCCGTCGCGGCAGCCGCACTGAGCGTGGCGGTGGAGTTCACGACCACGGAGTTCGCGCTGTTGGTCAGCACGGCGGTGAGGGAGAGGCTGCCGTTGGCCTGGAAGATGCCGGTGAGGGTGAAGGTATAGACGGGGTTGAGCGCCTCCAGCGCGTTGTAGGCGGTGCCACCCATGGTCCCGTTGGTCTGGCTGGTGGTGTTGGAAAACTCCAGCAGGCCCGTGTTGTCGTAGCCCATGTTGAAGTTCACGCGCGGCGCGTTCGCTCCGTCCGACGGGGCCATGAAAAAGAACGCCGTGTTTTCATACTGTCCGGTGCCGGAGGTGGCGCTGAACGTCGCCGTCAGCCGGAAGCCGTCACCCGCCGCATGGCTGATGCCCGCGCCCGTGTCGAACAGGGAAAGGGTGTTCTGCCCGGCGGACGGGGCGTTCATGGAGAAGTGGTGATCCGCCGTGATGGTGGAGGTGGCGGAGCCGGAGTTCGCCACGCGCGTCCAGCCCGCCGGTGCCGTCGCCCCCACCGTGGAATCCCCGAAACCGGAGTAGATGGTCGTGGAGGCGTGCGCGGGAATGGCGGACAGGGCGAGGAGGAAAAGCGTGCGGGGACGGAAGGTGGGGCTCATCGCGGGGAACCTCCCGCCCCCTCCCCCGTCTGTCAAGGGAAGGTGCCCCTGCGGAAACCTGTGCCAACCGCAGGCGGAGAGGCCATGGATGATGCCTCACCGGACCAGCTCCGCGGGCCGCCATGCCCTACCGTTTTTCCGGTATATGCGGCAGTGTCTTGAAAAGATGGCACAGCCCCTCATCCGTCCGGGTGTAGCCACGCCGCTCCAGGAAGCGGATGAAGGACGGGTCATTCACCGTGGCCCAGCCCAGCCAGTAGCCCAGGCGGCGGCACTCCTTTTCCAGGAACTCCAGCGCCCGCATCATCGCGCGGCCGGCGGTGGCCTTCGGCGCGGATGGGTCCGTGATCATCCAGCCCAGCCACGCGGTGCCGGACCCCGCGGCATCCAGATACGCGAACGCCGCCGCCACCGGCGTCCCTTGTCCGTAGGAGGCGATGACGCCCAGCCGCGGCAGGATGTTCCGCGGCGGGGCCTCCCGCGCCCGCACCCGCCACCACCTTTCCATGACGCGGTAGTCGGCGGCGGAGATGCGACCGTCATCCGCGAGGTGGATCATTCTTATCCGGATCATAAAGAGTGCGGGTGGTGTCCCTGCGGGGAGTGCCGGGTGATGCCCCGGAGGGGGCTATCGCTCATGCAACGACCACGAAAGCACCGACGCCCTCAGCAGGAACGCGTATGGCTCGTCATGGCCGAGCGAAAAGGTGAGGTCCGCCAGGTGGGCGGGCGGCAGGGTGTGGGAGAGCCAGCCGGTGCGCGGCGTGGGGGCGGCGTCCATGGGGTCCGCCGTCGTCGTGTGGTGGATGACCTCCGTCTTTCCGTCATAGGTGTAGGAGCCGCCGAAGGAGTTCAGCACGTTCAGCTTCAGCTCGTGCGCGCGTTTCATCCTGCCGTGGGTGGTGCCGTTGTCCGCGGGGACGTCCAGTGGCAGGGTGGTCAGCACGGACTCCAGCGGCAGGCCCCAGGACACCTGGGTGATCTCCCCCGCGGGCGGGGACGGGATGTCCACCACCACGCTGTCCACCCCGTTCCGGTAGGCCACCCCCTTGCGGAAGACTCCGTTCACCAGCAGGTGCAGCGTGCGGCCCACCAGCCACCCGTGCACGTGCACCCGCAGCGGGTCCGCGGAGCCAGCCGGGATGGGCGGGTTGCGCGACGGGGACGGCGTCTTCCACAGTTCCGGCGCGGTCAGCGCGCCGATGGTGTTGTCCACGCCCCCGTCCGTGTGGTGCATCCGGGAAACATCCCCACGCTCCATGACCGCCTGCTGGGAGGGGGACAGCTTCTCCAGGGTGTAGTAAAGGAACGTCCCGTCCGGCCCCGCATGCCCTCCGGATGCAGGAGCCACGGACAGGGGCACCGTGCGCCGTTCCACCACGACGAAGACGTCATCATCATCGCTGTTGTTCCGCACCACCGCGACGGAGCGGAACCTGCCGTGCGCCGTGGTGTGCCGCGCCCACGCCGCCAGGTTCTCCCCGCGGTTGTACGAGAATGATAGTAGATTACCCTCCCGCCCCGTCACCAGCCACAGCACCGGCTCCCGCGCCTGCTGGAACGCCATCTGGGAAATGCCGTCCACCGCCATGTGCTCAGCCAGCCGCGTCAGGTTCGGGGCCTCGAAGCTGTCACGTTCCAGCGAGTAGGTGAACTCCCGCAGCCGGATGCCCTGACGCTCCACGAAGTAAAGCGAGTCATGGATGTTCAGCGCCGGCACCGTGTTCGAGCCGAACCGCGTGTACTCCCGCGCCAGGAAGTTCACCGGCGAAAGCGCCTCATCCGACGACCGCCCGCCGATGACCCACTCCCCCGTGTTCGTCCCCACATACAGCATCCGCTGGGACGCCAGCCACAGGATGGGGCTCTGCCGCGTGGCCGCCAGCGTCCGGTACATGCCGGAGTCCGCTTCCGTCCCCGCCTGGAAGTCATCCAGCGCGTCCGTCTTGGAAAACCACAGGCTCATCGGCCGGTGGTGCGTGCCGCCATACACCCGTCGCCGGTCGTGCATCGCCACCGCCCGCGGGTAGCCCCGGTATTCAGAAAACGCACCCTCGCTCCAGAACTGGGTCGCCTCCGTGTGCACCCGCGTCACCGCCACCGCCGTGGCCAGCGACGGCCCCACCACACCCGTGATCTCCAACAGCCCGTAGGTGAAAGGCGACCCCACCGCCAGCACCGCCCGCGCATTCGGATTCGCGGCTCCCGTGTAGGTCAGGATCAACTGGCACGGACCCTCCAGCTCGATCTCCGTCACCGGCACATGCCGGTCGCCCGCCGCCGTATAGCGCCGGATCTCCTCCCACTCGCTGGTGCTTTCATTCCACCTCTTCACATAAAACGTCCCGTGCCACGCGCTGTCGGATGTGCCGGACGTGCTGAAATACACGATGCCATCCGCCTCCAGCGGGGTGCCCTCCATCGGGACCGCGGCGTCCGCCTTCAGCGACCGCTCGAAGTCCGCGGACGCCCGCTTCCGCGAAATGCGGAACACCGCGCCCACATGGCCGGGTTGGAAAAACGGCTTCGTGCTCGTCACCCGCATGTCCGCCGTCCCCTCCGGCAGCGCGGGCGGCGCCGGCCCCTCCTCCGGAGCCAGCTCCAGCTTGTGCTCCTCATCCGTGTTCTCATCCAGCAGCGGCGGATGCTTGTAGGGCGTCTTCTCCAGCGTCCACACGATCTCCCCGCCCAGCCCCACGCTGCTGCTCAGGCGCCGCGGGTGGTGGAACGGGTCCACGATCTCGATCACATCATTCACCTGGGAAAACTGGAGCCGGAAAGGATCCCTGAACACGGCCTGCGCCACCGTCTCCTCGCTGATGGTCGCATTCGGCGCCGGACCCGGCTGCGGCCCCTCCGGCCACGCCCCCGGCGGCGCGTCCGCGCGGTAAATGAAGATTTTCCCATATCTCCGCGGCTGTCCTCCCGACGCCGGAACGGACGGCATGAATGCCATCACATACGAAAGCCCGTCGGAAAACGTGAACGCCTCCAGCCGCGCCTCCCCCTCCAGCATCTGCAGGTGCACCGTCCCCGGACGCTTCCTCACGGAGCCGAACGGCATCGGGATGAAATTCTCCATCCTCCCCACCGATGACGCGTGCTTGTCCAGGTTCACGGTGTGCGCCAGGTATGGAGTGATCTCCCCGCCGTTCAGCGCGATGTTGGTTTGGTGCAGGATCATGGAAAATGAGTTGGTGGTCTGAAGTTGATGGTTGTTGGAAGGGAAAGAGTGCCGGGTGAGGGAAAGAAGTGCCGAGTGATCGGTGATCAGTGATCAGTGGAAGAGTTCTGGTGCGGCGCGTTTCGTTGGTATGGATCTTCGCTTCATCGTCCCGGCACTTCTTCGTTTCATCGTCCCGGCACTGATCACTGATCACGGATCACTCGGCACTCCCCCGCAGGGGGCCTCACGGCACATACGGCGGCCGTCCGTCCGCGCGGAACCTCGCCCCCACCAGCGCGGACATGCTCGCCAGGTGGCGCGGGCCGAAGTTCTCACCCGAAAGCGTCTCCCGCGCGTCCGCCGTCTGCGCCGCGGGCAACGCCAGGGACTCCAGCTTCTGCAGGCAGCCGTCCGCCAGCGCCGGGTTCTGCGTCACATCCCCGCAGATGCGGGCCGCCAGCTTGTACACCACCGCGTCCGTGAACAGCGGGATCCACTGCCCGACCGGGCGCGCGTTGCTCACATAGACGATCCTCAGGCCGGACCCCGCTCCGCGCGTCAGCAGGTGGCGGCCCTCGATGGCATAGTCGCGCAGAGGATTCTGCGTGTCCCCGGTGGTGATGCGGATCAACCGCACGCAGTCCGTCGGCAGTTGCCATGTCTCCGCCCACTCCGCGTCACCCGGCGCGGCCAGCTTTGCCAGCGTCCCCCGTGTCGTGGCGAAGTTCCACTGGTGCCGCTCCAGCAACGTGTCCACCACATGGTCCAGGTGCAGGCGGCACGCGTGCGCCTCCACCGTCGTGTCGGAGTCATAGGAAGAAATCCGGCGCGCGCCCAGTTCGGCCAGCGCCAGGTTGCACACATCGGTTTTTGAGGTCAATGGCATGGGAAATAAGGGGGGGAGATTGGGGATTGGAGATAGGAGATTGGGGGAGGCGCACGCCGTTGCGCCCACTTCACATCCGTGTCCGCAGGCACGCCGTGCCGTGCGCCGGAAAAGGAAAGGCGGCGGGCATCCCTCTCTCGAAAGACACCCGCCGCCATGTCACGTCAGCCCTGCACCCGGTAGGCGATGCCGAACCTCAGCTTCTCGTTTTCCGGGATGGCCAAGGAGATATTGGACAGGGTCGCCTTCACACGGGTCGTCTCCGTATACCTCGACAGGCTCCCCTGCATCTCGTAGCCGAAGCTCGCCGTGCTCGGGGAGTCATAGCCGAAGCCGTGTGGCCCTTCGGGGATGCCTGAGGAATCGGTGCCCACCTGGCCGAAGCGGCCCCCGGCGTGCTTGTCCCCCAACAAGATCCGGAGATGCCGCCCGCCGAACGACTTCGACACGTAGGACAGCTCCGGCACGACCGTCGCCCCCGCGGGGATGTCCGCCAGATCGAGCACGTCGCCGTTCGTCGCCCGGGGATTGCCGAACACGTAGTCCGCCGTCGCATACAGCACCGGTGCGCCCGTCTTTTCCCCGCTCAGGCTCTTGCTGGAAACGTCCAGCGAATCCTTCGCCGTGATGATGTCTGATTTGTAGGTTGCCATGGTAAGTTAGGATAGTTGATGGTTGATAGCTGATGGTTGATGGATCTTGGAATCAGTCCTCCACGGAGCATTCGATGATGACCACCTTCTTGTCCTCGGAGCGGCATGCCCCCAGTCCGTATTGGCTGAAGAACTGCGCCGCGTTCTTCAGGTCCGCGCGGCGGTCCACCGACGTCTGGATCTCCTTCCAGAAATCCAGGTGCACCGCGTCCGACGTCCAGATGCCGGAGTGCTGCACGGTCGTGCTCCCCGCCTTCATCGGCAGTTGGGTGGAGCGGATCCAGTTCACCCCCAGGAAGAAGGAAATGTTCCCGTCCTTGTCCAGGGTCGGCGGCATGTAGTCGCGGGAGAACAGACGGTTCGCCGCGGCGGAGGAAGTCGTCCCGTTCGCCAGGAACAGCAGGCGTTCCTCCATCTCCGGAGTCATCGCCCCCCACAGTTGGACGCCGCGGGCGCGGGCATCGTCACCGTAGGATTCGTTCTTCGTCAGGATGCGCTTCGCGTGGATGATCTTGTCCACCGTCAGCCCCGTATCCGGGCCGCCGGTTGTCGCCGCGAAGTCAACCTCCACCCTGTTCTCCGCGGGGATCTCCGATGCGGTCGTGCCGTTCTTGCCGATGTGGTTCGTGCCGAACAGGCCGTCGATGAACACGCGGTCCACCCGGCGGTTGTAGGCGCCCAGGTGGGCCTCCAGATGCTTGCCGCCCGGCAGGATCGCCGGAGCCAGCATGATCTCGTCCCAGAACGGCTCGCCCGTCGCCAGGTCGAACGTCTGCGGCCTCACCCAGCGCTTCTGGGTGTCCAGCTCCTGCAGCAGCGTCTGCGCCAGCCGCTCTCCGGTGGTCTCGCTGTCATGGATGGGCAGCACCAGGTTGTGCGTCTTCGCCTCACCCGTGCAGCCGGTCTCCACCACCGCCGCCTTGCGGAAGCGGGACTGCGTCTGTTGCACCGCGGCCGTGAAGTTCCGGCCGAACTGGATCGTGAAATGATCGGGAATCATGATGATATGTCTTTCTGTGTGTTGGTTGGTTGATCTGAATCGGTTGTCATTCCGGTTCCGATTGTCCCCGCCGCCACACGTGGCATGGAGAGGGTCATCACCTTGGGGCACACGCGCCCCCGGGGCGGTCCATCCGCTCAGGGTTTCCCGTCGGGAAAGGCCGGCCATGAAGCCCGCCCCATCCCGTCTTTCCGGCCGGGCCGGGGGAAATTATCCATCGCATCCCAGGACGCCGCCAGCATGCCCCCGCCCCCCGCCCCCCGCATATTGAACACTTGGCCAATTTTTTCCCCGCAACCGCATCATGGATCATGGATCATGGATCTTGAATCTTGAATCTTGAATCACCCGGCACTCCCACGAAGTGGGCTTCTTCCCGTGAATAACTCCCGCTGTCCCGCCCGCACCGCTGTGGCATGATGGACGGCATCGCGGACACCGTCCGTCGAGCCGGCCCGCCTTCCATGACATCGCGGGGAATCCGGCCGAGATCCATATCCCTCCCATCTCGACAACATCACGGGAGGACAACCGAGTGGCAGGGGCTATGTCCGCACGCCACCCTAAACAAGGTGCGGAGGGTCACCCTCTTCCACAACCTCATGCCGGGCGGTCCGCCGCCCCATGGGGGGAGGGGGGGTATTGCCCGGGGAGAGTCTTCCATTCCGTCCGTCCCCGCCCTTTTCCCCCGCACATACCCCCGATTCAAAAAAACGCGCTCCGCGCAGCAAAACATCCCCCTCAACAGACCGCGGACCTCATGCCGCCCCGGAGCACCCGCCGCACCACCAGCCCATGCTGCCAGAAGTCCTTGCTCCACCCACCAGCACCCCCATCCCAAATCCGCGGAATCCTCAATAATCCTCTCAATCTGCGCTTAAAAAACGCCCGCATCACTCCCCCCTCTTCACTTCTACGTTCAATGTTGGACGTTCGGCGTTCGATGTTCCTCCGCCATCCCCCGAAAGTGGTATCTCCGCCATCTGTTCCGCCATGGCCGCCGTGCGCTAGATGAAAGTCTCCATGAAAACCCTCCCGCTCCTTTTCCTCACGCTGCTCCTTCCCCTCCTCCCCGCCGCCCGCGCCGCCTCCATCTACGTGGACTTCGGGCCGAACGCCACCGTCGCCGACAGCATCACCTGGAACAGCGTCACCACCTACAGCACCGGAGTCAAAGTCGCCGACCTCCGCACCACCACCAACCAGTCCACCAACTACGGCCTCACCCTCACCACCAACGCCTTCGTCGGTGACGTTGGCGACGGCCCCACCAACCTCACCCCCGTCGCCAACTACCGTGACGGCTTCTACGGCGCCCTCACCGGCACGCCGAACAATCCCACCGTCTTCACCCTCACCGGGCTGGATCCCGCCCTCACCTACACCTTCACCTTCTTCGGCACCGTTGACCGCACCGGCACCCGCGGCACCCGCTACACCGTCGGAGATCCCGGCAACTACTCCGAGCTGGAGACCAACGACAACGTCAACACCTGGTCCGCCCCCATCAGCGCCAGCCCGGACACCAACGGCAACCTCACCGTCACCCTCAGCCGCGCCTCCTTCAACGCCGACCAATCCTACATCATCAACGTCATGAGGGTGGACTTCGTCCCGGAACCCTCCGCCGCCCTCCTCTCCGGCCTCGGCCTCATCACCCTCCTCTCCCGCCGCACCCGCGCCTAGCTCTGCTTGGTGCAATGTCCTCGTCGTTGAGGAGAGAAGAGATTTCCAACCGCAATGGAAGCGAAGCGACATGGACGAACTGACCGTTCAAAATCCTCCGTCAAATGAACGCAAATAGGTGGTGGTGGAAAATCCACGGACCTCTCCACCAAACGCAACGGCGACAGGAGGGCAAGCCTCCGGATTGCCTCAGATGACAATCCGGAGGCTTGTCTTCCTTTCCCTGCGGGGCATGGCGGACCACCATTCCGGACCCGCAGGGCCAGCCCCAGCGGGTGGCTGTTCCTCACCACAACCTGTTCCCCTTCCACCGGCATTTCCGATAAGTCCTTGACGCATCTGGACTGGAGCGGAAAGTTGCTTTCATGAAGCCTTTCATCACAGGCCTGTTGTCCGTCGTTCTGGCGGGTGCCGCTGGTGCGGCGACCTACGCTTCCGACAACTACACGAACGCCACGGCCACCGCTTCCACGATGGCGAACACGGAGGCACCCGGTGTGGGCACCTACCGCCGCGTCTTTGACGGGGGCAGCGCCTACTCCGTCGGCACGGTGGATGGATTCGGCAGCGGGAATGTGATGACCCTGAGCAATGGCAACAGCACCCACGTCCGGACGCTGAACACCTCCACGGGTTCCTCCCTGGGCAGCCTGGGGGTCGGCAGCGTCCTGAGCATGAGCTTCGACATGCGGCTGGCGGGGACACTGGCGGAGAGCCGTTCCTTCAGCTTCGGCTTCCTGAACGATGCGGGCACCTCCACGCAGAGCAGCATCGCCTACGCGCTGGTGGGCGCGGCGGGCGGCGAGTTCAAGCGGCGGGACACGAGCTGGAACATGAGCACCTCCAACAACGATGGCGGAGGAAGGGCCGGCAGCACCTTCACCGGCGGAGGGCTGGCGGTGGACACGAACTACACCATGCGCTTCACGATCACGAAGATCAGCGAAACCAGCTACATGCTGCGCTATTTCCAGAGCGTGAACGGCGGCGCGGAAACCATGATCGCCGAGACATCGAGCCCGCTGACCTCCACGGTCGTGGGCAGGGAGATCACGGCGGTGGGCTTCCGCTGGTCGGAATCTCCGGGCGTGCAGACGCACATCGACAACCTGCTGGTGACGGTGGACGCGGTGCCGGAGGCATCCTCCGCGGCGCTGGTGATGGCCGCCGGCATGGCCGGACTGCTGCGCCGGCGGCGGAAGTGAGGTGGATCAATGGAGGGGCGCACTCCGATGCGCCCGTGTGGTGAGACCGGGCGACGTCCAACGTGCGGATAGGGGCGCGGAGGCCCAATGCATGGCGGGTCCCTCCGCCATCACTTTTTCCCGCCCTGGGTGAACCTCTCCATGTCAATGAGTTCAAACGCGCCCATGGTATCGAAGGTCTTCGCGTACTTCCCCCACTCGTCCGCCTTCGCGCCGGAGATGCTGATGACCACGATGTCCATGCCATTTCCCCAGAAAGCGGAGTAGAGGATGCGGTAGTCCCCCTCGGTGACTTCCGTGCAGATGCGTGTGAACATCCCCTGGTCATTCGCCCCGCAGTTCCGGTGGACCTTCCCCGCGGTCTTTTTCTTTCCTTCGATGAACCCCCTCACGAATGCCTCCGGGGTCTTTCCCGTGCCTTTCTCCACCCCCATGAAGGTCTGGATCCGCACGCCCGTATCATAGGGATCCTTGCCGCCGTTGGTGTCTTCCCTGGAGATGGTCCACATCCAGGACTTCTCTCCGTGGCGTTCGTGGTAGTGCCAGCCTTCCGGCCGCAGGATCTTCCCACCGGTCGGCTCCATGACTTGCATGACATAGCCTGCGGGGATCTTGTCAGCGGCGTGGAGGTGCCCGGCGAGCAGGGATATGAACAGTATGATGGAAGTGCGGATCATGGTGGAAAGATGACGTGATGGGGAAACGTCCTTGTTATCCCATTGGCGGTGGCTTTCCAGACGATTCTCCGCAGAAAGCCACGGCGCACCCGGCAGCCCCACCCTTGTTCTTCCCACCGGAGGGGCATCATCCTTCAGAATCCCTTTCCGATACCCACGACGTATTTCCGGTCGTGCAACCGCTCCGCCAATGTCTTCATCAGTTTGGGATCGGTCCTGCCTTCGCCCGCCAAGGTGGCCGCCGCCTTTTCCAGCATGGAGATGATTTTCTTTTCCTCCACGCTGCCGGGGGTGATGAGGTGGAAGCGATCCTTCCGGACCAGGAAAAACACCTGCCGCTTTTCCTTTCTGTCCTCTTCCGACCAGTAGGCGGGATTCGCCGCCAGGACGATGAACGGCCCCGCGGTAGTGGACTCGAAATTGAAGCCCCTCGATCCGCCGTCGCCGAATTCGTCCCAGCCGGTGAAGCTGCGGATCTCCCAGCTTTCGAACTTCACCTCTCCGAGTTCCGCCCACTCCGCGCGCAGTTCCACGGGAGGAAGTTGTTGCGCGTCCGCCACCTGGATGGCCAGAGCGAGGACGAGGCAGGCGGGCATGAGGGAAGGGCGGTTCATTTCATCATCCGGACGGAAAGGATCCGAGGATCATGATTCACCCGGTCCGCCGGTCTCTCCATCTTATTTTCGTCGCGGGCGGAGCTGCATTCCGCCATCGGACATCAACCCCCTGCCACGCGGAAACCACGGCGCGTCCTGAGGTTGCGGTCCTGCCGAACCTATAGGCGGGGAGGTCAGGGCCGAGATTACTTGCGTCGCTAATCGACCGATGGAGAATCCTCCGCATGAAGTATGATCTTGAAGAAGTGATCCGGTCTCTGGATCGAATGCTGGCAGACGACATCGTTGACGGCTACGCTATCGGATGGTGCCATCGCCGCATCCTTTTATGGAGAGGTCGCAACAACGGAGGATGTGGACGTATTCATCGTCTTCCGGCCCGGTGCGTCTTCTCTGATCATCGATCCGACCCCTGTCATCCGCTACTTCACTGACAAGGGGCACTCACTTTTTGAAGACAAGGTCGTGATCGGTGGATGGCCCGTCCAATTTCTGCCACCGCCCACCCGGTTGGAGGAGGAAGCTCTTGGCAAGGCCATTGTTCTTCAGTACGGGGATCTGAAATTACGAGTGCTTCCGAGGGAGTATCTCGCGGCGATCGCACTCCAGACCAACCGGGCGAAGGACCGCAACCGATTGATCCAGTTGCGGGAAGAAGGAGATCTCGACATGGCGGAATTTGAGACGATATTGGAATCGCATGGACTTTCCAGCCGTTGGCGGGAGTTCCAGCGTCAGTTTCCACCCGACGCCGAACCGCAAGGATGAACACACCATGGACAGAGATCGCAGCAAGAAAGCGGGCCACCCGGCGCGTGCTCGCCGCACTGCCCTTGCGTGTGAAAGTGGAAAGGCTGGACGCCATGCGTGAGCGGCTCGATCAGTTGAGGAGATTCAAGCCTGCTACTGACGGCCAATCCCGTGAGAGATCCGGCGGGGTGGATGGCATCTGACGGATTGCCCGCCGGACACCATGTAATGGCGTCCCTGTCAGCCTGCGGACTTTTTCCGGAAAGTGATCGCCGCGCCGCGCGTATCCGACTGGACTCTCATCATGCACTTTCCGCCAATGAAACCCACGCTCACGCTCCCATTGCTTGTTTCCCTGTCACTCACCGCCCTCGGTCCGGCGGCGGAGAAGGATTCCTATGACATCGTCGTGTATGGCGCGACGGGTGGTGGCGTGGCCGCCGCGGTGGAGGCTGGCAGGCTCGGGAAAAGCGTCGCGCTGGTGGAGCCGCAGAAGTTCATCGGCGGCATGACCACGGGTGGCCTGGGCGCGACGGACATCGGCTCGAAGACGACCGTCGTCGGACTGGCGAAGGAGTTCTACCACCGTGTGTGGAAGCACTACAACAAGCCGGAGTCCTGGAAATACGAGACGCGGGAGGAATACAAGCCGAAGCACCACGACGCCATCTCCGACAACCTGGAGGTCCATTGGTTCTTCGAGCCGAAGGTCGCGGACCAGATCCTCACGGAGATGCTTTCCGAAGCGGGCGTGAAGGTCTTCACCGGGGAGCGCATGGTGCGCGCGGAGGGCGGCGTGAAAAAGGAGGGCAACCGCATCTCCACCGTGACCATGGAGAGCGGGAAAATCTTCGGCGGAAAGATGTTCATCGACGCCAGCTATGAAGGCGACCTCCTGGCGGGCGCGGGCGTGTCCTACTTCGTCGGCCGTGAGGCGAACAGCGAGCACAACGAGACGATCAACGGCATCCGCGCGCTGAAGGTGTATCCCGGAAAGGAACTGGACCCCTACAAGGTGCCGGGGGACCCGGCCAGCGGCATCCTCCCCGGCATCGAGCCGAAGCCGCCCGGGCCTGACGGCTCCGCGGACAAGCGCGTGCAGGCCTACACCTTCCGCATGTGCCTGACGGATGTGAAGGAGAACCAACTGCCCATCACGAAGCCCGAGAACTACGACCCGCTCGTCTTCGAACCGCACCTGCGCTGGATCAACGTCAACGCGAAGGAGAAGCCCGGAAAGCTGTTCTACAAGCTGACCCCGATGCCGAACCGGAAGACGGACTCCAACAACCAGGGCCTCTTTTCCACCGACTACGTGGGCAAGAGCGCGGAGTGGGCGGAGGCCGGCTATGCGCGCCGCGCGGAGCTGTGGCAGGAACACGTGGACTACGTGCGCGGCTACTTCTGGTTCCTGGGGAATGATCCCCGCGTGCCGGAGCACATCCGCACGGAGACGCTGCGCTGGGGCCTGCCGAAGGACGAATTCGCGGACGCGGGCCACTGGCCGTTCCAGCTCTACGTGCGCGAGGCACGGCGCATGAAGAGCGCCTACATCGTCACGGAGCATGACTGCCGGCGCACCCGCATCGCGGAGGACGGCATCATCCTCGCCTCCTACGGCATGGACTCCCACTCGACCTCCCGCTTTGTCGATGAAAACGGCCAGCTCCGCGGGGAAGGCGGCATGCTCATCCGCGTGAAGCCGTACCCGGTCAGCTACCGCTCCATCGTCCCTGTGGAAAAGGAATGCGCGAACCTGCTCGTTCCCGTCTGCCTTTCCGCCACTCACGCCGCCTACGGCTCCATCCGCATGGAGCCTGTGTTCATGATGCTGGGCCAGGCGTCCGCCTACGCCGCCGCACAGTCGATTGATACTGGAAAACCCGTACAAGCGGTCCCGGTCGATGGCATCCGCAAGCACGTCGGCACCACGGAGCTGCTGGCAGGCATCAAGCCCGCGTCCGCGGATGAGGCCGCCGCGGAGAAAAAGGGCGGCGGATCCTCTCCCGCGGATCGTTTCAAGGGAGCCGTCGCCTCGTTGAAAAAAGACGGCGCGCTGAAAGGCGACACCGCCTGGCTGGACACCCTGAAGTCGGAAACCCAGGTGGACGGCGCGAAGGTCGCGGAACTGCTCATCGGCAAGGCATCCCTGAAAAAGCCCGTGGCGGATGTGGACGCCGCGCTCGACGCCCTCGCCGCCGACGACACCCTGCCGGACGCGAAGAAGTATTGGCGTGAGAACGCCCGCGCCGGAAAGACCTGCAAGGGGTCGATGGTCATGCAGCTCTGCATCCGCCTGGAGTGACGCTGGGAGGTTCCGCTGGGAGCGCAATGGAGCGGAGCGACATAGAGGGCCAAATTGTTTTTTCTTTCCGCCCTCAAATCTTCAGACCGGCGTCTTCATCGCCGGTAGGGCTGCGACCGCCGGGCGCGCCGTGGATTCCGGCTGATAGGCCGATGACGTGCGATGGTGAAATAGCCGCGATAGTCTGTCCGCGCACAGCTTCGGCGGCCCGGGCCGGGCCAGTCCTACCATTTCCCAGAGGCCCTTGCCGGGCCAACACCACGCTTCCGCTTGATTCGGAACCATCGCATGGAAGAATGGCGCATCCACCACGCATGATCCGACCTTACGATGCCACTGATTGGCCCGCGATATGGGCCATCCTGGAACCGGTGTTCCGCAAGGGCCGGACCTATGTCCATCCGCGCGACATTTCCGAAGAGGAGGCGCGCAAGGCGTGGATCGACATCCCGCAGGCGACCTACGTCTGTGTGGAGGACGGCGAGGTGCTGGGGACCTACTACATCAAACCGAACCAACCCGGCCAGGGCAGCCACATCTGCAACTGCGGCTACGTGGTGTCCGACAGGGCGCGGGGCAAGGGGACCGCCTCACGGATGTGCGTGCATTCGCAGGAACAGGGGATCGGGATGGGCTTCACGGGCATGCAGTTCAACCTCGTCGTCTCCACCAACGAAGGCGCGGTCCGGCTGTGGAAGAAGCTGGGCTTTGAGATCGTCGGCACGCTGCCCTCCGCATTCAGGGACCCCGTGGACGGGCTGGTCGATGCGTTCGTGATGTTCAAGGCGCTGGGCGAAAGGTAGGGCGTGGCGGCCAGGGCGACAGGAAGGCAATCCTCCGGATTGGCCCGAAATGACAATCCGGAGGCTTGTCTTCCTTTCCCTCCGGGTGCATGGATCATCCTGCGGGTGGCTCGACCGCTTTCCTTTCCATGAGACGAATGGCGAAACCGTGGCCGTGGATTTATGCCGTGCTGGTGCTCCTCTGCGGCCATGGCGGATACCGCATGGTCCGTGATGCGGGGGAGATGCCATCCGGTGTGGATTGGGGGGCGGCGGCAGTGACCTTCGCTGCCTTCACCATCGCGCCGCTGCTGTTGGCCGCCTATGGATTCCACCATTCCAGAAGGGAAAGGATGCTGCGTCCGTCGTGGGACCGGCATCCGTTCGGTTGGTGGACGGATACGCTCCAGCCGCTGCGTTTCGCGGTGGTTCTCGGTCTGGCCCTTGCCGCCGGTGCCGCGCTCGCCCTGCCGTCCGCGGATGAACAGGGACGGATGACCTTCTTCATTCTGGCCGCCATCGCCTCCGGCATCATCATCGGCGAGCGGCTGGTGTACGTGATCTATCGTAGCAGGATCGACTGAAAGGCATGAGGGGCGGAGTTCTGACGAATCTCCTGTCCATTCCATCGCTCTCATCGCACCCTGGCACTACTTCAACTTCTTCCATCAGAAATGAGTTCCTGGAGACCGACATCCGAAGCCGAGATATGGGACCTGATCAACCAGGCATGGATGAGGATGAGCCTGCCGCAGCGCCGCCTGTGGGAAGTCATCAAAATCGATCCCGTCAAGTGGCGGGAAAGCTCATACGGGGGTTTGGGCGGCGGCTTCTGGGTGGTGGGTATCTGCGGCAACACGGTGATCTGGTACAATGACATCGAACGCGGATTCAACCGATCTGCATGGTCGGTTGCCGGGACCATCGATGAATACTGGTGCAATCAGGACGATCTGGAGGAAGCGGTTCAGGAGGTGCTCAACCAGTGGCAGGATGGATATCCATCCGGAGGGAGATGTGGCCCGCCCCAGCCGCTGGTGTAGGAGCGTGATGACGCGCTGACCGTCCTATGGCACCCGCTGAAGGTATGAAGCGGCCATGGTTTTCCCCCGCACGTACAGCTCCGGCGGTCCGGGCCGGGCCAGCCCTACCGATTTTCAGTTAACTGAACAACGCGGCGATGGGCTTGCCATCGGTGCCGCCCATGCGGAACGGACGCTTCGACGGGGACATGAGCGGGAGATCGAACGGGATGCCGAGCGCGAAGGCGATGGAGGCGTTGAAGTCGGACGCGCCGACCTTGCCCTCGATGACGTTGGAGGCGGTCTCGTCGGTCTTTCCATAAGCCTGGCCGCCCTTGATGCCGCCGCCGGCCATGAGGCAGGAGAAGGCTTTCGGGAAATGGTTCCGGCCCAGGTTGCCCTCGACGATCTTCGGCGTGCGGCCGAACTCGGTGGCGACGACGATGAGGGTGGAGTCCAGCAGGCCGCGCGCCTGCAGGTCGGAGATGAGGGTGGAGAGCGCCTGGTCCAGCACGGGGATCTTTTCCTCCATCAGCGCGAAGTTGTCGGAGTGCCAGTCGAAGCCGCCGTACTCCACCTCGACGAAGCGCACGCCGCGCTCCACCAGCCTGCGGGCGAGCAGGACGCCCTGGCCGAACCGGTCCGTGCCATACGCGGCGCGGGAGTCCGCCGGTTCCTTGGAAAGGTCGAAGGCCTCCAGGTCCGCGCTGTGCATCATCTTCACGGCGGAGTCATAGACCTCGTTGTAGGCGCGGACGGACCGCTGGCCCTTGTGGAAGCGGCTGTCGAAGTCGTGGTCCAGCTCCGCGCGCAGGTCGAGCTGGCGCTGGAAGGAGGCGTCGTTGGTATCGGCGCGCTTCCTCACGTTGCGCAGGCCTTTCTGCGGATCGCCGATGGGCAGCGGGGAATATTGCGGCTCGAAGAAGCCTCCGCCGGGGTGCTGGTTGCCACCGCCGATGAGGACGAAGGATGGGATGCTGCCGTTCTGCTCACCGGCCAGGCGGGCGGCCCACGCGCCGGACGACGGGTGGACGATGGTCCCGCGCGGCGTGTAGCTGGTGTGCATGAGGTATTTCCCCTGCTCGTGCGCGCCCTGCGTGGTGCTGAGGGAACGGATGAGCGCCACCTTGTCCATGTGCTTCGCCAGCATCGGCAGGCAGTGGCCGAGCTGGATGCCATCGACGTTCGTGCCGATGGCGTTCGTCAGCCCGCGATACTCCGCAGGCGCGTCCGGCTTCGGGTCGAAGGTGTCGATGTGGGTCATGCCACCGGACATGTAGAGGTAGATGACGTGCTTCGCCTTTCCGCCCCCCGCCTGGAGGATGGCGGGGTCCGCGGCCAGCGCCTGCGGGCTGAAAAGTTGCGCCGCGGAACCGGCGATGGACAGGCCGAAGCAGGCACGGGCCGTCCGGGCAAGGAAGTCCCGGCGGGAGAGTTCGTTCAGTTGGTGCGGGTTCATGGGTTGGGGCGATTTTGGAGATCTTGGAGGGTCAACTACGGACGGAGAGGATGACCACTGATTTCACTGATTTCACTGATTACGCAGATTGAAGAAGGGAGTTCGGATTATGCTTCCAGTGCGACGGACGGGAAATTGATCGGACGGATATCTGAAGGCATGGCAAAAGAACAATCAGTGGAATCAGTGAAATCAGTGGTCATCCCCCCCATCGATCCGGAGTTGGCATCGGAGTTCAGGGAACAAAGAGGAAGCGGTTGGAGGTCATCATCGCGCGGGTGAGGTCGCGGAGCGAGTTGGGGTCCGCGGCGAGCGGGGTGAAGCGTTCCTTTTCCCCCGCGTCCGGCAGGCGGGAGTAGATGCGGAGGAAGACGATCTCCAGGCGTTCCTCCGGGGTGGAGATCTTTGCCAGGCGCTGGTTGAGGACGGTCTTCCTGCCGCCGCTGACGTCGGTGTTCGGGTCGTTGAGCAGGGCGAGCGCCTGTGGCACGGTGGGCGTGGCGTGGCTGGAGGACGGGGTGCCGCGGTCGGACCCGCCGAACTCCCGGACGATGGTGCCGGGGTTGAAGGGGGCGGGCAGCTCGGATGCGCGGGCCCTGTTCCGCGCGGCGCCTTCGCTTCCGCGGCTGTTCATGCCGCCGTCTTCCTCCGCCATGGTCATGGACATGCCGCCCATGGAGGACATGCCTGCGGAGGGGGCGCCGGTCGCGACGGTGAGGGTGGACGCGGCGGTGAGCGGGCTGCTCATGCGGCGGTTCTCATCCGCGGACTTCTGCGCGGCCTGCATGAGGGCGGTGAGTTTCTTCCGCTCGTCCTGGTCGCGGGTTTCAGCCAGTTTGGCGCGCAGTTGCCGGACCTCCGTGCGGGAGTCGAGGAAGGCGGTCTCCGCCTTGCTGGTGGCCTCTCCCAGGGCGACCAACTGGCGGGAGCCGGCGGTGAGCAGCTTCTCCACGGCAGCGGTGTAGGCGATCCACTTCTCCTTGTTCGCCGGCAGCATGGTATCATCCACCTCGCCGCGGGTGAGGACCACCATGGAGTCATAGAGCTGCTCCGCGGTCATGCGCTGGAGGGCGGGGCCGCGCACCAGGTGGGGCACGCCGCGCTCCGGTTCCACGGGATCGTTCTCACGCTGGAACAGGTTGGTGCGGTAGAGGATGCGGGAGAACTGGCGCAGGTCGTAGTCCACCGCCTTCATCGCCTCCTCCAGGAAGGCCATGACCTGCGGGTGGGACGGCTTGCTGTCGTCGTTCCAGTCGTCCACGGGGTCAAGCAGGCCATGGCCGAAGGAACGCGCCCACATCCGGTTGGCGATGACTTTCGTGAAATACGGATTCCCCCGCGAGGTGACCCACTTTGCGAAGGCGGTGCGCCTTTCCGCAGGTGGCACGTCCTTCAGCTCCTCCCCGAAGAGCGTCTCCGCAGGGACCACATCCTTCGGCTTCGCGTCGCGGTAGGCGTAGTCCTCCGGCAGTTTCAGCATCCTGGTGGGATCATCATAGATCGCGCTGCGGTTGAAGTCCTGGTAGAGCGGCTGGAGGATCTTCGCGTAGCGGTTCAGCTCCAGGTTCCGCTGGCGCACCGCTTCATTCCGCTTGCGGACTTCCTCGTTGCGCGCCGCGCGGGCGGCCGCTTTCGCCTTTGTCTCCGCTTCCTGCTTCGCCCGCAGCGCCGCCCTTGCCTTCACCGGGTCCTTCTCCGCGTTCACCTTCTCCGCCGTCTTTTTCTCCTCCGGCTTCGCCTTCGGTGGTGCGGGGAGTGGAGGGGGCATCGGCGGACCCAGTTCCCTGGCCACCCGGTCGGTCGTCTCCTTCACCTCCGCGCTGCGGTAGGTGAAGCCGCCGGTGAATGCCGCCATCTGGTAATACTCATGCTGCGTCCAGTCATCGAACGGATGGTCATGGCACTGCGCACAGCCGATCTGGCGTCCGAGGAACACCTGCATGGAGTTGCTGAAATTATCCAACTGCATCGCCCGGTCCCGCAGGTAGTAGCCCACCGCCGGGTTGCGCGCCGCGTGGCCCGTGGCGGAGAGCATTTCACGGACCATGGCATCCCACGGTTTGTCCGCGGCGAGGGACTCCCGCAGCCACACGTGCCAGCCCTGGCCGGCTCCTCCCTCACGCCCGGTCTGCACGCGCAGCAGGTCCGCCGTCCAGTTGAACAGATGGCTGTCGAAGCCGGGCGATGCGACCAGGGAATCGACCAAGGCCGACCGCTTGTCCGGCGCGCGGCTTTCCAGGAACGCGCGCGCCTCTTCCTCCGTCGGGATCCGCCCGATGATGCCCAGGTAGGCGCGGCGCAGGAAGCTGCCGTCATCGATGCGGCCCAGCGGCTGCAGCTTCGCCGCCTTCAGGTCCTGCCCGAGCAGCGAGTCGATCCGGGCGGCGGCATCCTGTGCCTGCTTCGCCGTGAGCGGCTTCGCCGTCAGGGATCCGATTCCTAGCGCAAACGCGAAAAACAGCAGGGTTTTGCCGAAGGGTTGCATGGCTAGGGTGTAGTAACTGGGAAAATAGCGGAATGTTTCGTGTTTTTGGGAATTTTTTCGGAGGGGACCGCGAGGGGTAGCGGAAGTCGTGAGACTTCCGGCTGGGGGGAAGTCCATCGGGAACCGGAGTCGGTTTGCGGAAGGATCGACGCCCCGCCGAATCTCTCACGAGATTCGCTACTCCCCGATCCACCTGACCAATAAGGATCAGCATATGAAGGAAAAGCACCGAAGAACCCGGCCACATCCTGTGTATGAAAGGGTGTCCCGCCACTCCGTCCGGGAAACCCACACTCCCCATACCATGACCCCGCCCAGCGCCACCAGCCGCCGCCGCTTCATCCTCCAGGCCACCGCCGCAGGCGCGGCGCTCGGCTTTCCCGCCATCGTGAGGGGCGCGTCGCCCAACGCGAAGATCAACGTCGCGTTCATCGGCGTGGGTGGCCGTGGCGGCGGGAACCTGGGAGCGGTGGCCGCGCACCCGGACATGGTGAACGTCGTCGCGCTGTGCGATGTGGACTCGCTCGCGCTGGATGCCGCCGCGGCGAAGTTCCCCGGCGCGGGCCGCTACAAGGACTTCCGCAAGCTTTACGACGACCGCAAGGACATCGACGCCGTCGTCGTCTCCACGCCGGAGCACACGCACGCCTACGCCACCATGCCCGCGCTGCGGCGGAAGCTGCCGGTGTATTGTGAAAAGCCGCTCACTCACAATGTGGCGGAGGCCGCGCTGGTCATGGACGCCGCGCGGCAGGCGGGCGTGGCCACGCAGATGGGCACCCAGATCCACGCCGGGGAGAACTACCGCCGCGTGGTGGAGCTGGTGCAGTCCGGTGCGATCGGCCACGTGCGGGAGTGCCACGTCTGTGTTTCCCGGAGCTGGGGCCTGCAGAGCGCGGAGGACGCGAAGCGCTACGGCGACATCGTCCACATCACGGAGCGTCCGGCGGGCGGAGCAGCCGTCCCGGAGAACATCGACTGGGACCTGTGGCTGGGACCCGCGCCTTTCCGTCCGTTCGATCCCGTCTATCTGCCGGGGCCGAAGTGGTACCGCTGGTGGGACTTCGGCAGCGGCACCATGTCCGACCTGGGCAGCCACTGGAACGACCTGCCGTGGTGGGCGTTGAAGCTGGAGGCACCGCTCGCCGTGGAGGCCACCTCTCCCCACGGCCCCGCGCATCCCGACCTGGCGCCCGCCGCCATGACCGCCCGCTACGAATACGGCCCGCGCGGAGAGATGCCCGCCTGCACCCTGCACTGGCACCAGGGCGCGGCCATGAAACCCACCGTGTGGCGGGACGATCCGCAGCTCGCCAAATGGGACAGCGGCGTCCTTTTCATCGGCGACAAGGGCATGCTCATCTCCGACTACGGCAAGCACAAGCTCCTGCCGGAAGACGTCTTCAAGGACTTCACCCCGCCGCCCGCCAGCATCCTCCCCTCCCCCGGCCACCACCGCCAGTGGCTGGACGCCATCCGTAACGGCACGCCGACCGACAGTCCCTTCGCCACGTATGCCGGGCCGCTCACCATCGCCAACCACCTGGGCAACGTCGCCTACCGCACCGGCAGCCGCATCCAGTGGGACGCGAAGACCCTCCGCGCCGATGTGGAAGGAGCCGCGAAATTCCTCTCCCGCCAGCCGAGGGAGGGATGGGTGCTTTAGCCCCCTGCGGGGGAGTGCCAGGTGATCCGTGAGCAGTCCAAGCGTAGCGAAGCTCGTGAGAGCTTCGGCGGGGAGTATCCTCCATCCGCCAACCGGCTGCGGTCCACCATGGACGTCTCTCCAACCGGAAGTCTCACGATTTCCGCCACCCCTGCGAGCGGAGAAAAATGGAGGGGCGCTCTCTCTTCACTTCAACCTTCGATGTTGGACGTTCGACGTTCGATGTTCGACGTTCCCCAACCCCCGGCCTTGCCTTTCCCCATCGGGACGCTTGGATGGCAGGCATGATGAAAGCCCGCCTGTTTTCTGTCGCCGCGTTGCCCATGCTGTCACTCTGCCCCGCCGCGATGGCCGGGGAGGTCCGCATCGAGAAAGACATCGCTTTTCTCGGTGAGGGGCGGACGGAGAAAATGGACGCCTACCTGCCGGCGGAGGACCGCTTTCCCGGGCCGGACCCGGTGGTCATCTGGATCCACGGCGGCGGATGGGTGGGCGGGAGCAAGTCCGCGAAGCGGGAGCTGAACGTCTGCCGGACGCTGGCGGAGCATGGCTATGCGGCATTCTCCATCGACTACCACGTGGCGGACAAGGAGGCCGGTCCGGAGGACGCGCCGTGGCCGCGCAACATCCATGACTGCAAGACGGCGCTGCGTTTCATCCGCCAGGAGGCCGCGCGGTTCGGCATCGACCCGGGGCGCGTCGCCGTCTCCGGTGGATCGGCCGGAGCGCATCTGGCGCTGTGCGTGGGCCTGACGGCGGATGACGCGGAGCTGAACAAGGGCGGGCTGTACACGGACCAGCGGAACGATGTGGCCTGCATCATCGACTTCTACGGACCGACGGAGATCGACGCGAAACGCGCGCCTCGCTTCGCCGGAAAGACCCCGGAGGAAACGGCGGAGAATGTGCGGAAAGGCTCCCCGGTCGCCATGGTGAAAAAGGACTCCCCGCCCATCCTGGTGGTCCACGGCACGAAGGACGGGACGTGCGACATCAGCCACTCCCGCGCCCTGGTGGCGAAGATGAAGGAACTCGGCGCGAGGCATGAATACGTCGAGGTGGAGGGCGGGCCGCATTCCTTCGACCTCCAGCCAAAGCAGCAGGACCTGCGGCCGGTGGTGCTGGCCTTCCTGGAGAAGTGGATGAAGTAGGAGCATGCGTAGCGAAGCTCGTGAGAGCTTCGGCGGGCTGCATGTCATCCAACAAACCCGTTCCGGTCCCCCATAGACTTCCCCCCAGCCGAAGATCTCACGACCTTCGCTACCCTTGGCGCACGCCGATGCGCCCTCGTCCGGGACCGGAGGTCACACGGGCCTCACTCCCGCGTGGTGGGATCCTGGTATTGGGGTGGATCCCCCCAGCCGTCATGGCGCAGCCATGACGCTACCCGGGTGTCACGCGCCCCCCGGCACGTCCCTCCCCTGCTCCTCCAGCCACTTCTTCTTTGCGATGGCGCTGTTGACGAAGAACGCGTGGAGGAACGCGAAAAGCGCGGCGGGAAAGGCGGCCAGCGGCATGAGGATGGGAGCAGCCTCGACGAACCTCTCCCAGGTCATGGGGCTGCGGAAGGGAAAGAAGATCGAGAAGGATTCCATCCACGGCCAGGTCAGCAGCACCCCGCACACCGCGCCCGCGATGGCCGCCACCCATGACCGCCGGAACCACCGCCGCGTGGCGGGCAGCAGCCACAGCACTGTCATCAGTGCCGCGACCATCAGCACAAGCATGCCGAAGATGCCCGTGATCCGCGGCAGGTCCCGGGCGAATCTTTCGATCGTGCTCGTCGTGGCCAGCGTTCGCCCCTTCGACAGCCGTTCGATCACCTCGATGATGAGGATCACCCCCGGGGCGATGGACAGTGTGATGAGAGCGGCCAGCGACGCGCGCGTGAGATGGAAGCGGAACATGGGGAATGGAGATGGGTGATTGGATGATTGGATGATTGGATGATTGGGGGGAATCGGGATCACACCCGCTCCGCGAGCCATGCTTTCTTCGCAAGAGCCTGCCGGATGAAGAAGGAGTGGAGGAAGAAATAAAGCGCGCCGGTGATGGTGGCGAAGAAGCCCAGGTAGTCGATGAAGTTCAGATAATCGTCCACCGCAAGATGGCGGAGTTCACGATGGATGATGAGATACGCCATATACATCCCCGGGGAAAGGATGATCCCGAGGAAGCCGCCGCAAACGGCTGACATCCACGGTCTGGAAAGCAGGCGCACCGACGGTGCGTGTTTCCAGAGGAGTGCCATCGCGGCGGCCAACAGCGCGTGGAGCACGGCGAAGGACGACAGGACCTTCGGCAGGTCCGCCAGGAACCATCCCAGATCCACAGCATTGGGAAGTCCGAATCCATGGGCTGTCCTCGCCGCGATCATCTTCCCGAATAGCAGTATCGCGCACACGCCGCCGGTGATGGAGGTCGCCAGCAGCGCAGGGAAGAGATGGAGACGCCACATGGGAAATGGGTGTTGGATGCTGGAAACCGGATGGAGATCACATCCGTGTTTCCTGCCATGCTTTTCTGCCGAGAGCCTGCCGGATGAAGAAGGAATGAAGGAAAAAATAAAGCGCGCCGGTGATGGTGGTGTAAGGAAGCAGGTTGTGGGTGGTCCCCAGATAGCTCGAGAGTGACATCCTGAAAAATGCACCATGCAGTGCGAAGACACCTATATACCACGCGGGGGAAAGGAGGATGCCCAGGCAGCCACCGCAGACACCCGCCATCCACGGCACGGAAAGCATGCGCCGCGATGGCGTATAGTTCCATAGGATCGCCAAGGGGACGGACAACACCAGAAGGAACAGCGCGGCGTAGAAGCAGAGGATCTTTGGCAGCCGCATCAGGAGCGACCCCAGGTAGTCGGCGGCGGCGGGGGCGTGTCCGCCAAACTGTATTATGATAAAGCTCACCGCCACAGGCAGCATGGCGCATATGCTACAGGCGATGCCAGCCGCCAGCAGGGCACGGGATAGGTGGAGGCGGAGCATCTGGATTGAATATTGATGATCGGAGAGTGGATATTGGGAAGATCACACCCGCGCTTCCAGCCATGCCTTCTTCCCGAGAGCCTGCCGGATGAAGAAGGAATGGAGGAAGAAATAAAGCGCGCCGGTGATGGCGGAGACAGGGCCGAGGAAGTGGAAGCCGTCGAGGTAATCATCGACCGACAAAGCGCAGCCACCCTGATCCAGGACAGTCCCGATCACATACCATGCCGGGGACAGGAGGATGCCGAGGCAGCCGCCGCAGACGGCTGCCATCCACGGGATGGACAGCGTGCGCCTTGTGTGCCCCGCGAACCATAGCGCGGCCAGCGGGAAGGTCAGCAGCAGCGGCAGCGCCGCGAAGATGATCATGACCTGGACCTGTTGTTCCAGGATCCACCGCAGCTCCATATGGACAGGAAATCCGCGGCCGCCCAGGAGACCGCCGCCGATGTGGAGGACAAGCGGCAGGGCGGAGCAGAACATCAGGCTGATGCCAGCCGCCAGCAGCGCGCGGGTGAGGTGGAGGCGGATCATCATTTGAGGAAATGATGGATACGGGAAACACGCGGCGGAAGGAAGATCTGAAAATCACGGTGGGGCCGCGACCGCCGGGCGCGCCGCTGCTTCTCCGTAGTGGGATGGCTGCGCCATCACGGCAGGGTGGATGTCTGCTTCCAGCCGGTCCCGCCACGCCGCCGATGTCATCCTTTCCCGTTCGGCATCGTGGGGATGACGGTGGATTTCCCCAGCCGGAATGGCGCAGCCATTCCGCTACCTCTGCGGGCGGATCCCGGGTGTAGCGGGATGGTTGCGCCCTCTTCGCGGGGTGCATGCCATCCGACAATCCCGCTCCGGTTCCCGATGGACTTCCCTCCCGCCGGAAGTCTCACGACTTCCGCTACCTCCCACGTCCGCCAACCCCCATCGTTCCTGGAAAAAAATTGGCCAGGTGTTCAGTTCACCCTCCGTCTTTCCACCGGGCATCATCCGCCGCATGGGTTCCGCGAAAAAACCGAAAGATCCGCCGCCACCGCCACCGCCGATGTCCTCCACCGGCGCTGACATCGCGCAGGAAACCGCCGCCGCGAAGAAGCGGGAGCGGAAACGCTACGACTTCTCCAAAACCATCCTCCGCCCCGGCGGCCTCGGCTCGCTCGGTGGCACGGACGGGACGAAGAACACCCTGGGGTGAATATCAGGATGCAGGATACGGGATGCATGATGCAGGGGCCAAGATGCCTGCCGCCGACGGACTCCTGACCGTCACCAACTCCTCCAGTCCTTTCTTCACTTCGACGTTCAATGTTGGGCGTTCGATGTTCGATGTTCCCACTTCTCAAAATTCCTATTTACCAGACAAAGATGAAACAAGCCACGGACACCGCCGGGACGAAGGCGCGGGTGGATGAGATCCTGAGCCACGGAGCCGCGCTGGACGCCCGGCGCGCGCCGTGGGACGCCCTGTGGGATGAACTGGCGGCGGTGGTCCACCCACGGCGCGGCCTGACCTCCAGCCGCAGCGCCGCCCACACCGGCGGCCTGCCGGACCGCACGCGCATGGCGGAGTCCTTCGACGGCACGGCCATGCGGGCGAACCGCACTTTGGCCAACGGCCAGGCGGCCCGCATCACCCCCATGGGCGCGCGTTGGTTCGCCCTGCGCCCGCCGGATGAACTGGCGGAGGAACCGTCCGCCGTCGCCTGGTACCAGAAGTGCGGGGAGGTGCTGGCGCGGAAGCTTTCCGCATCGAACTTCTACAACCGCGCGCACGAACACTACCTGGACCGCGGCGCGTTCGGCACCGCCGCGCTGGAAGTTCTGCCCGGAAAGCACAACCGCGGCCTCCACTTCCGCTCCTACCCCATCGGCACCTACTCCGTCGCGCACGACGAGCGGGATGAGGTGGACACCATCACGCGGCTGCTCCACCTGACGCCGAAGCAGATCCTCCAGATGTTCGGCGAAAAGGACACGCCCGCCTGCGTCCTGAAAAAGCTGGAGGACCCCGCCGCCGCGCTGGCCCCGCTGGAGATCCGCCACACCATCCGCCCCCGGCTCCAGCGCGATCCGCGCCGCAGCAACGCGCGCAACAAGGCGTATGAAAGCACCTACATCCTCTGCGCGGAGCGGCATCTGCTGCGGGAGGAAGGCTTTGACGAGTTCCCCGTCGCCGTCTCCCGCTGGGAGCTGTGGGGGGACAGCCCGTATGGCTGGGCGCCCTCCTACCTCGCGCTGCCGGAGGCCACGCAGGCCAACTTCATCGAGCAGATGAAGGACACCCTGCTGGAGATCTCCGCGTTCCCGCGCGTGCTCTATCCGGCGAACATCAAGGGCGACATCGACTTCCGCGCGCTGGGGCTGACCTGCTATGACCCTAGTAATGGACATGAGCCGCGCGAATGGCTGACCAACGGCAGGTATGACATCGCCAAGGACGGCGCGGCGGACAAGCGGCGCGCGATCGAGGAGGCGTTCTACGTGCCGTTGTTCAGCGCCATTTCCCAACTCGACCGGACCGCCACCGCCACGGAGGTCCGCGCCATCGTCACGGAAAGCCGGGAGCTGTTCCACCCCATCTTCGCCAACCTCACGCGGGAGTTCCAGGGACCGGTGCTGAAGCGCGCCTTCGCCATCCTGCTGCGCCAGGGGGAGCTGCCCGCGCCGCCGCCCTCCGTCCTCGGTGAGGATTCGCTGGGTGCATTCATCGCGGAGCCGTCCGTGGAATACACCTCCATCATGGCGCTGGCGCTGGAGCAGACGCAGATCGCCAACTTTTCCGAGTGCCTGGGCGTGCTGGCCCCCATCGTGCAGAACGATCCCGGCGCGCTCGACTTCCTCAACACCGACGCCATCGGCCCCGCGTTCTTCCGTTACAAGGGCCTGCCGGAACAGTTCATCCGCAGCGCGGAGGAGATCGCGGAGATCCGCGAAGGCCGCGCCCAGGCCGCCGAGATACAGGCCGCCGCCCAGGCCACCGGAGCCGTGAAAAACCTCGGCGGCGCACAGGGCATCCAGGATTTGGCGGGGCTTGTACAGTGAACATCGAACGTCGAACGTCCAACATCGAACGCTGAAGTGGAGAAGGGGTGGGATCTCCACTGTCGCGGCAGCGTCATGGAGTGCGGCAGTCATCTGCCGCTGTCAGTGGCAGGTATGAATTTCCCCCAGACGAAGATGCCATCCGCAGCCCCGTAGCCCGCATGATTTTCCTGCTGCGTCCTCCACCTCCAAAGCGGCGGAGGGCCGCCGCACTCCATGACGCTGCCGCGATGTCCGGCGCTCCCACTTATGAAACACCATGACCAAGGACTGGAGAATCGTGACGCCGCCCTCATTTCCCGCAGAGCCGCCATCCTGGCCGACTTCCGGGGGACCTTCGGGACGGACCATGGAAAGCGTGTGCTCGCCCTGCTGGAGGCCTCCGTCCACTACGGGAAGCCTAGTTTCCTCCCCGCCACAGGGGGAAAGCCCTACGACCCCATCGCCGCCGCCATCCGTGACGGAAGGAAGTCCGTCCTCGCGGAAATCCACGGCTACCTCGCGGAGCCGGAGGACCAAACCGGAGAAAGCGGCCCGAAGAGGGTGAGATAGCCCCCTTCGGGGGAGTGCCAAGTGATCAGTGATCAGTGAGCAGTGAGCAGTGGAAGAGTGAAGAGCGCGGAAAACTGATCATTCCATCGTCCCGGCACTGATCACCGATCACTGATCACTCGGCACTTCTTCCAACTCTCAACCCCCGACCCTCAACCCAGCATGACCGACACCACCCCACCACCATCCGCCATCTCCCCTGACGGCTCGCTTTCCGCGGGCTGGCATTCCCAGCTCGGGGAGGAATTCGCGCCCCACGCCGCACAGCTCGGCACGTTCAAGAACGTCGCCGGGCTCGCGAAGTCCTACCTCCACCTCCGCGCCAACGGCCCCGTCTATCCGGGCGAGCAATCCGCGCCGGAGGACATCGCCCGCTTCCACTCCCTTGCGAAAGTCCCCGCGGAGGCCACGCCAAAGGCGTATGGCATCAGCGTGCCGGAGCACATCAGCGACACGGAGAAAGGCATCTACGACCGCATCGCGCGCATCGCCCACCAGCACCACGTCTCCGGCCCCGGCCTCGCCGCCGTTGTCGGGGAGTATCAGAAGATCCAGGGAGAGATCATCGGCGGGCATGAGGAACAGATGGCCGCCCGCGCGCGGGAGGCGGAGGACCTCCTCATCTCCCGCTGGGGAGCCGACTTCGAGCCTAACAAATCCACCGCCCGCCACGTCATCTCCACCCTCGCCGGGTCCGCCGGCATCGACCTGGACGATCCCTACCTCGGCGAGATGTTCGACAACCCCGCGCTCGCCCTCATGGCGCTGGAGTTCTCCCGCCGCACCGGGGAGGACCCCACCCGCACCCCCCACGGCCTCAGCGAGCTGAAGTCCCCCCGCCAGCGCGCGGAGTCCATCATGTCCGGCAGCGACCCCACCTGGGGCCGCCAATACACCGAGGGCAACACGGAGGAAAAGCAAGCCGCCTACCAGGAGGTCATGCGCCTGTTGAACCTCGCAGGGAGGTGAGCAGCGGTCATCGGTCATCGGTCAGCGGCTCTCAACTATCAACCATCAACTCTTCCCCCAATGCCCATCCGCATCGAAGATATACCGAACCTACAACACACCCGTCTGAACCAGGCGACCATGGATCCGCGTGTTGCGGGTGCACCCGGCGCCGCGCTGGAGGGACTGGCGAGGGACATCGCCTCCGTGTCGAAGCCGTTCGCGGACATCGCCAACCGGCTGCAGGACGTGAAGAACGCGGACACGGAAATGAGGATCCGCACCGCATGGGCGGAGCGCCAGGCCGCGTTCGGGAAACAGATGGCGGATGACCCCGGCGGCGCGGGCTTTCTCCAGCGCGTGGATGCCTTCTCAAAGGAGACCTCCGCCCTGCTGGAGGCACCGGGCGTCCCGCCGGAGGTCCGCGACCGCCTGCGCGGGGACCAGCAGCGCATGGTCCACGGCATGAGGATCCAGGGGGCGGAGCAGGCCAGCCGCCACATCGTCGCGCAGGGCAGGGCCGCCTTCCAGCAGCGTGTGGCGCTGGCAGTGGAGGGTGACGATGACGGCGCGATCGACCGGGAGGTGGACACTGCCATGGCACGCGGAGTGGTCCCGGTGGCGGAGGGCGAAAAGGTCCGTGCGCAGGCAAAGACGGCCCGCACGGACCACCAGGTGGTGAGGGAGATCCATGCGAACCCCGGCGCGTGGATCCAGGCGAACGCGACGCCGGTCCGGGATGCGCCGGACTTCGACGAGGTGAAGCACGCGAACCGCATGACGATGGCGAAGCAGCTCCACCTCACGGAGACGGAGTTCACGCGGCAGGAGGTTTACGGCGACATCCTTTCCGGAAAGGTGACGAAGCCGGAGGAAATCGACGCGCGGACGGCGCGGCTGAACCCGGGCGTGGCGGTGCAGTTGAAGGAGGAGCTGTCGCTGCGCGTGAACCGGCAGGAGGCGGCGCGGCTGCGCACGCCGGAGGTGCAGAAGGAACTGGCGGGCCGCATTTCCTCCCGCCTGCTGGCTTACAACTTGGATGCGGAGGACTATGACGCCGGCTTCACGGGCATCGCCACGGACATCGGCAGGCTGGTGGATGGTCCGGTGAAGGAGCAGTTCATCAAGGAACTGGGCGACGCCCGGGAGGGAAAGCAGCGGCAGATCCGCACCCGTGCGGACAACTATCTCAAGGCCATCGATGACGAGTGGGCGAACCATGGCTTCGGCAGGCGGATGGACCCGTCCGTCCGCGTGGGGCCACCCGCCCCCGGCGAAGATGAACGCAACGCGGAGGAAAACCGGCTGGCAGAAAAAAACTACGGCGAGGCGAAGTCGGAGTTCATCCAGTGGTTCTCCCTCAACCCCGCCGCCACGGACGCGGACATGAAAGCGAAGGCGAAGGAACTGGTGGAGGCATACCCGCGCGAGGCTTCATCCGGCACCATGCTGCCCGCCGTGCCGGGAACCCCGCATCCATGAGCGGGCCATTGGAGAAATGACAGGGCGTGGCGGTCCGCCGCGCCGAAGCCGTGCGCCGTGGGGCGACCGCGGCCGCAATGCTTCATAGGACATCACCTACCTGTCTGCAGACGGCCACGGCGCGCCCGGCGGTCGCGGCCCTACCGTTTCATCATGCGCCCTGCGGTCGCGGCACTGCCTGATGCCCGCCATCCCTACTACACATCCCGTATTTCCATCCCTCCGTCATGGCCGTATCCATCCCCCTCCACGCCCCCGCGTCCCGCGCGGCATCCGCCTCCACCCTGGAACCATCCCCGCCGCCGGAGGCGGGGCAGGAAGATACCTCCGGGCATGTCATGCCGGAGAGCCCGCCAACAGCCGCCACGGTGCCGGCGGCAGCTCCGGAGCCGCAGCCCGTGAAGCTGCCTCCACCCGCCCCGCTGACGCAGGAGGAGATTGGCACCACCGTCCCGGCCGCGGATGCCCCCGGCGGCATCCCGCAGTCGTCCGCCGCACCGGCGGGCATGCTCCACCACCTGAACGCGGAGGACATGCGGCGCAGGGCGGCGGAGGAAAAGAACGTGCTGGACTGGGCGCGGTGGCGCGCGGACGCCCACACGCGCATCTTCGGCGCGGTGCTGGGCGACCCGAAGGCGCGGGCGGGTGTGGACATCTCCTTTGACAAAGAGGACCCGGAGCGCGCGTGGCGCAAGGTCACGGTGGACGCCTACCTCCGCAGCTTCATCCACGGCAAGCCGCTGCCAAAGGGACCGCTCGGCAGGGACCTGCTGCGTTACAAGGTGTCCCTCGTCATGTTCCACGGACGCGGCGGGGACAGCGACGAGGCCTTCCACGCGGAGCTGGTGAAGGCGGCGCAGGGACGGAAGGATTTCGAGACCCTTTCCACGGCCATGGGGGAAGAGGCGTCGAAGTCCATGCTGCTCCAATCCCTGGAACCCGGAGCCGGTGAGACACGCACCTTCGCGGACTGGCGGAAGGAGAACGCTGCGAAGATAGCCCCCGGCCAGGAAAGCCTTTACATGGAGATGTGGAACGACACCCGGTATGGGGTGGGCGACAGCCTGCGACGCTTCGGGCCAGAGCTGAAGGAGGTATGGGGTGCGATGAAGCAGGGCGGTGGCGGATCTCCCTCCAACACGGGCAAGGCAATCCTCCTCGATATGGTCTTCCGCCCGATCGGCGCGCCGGATCACTACGTGTCCCTGACGCGGGATGAAATGGCCAAAAGGGACGCGGGTGCGGTCGCGTTCGACATTTATGACAAGCTTTCCGAAGAGGACCGTGGCGCGTTTCTCGGTTCGCTGGGACTGTTGGTGAAAGCCCTGCCCAAGGAAGCACGGCCATCGGCGGTTTCCAACCTCCTGAAGACGGGAGGACGGATGGTGGACGATCTCGGCAGAGGTTCGGTGAGCCGCTTTACCCTCAAGGGGCTGGAGGAGGAAATGAACCAGGGAGTGGCCGACAGCAAAGGACCCTGGGGAGCCTCTGAAGCGGAAAAAAAAGAAGCACAGGAGAATGCGGACCGCATCCGGCTGGACCGTCTGAAGCAGAAGAACTTCGTGGACGAGGTGCGCAGGATGGAGCGGGAGGACTATGACCCCATCCGCCATTTCTCAAAGGACAGCAGGGATTTCTTCTCTTTGAGGACACTGGAGAACGGCATCTACGGCATCCCCTCGGTAGGGGCTTCCCTGGGCATGATGATGCTGCCGGGAGGCGGGCTGATGATGTATGAGGCGATGCGGGACAGCGCCTACCGCGACCTGCGGGACCACGTCCTGCAGAGCCAGAAAGCGGCACATGGCAGCAGCAACGAGGAAGCGGCCTCGCTTTTCGCGGAGTCCGCGAAGTCCGTCGTGGCGCTTCCACAGACATTCGTCGAGAGGATGCAGAGCCTCGGCGTGGTAGGCAGAACCCCCGGAGTGAAACAGCTCATGAAAGCGGTGCAGGGCCGGATCTCCGGCCACCTGATGCGCGCGGGTGGGACAGGTCTCGCCGCCACAGCGTCCGAAACCCTGCTGGAGGAAGCGCAGTACCAGATGCCCTACGTGGTCCAGGAGCTGGCCGCCGCGCTGCCGCAGATGACCGGCATCCCCGCCCCGGAATGGTATAACGGGAAGGACGGGGCCTTCGACGGCTTCTGGACACGGCAGGGCAGCACGTTCCTTTCGATGTCCCCTCTTGCCATCCCTGCGGGCAAGGGAAGCTGGACGCGGGACAAGCGCGCCCAGGCATTTGCGGAGGCATCCCCCACCCACCTCGCCGCCTTCGGGCTGACGCAGGATGGCATCTCCGGCATCCTGGAGGCCAAAACACAGGGGCAGGCCTCGCTCAATGAAGCGGTGGACCGTGCGCTGGCGGAGCGTGATCCTTTCAGCGAGTCCGCCAAAACCGCCGTGGAGGATCTCGCGCGGCTGGAAGAGGAGAGGATGCTGGCGGCGGAGACGCTGCGCATCGGCGGAGACATGCCCCGCTTCGTGTCTTCTCCGGACGGAGGATGGACACTCCATGACAAGGAAGGCCGGGAACTGGGCAAGGCGGCCACCAACGAGGAGGCGCTGCGGATGGCGGCTGCGCACACGGATGCCATCCATGCGGCGGACGCGGACCAGATCGCCTACCTGGCGACCATGTTGGAGGCGGGCAGCATCACCTCCGCCACGGACGCGGAGGGCGTGCGGCAGACCACCACGGACTTCCGCCCCGGCCAGCGGCTCACGCTGGCGCAGGCCATCGCGGAGGATGGTATTTCGGGTTCCGCATCTTTCTCGATCGCACCATCCAATCCTGAAAGGGACGCCCGCCAGATCAAGCCGCTGGTCATCCCATCCGAAATCCTGCAGGGCAACCGCGCGGACTGGAGAAAAGTGGTGCGCGATTACATCGCGGAAAAACTCCAGGGCCGGACTCTCATCAACAAGGACAGCGGTCGCCCCATTCATTTCAACTCCCAGAGCCGGGGAGAGGCACCTTCCAAACTGCGGAAGGAACAGGCGTTCCGGACGGCGACCGAGATCGAGAGCATCACCGAGGAAGCGGTCTTCCTAGGCAGCAGCGCACCGGGCAAAGGAAGGGAAGCCGACACCAGCCACTTCAACTATTACGCGATCCCCGTGGAAATCGACGGCCACCATGCGGTCGCCTGGTTCAACGCCCGGAAACCTAAAAACGAGTCACCTGAGAACTTCTATGAATTCGGCCTCTACGAATCTCCGGACACGAAGCGGGCCCGAGCTACTCAGAGGCCTTTAGGAAAGACGGAGCCGCCTATCCAGGTTACCTCTCAGCCCGGACCCGCACAGAACATAGGTGAATTCCTAGGACAAATCAAGGACACACTTCCGGCGGCGGTCAAAGTGGCTGCGGATTCTTCCGGCCAGCGGCTCACGCTGGCGCAGGCCATCGCGGAGAGCGGGGCAAAGGCCAGACGCATCGCCGCGCAGTTGCGCGCCCGGGAGCTGGTCAACGGCGGGGACGGCTCGCTTTCCGACATCATCTTCGGCAGCAGCACGACCCATTTCGAGGAAGGCGTCCGCCACACCACCAACCGCCTGCAGCAGGGTGCCTCCGTGCTCACCGTCTTCCATGAGGAGACGCACGGTTTCTGGAAAGAGGCGCTGGCCACCGGCCGCATCACCCGGCAGGAGGCCATCACCTTCCTCCGTGCGGTCGATACGGTGCTCTCCACCCGCACGGGTCGGGAGGGCCAGAGCCTGCGCCTGCTGCCGGAGGGGGATGTGGAGATCACTGACGTCCATCTGGACGAGGCCATCGCGGAACTGCGGGAGGCGGAGATCCTCCGCACGCGGAAGGATGGCGGGCTGCCGCCGGGGCTGGTCTCGCGGAACCTGGCTGCCATCGCGCGGCTCTCCGGCCAGGGCACGGCGGGGAAATTCAAGGCGTTCTTCGACGGCATCCGCTCTTGGTTCGGCGTGGCGCTGGACCGCTCCGTGGCCATCCGCCGCGGGCTGGCGGACGGCAGCATCAGCCAGGCGGAGTATGAAGGGTTCTTCGGGAAGTTGACCGGGAAGGAAGGGACTTCTTCCGTGCTGGACGCGGAGGGGAACATCCCGATCTCGACTTCGTTCTCGATCAGCCCAAGGGAGGCCATCGCAATCCGGAGTGAGATCGAGGGGCAGAAGTCCACCGAGCTATCCACCGAAGGCATCCCGTCCGACCTCAAGGCCAAGGAAGCGGTGCAGTGGATGAAGTCACAGAATGCCGAGGGCAAGACCATCCACCCATCCATTGGCGAAATCGAGATCAGAAACCGGGGCGTCAAGAACGCGATCGGGCATCTTCTCAATCCACGCAAGGCCGCCGCACTGTTGAAGATGAAGGAACTCATCCCGGGGGCAACCGTGATGCAGTTCAGGGAGCGGGAAGGAGCTTCTAACAGCTATCGTTTGGCAAGACGCGTGACGATTGATGGAACCGACTACGTGGCAAGAATCGTCATCGACACGGATGCCAACGGAAACCGCTACTACAACCATGAGCTTTCCGATCTGACCGAACTCCGGAAACGCAAAGATCCCCAACCCCTGATTCCCGGGGTTGACCCGAAGGGCCAACAGATCGGCGTCGAAGAGATTGAGGACAGTGGCAAGCTACTCCAATGGATCTATTCTGTCAATGAGGCGGACCTTCAGGGAACAAGTTCCGGATCGCCTGATAACTCCGCCACAGCGGCGAATCCTCTGCCCCATCCGGAGAACCTCGGTGGCCTGCTGGATGACGGGAATGACCTATCCTTTTCGCTCGGCCCTGCGCCCTCGCTCATCCGCCCGCTTGACCCTTCCACCCATACCGATCAGAATGAACACCATGAAAGACTACGAGAACCCCTTCAAATCCTCGAAGCCCTCGGAGCAGAAACCCATGACCTCCGAAGAAGTCCGGAAGGCCTACGAACAAATGAAGGCAAGCGCCGGAAATCTAAACAAGGGCGGCAACTCACCGATGATCCCGGAATCCTGGCGTGGGCACAACGTCATGGACGCATACTCGACCCCGGCCCCATCGAAGGACTCCGAGGCCAAGATGCCCCTCACGGAGGAGAGCACACTGTAATCATTGATGGTCCCAGCCGCCGAGTCATCAAGCTGACGAAACCGGGGCTCTTCGGCGCGCAGGCGGAGGATGCCATCGCCTATCTGGAGCGCTGGGCGCTGCACAACCGGGCCTTCGGCGATGATGTCGCCTTTGAGGGGCTGGTCACCTTGCCTGGAGAGCATGCACCCCGCGCTGTAATCTCCCAACGATATGCTGAGGGCCGCGATGCCACCATGGAGGAGCAGGCGGATTTCCTCAACGGCAAGGGCTTCCACGAGCAACCGGACGGACGCTGGATCCACCCCATCCGCGGCATCACCGTGTGGGACACCATCACACCGGGCAATGTCATCGCCACGGCGGATGGCATGCGCGTCATCGACCTGCAGGTGGCACCCACCCCGTCGAAGGAACTCGCGGAAGTCCGCCTGCGCACCGGCATCGGCAGGGAGACTTCGTTTTCGATTGGCTCGGATAACAAGAGCCACCCACAACGGGGAGACGATGCGAGGCTGCCTGCGATCCCTGACAGCGAGCGTTTCCCAGGAGCGGAAATCGAAGGGGAAGATCAGTTCTTCAACTTCCACTATGCACGGAGGTCCACCGAGGTATCCCCCAGCCTGTCCGCCTTCCTCGATGAGGATGGAGTGATCACCTACGGGATAAAAACACCTGCGGAAAATTCACCTGTCAGGGGTAAAGAGCTGTTCGACCGGATGATGGAGCATTTCGGGGAACGGGTGAAAGCCATCAGGGCGGAATGGTATTGTGACGACCCGGCGGATAACGATCCGCGCTCCAACATCCACACCGCGAACCAACTCACATCCACCGGCAAGGCAATGGACGAAGCGGCGGCTGCGACATTCACCGGCAAGATGGCCGCACGGCATGGTTTCACCGCCGCGAAGGTGATGGAAACCCGAGGAACTCCTGGCAATTACACAAAGGTTATCGTAATCTTCCAAAAACCATGAACGACAATCCCATTCAGATCCGGGTCCTTCTGGACGAAGGCAAATCATGGCCGGAGATATTCCGTGGGATACTCTCCGGATTGCACCCGGAAAACCGCACCTATGTGCATCTCACCAGTGAACTCATGCGTTCATGCCGGCTCAAACCCGACGTGATGAACCATCTGCAACAGTGGGACTACTGGTTCAAGAAAACCGGCTATGATGATGGCGAGCTGGCCAAGGCCATCGAAGGAAAGATTTCTCCCAAAGATTGAGCGAAGAGTCGGCGGACGGCAGCATCAGCCAGGCGGAGTATGATGGGTTCTTCGGCAGGCTGACCGGGAAGGAAGGGACCATTGGTTCCACAGCAGGTCCATCTCTGGCCACCGTCCGACAGACAGAACCCGGAGGGAAGACCATCTCCTTTTCCATCGGCAAAGGATCAGATCCAGCGGACAAGGTGGGAGCCGTCGTCAACGGACCTTCACTCGCGTCGGTGACCACCGGCGTCATCCAGGCAAGACCCGGGGAGAAAGCCAGCGATGCGGCGTACCGGTGGCTGGCGGAGAATCCGCAGCATGGGCTGGAACGCTCCGGACTGGGGCCTGTCGTCTTCAACGAGGCGTCGATCAAGAAATCCCTCGGCCACGGCTTCTCCGGCCCGAAGCTCAACGCCCTGACAGCGGTGCCGGAGGTGATCCGCAACGGGACCCTCATCGACGTGAGCATGGACCACACGGGCGAGGATCTGAGGAACTGGATCATCGTGGGGCCGGTCGAGATCGACGGAACCCGGCACCAGTTGTTCGCCCGCCTGCGTGCGGATACGACTGCCAAAAGTCTCCAACCCCATTTCTATGTCCATGAGGTGATCCTGGATTCCACGTTCCGCAAATAGATAGAGTCCGATCCCCTCAAGACCGCGGCATCCTCCCGAGAAGGGACTGCTCCTAACGGTGGGATCGGACTCTACGTCAATCTAGCGGCAAAGGCGCTGGGAGTCAATCTGTCCAAACCACAGATCGAGGAAAATGGGAATACCAACCCACCGCATCACCTGCCCGACCCGAAGAAACTCGGCGGACTGCTGGATGACGGGAATGACCTATCCTTTTCGCTCGGATCGGAATCTTCTCCCGGAGATAGCGAAGCGCGCATCAAGGCCGCCACATCAGATGCCCGCTTGAAGGTCGGCAAGGCCGATGTGGCATCCATCAGGCGGGCGGGCGGATTCTGGCTTTCCCTGCATGGGGTGGAGGGTGCCGCACGTCTGCCGGAGCTGAAGGGCAAGGACATGGGGGAACTGGTGAAGGAAGCCAACGCGGTCATACCCGGACTCTCCACCTATCCCTTCGGCATGATCGGAAATGCGCAGGTCACCACCATCGAGGACGGCATCGGCGTCGCCTTCATCTCCGTCGGTCCGGAGGGCGTGTGGGTCAATACGAGCCATTCCGGTGGACTGGACACCTATGGCAGCCCCGGCATGCATGAGAACCGCGTGAAGGCGTCCATGAGCCCCGCCGTCTATCAGATCGCCCAGGCCTATGCGAAGAACAACGGTCTCAGATTCATTCCGGATCCGGCGGGCGTTTCGGCCATCGCCACCTTCCGCCGCTGGCCGCAACTTCTCTCCTCCGCCATCCGCATGGGCGACACCACGCACATCGACGGCACGAAGGATGTGGAAGGCTGGAAGGACGGCGACCACGAACACAACGCGGGCCTGCTGGCGATGCACGAATATGAATATGTGAGGCACTTTTTCCCCGAGATCGACGCCTTGCGTTTGAGCGCAGATTCCGCTACCATCGTGGACCATGCAGGCGCTCCCGTTTCCAGACAGACTTTGGCAGATCTCCTCGTGGGAGAACGTCACCCAAGCCGACTTGGAATTGGCAAAACAACATTGCGACGCGCTCTTGTCACGGGCCAACTGGCGGCTGAAGGGCGGCTGGAGCCTGGATCAGAAACTGGGACCGGTGAGCGAGGTGAGCGACGAGTACACCCCGGAGCAGTTCAGAATTTTGTGTCTGATCTCGGAAGCGGAGCTGCAGGGCCTCGTCCGAGACACGCCCTGAAGGAGATTTCGTATTCCATCGGCTCGGAGCCGGATTCACCCAACCAACCCCACCAACAAGATCATGGACAAGAAAGCGGAATGGTTCCCGGAACCGGAGAGTCACCGGATAGCCAACGAAGAAGCGAGGAGGAAAGCCGCAGAAGAATCCGCGAAGCTCTCTCCAGAGCAGAAGAAGACTATGGCGAAGAACGCATTGGAGACGGTTCGGAAAGCTATGTCTTCCGATTCGGACCCAGCCAGGTTCTGAAGGAATTCAAGAGCGATGGTATCGTGAGGTATCTTTCTGACGGAAGCCGGACCACCGATTCCAGTTTGGAAGCTGCGCGTGAGAAAGCGTCCGTCATCGAAGCGCTTGGCGGGATGCCGACGACTGCCTTAACGGCAGGGGGCAAAGTCTTCATTGTCCAAGATCGAGGCACCCCAATTTCGGAAACGGACTACCTTTCCATCGAGCTTCCCTTCGGCATCGAGCCATCGCGGCACGGCATCTATAAGATCGAGATCGACGGGGAAGATTATCTCATCTCCGACCTGCGACCTGAGAACTTCGTGAAGGACCCGCAAGGCAACATCCGCCTGATCGATCTCATCACCGGCAAGGTGGCGAAGGGATCGACGCCGAAGTAGCGCAGCACGTTTCTGTTAGAGAGGCGGCGGAGTGTTTCCTCGCCTCGATGGCCGCGCCGTGGACATCGTGATGGATGGCCGCCCAAGCCGCGAGGGCCGGCGGCTTTCCCTGCTGCCGGAAAATTTCGACACGTTGTCCCGGGCGGACCAGGACGTCGCGCTCGACGAAGGCATCTCCGGACTGATGGAGGCGGAGGTCATCCGCACGCGGAAAGGCGGCGGCGCGAGGGAACTGCCCGCGGGCATCATCTCGCGGAACATGGCTGCCATCGCCCGGCTGGCGGGGCCACAGGCCGCGGGCAGGTTTGGTTCCTTCGTGGAAGCGTTCCGCGGCTTCTTCGGCCTGGCGACGGACCGCGCCCACCGCATCCGCCGCGGGCTGGCGGACGGCTCGCTCGACCGGGCGGACTACGATGCCTACTTCGGCAAGCTGGGAGCGCGGACATGGCCGCGCAGCCGCGATGTCCACCCTGCCACTTACCACAGTGTGGCGAGGTCCGGATCCTCCACGGCCATGGCGGCGACGGCGGGGTCGATGCGGATGGCTTCCGCAAGGCGGGTGCGGGCAAGGTCGGTGCGGCCGGTGACGGCGGCGTAGCAGGCAAGGTTGAAGTGGATGAGGGGTTCCCGCGCGTGGAGCTTCAGCGCGTTCCGGAGGATGCCTTCCGCATCCCGGACGGAGCGGCAGCGGCGGGTGGCGTAGGCCAGCCAGATCCAGTGCTGGCTGTCCTCCGGGGCGAGGATGATGAGGAGGGCGGAGGTTTCCCGCAGGGCTTCCCAAGCGTGGGTTTCCGAGTGGATGTGGGCGCGGATGCGGAGCACGATGGGATCCCCGGCGCGGTGGGGCGGGAGCAGGTCCAGCTCTTCCGCCGCGTCCTCCGCCATGCCCAGGTGCAGGTAGCCGAGGGCGGCCTGCAGGTTTCTCTCTCCGTCATCCATGCCTTTCCGGAAACAACAAAGCCGGGAATGGCGGAGGCTCAAGCGGTTTCATGGAGAGGATTCACCACGAAGATGCGGAGGTGTCATTGGCGGATCGGAATGGATCTTTTGCCAAAAATTCTGACCGGAATCCGATCCAACCAGCCAATTCAGAAAGAGTTGAATCAACCACAGATGAACGCGGATGGACACAGATCAGATAAGAGGAGGATTGGAATGGAGTTCTTCAATCTGTGTCCATCCGCGTTCATCCGTGGTTCAAAATCCAACGATCAGGGTCTATTCTCCCTAATGTAGGGACCCTGGATTTGCGCGGATTCAGATCCTGTGGATGCCAACCTGCACTTCATGTTAAAAAATGAGGCAAATCTTAACACATTTTCCGGACGTGTTGCACGGAGTGACATGAGTGCAGCCTCATGTTAAAAAAACGGAATCTTTTTAACGTATTCCCTGCACGTGTTACTCCGCCGCGCCGTCATCAGGGGCGGCTGCCGCGGGACTTCCGCAACCACTCCCCTTCCAGCTCCAGTATGGCGATGGCTTCGCGGACGCCGGCATGGATGAGGTGGTCGAGGGCGCGGGTGCATTTCCCATCATGCTCACGTCCGGCGGCTTCACGCTCGGTGCAGTATGGCATTTGCTCCGCACGGGCCGCGGCTTCGTCGAGCACGCCGGGCGCTTTCCGGATGTGGTTCATTCCCATGGGGGAAGATCGTGCGGGAGATTCAAGATTCAAGATTCAAGATTCAGGATGACCGATGACCGATGACCGATGACCCATAAATTGGCCAGGTGTTCAATGTGTGGGCGCTTCGGGGGATGGGCATGCTGGCGGCATGATCGAGGAAGAGACGAGACCGACGCAGGACTATGATGAGGTGCCTGAAGGTGGGGTGGCGGTGCCTTTCCGCTTCGATGATCCGGGGTGGCTGAAGGTGCAGTTCCTGGATGGAAATCTGGTGGTGAACCTGGATCATGATCCGGATGGGACCGAGGGGTCCCAACAGGAGAACTCGTTCATCGTGCGGTATGCGGAGGTGGATGGCGGGGGCACGGCGGTGCCGCATGTGGTGACGAATCCGCCGCTGCCGCACGGACAGACGCTGCGGGTGGCCCGGGTGACGCCACTGGAGCAGCCGCTGGAACTGGCCACGAACGCGCCGCTGCCGGCCCGCGCGCTGGAGCGGGCGCTGGACCGGCTGACGATGGCGCTGCAGGACCAGCAGGCGGAGAACGGATCGCTGGTCCAGAACGTGCTGACCTTTCCGCCGGGGGAGCCGGCGGGCTTCCGCACGCAGTTGCCACCGGCGACGGGGCGGACGGGACGCTTGCTGGGGTTCCACAGGCAGACGGGGGAGCTGGAGCTGGTGACGACGAACCAGATCGCGCTGGTGTCGGCGCAGTCGCAGCTCACGTATGTGCTGGGGCAGGTGGGTGCGCTGGTCCAGCAGACGGAGACGTCATTCCAACAGACCTACCAGTGGGCGACGCAGGGATTCTACTACCGGGACGCGGTGAATGACGGGATGAAGTACGGGGAGATCGGGAACCGGGACCTGCTGGACCAGCCCGCCTACCGTCCGGGGCCGGAGTCGATGACGATCCAGTCCGGGAGCGATTCGCTGGAGCACCGGGCGAAGGGGCAGCGGAGCATCGCCATCGGCTACGGGACGCATGCGGATGCGGCCTACTCGGTGAGCATCGGCTCTTTCGCGCAGGCGTGGGGTGGCGGTGCGGTGAGCCTGGGGCATGACGCGGTGGCGCGGGGGAGCGAGTCGGTGGCGGCGGGGCGTTCCGCGCATGCGGAGCTGGACACGTCCGTGGCGGTGGGACCATGGGCGCGGACGCCGGTGGAGTCCGGGGTGACGGGATATGGATGTGTGGCGGTGGGCTATATGACGGAGGCGGGCGGGGCATACGGGACGGCGCTGGGTGCGGAGGCACGTGCGGCGGGCACATCCTCCCTGGCGGCGGGGACGGGCGCGGCGGCGGTGGGTGTCCAGCAGACCTCCGTGGGGCACCAGGCGGGCAGTGCGGCGCACCCGGCGGACCGCGCGCTCTCCATGGGCGCGTTCAGCAAGGCGAAGGCGGCGGACGCGTGCGCGGTGGGCATCCGCTGTACGGCGGAGGGCGCGGGCGGCACGGCGGTAGGGGTGGATGCGCAGGCACATGGCGCGAGATCCACGGCGGTGGGCTGGAGCAACAGTGTGTCCGCGCCGGATGGATGTGCCTTCGGCTACGGGAACGTGGTGAAGGTGGAGGCGGAACGGTCCACGGCGCTGGGACGCGGGGTGGCGCTGGAGGTGCCGGACAGCGTGGACATCCGCGCGGGCACCTCCGGCCCGCGGTTGTTCCTCTCCGGGAGCACCGGGGCGGCGCAGCTTTCCTACCTGCTGACGGACGACACGCCCACGACGGGCACGGAACCATGGGGCGAGGAACCGCCGCCCTCCAGCGGCGGGTTCCACATCCCGGTGCGGATGCTGGCCTTCCGCGTGAACACGGCGAAGACGCATCTTTTCATCGACGTGGCCGTGGAGGAATCGGGCGTCCCGGTGATCCGGACGGCGTCCATCGCGTTCGGGTGACGGGTCCCATAGGACCTGTAAGACCCATAAGACCTATGTGACCCATAAAAACCACCATCCATGATCCAGGAAACCTCCAACATGACCATCCATGCCGGGAACGGCTCGACGGCGGAAGCCTATCCCATCCCTTTCCGCTTCGATGAGCCGGGGTGGCTGCGGGTGACGCTGCGGCGTCAGGACGCGCCTGCGGACGGGGAGGAAACACCGCTGGAGCCAGGTACGGGATATACCGTGGAAATGGCGGGCGGCCAGGCACGGCTGTTCACCACCGCGCCGGTGGGGGCGGACATGCAGGTCCGCATCCGCCGCCGGACGCCGCGCACCCAGCGGCTGCACCCGCTGCCGGACTCACCGCTGGCACCGGAGGATGTGGAACGGGCGCTGGACCGGGTGGCGATGGCGGTGCAGGATCTGCGGACGGACGGGGGGCTTTCCACCCGGTCGATGACATTCCCCGCCAGCGAGGCGGTGGAGGACGGAGGCGTCACGCTCCTGCCGCACCAGGCCGCCGGGGGGGAGCCGGACCGCCGCGGCACGGTGATCACCTTTTTTCCGGAGGATCTCCCGGGTGCACCCGCACCGGAGGACGAGCCGCCCGGCGGACTGACCTACACGCCGACGGACGCGCTGCTGGAGTCCATCCGGGAGGAGGCGGAGGGAGAGTATCTCATCGACCGGTGGGGCACCGCGGAGGTCGCGATCGAGAATGCGATGTCATGGCTGACGGCGCGGGCGGACGCCTACCGGTTCTCCATCTCCTACATCATCGCGAACGAAAGGCACGGGACGACCTTCGGCTACAAGGGGAATCATGTGTTCACGGCCCCCGCCAGCCTCACCATCCAGCATGGGAGCGTGGGTGAGCATGAAACGACGGAGCCGCACGCGCTGAGCTTCCGCTCCACGGTCATCGGTGATGGCGCGCACACGGACGCGGGGGATGATGAGGAGAACACCAGGGACATGCTGGTCATCGGCGCGGAGTCCATGGCGCTGAGGGGTCCGGACCAGCACCACTCCCTGGCCGTGGCGGGGAGATCCGCGCTGATCTATGGCTATAACAATGTCGCGCTGGGAAGCCACGGCATCACCGGCAGGGCGGACGCGCAGGATGCCGCGTTCGAGGATAACATGGACTGGACCGGCCATACTTTGTCCACCGTGGTGGGAACCGCCACTTTCTGCCATGGCAGGGAAAACGTGATCCTGGGGGCGCAGGCGGTGGCGCATGGGAAGAGGAACTGCGCCTTCGGCCACCAGACGGTGGCGAACGGCTACGGCATGCTGGCCCTGGGAGCGGATGCGACGGCACAGGTGCCCTACCTCGAGCGCCGGCCATCCCTGGAGGATCCGCCGCCGGATGCCGCCGCGCTGGCCGTGGGCCACGGAGCGCAGGCCCGGTCCTGGGAGACGGTGGCCGCAGGTGCATCCGCGGAAGCGGCCACCGCGCCGCAGACGGTGGCGGTGGGCGCGGGTGCGGTGGCCGGGGAGGAAGGATGCGTGGCGCTGGGCCATGGGGCGGCGGCGCAGGCGGGGTGGTCCACCATGTTCTCCAACGGCAGGGCGGAGACGGGGGCGTGGGCTGCCAGCGGCTTCGGCTACCGGCCGCGGCTGACCCTGGAGGGAAGCGTGGAGGTCATCGCACGCGGCCAGGGGGATGACACCCCACCCGGGCAGCCGGTGGCTCCCGGAGCGCGCGCCTTCCTCCATCCGCACCACGGCCTGTCGCTGAGCCATGCGGCGACCGCACTGCCACCCGCCGCCACGGACGCCGTGCGGGGGGAGGAGCCGCAGGCCATCACCGCGGAACACTGCGGCACGCTGGCTCCCGGCATGCTCACCTTCCACTGCGACGGGGACACGCTGCGCATCCACCTGTGCGACGGCCCGGTGATCCGCACGGCCAGCGCGGACTTCGACGCGGAGTGACATCATTTACTATATACCCCGTAGAAGTCGGATGATCCCGCGGTGAAAAAAAATTGGCCATCTGTTCAATCCACCCACCCGCCTTTCATCCGCCATCCTCCCCCACATGATCCAGCAGGCCACCGACGCACCTCCCGCCGCCCCCGGAGTCACCTTCATCGGCGCGCATGGCAATGCAGGTGACGCGGTGATCACCCTGGCGACGACGCCGTGGATCCGCTCCCTGCGGTTGGAGGAGGACACCATCATCTTCAAAGGCGGTGGCCTGGGCCACCACGCGAATCTCCACGAGCTGCTGGACAGCCTGCCGCGTGAAAAACCGCTGGTCGTCGCGCCCACCTCCCTGGACGCGGCCTCCGCGGACATCCTCGCCACCTTTCCCCGCGCACATGTCTTCTGCCGCGGCGCGGTGTCCCTGGAACTGGCGGAGGCACGCGGCATCTCCTGCGAACTGGCGCACGATCTGGCGCTCCGCACCGACTGCACGCCATGGCGGGATCTGCCGGCGGCGGGCACGCTGAACTGCTTCCGCGGGGATGTGGAGAGCGCGACGAACCACCGCCCGGTGGACAATGATGACATCTCCCTGGCGGCGCACCGCGCCTGGACACCAGACAACTGCAAGGAGGCGGCCCACGATTTCATCCGCACCATCGCCGGGTACCGCACCATCCACACGGACCGGCTGCATGTGGGCATCATCGCCGGATTGCTGGGGCGCGAAACACATCTGTATGCGGGCACGGACCACAAGATCCCGGAAGTGTACGCACACTCGCTCCGCCATCTGGAAAACGTGACGCTGCACCGCGCGGAGGAGACGCACGTGGGTCCTGCCCCGCGGGCCGTCATCATCCACCAGTCCGGCCGAGAGGACAGGAAGGCATCCGTGCTGGAACTGTTCCACAAGGTGGGGAACTGCCGCATGCTGGAGGCGGTGGCACCCCTGTGGGAAAGCGCACCGGCGAACGTGGCGGTCCGCGGCTGCTCCCTCTCCCACCTGCGCGCGCTGCGCCTGCATGGCGGAAACGGTCCGCTGCTGGTGCTGGAGGATGACGCGAAGGTGGTGCCCGCCGCCTACGGGTCGTGGCTGCGCACGACCACCCTCCCCGACGACTGCGGCGCGGTGCTGCTGGGCGGGGATGTGGCCCACCACACGCCCGGCCCGGGTGGCTGGCACGAAGTTCTCCCGCCATTCTGGGGCAGCCAGGCCGTGGTCTATAACACACCGCTGCTGGCAAAGACACCTTTCCTGATCAACGCGCTGGAGATCATCGCCTCCAACCAGGTGGGTCCGCACGGCAACGGCTTCGGCCTTTGTTACGAATCCATCCTCCTCATGGCGCTGCAAAGCGTGGGGCTGAAACTCCACTGCCGCACGGACCACGCCTTCACCACTCACGAGGACACCTCCGCGCGCAGCGGAAAGATCGAACCGCCCCGCATGGCGAGTGTTGGCGGCAGGTTGATGGTGGATGGTTGATGGTAAATATCCAGCGAATCAGCCCTCACGCCATCAACCCCCAACTATCAACTATCAACCATCATCCCCACCATGAACCTACCCCCCAACAACACCATCACCACCGCCGGATCCTATGACATCCCACGCCTGATCCCCGGCCGCGAATATCTCCTCACGCTGCGCTGCTCCGGCACCGCCGCCGCCACACTGGCCTTTGACGACGGCCCCGGCGGCGGCTTCTCCGCAGTCCAGGACGGAGGCATGCTGGGCGCCAACCCCACCGAAGCGCGCCTGGTCGCGCCCTCCGGCACACTGCGCATCACCGTGGCGTCCACCAACGCACCCATCCGCGTGAATCTGGTGCCGGTGCTCTGAGGCGGCGCACCGCCTTTCCTTTCCGCTCTCCATCCCACCTCCCCCCATCTCCATGTCAGGCATCCTCCTCCCCCACCCCATCCTCCGGCGCGGAAGCATCACCCGTTCCGGCCGGGTGAGTTCCCGCAGCGGTATCATCACACGCCATGGTGAAACGGACCCGCTGGAGGGAATTCCCTTCAACCTCCGGCTGCAGACGCACCGGGGGGAGGTGAGAGGAGTGATCAACGACATCCTCGTCACGGGCGCGGGGGATGCCAGTGTGAACGGCCTCTATCAGATGGACGGATACTTTGACGGAAAGCCATGGTTCAGACACGCCTCCAGCAACATCAGCATCATCTGGTTCTCCGGTTGGTTGCCGGAACCTGTCTGGCTCCTGAACGCCACCAACGGGCCCGCCTATATCAACCTGAACAACCCCGACCTGCCACCGGAAGAAGGATGGCAGGATGCCGGTGGAGGAGGCGCCATGCCAGTGATCAGGTTCATCACACACCAACGGCTGGCCCCAGTCGGCCTTTACAAGGACACTGCCTGCACCACCCCCGCAACGGCAGCCGGAGACCTCATCGCCGCATGGCGGGATGAAATTTCAGGCAGTGGCCTGGTGGCAGTTCAGGATGTTTCCACCAAGCGGCCGATCCTGCGGTTTGCCTCCGGCGTGCCGGTTCTGGAGTTCGATGGGGTTGATGATCATCTCACACTCACTCTTGCCAGGCCATTTCCATTCTCCCTCTCAGTTGGAGCGAAAAACAACACCACAGGGTTTGGCGGAATGGCTGGCTACGGGCCATATAACATCGCCATAGGAAATTACTATGATGGCCTCACTCCCGACAATGCGTTCTGGCTGTGGTCCCCTGATCGCGCTGCCGGGTATGGGGAGGAAAACAGCCTGGACCTCAACTGGCACTCCCACATCGGACTGATCCCCAATGGCGACATCGATAAGGCCGCGTGGTCCATGTATCTGGACGGCGTCCGGACCGGATCTCCCGGAACTCCGGCCAACGCGCCGATGCTGGGCGATTCCACCACCTTGAGCATCGGGCAGGATGGCTTCGGAGCGCATTGGTCGGGCCGGATGACATCCTACATGCAGGCCAATTCCATTTGGTCCGCCGGTGAGATTGCCCGGATCTCAACACATGTCCGCCATATCAATCCTGATCCCATGGCGGAGGTTCCCGCCATTCTCCGGCTCCAAACACATCGCGGGAACGGTATTCCTCTTGGGTTGTATCAGGATGTCGCCTGCACCATCCCTGCGACAACAGAAGGCGACTCCATCGCCGCGTGGCGGGATGAAATTTCAGGTGGTGGGCTGGTCGCAGTGCAGAGCGTTTCCACCAAGCGTCCCACACTCCGATTCGTCTCCGGAACGCCCGTGATCCGCTTCGACGGAGCCGATGATGTCCTGCACACCACCATCCTCGCCCCGGACGATGCATTCTCCTATGCGGCATCCGGGCGTTTCCGCAGCACAGGCCTCTATCCCGCATTGATCGGCGCACCGCCGGGAGGCGTCACGTTCGGCGCTGGGGGTGCGAACCTGGTGGGGATCAATCAGCTGGGGGTGAACGATCCGCAGACCGCTGTGGACGTCGGCACAGACCCATTCGCGTTCGTCGTCACTTACGAACCGAACATCTACTCCTACCACGTCCGCCGTCAATTCGAGCCGGACGTCATCATCACCGACCAGACGGACGGCTCCGGCGGCTACTTAGCCACCGGCGAACTGATGATCGGCAACGGCCACAACGGAGAGATCGCAGCTCCCGTGGATCTCACTTCCATCCTGATCCTGCCCGGATCCCGATGGACGGAAAATCAGATGGCAAGTGCTGCCTCCCACCTCCATTCCTTCGATCCGGATCCACTTGCGGGCCTGGACTTCTCACTCCGCCTCCAGACCCATCGCGGGGATGGGGTTCCTTTCGGGCTATACAAGGATGTGGCATGCACCATCCCCGCGATGGAGGATGGGGACTCCGTCGCTGCATGGCGGGATGAGCTTTCCGGCAGCGGTCTCGTTTTGGAGCAAAGTATTCCAGCCAAACGTCCGACTCTTCAGTTTGTTTCCGGTGTTCCTGTCCTGGAATTCGATGGCATTGACGACTTCCTGATTGCCACAGGAGTCCCCACCATCTCCGGGATCATCTCCGCTACTGCGACCGGAATGTATAGAAGTTCCGCGCAGGACAACGGACGTCTCCTGTCCATGGCGGATACCTCGAATATGGATTGGGAGGGTGGCACCGGGTATGTTCCTGCTCTCAGGCCACTGTCTGACTCTGAAGTCGGGGTTCAATATGCCGAATCTCATGGATATCAGAATACCCTCGCCAATGAGTGGTTCACGTTCGCCTCACGCGCCACCGGCTCCGCCATTGAGACTTGGAAGAATGGCAACGACAAGGTGACTGCCTCCGTCAACACCAGCGCCATCGCATCCACTCGAATCAAAATCGGCGGCTCATTCGCGTTCTCTGACACTGCGGATCTGTGGGACGGCTATATCAGCAGTGTTGCCTTTGGTCCATGGACAGAAGCGCAAACCCTCCAGACTCAATTCCACTTTTCCAAACTCCGGCCCTCATGACTTACACCCTCGTCCCCACTGCCATCCGTGATACCTGCAACCATGGCAGCTCGCCAATCCGGCATCGCCCTTGCAGGCACGCTCGCCGCTTCACATGACTCCGCGGACCTCGGCATGATGTGGAACCGGGACAACTTCCTTCACGCTTCGGGCCTCAAACCTCCACCCCTCCCCCCATGATGCGATCCACGATCCCCCTCTGCTGCATTCTGCTCGCCTCCTGCGCCAGCAAGCCCGCGCCGACCTCCATCGTCCCCGCCGCACCCCCGCGTGCCGCCGCCGTCGCGCCGGAGGCGGGCAGGCTGCGCGACCAGATCGCGGATGCCGGGGAGATGGCCGCCATCATTGGCTCCGGCGCAACGGAAGCCCGCCTCGCCGCCACCAAGGCGCGGGAGGAAGCGGAGCGTCTCAAAACCCTGAAGACCGCCACCGAAGCCGAGCTCACCAGGCTCTGGCAGGATCTCCAGACCGTGGAAGCGAGGAACCTTTTCCTCGATACGGAAACCTCCCGTCTCGCGGCGGCTCTGACCGATGCGCGCGCCGCCGCGGGCAGGCTCCAGGAACACGCATCCATGAAAGATGCGGAAGCCGGCCAACTCCGCGCCGCCCACACCCACCTCAGCACCATGGTGGCTGACCATGCCACGCAGCTCACCGCCGCCACCAAAGCCATCGGGATCCAGCGCACACGCGCCGACAAGCTCTCCGGGGAGATCCGCATCTACCGCATCACCCTCGGCATCTGCCTCGCCATCGCCCTCGCATGGATCGCGGCGAAGACATTCCTCAAGATATAACATCAACTAACAGACATAAGACATAACTCCCTACCACCCACCACTCCATGAAAACACTCCTCACCAACTGGAAAGACATCCTCGCCTTCCTCGCCATCGCCCTTCTCTTCGCCATCCTCGCGGATGTCGTCAGCCGCCTCTCCATCAGCGGGCGGGACGTCCCCGGACTGGCCAACCTCATCGGCGCGCTGCGTGGATTCTCCAACTTCGTCGGCGCCAACCTCTGCGCATGGCTCATCGGCATCGCCATCGGCTGGCCCACCCTCAACCGATTCAGCAACGAAGGCTTCGCCGAAGGCTGGGCCGCGCTCGATGTCCGCTCCCGCTTCTTCGTCTTCACCGGAGTCGCCACGCTCGAACTCATCGCCGCGTCCATCTGCTTCAGCGGGGCGTGATCCGGAGAAACATCGAAGTGGACCCACTGGAACCGCAGAGCCCATAGTGAGCGATAGCGGGCTTTCTCCAAATGCGAAGTGAGATGGGTCAGCCGGAGGCAATTCATTCCGCTTGGCTTCGCTGGCTTGATTCTCCGGGGCGGAATGAATTCCGCGGTCCCAGTCATTCCACCCCACCTCCCCCCCTTCCCATGAAATCCCTCATCCTCGCCCTGGCGGCGCTCATCCCCCTCCACGCGCAGCCAACACACACCGGCCCCCTCACCCTCTCCGCAGAGGGCATGAAACTCATCCTCGACCATGAGGTCGGCGGCGGCGCACCCTACTACAACCGCCAGCTCATCCACCCCACCTGGCCCGGCGGGGCCAGCGGCGTCACCATCGGCGTCGGCTATGATCTCGGTTACAACACGCGCGGGGACATCGCACGTGACTGGTCCGCCCTCCCCCCCGCCGCCATCCGCCAGCTCCAGTCCTGCGCCGGCATCACCGGCACCGCCGCCCGGTTGAAACTGCCCGCCGTCCGGCACCTCATCATCCCTTGGGAAAGCGCGCTGGGCGTCTATCAGAGGAGCACCATCCCCCGCTTCACCGCCGCCACCCGCGCCGCCTATCCCGGCGTCCACACCCTCCATCCGCACATCCAGTCCGCCATGCTCTCATGGGTGTTCAACCGCGGGCCGGGCATCCACCCCACCTCCGTCCGTGATCGGGAAAAGCGGGCCATCCGCTCCGCCATCCCCGCACGGCCCTCCGCGCTGCCGCCACAGATCCGCGCATCAAAGCGCCTGTGGACCGGCACCCATCTCACCGGTCTCATCCGCCGCCGCGAAGCCGAGGCAAAGCTCGTGGAGAGGGCATTGGGAGCCAGCCACTAGATTATCAGCCATCCATCACCCGACTCCATCATGACCGTCAAATCCCTCACCGACCGCGGCGTCAACCTCAACACCCTGCTCCTCACCATCTCCATCCTCGGAGCCATCACCACCGCCGTCCTGTTCATCGCCCCGTTGAAGACCCTCCCCGGCGCGCAGGAACGCATCCAGAACGACGTCCATGAAATGAAGCGCACCCAGGCCGTGCAGACGGAGGCGCTCAAGACCCTCGCCGACGTCGCGAAGGAATCCCGCGACCTACGGCGCGAGTTCGACCAGCACGCCGCCGGCAGCACCGCAGGCGACCGTGTCCGGGACCAGGAACTCCAGGCCATCCGCCAGCGCCTCGACCGCCTGGAAACGCGGTGAACCGCCTCCCCACGCAAGCCGCGCGGACCCTTCCACTACATACCCCGTAGCAGTTCCCCGCGGATCTCCGCGTCCCCCACCTTCTCCGCCCACCCCCTCGCCTTCGCCGCATCACCGGCGGAGGCTTCGTATTTCGCCAGAGCGGCATACACCGCGTCCCGCTGGCCCTGGTCCAGTTCCTGCGCATGTTTTTCCAGCCACTTTCCGGTGGATGGCCAGTCCCTTTCATACCAGAGGCGCACCGCATCCACCAGGTCCACCCGGCCCTGGCGGTCATCCCGCGGCACCAGCACGGACATCGCCTTTCCCGCGTCCTCCGTCATCAGCCTCTGCAGCATCCCGGAGCGATGGGGATCCCCCTCCTGGAAAAGACCCTCCGCCTCCGTCAGCGCGCGGACTTCCTCCCAGCGTTCGAACGCATCCCGCAGGTCGTTCACCTTCGTCACCTCCATCCACAGGCTGGTGTCGATCGCCTTCAGCTCATGCATCTTCCATGCGAACCGCGCCACCGCATCCCGCTCCTGGTCGGACCGGGACGCCCGCAGCCGGTCACGCACCAGCTCCGCGACCACCGGCTTCATCTCCGGCGGATACCCCGCCTCCAGTTCCCTGAGCCCCTCCGCGAATCCCGGCAGCGCCACCACCCCGTGCACATCCTCCAGCGTCCCGCCGGAAAGGTAGCCATCCAGCGCCCGCCGCACCTCCGCCTTGTCCGGCAGTTCCCCCGCCTTCTCCAGCAGCTCCATCGGCTCCAGCTTCGCGTAGCGGAAATACGCCATCAACTCCACGTCACGCACCTGCCCCTTCGCCGGGTCCACCATCTTCCACGCATCCTCCACATGCCCGGCCAGGCACAGATCCCGGATGATCTCCCCCGCCATCTTCGCCCGCACGTTCAGCGCCGGCACCGCCATCGCCTCCCGCATCTTCTCCCGCGCCCGCACCGGCTCCATCGGCTGCCCCGCCTCACCCGACTCCCGTTCCACCCGCTGCAGTTCCTCACCCACGGATGAAACCCCATCCACCTGGCCCTCCCCCACAAATGCCGCCCTCTCCTTCTCCTTCCCCGCTTTCAGGACCACCAGCACCCCCATCACCGACAGCAGCAACACCGCCACCGCCGCCATGAACTTCATGCCATTCCCGTGCATATGAGGATGGATAGCACCGCCCCGTTCCCTCCGCCAATCCCGATTCTCCCCCCATCTCCCGGACCACCTCATCTCTGGCGGCGGGACCACCATCATAGCGACTGGAACGGGCGGGGCCAAGCCGACCCTTCCACCACGAACCGCAGCCAATCTGAAAACCATCAACCACAACAACCTGAACACCAACAAATTAACAATCCATTCACAAAGATATCCACAATCAGAAACTTCATTTCGCGCTTGGCTGAGGCCGGGGGATACGATCAAAATCCACCCACCCCGCCACTCACGGAGACGGGGTGAATCCACCCATCATCCGCATGAGCAAGCTTCCCCTTTCCGGTTTGGTGAATGGATCTGAGATTTTCTTCATCGCCATGCTGGGCCAGTTCGCCCTCGCCCTCTGGCTTTCCCACCGCTGCCACCGGGATGAGCCTCACTGGCAGACCCTCTCCCTGCTCGGCAGCCTGCTGCTCCCCGGCCTGCCCGGCTTCCTTTTCATCCGCCTCCTGCGTTCCCGCTGCCGCGCCTACGTGGAAAGCCTGACACGCACCACCGGCTCCCCACAGGGTTAAGTGAAAGCCCGCGGCACATGACGGGATTCCGGATCACCACGGCGCATGAGGGGCATCATGTCGGGCTGCGTGCGGCGACGGACGCGGTGGCGCGTGAGCGGAAATATCTGGCCGGGGTGAAAGTGCCGCCGCTGGAGGCGTCCGTCGCTTTTTACCGCAGCCTGGCAAAGGCGGGTTTCCCGCATCTGGTGGCGGAGGATGACGGCCGTGTGGTGGGCTGGTGCGATGTGACGCCGGTCTTCGGCGATGCGCGTTCCCATGTGGGGGTCATCGGGCTGGGCCTGCTGCCGGACTACCGCGGGAAAGGCCACGGCCGCACGATGATGGAGGAGGCGGTCAGGAGGTCATGGGAGCTGGGCCTCACCCGGCTGGAACTGACGGTGCGGGTGGACAATGCGAACGCGATCGCGCTTTACGAAAAGCTGGGCTTCCACACGGAGGGGACGAAGCGGGCGGCCATCCGCATCGATGGGATCTATCATGACGTGCTGATGATGGCCCTGGTGAGGGAGGGGTGATGCCCGTCGTGAAACGAAACGCGGAGGAAAGGAGGTCGCGGAGAGGATCGCGGAGGCGGGCGAAGCTCCATGGAGGGTGGAGAATCCCGGGTGTAGCGAATCTCGTGGGAGATTCGGTGGGTGGAGGTCATCTGGCAAAGCGACTCCGGTTTTTCGTGGACGTCCTCCCAGCCGGAAGTCTCACGACTTCCGCTACCAGAAAGAGGAGCCATTCCGGAGGCCGGCGATGATCCCACGATGACATTTCCTCATGGGCCTCGTCTTTGCGATGAGGGAGTCCGCGAAGGAGTGGAGCGGGTTTCCCATCAGACGTCCACTCCGCCGAAGCTCTCACGGGCTTCGCTACTGTGATCAGCCGCCGGTGCGGGGACCGCGGGGCTTTTTCTTTTCCGGGGTGACGTCGCGCATGCCGGTGCCACCGCTGCCGCCGTGGCCGCCCTTTTCACGGGCTTTCTGGAGTTCCATCTGGCGCTCGGCCATGCGCTGGACCCAGCTTTTCTTGCCGCCGTCGGGGCGGGGCTTCAGCTCGGGCTCGGGGATCTTGTTCATGAGCCAGGTCTGGCCGATGGAGAAGATGTTCTGCGTGGTCCAGTAGAGGGCGAGGGCGGAGGCGAAGTTATAGCAGAAGAAGAAGAAGATCAGCGGCATGAACATGATGATGCGCTGCTGCATCTTGTCCCCGGTCTTCGGGGTCATGGCGATCTGGAGGAAGCTGGTGATGCCCATGACGATGGGCAGGATGTTGATCGGGATGTTGAGGACGTGGGTGAGGGTGTCCGGCTGGGAAAGGTCCTGCACCCAGAGGAAGCCCTGGCCGCGGAACTCCACGGCATACTGGAGCATGCGGAAGAAGCCGAAGAAGATGGGGATCTGCAGGAGCATGGGCAGGCAGCCGCCGACGGGGTTGATGCCATACTTCTTGTAAAGGCCCATCATCTCCGTGTTGAGCTTGTTGGGATCGTCCGGGTATTTTTCCTTCAGCTTGGCCATCTCCGGCTGCAGCTTGCTCATCCGCTTCATGGTGCGGGTGGACTTCGCGTGCAGCGGCCAGATGGCACCGCGGACGATGATGGTCAGGAAGATGATGGCGAGGCCCCACGACCATTCCTTCGCCACCTTGTCGAGGCCGGTGTGGAGGAAGTTGAGGATGAAGTTGAGGACGCGGGATACGGGGGAGAAAAAGCCGTACTGCATGACGTCACCCCAGCCGCTCTCGCGGTTGTCCATCTTCCGCAGCATGGTGTTGTCCTTCGGGCCGATGAAGAGGCGGTAGGAGAAAGTCTTCACCCCATCCGCCTGGTTCAGGTTGGTCTCCGGCAGGCGGAGGCCGGCGCGGATGGAGTGGAGGGTCCTTTCCCCATCCGTGAGCTGGTAGGTGGAGGAACGGCCCCAGACTTCTCCGGCGACGGGGTTCTTCGCGCGGAGAACGGTGGTGAAGAACTGGTTGGCGACGCCGCCGAACTCGATGGCCTCATCGTTCGGGCTGGTGATCAGGTTCTTCGCCTTGGAGAAGGTGCCGCCGGTGAAGCCGGTGACTTCCTCAAAGTGCATGCTGCCGTTCTCCCGCCAGAAGAAGCCGGTCTGGTGCATGTCCTCCTTCTGGTAAAGCGGGGCGGCTTCACCCAGGAAGATGCTCCATTGGCCGAGGTTGAGGGCACCCGCACCCTCGTTCTGGACGGAGAGGTCGAAGTCGAGGAGGTAGGGCGCGCCCGGCTCCGTGGGGTCGATGAGGGAGTAGGTCTTCTTGACGATGAGACCGGAGGGCAGCGTGGCGATGTAGCTGACCTTCCTGCCGGGGATGGGCTCCTCGTCCTTCGGAAAGGCGAAGACGGTTTTCTCAAACGATTCTCCCTTGGAGTCGGCGAAGGAGCCGATGGCGGCGGCGGCCTTGTCGTTGACGATGACGTGGCGGGTCTTGCTGCCGACCTGGAACTGGTCCTTGAAGAGGGCCTGCTTGATGCCGCCGCCGATGTTGGTGAAGGTGAAGGCGACCTTGCCGTTCTCCAGGACGAAGGTTTCCTCCTCGGTGGGCGGGAGGGATGCCTCGCTGCTGAGGGCGGCGGCGGGGGCGGCGGCGGGATCGGTGCTGGCGGCTTCCGCGGCCTTGGTGGCTTTCTGGGCCTCCTCGATGAACTGTTTTTTCCGCGCTTCGTCGGCCCGTTGCTGGCTGGAGAAGTGGAGGTTGACGGCCAGCAGGCCGGCACAGAGGGCGACGATCACCCAGGTTTTGCGGTCGTACATGATGTGGGGAAAATCTCGTTAGTGGTGGTGGTGCCCGCGGCATCCGCAGGAGTGGTCGCGGGGCTGTCCGTCCGGTGTCAGGGCCGGCGGCACGGGGTCATAACCGTAGCCCCCCCACGGATGACAGCGGAAAATCCGGCAAATTCCCAGCCAGCTCCCCTTGAGGGGGCCGTGGGTTTCCACCGCGCCGAGAAAGTAGTGGGAGCAGGTGGGGGTGTAGCGGCACCCGGCGGCGGGTCCGGCAGCGGCTTTCAGCAGCGGATTGAGGAACCGCTGGTAAAAGCGGATACCTGCCCGGATGAAGGCGGTGGCGGCGCGGGAGATCACGGTGGCGGGGAGGAGGCGGGTTTCGGGAGCAGGCCCAGACGGCGTGCCTGGCGGACCCAATCTTCCTCAATTTCCTGGAATGTCGCCTGCGAAGCGCCGGGCCGGGCGATGGTGACCAGGAAACGCCGGATGTCCGTGAACTGCGGGGCGTGCTTCTGCACCAAGGCGCGGAAGCGGCGGCGCATCAGCACGCGGTCATGCGCCCGCTTTGCGGACCGCTTTGACGTGATGAAACCGGTGCGGATGGTGTCCAGCGACGGATCCGGCAACGTGCTTAAAATGACGAACCGGCCAGCTTTCGCGTGACCGGTGGTCTTGACCCGCGCGAAATCCGCGCGGTCTGTCATGCTGCACTTTCTCGGGAGACGCATGGCGGGCTGCTATTGGCAAGCACCTCGGCGCACCCAAGCCCCAGCTCAGTTGTGCTGGGTGGTGTGGCGGGCGTACTTCAGCTCCACGCCTTTCGGAATGAGGCGCTTGCGGCCTTTCTGGCGGCGGCGGCGGAGGATGTCGCGGCCGGCCTTGGTGGCCATGCGGGCGCGGAAACCGAATTGGGCTTTGCGGGTGCGCTTGGATGGCTGGTAAGTGCGTTTGCTCATGGCGGGACCTGGTATGAAATAAGTTTGGAACCGCTTTTCCAGCGGCGCGGGGGCCGGACTTTAGGAATGCGGAGGGAGTTGTCAACCCGGCAGTGGGAGAAAATCACGCTTTTGCGGAAGTTCCACGGATTTTCCCCCGGTAAGGGAGGGAAGCGGCGTTTTTCAGACCACGGATTTCACGGATTTCACGGATTGGGTAATGAATTTGAATTGGGTGGGAGGATAACCACTGATTGCACTGATTTACTGATTGAAGAGAAATCCATTTCAGGATCGGAAACATCAGGTCCCTTTCTTCATAATCAGTAAATCAGTGCAATCAGTGGTCATCTTATCCCAATCCGTGAAATCCGTGGTTCGAAAAACACCCGTCGCAGGGCACGCAAAAATATTGGAGAGGATTGTAAAGGAATGAGGACAAGCTCCGTATGTCGGGGATGCACTGGAAGATCCCGCTTCTGACTCTGATCCCCGCTGTGGCAGGTGCCTTTGGCACGGATGCCCCGGCCGGCTATGGCCCGAAGACCCCGTTCGACGCGGCCCGTGACGTGCTGGAAAGCAAGTGCCTGGAGTGCCATACCAAGAAAGAGGCGAAAGGCGGGCTGGTGCTGGAGGTGCGGCAGGATTTCATCACCGGCGGGGATTCCGGTGAGTCCATCGTGCCGGGGAACCCCGGAAACTCGGAGCTGGTGAAGCGGGTGCGGCTGGCGGCGGATGATGACGAGATCATGCCGCCGAAGAAGCACGGCCCGCCGCTTTCCCCATCGGAGGTGATGGCGCTGGAGAAATGGATCGAGTCCGGAGCGGCCTGGGGTGATGCATCCGTGGTGATGTCCCCGCGCTCGAAGACGGCGCTGCCGCCGTGGGACGCGCCGGCGGACCCGCAGATCGCGTCGATCGAGGCGTTCCCAAAAGCGGTGACGCTGGAGACGGCGGCGGATTTCCACCGCGTGGTCATCGTGGCCAGGTTCAAGGACGCCTCCACCCATGACATCACGAAGCAGTCGAAGATCACGCTGGCGGACGCTTCCCTTGCCAGCCTGACGGGCACGACGCTGCGCCCGCAGAAGGACGGGACGACGAAGCTTTCCATCGAATACCGCGGCCTGAAAACCGAAGTGCCGGTGACCGTCAAGGACTCCGCGAAGCCACGCCCGATCTCCTTCCAACTGGATGTGATGCCGGTGCTGACGGCGGCGGGGTGCAACACGGGCTCCTGCCACGGCTCCGCGCGCGGTCAGGATGGATTCCACCTGACACTCTACGGCTTCGACCCGAAGGGCGACCACTTCCGCCTGACCCATGAAATGGCGGGCCGCCGCATCAACCTCGCGCTGCCGGAGGACTCCCTGCTGCTGACGAAGGCGGACGGCACGGTGCCGCACACGGGCGGCAAGCTGTTCGAGAAAGGCTCCCCGTTCCATGAGACGCTGGTCCAGTGGATCCGCGACGGTGCGGAGTATGACAAGGGGGAGATCCCGCAGCCGCTCGCCATCGAGGTCGAGCCGAAGCAGATGGTCCTGACCGGCGCGGATATCCAGGTGCCGCTGACGGTGCGCGCGACCTACTCCGACGGCACCGACCGGGATGTGAGCACGCTTTCCACCTACTCCACCTCCAACGACAACTCCGTGGCGATCCACAAGTCGGACGGCGTGGCGAACTCGAAGAACCGGGGGGAGGCGTTCCTGCTGGCCCGCTTCGCGTTGTTCACGGAGGGCGCCCAGGCGATCGTGATCCCGAAGGATGTGCAATACACGCGCCCGGAGTTCCCCGCCGCGAACTACATCGACCCGTTGGTGGCGGACAAGCTGCACAAGCTGCGCATCATCCCGTCCACGGTGGCGGAGGATGAGGTGTTCCTGCGCCGGGTGTTCCTGGACGTGGTGGGCGTGCCGCCGACGACGGAGGAACGCACCGCGTTCCTGGAGGACAAGCGTCCGAACAAGCGGGAGGTCCTCATCGACGACCTGATTTCCCGGAAGGAATTCACGGAGATGTGGGTGATGAAATGGGCGGAGCTGATGCAGATCCGCACGTTCCAGAACGGCGGCCAGTCCGTCTCCTACAAGGCCGCGCTGGGCTATTACAACTGGCTGCGTGACCGCATCGCCACGAACATGCCGCTCAACGAGATGGTGGGTGAGCTGCTGTCCGCGAAGGGCGGCACCTTCTCCAGCCCGGCGACGAATTTCTTCCAGGTGGAGCAGGACGTCATGAAGCTGACGGAAAACGTCGCGCAGGTCTTCATGGGCACGCGCATCCAGTGCGCGCAGTGCCACAACCACCCGTTCGACCGCTGGACGATGGATGACTACTATGGCTTCGCCTCGTTCTTCGCGCAGGTGAAGCGGAAGCCCGCGGAAGACCCGCGCGAGCGCGTGGTCTATGACGAGGGCGGGGAGATCCCCCACCTGGTGACGAAGAAGCCGGTGCCGCCGAAGTTCCTGGGCGGGCCGAAGCCGGAGTTGAAGCCGGGCGAGTCCCGCCGGGAGTCCGTCGCGGGCTGGTTGGCCGCCCCGGACAATCCCTGGTTCGCGCGCAACGTGGTGAACATCGTGTGGGCGCACTTCAACGGCGTGGGCATCGTGGAGCCTGTGGATGACGTCCGCGTGTCCAACCCGCCGTCGAACCCCGAACTGCTGGATGAACTGGCGAAGCGCTTCGTTTCCTACAACTTCGACCTGCGGAAGCTGGTGCGCGACATCTGCAACTCCCGCACCTACCAACTGTCCACCCGGACGAACGACACGAACGTGGATGACAACCGGAACTTCTCCCACTCCATGGTGCGACGGGTGCGGGCGGAGGTGCTTCTGGACTCCATCTCCGCGGTGACAAAGACGCCGAACAAGTTCAAGGGCCTGCCTCTGGGCGCGAAGGCGGTGCAGATCGCCGATGGCAACACGACGAACTACTTCCTCACCACCTTCGGCCGGGCGACGCGCGCGACGGTGTGCTCCTGCGAGGTGAAGATGGAGCCGAACCTTTCCCAGGCGCTCCACCTGCTCAACGGTGACAACACCCACGACCGCATCAAGCGCGGCAAGGTGGTGGCCGACCTGCTGGCGGAGAAGAAGGAACCGAAGGAGATCATCGAGCAGATGTACCTGAAGGCGCTGAGCCGGAAACCGACGGACACGGAGCGCGAGAAGCTGCTGGCCGCGGTGGCGGAATCCCCGAAACCGGAAGACGTGCGCGACACCCTGGAAGACGTGTTCTGGGCGCTGCTGAACTCGAAGGAGTTCATCTTCAACCATTGAGTGGAAATTTCATGAAAAACCCGTTCCGAATCCTGGTCCCCGTGATGTGCGCGGGGATGCTCTCCACCCTGCATGCGAAAGAAGCCGGACCGGCATGGACGGTCCGCGCGGACCATGAGAATGCGCTCTACCAGACGGGCGAGACGGCCACCTTCACCATCACCCTGGGGGCGGAATCCAAGGTCGCTCCGGATGCGGAGTTGTTCTGGACCATGAGCAAGGACGGCGTGGACCCGAAGACGAACGGCAAGGTGAAGCTCCAGGACGGAAAGGCGACCATCACCGGAAAGCTGGATGAGCCGGGCTTCCTGCTGTGCAAGGTGAGCGCGGAGGCGGACGGAAAGGGCGCGGGCGGTTCCTGGGGCGTGGGCTTTTCCCCGGACCGGATCGGCCGCAGCATGCCGTTCCCGCAGGAGTTCGACGCGTTCTGGAAAGACCAGCTCGACAAGCTGGCGGCGGTGCCGCTGAACCCGGTGCTGACCCCGGTGGGCGAGCCGAAGGAAGTGGAGAGCTTTGACACGCGGGTCGATTGCGTCGGCGCGAAGGTGTCCGGTTACTTCTCCCGCCCGAAGGGCGCGAAACCGAAGTCGCTGCCCATCATCCTCACGCTGCACGGCGCGGGCATCCGCAGCGCGAACCTGCCGGGCACGGCGGGCCTGGCCTCCCAGGGCATGCTGGCCATGGACATCAATGCCCACGGCATCGACAACGGCAAGGATGAGGCATTTTACGAAGCGCTGGGACAGGCGGAGCTGAAGGACTACCGCGCGATCGGCCGGGACTCCCGGGAAAAGGGCTACTTCGTCGGCATGTTCCTGCGGTCGAAGCGGGCGCTGGATTTCCTCTGCAGCCAGCCGGAGTGGGACGGAAAGACGGTCATCGTTTCCGGTGGCAGCCAGGGTGGCTTCCAGGCGTTCGCGGCGGCGGCGCTGGATGACCGGGTGACGGTCATGGTCGCGCATGTGCCCGCCGGCTGCGACCACAGCGGCATGCTGGCCAACCGCGTGGCCGGATGGCCGAAGATGGTGCCGGTGGCCGACGGCCGCCCGGACCCCGCCGTGCTGGAGGCGTCCCGCTATGTGGACAACGTGAACTTCGCCGCACGCTGCAAGGCGAAGGTGGCCATCGTTTCCGCTGGCTTCGTCGATGGCGTCTGCCCGCCGACGAGCGTCTATGCCGCCTACAACGAACTGCCGGTGAAGGACAAGGTGATGCTCGACATGCCCGGCGCAGGCCACTCCGTGCCGGATGGCGTGACGAAGAAGGCGCGCGAGATCTGGAAGGAACGCATCGGCATGTGACCGGCGGTCCGTTTTCCAGATCCTCCTTCCTCCCCTGCCCCATCCCCGCCACACTCCCCGGGATGCCGCCAGCCGTCCACTCCCTCCTGACACCCGCCGGAAGCACGGACGACGAGATCATCACCCCCATCCTCTCCGGCCACGGCTTCCGCGCCGAGCACATCGCCTCCTTCGGAAAGGCCAGCCCTCCCGGCTTCTGGTATGACCAGAACCAGCCCGAATGGGTCGCCCTCCTCCAGGGAAGCGCCTCCATCGACTTCGCCGACGGCACCGTCCACCTGAAGGCAGGCGACCACCTCACCATCCCGGCCCGCATGAAGCACCGCGTCTCATCCACCAGTGCGGACGCCACTTGGCTCGCCCTGCATTTCCAGCCATGACCGGCCCGTCGCTCAGCGGCGGCGGCGGCCGATGAAGGCCATCATGCCCAGACCACCCAACAATGCGGCGGTTGGCTCCGGGACGTAAATGACGGTGACATCGTCAATGAACAGCGAGGTGTTCGTCACGTTGCTGGAGAAGGCGATCTGGTTGAAGGTCAGGTAGTCCGCGTTCGGCGCGCTCGCATTGCCCGAGGCGAAGGTTGTTCCGTCAAGGGAGCCGGTCAGCGTGACCCCGGCCGCCGTGGCGGTGATGCGCATGACCACGGTGTGGAGATCCGTGTCATCCAGTCCCCTGTTCACGGCATTGCTGCCCACCGCACTGGAGCGGTCGTCTCCGGTCAGGATGCCGTTCGTGGTGCCGAACTCGCGGTAAAAGGCATTGGTGATCGTCGCCGGACTGCCGGTGGAGATGTTCGCGTAGTACCCGAGCGAATTGATGCCCGCGTTGGCATCGTCACGGTTCGCCGCATCCGCGGTCATGGTCTGGCCCATATCATTGTAGAGGCCGAAGCGGATGCCGTTGGTGGCGCTGTTCGGCGCATTCGTCCCATAGCGGAAGGAAAAGGAAAGCTCGATGTATTCCCCGACAGCGAGGGTGATGCCGGATGGAATGCTCCCGACCACACCCTGTGACGCGATGGTCGGCGTGATCCGGAGCTGGTTCCCCTCCACCGTCAGGCCCTGGGTCGAACTGTTGGTGAACCACGGGATGTCCAGCGGGTCCGTGCCATTGGTCCGGCCACCATCGTCAAAAGAGTCGCTGACGATCGTCGCGGCGGATGCCGGCGGCAATGCCGCGCAGAGCGACAGGCCCACCAGGCACAGGACAGGGACGCGGGAAACTTTCATGACCCGGACCCTAGGCGCGGGGGAACGGTGGGGCAACCCCTTGTTTCCGCCCCTTTTCCCGGTCCACATTCCCCCCATCAATAGATCCTCCGCCCCGGCATCTTCATGTAGTCCGCCGCCAGCGCCAGCGCCTCCTCCCGGCACAGCTCGCTCGCGCGGATCAACCTCTCCTCAGGCGGCAGCACGAACTGCCTGAAAAACTCGCTGTCATCGAAGCCGATCTCCGCCGCATCCTCGATACGGAATCCATAGTAGATCCGCCCCACCCGCGCCCAGTGGATCGCCCCCAGGCACATCGGGCACGGCTGCCCCGTCGTGTGGATCTCACAGCCCTCCAGCGAGAACGTCCCCAGCTTCGCGCACGCGTCGCGGATGGCCGTCACCTCCCCGTGCGCCGTCGGGTCATTCGTCTCCAGCACGCGGTTCCACCCCTCCCCGACGATTTCCCCGTCCCGCACCACCACCGCGCCGAACGGCCCGCCCGCCCCGCGGGTCATCCCGGCCCGTGCCAGCTCGATCGCCCTCAGCATGTATCGCGACAGGTCACTCATACGCCCCCATCAGGAAACCCCGCGCCGCCCGCGTCAAGGATGGAGGACATCGAACACTGGGACCGCGGAATCCAGAGCGAGTGGTAACGAGCTCCACCCCATGGCGCAGCCTAGCCGGTTGGCCCTAAGGCAATTCATTCCGCCCCGGAGAATCCAGCCATCATGCGAAGCCAAGCGGAATAAATTCCGCGGTCCCAGTCCGGATGAAATGCCCCATTCCCACATTCTTATCCGTGTTCATCCGCGTCCATCCGTGGTTCATTTCCTCTCCCCCGGTGCCATCAACCCCGCCGGATCTCTCACGAGATCCGCTACGCCTCAGATCCGCCACCCCATCAAGGCCCCACCGGCCCCAGCAGGCTGATGTACCACTGCCACAGCTTCCACCCGCCGAACATCCACGCCACCGCCCCCATCACCAGGAACGGCCCGAACGGAAGTTGCCTGCCGAAACCGATCCTGCCGATCACCGCCGCGACGATCGCGAAAACCGACGCCGCGAACAGCGAGAACAACACCCCCGTCCATCCGAAAAACGCGCCGATCATCCCCAGCAGGTGCACATCCCCCATCCCCATCGCCTCGCGCGGGATCACCACGGACAGCGCCGTGCCGTCCACCGACTTCACCTCCTCCAGCTTCCTCACCGTGCCGTCCGGCAGCTCGATCTCCATCTCGCGGATCACCAGCGTGCCTTTGCCCACGGACTCCCCGTCCACGCGGATGTCCCCCGCCTCCACCATCAGGCGGTCCGACTTCCGCGAAAAAATATCCCACCACGGGATCTCCTCACCATCGATCACGAACAGCATCGGGTCCTGGTCACCCACCGGCTCCTTGATCATCCACTCCACCGGCTGGTCGAACTTCATCGCCTTCCTGCCGAACGCCTTCTTCCCCAGTTCCACCACCACCCACAGGCCGAAGAACCCCACCGCCCAGCCGATGCCGCCCTGCAGCAGCCCGCTTTTCCAATCCCCCGCGAACCCCGCCATCACCGGCAGTTGCGGCCACAGCACGCAGCCTACCAGACCCGCCACCGATCCCGACCACGTCAGCCCCGTAGGGATGATCATGTGTTCCGCATCGATGAACGTGATGGAGATCACCAGCGCCATCATCACCCACAGCGGCAGCACCACCTCCGGCGGAAAGAACCGCCACACCGCCGTGAACGCCACCGCCGTCAGCAGTTCCACGGCAAAGTAACGGAAAGCGATCGGCGCGCCGCAGTCCGCGCACTTCCCGCGCAGCAGCAGCCAGCTCAGCAGCGGGATGTTCCGCCGCATCGGGATCGGCTTGCGGCACTTCGGGCAGAACGACCGCTTCGGCTCATTCACGGAAAGGCCCAGCGGCACCCGGTAGATCACCACGTTCAGGAAAGACCCCACACACGCGCCGATGAAGATCGCGGGGATATACCAAAGCCAGTGGTCGAAGGGAGGGAAAGGCACAGCGCCGCCATTCAAGCCCTATCCCCTGTGGGGGGAAGCACTAAATCCCAAGCACGAAATCCGAAACGAAGAGGGATGCCCGGAAGCGGATCTCCGTTTCGGATTTCGTGCTTAGGATTTAGTGCTTATCTCTTCCAATTTTCTCCCCAGCCGCACGTAGTCACCCTCCCCGCGCAGCCGGTCATCCGGCACCGCCGCGCACCGCGCCGCCGCGGCCCGCCATTTCTCCTCCGTCATCGTCGTGAAAAATTCCGCCAGGCTTTCCTCCAGCGGTTCGGTGAGTTCCCACCCGCAGCCATTCTCCGCCACCCACCGGCCCGTCTCCGTCCCCGCCGCCGCCAGTGCCGGCACCTTGAACAATCCGCCCTCATAGATCCGGTTCGGCAGCAGCCACGCCGAGTTCCCGCCCGCGTCCGCCTCGTCGAAGCACCAGTTGAAATCCACCGCCCCATACATTCCCGGCAGGTCATCCGGATACGCATACGGCCCGCCGAAGACCACCTCCGGCATCTCCCCCAGCAGCTCCGTGAAATCCTCCGCGATGGTCCCGGAAGCATAGCCGCGCAGGACAAAGTACACCTTTCCCCGCAGCCGCTCCGCCAGCGCGCGGATCAGCTCCATGCTCCGGCGGCAGCGGAACGCGCCTGAGTAGCCCACCACCCACGGCGCTCCACCGCGTGCCGGGCGTTCCTTCGCCGCCACCACCGGCATGCCCGTGGACGGATACACCTTGTTCTCCAGCAGGAAGATCTCCCCACGGAACCCCTGCACCGGCCCGAAGTAATGCCGCACGAACCCCGGCGACGTCGTCACCAGCAGTGCGCTGCGCCGCAGCACCCACCGCTCCACCGCACGCATCATCCCCGAAACCACGCCGCTCCCCGTCATCGCCGGCTGGATGTCCGCCAGCTCCAGCACCAGCGGCGCGCGGCTCCCGGAAAGGAAGCGCCCGCACAACGCCAGCGCCGCATTGTCCGTGTTGATGGCATAAACCAACCCGCACTCCCCCAGCCGGTCCCGCTCGCGCCACAGCGTCAGCAGGCTTTTCCCCAGCGTGAAAAGCCGCTGCACGTAGCGGCGGTTGAAGGTCGTCCCCAGGTCGATGTTCTCCCACACCGGCGGCACATCCGGTTTCCCCCGGTCCCGGTGGAACGTGAAGCCCAGCACCTCCCCCCCCCCGTCACGCAGCGCGGAGATCCGTTTCACCACCCGCGCATCCCCGCGTTCATGGGCAAAGAAGGCGATGCGCTTCATCAGCAAGGAGGGTGGACGCTCTTGTCCACCGGCTGCAATGGCGAAATGCGAAAGACCCAGGGCACCTCATTTCGGGAATCCAACCGCGAATGGACGCGAATGAACACGAATGGAAGGTCGGCTGATCCCGGATTTGGAGGTGGAGCGGGAATTTTCCGGATGGAGTAGCATCACCACCCAACCCTGATTCACGGTGAATTCGCGTCCATTGGTGTTCATTCGCGGTTCGGAATTCCTGAAACGAGCCAACAACCGTCCTGACAATTCCGAAATGAGGTGGCCCTGGCGCAAGACCTGTCCCAAAGCCGCAGGAGATGAATCTTTTCTTATTCGCCATTGCAGCCGGTGGACAAGAGTGTCCACCCTCCTTAGTCCTTGCCCATGCCCGCCAAGAATTTCCATGTCCGCCAGGCCGCCGTTTCCGCCCTCCGGGCGTGGGCGAAGGGCCATGACTACGCCGAGACGCTGATCGACCGCCACGCGGACCGGCGCATGCTTTCCTCCCAGGACCGCGGGCTGCTCCAGGCCATCCTTTTCGCCACGCTGCGCCACCGCAGGTTGCTGGACCACTGGATCGGCATCCTGCGGGAGGGCAAGCTGGACCCGGAGACGCGGGATGTGCTGCGCGTCGGGCTGGTGCAGATCCTCATCCTGGGCATCCCGGACCACGCGGCGGTGAACGAAACGGTGGAGGCGGGCAAGGCGAGCGTCCGCGCGCTGATCAACGCGGTGCTGCGGCGCGCGATCACCTCGCGCAAGCGGCTGCTGGATGTCGAGGAACTGCCCGCCGCGGTGGTGCATTCGCACCCGGACTGGCTCTACAACCGCTGGCGGCAGGAGTTCGGGAAAGCGAACACCATTTCCCTGATGGAGTGGGACAACACCCCCGCGGAGAACTATTTCCGGGTGAACCCGCTGGCAAAGGCGGACGACTTCGACGCGTCCGCCTATCCCGCCGTCGAGGGCGCCCCGGGCTTCCATGAGCTGTCCGGCGCTCCACCGACGACCCTGCTGGCCTCCGGAAAAATCTACATCCAGGACCCGGCCACCCGTCATGCGGTGGACCTGCTCGCCCCGCAACCGGGGGAACGCGTCCTGGACGCCTGCGCCGCCCCGGGCGGAAAGGCATTCCTCATCGCCGCCGCGCTCGGCTCCGCGGAGAACCTGCTCTGCACGGACTCCAACGAGAAACGCCTTCCGCGTCTCAAAGAGAACCTGGAGCGCCTGCATGCCGGGCAGGCGGAAACCTCCGTCCATGACTGGACGAAGCCCGCTCCGGAGGAATGGCACGGCGCGTTCGATGCCATCCTCCTGGATGTCCCCTGCTCGAACACCGGGGTGATCCGCCGCCGGGTGGATGTCCGCTGGCGGTTGCAGTCGCCGGACATCGAAAAGCTGGTCATCACCCAGCGCAAGATCCTGGAGGCCGCCCTGCCCTGCCTGAAGCCGGGCGGACGGCTGGTCTATTCCACCTGCTCCATCGAGAAGGCGGAGAACCTCGCGCAGGTGGAGGCATTCCTCACCGCCCATCCGGAACTGGAACTGGTGGAAACGCGGGACGCGCTGCCGTTCCGCGACGGCACGGACGGAGCCTTCGCCGCCCTGATCCGGAGAAAGGCGTAGCCGCTCAGCGGCCCTGCTCCTCTTTCCTGTCCAGCGCCGCCTGGATGCCGTCGATGAGTTCCCGGTCCTGCCAGCTCAGGCGCTCCAGGGACACCACCACCGGCTTCTTTTCCACCAGCAGCCGCACGCTGCCGTCCCGCACGATGGTCGGTTTTGACGGGGGCGCGGGCATCGGCGGCATGGGGGCGCCCTTCGGCGCGGTCACCACCAGATCCTCGAACGCGATCAACTTTCCCGCCAGCGGTTTCCCTTCCACGCTGGTCCAGAAGCGCGTGTCATAAAGGACGACATGTGTTACATACCTCGCCATGCCGGATTCCGCGGGGCTTTCCACCTTGGCTCCCGGCTCCGCGCCGCCGCCCACCTCGCGCTTCGTGTATTTCTTCGGACCCACCAGCGGATTTCCCGGGAAATCAACCTGCGCCGTGCAGAGCGTGGCTCCCGCCAGGAGCGGCATCCAGATGCAGGAGGGTTTCATGGAGAGTACCATGACGCCCTCGCGATGACATCTCAAGCTCCTGTTTTTTCTCGCTCGCCAAGCGCGCGGGGTTCCCGCATCAAAAGGGGCGTGAAATCCTTCCTCGGCATGTTGTTCACCCTCATCGTGCTGGCCGCCGTCATCGGCGGCGGTGCCGTGCTGTGGTATCTGAGCAGCACCGCCGAATTTTCGAGGAAACCCGTCCCGGCTTCCGCCAGGTAGGCGGAACCCGTGACCTCCGCCACTCCCGGAAGGCCCTACGCGATTGCGGAATAGGCCGGAGGGATGAATCCGGGTAGGGTATCGGCAGTTCTGGAAGCGCTCCCCCACTCGCGCGCTTCCATTTCCCCCTCCCCCCCCACCATGAAAACGAGTCCCTTTGCGGTCGTCGCTATCTTTGTCCTCGCGCTCAGCGCCATGATCTCCAGCCGTGCACTGGCACAGGATCCTCCTGTTCCGGTCGGCCGCCTGGATACCTCCGCCACCCTCGTCAGGGCCGGAACCAAGCCCACCCTCAACTGGGACATCACCTACCCCGCCGTGGTCAAGGACATCATCAAGATCACCCCTCCCGGCACCTGCACGCCGAAGGTGAAGGTGAACATGGATGTCCGCGTCGTCGGAGCCTCCGTCAAGGTGGTCTGGCTCAACGCATGGGGCATCGTCACCAAGTGGGAATGGGCTCCCACCCAAGCCTCCGTGAGCATCAACAACAGCAGCTACTCCGAGATCTTCTACAACACGCAGGACAAGGTGAAGCCAGGCACGGTCGTCTATAACCAGAAGGTCAACGCCAACCAACCGATCAACTTCGCAGGCCGCTACAACTTCAACGGCTGGTCAAACCAGTTCACCTCCACCAGCGGACAGAACGTGATCGCCCTGGTCAATGGTGACACGCCTCCCACCACCACCCCGCTCTACCAGCAGCCGACCATCGAGGACTTCATCAAGCCTTACCTCGACGGCCAGGGCCGCATCAAGATCGGGCCGAAGGACGTCATCTACCTCATGGAACTGACCCATACGAACAAGAACGACGGCGGCTTCGACCTCCAGGACCTCGCCCTTCTCGTCACCTTCCAGGAAACGAACTGATTCCGGACCACATTCCCCATGGCGGGCCGGTTTCACACCGGTCCGCTTTTTTTTTCGCCCCGACCGGACGCCGACGGCTCATTCATCTTTACGGCCCTCATCCTCCTTCGCCGCCGGATAGGGGGTCGGGTTGTCCGTTTTGTCATTCTGGATCGTCGCGGACGTCGCTCCGGATTTCCCCTCACGGTATTCGGAAGTGTTGGTGCCGGTGGACGGCTTCCGGTCGCAGGACGAGAGGGACGCGGCGATGGCGATGGAACCGATGGAGATCACGAGCGGGTTCATGACATCCTCCATCGCAGAACCCCCACCAATCCCTGACCTGCTGGAAATCAAGCGTCGCCATCCCTGACACCGCGCGCGTGCCGCGCTTCGTGCAATCCGGAACTTTCGTTATGCATTCCCGTGGACCGGACCTCAGAGGATCACCAGACGGAGCAGTTCTTCCACAGTCGCCGCCCTGCCGATTTCCTCTCCCGCCTTCGTGACGATCACAACGCCGCCATCCATGATATGGCGCTTCGCATCTTCCAGATGATCGTGGATTTGCCGGACAGCCTCCAGGGCGGCATCCAAATTGACCGAGTCCAGTTCAAAGATCATGATTGGAGTTGGGCAACGAAACCCTCCACACAATGTCACTAAAACGGCCATAAACCACCTACGTGATCGCGTGATTAAAAACAGCCATTAATCATTCATTTTGCAACTTTCCATCTATTCCGGCCCTTTAAGCGTAAGAAGCAGGTGGTTTATTTCATTTTTCCACCCGAAACGGCGCAACCTGCTGAAAGCACATTCCCTGCTGGGAATCCACAGGCCTTCCCTGGTGATCTGGACGCCATCCCGGGGGAAGTCCACCGGATCAAGCACGGAAGAGGCGAGGTGAAAGCACGCCCACGCCCGCCACACCCGGACCTCCGCACGCGGGCCGCTCATCCGGCTGGCGAGGTGCTGGAAATGGCGGACCGGATTTCCCATGAACCCCGCATCCCCGGCCTTCGCCCGCTCCATGATCCAGCGGAGCGCACGGTAGGGTGACGGGTGGCGGGCGAAGATTTCCTCCCGGCCATCGAGGTCCGCCATCCACGCCTTGTTGAGCTGGAGGATGGCCTGGGCGGGCTTTCCTTCCAGCCAGAGGGACTGGGAATAGCGGAGGGCGGCGAGGTAGAACTCCTCCTTCTTCTCCGCCAGCCGGCGCGTGACGTCCGGCCCCAGGCGGGATGCCACCTGCGGGAGCCAGGGGCAGGGTTGTGGGTTCCGGAAATCCAGCATTCCGCCGCCGAGTTGGCCGGGAATCCCGCCGGGAGCAAAGCGTATTTTCAGTGACAGTACCCAGGGGCTCCCCGGAGTATTCCTCTGAATCCCAAACCCTATCCCTGATGAAATCCCACGGGCTCCTGCTCGCATCAGCACTGATTCTCGGTTCCTGCCAGCCCGAGGAACGTCCCGCCATGCCTGATGCGCCGCACCGTGCGGAGGTGCGGAAGGAGGAACCCCTTCCGGAGAAAGTCAGCTTCAACGACCATATCCAGCCCATCCTCTCGGAGAACTGCTACCACTGCCACGGCCCGGACTCCGGGACGCGGGAGCCGAAAAGCGAGCCGCTGCGGCTGGACCTGGCGGACCAGGCGTTCGCCGCCCGGGATGGCGGAGCGCCGGTCATCATCAAGGGCGATCCAGCCTCATCCATGCTCATGAAGCTCATCCGCACGACCGATGAGAAGGAGATCATGCCGCCGCCCGCCAGCCACAAGAAGCTCTCCGCACGTGACATTTCCCTGCTGGAGCGATGGATCGGGCAGGGTGCGGAATACCAGGCGCACTGGGCCTTCATCCCACCCGTGCGGCCGGAGGTGCCTGCCGGGGAAAACCCCATCGATCATTTCATCAAGGCGCGGCTCGCCACGGAGGGCCTGGCCCCGAACCCGCCGGAGGAAGCGCGCCGCTTTTTCCGCCGCCTGCACCTGGATGTGACGGGACTGCCGCCGTCCCCGGAGGAGACGGAAAGGTATCTGGCAGCCGCCGACCCCCAGCCGGTCATCGACACCCTGCTGGCATCCCCCGCCGCCGCGGAGCACCAGTCACGCCTGTGGCTGGACGCCGCACGCTATGCGGACACCCACGGCATCCACATCGACAACTACCGCGCCATCTGGCCCTACCGCGACTGGGTGGTGGACGCCTTTGCGAAAAACATGAAGTGGGACCAGTTCACCATCGAGCAGATCGCCGGGGACCTGCTGCCCTCCCCCACCCTCGAGCAGAAGATCGCCACCGGCTTCAGCCGCTGCCTGGCCACCACCGGGGAAGGCGGTGCCATTTCCGAAGAATACGAAGCCATCTACGCAAAGGATCGCGTGGAAACGGTCTCCGCCGTCTGGCTGGGCCTGACCACCGGCTGCGCCGCCTGCCATGACCACAAGTTCGACCCGGTGAGCACGGCGGACTTCTACTCCATGGCCGCCTTTTTCCGGAACAACACGATGTCAGCGATGGATGGCAACAACGCCGAGCATCCGCCGAACATCTTCGCCCCTCTGCCCGCGGACCGCGAACGCTGGACCAGCCTTGCCGGTGACATCAGGCAGATCGAAGGCGAGATCGCCGGCAGGAAACCGCAAGCGAAGGCCGACTTCGGCGCATGGCTGGCCAACGCGAAGATCGGCTCCGGGGATGTGATGGACCCCTCCCTGGCCCTCCATCTCCCGCTCAATACCGGGGAGTCCATCTCCCGCGGCACCGTGGCGGGCAAGCCCACGGAATGGACCATCCCTGGGGAACACCGCGACGGCCCGCTGGGTCCGGCCCTGCTGGCCAGTTCCGCCACCACGGACCTGGGGGATCTGGGAGCCATTTCCCGCAGCGAGAAGGTCAGCCTCGGCGCCCACCTCTACATCGAAGGCACTCCCAGCGGAGCCATCATCGCCCGGATGGACACCGCGAACGACTACCGCGGCTGGGACCTCTGGCTGGAGAACGGGAAGATCGGCACCCACTTCATCGACCGCTGGCCGGACGCCGCCAACAAGATCGTCGCGCCGGAACCACTGGAACCCGGAAAGTGGCACCATGTCATGGTCACCTTCGACGGAAGCCAGGCCTCCCACCGGACGCTGACGCTTTTCGTCAACGGCAAGCCGGTGAAGAAAGGCCCGGAGCCGAACACGCTGGGGCAGGACATCACGGGCAACACCAGCCTCAGGATCGGCTCGCGGAAAAATGGCGCGAACCGGCTGGGCGGCACCGTCGCCATCCAGGACTTCCGCCTTTACCGCAGGGTGCTTCCGGTGGAGGAAATCGCCGCGCTCAGCCAGCAGAACCAGCTCCAGGCCCTCCTCTCCATCCCCGCGGAACAGCGGACGGAGGCGCAGACGGCCGCGCTTTTCGACTACTACCTGAAGAACCACGACGCGCCGACGCTGGCGCTCCTGAAGAAACTGGCCCCCCTCACCGCGGAGCAGACCACCCTCCGCCAGCGTGGGTCCGTGACCCTCATCATGGAGGAGAAGAAGGACAGCCCCGCCACCGCCCACATCCTGGAGCGCGGCGTATATTCATCGAAAGGCGCGCTGGTCCCGGCGAACATCCCCGTTTCCCTGCCAGCCATCCCGAAGAAAGGGCCGCATGACCGGCTGGACCTCGCGGAGTGGCTGGTGGACCGCGGCAACCCGCTGACCGCACGGGTGACGGTGAACCGCGCGTGGCAGCAGTTTTTCGGCACAGGCATCGTCGAATCGGCGGGGGACTTCGGCATCATGGGTGCGCGGCCCACCCACCCGAAGTTGCTGGACTGGCTGGCCGTCGAGTTCATGGACTCCGGCTGGGACTACCGCCATGTCCTGAAGCTCATCGTCACCTCCGCCACCTACCGGCAGTCCGCCGTCATCTCCCCGGAGAAGCTGGAGAAAGATCCCTATAACAAGCTGCTCGCCCGCGGGCCGCGGCAGCGGATGGATGCGGAGGTCCTGCGCGACATGGCGCTGTCCGCCTCCGGCCTGCTCTCCGCGAAAACCGGCGGACCACCCGCGAAGCCCTACCAACCGGAAGGCATCTGGGAAGCCGTCGCCATGCCACAGTCCAACACCCGCTCCTATCAGGAGGACAGCGGCGAGGGACTCTACCGGCGCTCCGTCTATACCTTCTGGAAACGCACCGCGCCGCCGGCCTCCATGGAGATCCTCAACGCGCCGTCCCGCGAGGTGACCTGCGTCCGCCGGGACCAGACCAACACACCGCTGCAGGCGCTGGTCCTGCTCAACGACCCGCAGTTCGTGGAAGCCTCCAGACAGCTCGCCACCCATGCCATGAAAGCCTCCGCCGATTCCGCCGCTCGGCTGGATTTCATCACCGCACGCCTGCTGAACCGCACGCTGGACGCGGAGGAAAGGAAGATCATCACCGGCACATTCGCGGACATCAGCGCGACATTCGCCAAAGATCCCAACGCCGCCGCGGAGCTGCTCAAGACCGGCGGGACACCGGCGGACGCAACCCTGCCGCCCGCCGAACTCGCCGCCTGGACCATCCTCACCAGCCAGATCCTCAATCTGGATGAGGCCGTGACGAGGTAGGGAGGCAAACGCAGGGAGGTGAGTGGAGAAAGGAAGGCAAGCCTCCGGATTGCCACCTAAGAACCAACACTTCAAGCCCCCCCATTCTTGATGTTGGCAATCCGGAGGCTTGCCCTCCTTTCCTTCGCCGGCGGCGCCTACCTTTCCCAGGTGTGGCTGTTCTGGGTGGTGCCCATCCTCGGTGCCGTCATCGGCGCCATCCTCTATATCCCGACTTCGATCCACGGGGCAGGTTGACGGAATTCCGGGAACGCTTCTGGAAGATCCACCACAAGGAGCGGAGGAAACCCCAGGGGGAGTAGCGAAGGTCGTGAGACCTTCGCTACCCCTCACCATATTCGATCTCGCCCGGAGTGGAATCCCCACCCATCCTCCCCGTGCCAGATGCCCGACCCTTTCACGACCGCGATCCGCAAGCGCCAGCCGCTGCCTGATGGAATGACCGATGCCCTGCGGCTCATCGACGGCGGCGGAGATGGCGTGCCGGGTGTTTTCCTCGAAACCTTCGCGGACCGCTGGCTGGTGTCCACCACGGGCCGGACGATCCCGCCGGAGTTCGGCCGCTGGCTGCGCGACCAGCCGCAGTCGGTCCACTGGAAGCACCTGGACCAGCACCAGAAGGACTCGCCCGCCCACTTCAGCGGCCCGGTCACGGAAGGACCGTTCCTCGCGCGGGAGAACGGCCTGAACTTCGAGATCTCCTTCCAGTCCGGCTACTCCCAAGGCATCTTCCTGGACCAGCGGGACAACCGCGCGGAGGTGCGCCGCCGGATGGGCGCGGGGTTGCGCCTGCTCAACACCTTTTCCTACACGGGTGCCTTCTCCGTGGCCGCCGCCGCCGCAGGCGCGGAGACGACCACCCTGGACCTCTCCCAACCCTATCTGGACTGGGCGAAGCGGAACCTCTCCCACAACGGCATCGACCCCGCCGCCCACCATTTCTGCAAGGGCGACACGTTCCACTGGCTGCGCCGCTTCGCGAAACAGGAGCGCAAGTTCGATGGGATCGTCCTCGACCCACCGACGTTCTCCCGGGATGAGAAGGGCAAGGTCTTCCGCGTGGAGAATGACTTCGGCGAGCTGGCCGCGCTGGCCGCCAGCGTGCTGGCTCCCGGCGGCTGGATCCTCTGCTGCACGAACTTCAAGAAACTGCCGCCGTCCGCCTTCGAGCGGCAGCTCCTCACCTCCGTCCGCCGCGGCATGAAAGGCACCCATTCCCCCATGCCGTCCGATTTCACCGGGGAGCCGTATCTGAAATCCGTCTGGCTGGAGTGAGCAGGGTGAGGTAGCGGCATGGCTGCACCATGACGGTTGGGAACATTCTCCTTCCTCCCTCAGGTCCGCATGAAAGGAATGCCTCTCCCAAGGATTGGGAATCTGAGGGTCTCCCCCTTCCACCCAGCCGTCACGGCGCAGCCATCCCGCTACGGAATCCACGGCACGAAAAACCCGCATCCGCTATGGGGGCGGGTGCGGGTGGGTATATCGCGGAGCGTCGCAGGCTCAGAGATTTTTCAGGAAGGAGCGCAGCATCCACAAGGTTTTCTCATGGGTCTGGATGCGCTTGATGATGAGGTCCTGCGTTTCCAGGTCACCGGCGTCCTCGGCGGCCTTGCGGGCGGAGGTGGCGTTGGTGACGACGGTTTCGTGACCTTCGATGAGGTGGGCGACGAAGTCCTTCGCGGGCATCGGCTCGGCGGCCAGCTCGGTGATGGAGGACAGCGCGGCGAGCGTCTTGAGACCACCGGGAGCCAGCACATTCAGGCCGCGGATCCGCTCGGCGATCTCATCGACGGCTTCGAACAGTTCCTCATACTGGGTCTGGAAAGCGGCGTGCAGGGAGAAGAACGCCGGGCCTTCCACGTTCCAGTGGGCGATGTGGGTCTGGCCGAGAAGGGCGTAGGAGTCCGCCAGAAGGGTGGTGAGGCCTTTCACAACCGCGTCGTTCTTGGTGGCTGATTTCGTCTGTGTTTTCATGGTGTTGAATTGTCTGGGAAAGGCGGTGGGATCGGGCCGCTCGGTTAGTCTCAATATGATCCTGTTTTGATCGCCCGCAAGTGAAAAAATCGTTGGTATTTCAACTAATTTCGCACGTCACCTTATTGAGACTGATTCGCGTGAACGTGACAATTTTCGGCGTTTTCTTGACTCTCCCGGCGGCTGGTTGACCTTGTGGGAAACGATGTCGGAAACGCTCTGCGATTGGTCGAAACACGAGATCCGGGAACGCGCGGAAGAACTTCTCGAGCTGACCCGGAACCCGGAGTTCTTCTGCCGGAAGTGTGCCCGCGTCGCGAACATCCCCTACGTCCTCTGCAAGCCGATGAAGTTCGAGAAGCAGCTCCGCAAGAACGCCAAGGACGGGGATTGAGTAAGGAGGGAGGACACTCCTGTCCTCCGACGGCATTGGCAAGCCAGTGAAAATTCACCGCAACAGCCGTGGCCGCGAAGGTAGCAAAATGGATTCCTCAAGATTCGCGGTCAGCTTTCTTTATCCGGACAACCACACACTGAAAACTTCTCCTGCATTGTTCGCCAATGCCGCCGGAGGACAAGAGTGTCCTCCCTCCTTACTTCTCCCTACTTCTTCAACAACACAGCGCCATAAAAGCCATCGAAGCCGAGTTCCGCTGGTGAAATAGCGCGGTCTTCCAGCAGCTCGAAAGCCCCACCTTCCAGCAGCTTGTCCACCTGCCTGCGGTTCTCCGATGGCAGGACGGAACAGGTGGCATACACAAGGCGGCCACCGGCTTTCAGCATCTTCGGGTATTCCTGGAGCAACTCCGCCTGGATGGAACGGACGCGCTCGACAGCGGCGGGCTTCAACCGCCACTTGAGGTCAGGCTGGCGCTTGAGCGTGCCGAGGCCGGAACAAGGCGCGTCGATGAGCAGGCGGTCCGCGATGGGACCGAACTCGTCCGCCGTGGTCTCGCTGATGAGGCGGGTGGTCACGCACTTCGCACCGGCACGGGTGGCGCGTTTCTCCAGTTCCTTGAGCTTCTTTCCATCCACATCCATGCCGTAGATGCGGCCCTGGTTCTCCATCAGCGCGGCCAGGTGCAGCGCCTTTCCACCGGCACCGGAGCAGGCGTCGATGACGCGGTCACCGGGCTGCGGAGCCACCATCCCGGCGATGAGCTGGGAGCCTGCGTCCTGGATCTCGATCCGGCCGTCGTAGCGCAGCGGCTTCGGCAGCGCCTTTCCCGGAGCCAGCACCAGCGCGTCCGGCACACCGTCCACGGGTGAGGTTTCCACGCCTTCCTTCGCCAGCCACTCGATGGCTTTCTCACGGGTGGTTTTGAGCGTGTTCACCCGCAGATAGACGGCGGCGCGCTCGTTGAGCGCGGAAATTTCCGCGTCCCAGGCGTCGCCCAGCTCGGAGAAAGCAAGCTGGTCCAGCCAGTCCGGGATGGACTCCCGCACCGCGCGCGGCTGGTCCGCCAGCAGATCCTGCCGGGCGGTGATCTCCTCCGCGGCGCGGCCGTTGTATTTCCACCACTCCGGCAGTTCATAGCCCATGCGGACCCACTGCGCCGCGCACAGGGCGGTGGTTTCCTCACTGTCCACCAGGAAGCCCAGCGACCGCCGCCAGCGCACCACCTCGAACACGGTCTCCGCGATGAAGCCGCGGTCGCGCTTTCCCCACTTCGGGTTTTCCTCGAATGCCGCCGCCAGCTCGTGATCCAGAACCTTGAACTCCCGGAAGACCGATTTCGCGATGGTCGAAGCGGCCTCAGCCAGGATGCGGTGCATTTTCATCCGCTTATCCTTGCCAGATCCCCCAACCTGACAACTCCGGCCACGAAAATCTTCACTTCAGCGTTCAATGTTGGACGTTCGATGTTCGATGTTCATCCTTCCCGGCGTGCCGACCGTCCAACTCAAGTATCAGTCCTTCCACCCCTCCATCTGGCCGAAAATGATCGGCGAGGTTTCCCGCGATGCGGAGCCGGGTTCGTTCGTGGAAGTGCTGGGCAAGGAAGGCACCCGATTCGGCTGGGGCTTCTGGAACCCGAAGTCGCGCATGCCGCTGCGGGTGGTCAGCCACTCGCTGGAGGATCTGGACGAGACCTTTTTTGAAACCGCCATCCGCCGTGCGGCGTCCCTGCGCCGGGAAATCCACAAGCTCGACGCGGAGACGGACAGCTACCGCGCCATCCATGGCGACGCCGACTTCCTCCCCGGCATGGTGGCGGACAAGTTCGCGGATGTGCTGTCCGTGGAGATCACCAACCTGGCCGCCTGGCAGCGCCTCGGCGGCTGGCTGCCGCTGCTCCATGAGTCATTCGGCACGAAGCGGGTGGTCGTCCGGGTCGATCCGGATCTGGCCCGGGTGGAGGGCATCCCGCGCAGCGGCGGCGTGGAGTCCGACAAATTCCGCACGGTGAAGATCCGCGAACACGGCATCCGCTACGAGGTGGACTTCACCGACGGGCACAAGACGGGCTTCTTCTGCGACCAGCGGGACAACCGGAAAAAATTCGGCGCGCTGGCGGAGGGCCGGTCCGTGCTGGACCTCTGCTGCTACACCGGCGGCTTCTCCGTTTCCGCCGCCCTCGCCGGGGCGAAGGACGTCACCGCCGTGGACCTGGACGAAACCGCCGTCGAGATGGCGAAGCGGAACGCGAACCTGAACTCCGCGAAGGTGAAGTTCACCCACGCCGACGCCTTCACCTGGGTGCGCACCATGATCGAGAACGGCCGCAAGTGGGACCTCGTCATCGCGGACCCGCCGAAGTTCATCCACGGCCGCGAGGACGAAACGGGCGTCGCGAAGTACGCGGACCTCAACAAGCTGGCGCTCCAGCTCGTCGAAAAGGACGGCCTTTACGTGACCTGTTCCTGTTCCGGCCAGCTCTCCGTGGACGAACATGAGCGCATCATCACCGGCGGCGCGCACCGCCAGAACAAGCGCCTGCAGATCTTCGACCGCACGGGTGCGGGCCCGGACCACCCCACCTTGTCCAACTACCCGGAAAGCCGCTACCTCAAGCTGCTCTGGAGCCGCGTGGTGTGAAACGGCGAAAGGAAGGCAAGCCTCCGGATTGCCATCAACAAAAGCCACATCACGACTTTCCATTCCTGATGAGGCAATCCGGAGGCTTGCCCTCCTTTCCTTCATCCCCTCCTATCTTTCCCCAATGCCCTCCTTCCAGTGGTCGGATCTGCGTTTTCTCAATGGCGAGGCCCCCATCGACAAGACGCGCCGCCATCTCCCGCACTGGCAGCAGAACGGAAAGAGCTACTTCGTCACCTTCCGGTTGGCGGATTCCCTCCCCGTTTCGCTCCTCCGGCAATGGAGGCTGGATCGTGACCAATGGCTCGCGGAGCACCCGCAACCCTGGTCCCCGGAAACGGAGGTGGAATACCACCGCACCTTCTCCGGTGCCATCGACCGCTGGCTGGACCAGGGCATGGGCTCCTGCCTGCTGCAGGACCCGGAGCACTCTGCCCGCGTCGCCGACGCCTTCCACCATTTCGACCGCGTGCGCTACACCCTCCACAGCTTCGTCGTGATGCCGAACCACGTCCACGTCCTGCTATCCCTGGAGGAAAGCGGCGCACTTTCCGAGATCATCGCGACGTGGAAGCGCTTCTCCGCGACCGCCATCAACAAGGCCACCGGGCGGTCCGGGGCCTTCTGGATGGACGACTACTTCGACCGCATCATCCGGAACTGGGATCACTTCATCGCCGTCGCGCGGTATATCCGCAACAATCCCCGCAAGGCGAAGCTCCCGCCCGCCGCCAGCGTCCTCCACAGCGCCCCCTGGACCGACCGCCTGCTCTCCTGAAAGGAAAGGAAGGCAAGCCTCCGGATTGCCTGAAAAAGGATCAATCCCGAGGCATTTTCCATCTGATGTTGGCAATCCGGAGGCTTGCCTTCCTTTCTTTCCCCTCAACCCCGCATAATTAGCCTTGAATAATGCACGATGACTTCCTAATGCACATGGAGCGTGAAGTGCCGGAGCCCGGCGCTTGGAACCCTGTGGCATCCATGAAAAAGTATATTGCTGAAGCGATCGGGACATTCTGGCTGGTATTCGGAGGCGCGGGGAGCGCGGTGCTGGCAGCCGGATGGCCGGAGCTGGGCATCGGATTCCTGGGAGTGGCGCTGGCATTCGGCCTCACGGTGCTGACCATGGCCTATGCCATCGGCCACATCTCCGGCTGCCACCTGAACCCCGCCGTATCCGTGGGTCTGTTCGTCGGTGGCCGGTTTCCGGCAAAGGATCTGGTGCCCTACATCATCTCGCAGGTCATCGGTGGTATCGCAGGTGCGGGGTTGCTCTATCTCATCGCCAGCGGAAAGGCGGGCTTCGTGGCCGGCGGGTTCGCCTCGAACGGTTATGCGGATCTTTCCCCGGGCAAATACTCGCTGGTCGCCTGCTTCGCCGCGGAGGTCGCGCTGACGGCGGTGTTCCTGATCATCATCCTGGGCTCCACGGACAAGAAAGCGCCCGCCGGACTGGCTCCCGTCGCCATCGGCCTCGGGCTGACGCTCATCCACCTCATTTCCATCCCGGTCACCAACTGCTCGGTGAATCCCGCCCGCAGCCTGGGCACCGCGGCCTTCGCCGGGGGCGCTTACCTTTCCCAAGTGTGGCTGTTCTGGGTGGCTCCCATCATCGGTGCCGTCATCGGTGCGATCCTCTACAAGGTCATCGCCCCGTCCGAGAACGGAAGGTGATCGGAGACAGGAAGGCAAGCCTCCGGATTGCCAACATCCGATGAAAAATACCCCGGGGTTGATCCTTTTTTAAGGCAATCCGGAGGCTTGCCCTCCTTTCCTCCTTCTCCGGGGGGACTATCTTTCCCAAGTCTGGCTGTTCCGGGTGCCCCCATCATCGGTGCCGTCATCGGCGCCATCCTCTACAAGGTCATCCGCCCGGCCGACGCCGGGAGGTGATCAGAGAAAGGAAGGCAAGCCTCCGGATTGCCAACATCCGATGGAAAATGCCCCGGGGTTGATCCTTTTTTGAGGCAATCCGGAGGCTTGCCCTCCTTTCGGCATCGTGCAACCCGGACTCCGCAGGGTGATGCAATACGCGCCACGAGGAGAAGTCCCCATTCACCCCTGATGGCGCGGAAACCCTTCCGCCATCAGCATCCGGTGCTCTCCGGCCGGTCATGGCATCCGCCCTGCGATGATCCGCCGAAAATCATGAACTTCCTCTCCTCCAGCAACGAACAAATCATCCGCCAGAAGATGGACACCCGCACCATCGCCGAACAGGAACGCGAGATCCTCTACCTCCGCCGGAGACTGGAGAAACTCAGCGCCGCCCGTGCGGAGGCGGCGGTCCAGCCCGCTCCCGTGATCCTCTCCGGCACTCAGGCGTCGCTTGCGGCGTGAGGGTGGGAGGGAGACAGGAAGGCAAGCCTCCGGATTGCCAACAACAAAAGCCGCATCACGACTCTCCATTCCTGATGAGGCAATCCGGAGGCTTGCCCTCCTTTCCGTCATTCCCCCACCACGACGGTCTTCGGGTCCCAGGTGATCTTCGGATACTCCATGTTCAGGCCCTTCAGCGTGTTCACCATGATCTGTGCAACAACGAGGTCGCGGTACCATTTCCGGTCCGCCGGGATGACATACCATGGCGCGAGGTCGGTGGAGGTTTTTGAAATGACCTCCTCATAGGCTTTCATGAAGTCGCTCCACAGGGCGCGGTCGGAAAGATCGTCGGGATTGAATTTCCAGTGCTTCGCCGGGTTCGCCAGCCGGGACTCCAGCCGCTTCTTCTGCTCGTCCTTCGAGATGTGGAGGAACAGCTTCACGATGGTGGTGCCTTCCTCCGCCAGCATGCGCTCGAACTCTAGCACATGGCGCTGGCGGCGCTTCCAGACTTCATCCGGGAAAAGCTTCTTCACCCGCACGGCGATGATGTCCTCATAGTGGCTGCGGTTGAAGATGACCATCCCGCCGTTCCGCGGAACGTGCTGGTGGATGCGCCACAGGAAATCATGCGCCAGTTCCTCCTCCGCGGGCTTCTTGAACGCCTGTACCCGGATGCCCTGCGGGTCGATGCCGGCGAACACGTTCTTCACGCAGCCGTCCTTGCCGCCGGTGTCCATGGCCTGCACCACCACCAGCACACGCTGCTTGCTCTGGGCGTAGAGGACTTTCTGCAGTTCCCGCAGCTCCACCTTCAGCCTCTCCGCGATGGGCAGGAAGCTGTCTTTCGTGACGGACTCGAAGACCGTCTTCTCCGAGGTGTCGATCCTGGCGAGGTCCAGGGTGCTCCCCGGCTTCACATAGTATCGTTCAAGTGGACCCTTCACCGGCATGCCGCTGTTATCCTCCTGACAGCGACCCGTGACAAGCCGGAAGGGCCGCGAAATCCCATCCCCTTCCGTGAAACGTGCGTCACACATTGGGAGTTGTAAATGCGTGGTTCACGGGCAGTCTTAGGCCAATGCCCGCCGCCCGGAAGTCCCTGCAACTGAAGCAAAATTCCGCCTCCCTCCATACCGCGCTCCATATCGGTGCCAGCTCCGTCTCCATGATGGTCGCGGAACGTGACGGAAAAGGCACATTGACCCCGGTCGATTTCCTGGAGCAGCCCGCCCCGCTGGCGAGCGACATTTTCCGTGACGGAAAGGTCAGCCTGACCACCACGGAGCGCATCGTCTCCATCATCAAGGGCTACCAGAAGGCATTGGCGGAGCTGGGCTATGACCCGCACGACCTCACCCGCGCCGTGGCGACGAACATCCTGAGCGAGGCGACGAACCATGACACGGTCATGAACCGCATCCGCATCGCCTGTGGCCTGCGGGTGAGCACCATCGACGACGGGGAGATGACCCGCCTCATCTACCTGAAGACGCGCCGCCGGCTGAAGAACCTGCCCGCCATGGAGCAGGACACCACGCTGGTGGTCCACGTGGGTCCGGGGAACACCCGCGCCCTCCTGTTCCAGAACGGAAAGATCACCCGCTACACCAGCTACCGGCTGGGCACCCACCGCACCCGCGAGGCGCTGGAGGGTTCCCTCACGGACGGCCCCGCCCTCAACCGCGTGATCCGCGAGCATACGTCCGGGAACCTGGCGCAGATCCGCTTCGACTACTCGGACGTCACCATCGACGGCATCGTCGCCATCGGTTATGAGATCCAGTCCGTCGCCCCGTCCCTCATCAAGAAAGGGAGCGCCTCCCCGCTGAAGACGCTGCGCCAGTTCACCTCGGAGGCGGCGACGCTCTCGGACGCGGAGCTGGTGAAGCGGTTCCAGGTGGACTACCAGACGGCGGAGGGCCTGCTGCCCGCGCTGGAGATCAACCTCGCCATCGCGGAGGTGCTCAAGCAGGAGGAGATCCACATCCCGGACAGCGACTACGAACAGGGCCTGCTGAACGACCTGCTGGTCTCCCAGGAACTCACCGGAGCCTTCGCGGAGGAGGTGCTGCGCTCCGCCAACATCCTCGCGGAACGCTACCAGTCGGACATCGCCCATGGCGAACACGTGGGACGGCTCTGCACCCGTTTCTTCGATGCCACGGCGGACCTGCACCGCCTCACGCCGCATGACGCGCTGCTGCTCCAGGTGGCCGCCATCCTCCATGAGGTGGGCACCTTCATCACCGCGCGCGCGCACCACAAGCACTCGGAATACATCATCCTCAACTCGGAGATCTTCGGGCTGGACCGTCTGGACGTCACCATCGTCGCGCTGGTTTCCCGCTACCACCGCCACTCCGGCCCGAAGCTGGAACACCCCAGCTACGCCGCCCTGGGCACGGAGGATCGCATCCGCGTGTCAAAGCTGGCGGCCCTGCTCCGCGTGGCGGACGCACTGGAACGCACCCACGCCCAGCGCGTCGCGCAGATCGAGATCAAGCGTGAAGCAGGCAAGCTCCGCGTCCGCCTGCCCGGACTGGAGGACGCCGCCGTGGAACGCATCGCCATGGAGTCGAAGGCGGACCTCTTCGAGGAAGTCTTCGGCCTCACCGTCGTCATCGATGAGGATAACTGACTCCCCTTTCTTCCACAATGGAGCGCAGCGACATGGAGCCACTGAAACCATCAACATCCGGCTCAAATCACCGATCACTTCCCACTTTTCTCCCATGATCCCCTACCTCAACCGCGAACTTTCCTGGGTCGAATTCAACCAACGGGTGCTCAACGAAGCCCTGCGCGATGACCTTCCGCTGCTGGAACGGCTGAAGTTCCTGGCGATCACCGCGTCGAACCTCGACGAGTTCTTCCAGGTCCGCATCGGCAGCCTCATGCTCATGCGCCGCAGCGGCCGGAAGACGCCGGACCTTTCCGGCCTCACCCCGGTGAAGAACCTGGCGCTGCTGCGCACCCGCATCCTCCGGATGTGCGAGGACCAGTACACCCTGCTCAACACCGTGCTGCTGCCCGCGCTGGAGAAGCACAAGATCCGCCTGCTTTCCTTCCGTGAGCTGAGCCTGACCCAGGCGGCGCAGGCATCCGCCATTTTCGAGGACGGCGTCTTTCCGCTGCTCACCCCGCTGGCCATCGATCCGGACGGCCCGCCGCTCCAGGTGCCCGGCCTCCAGATCGTGGTGGCCTGCCGCCTGCTCGACCCGGAGACCCAGGCCGTGCGCCACGCCGTGATCCCCATCCCGGAAAGCGTGGGCCGCCGCGTGCCCATCTCCACGGATGGCGAGGGAGCGTCCTTCCTCTTCATCGAGGACCTGGTGGCCGCGCATGCGGACCAGCTTTTCCCTGGTGAGAATGTCACCGCCACCACCGTCTTCCGCGTCACCCGCAACGGCGACATGGCCGTGCAGGAGGAGGATGCGACGGACCTGGCAGGCGAGATGGAGGACGTGCTCACCGCCCGCCGCTTCGCGGACACCGTGCGGCTGGAACTGCGTGAGGACGCCCCGCGCGACCTCGCCCGCATCATCCAGAAAGTCACCGGTGCCAGCCCGCAGGAAGTCTATCAGATGGACGGCCCGCCCGGACTTTCCTCCTTCATGGACCTGGCGTTCCTCTCCGGCTACGACCACCTGCGCGACGCGGACTGGCCCGGCCAGCCCTCCCCCGCCATCACACCCGGCTCGACCATGTTCGAGACCATCGCCTCCGGCGACCTGATGCTTTTCCATCCCTATGAATCGTTCGAGCCGGTGATGCGCCTCATCGAGGAAGCGGCGGAGGATCCGGATGTCATCGCCATCAAGCAGGTGCTCTACCGCACCGCGCGGCAGTCACGCATCATCGACGCGCTCATCAAGGCCGCGGAAAACGGCAAACACGTGACCGCGCTGGTGGAGCTGAAGGCGCGCTTCGACGAGGCCCGCAACCTCGACCGTGCGGATGAACTGCGCCGCGCGGGCGCACAGATCGTCTATGGCGTGAAGGGCCTGAAGACGCACGCGAAGATCTGCCTGGTCATCCGCCGGGAGTCCGGCCGCCTGCGCCGCTACGTCCACCTCGGCACCGGCAACTACAACGAGTCCACCTCGAAGCTCTACACCGACCTCTCCTACCTCACCTGCAAGCCGGACTACGGCAACGACGCCTCCCTCTTCTTCAACGCCGTCACCGGACGGTCGAAGTTGCTGCGCTTCCAGCGTCTGGTCCCCGCCCCCACCGCGATGAAGCCGAAGCTGCTGGACCTCATCGCCAGCGAGGCGGACCGCGCCGGGCTGGGCCTGCCCGCGAAGATCACCGCGAAGGTGAACTCCCTCCAGGACCCCGACATCATCGCCGCGCTCTACAAGGCCTCCCAGGCCGGCGTCGAGGTGAAGCTCAACGTCCGCGGCATCTGCTGCCTGAAGCCGGGCGACCCGAAGCACTCGAAAAACATCGAGGTCATTTCCGTCATCGACCGCTACCTCGAACACGCGCGCCTCTTCCACTTCCACCAGGGCGGCGACTCCCAGGTCTACATCGCCTCCGCGGACTGGATGACCCGCAACCTGGAGAAGCGCGTGGAGCTGATGATCCCCATCGAGGCCGCGCCGCTGAAGCGCCGCCTCATCCGCATCCTGGACGCTTATTTCCAGGACAACGTCCAGGCCTCCCGCATCCTCCCCGACGGCACCTCCCAGCGCCTCGTCCGGGAAAAGGGCAAGAAAGCCTTCCGCGTGCAGGAGTTCTTCTACCAGCAGGCAAGACAGGCCGCCAAAGCCCGCGAGCACGAACGGGCGATGACCTTCGAGCCGCACGTGCCGGTGGAGTGAGGGGAAAGGAATGCGCGGGCATCCAGTATGGATGGCATACACCCCCGTCGGCGGAGCCGGCGGGAAAGGAGGCTTTCTCCGAAAGGGCCGGGGTAGATGCCGCATGGTCCGTGTGGCGGATCCGATGAGTGATGCGTTGGAGCATCATCCAACAGACCAGCTCCGGTTCCTGGTGGACCTCCCTCCAACCGAACCTCTCACGAGGTTCGCTACTCCATCCTCGCCATCTTCTTCCGGGGACGGCGGGTTTCATTGGCGCGCAGTCCGGAAGGGAATCCGGGATGATGGTGGCCGGAGGCTTTCCGCGCGGCTGCCGCCGCTTCCGGGTTCCTGGGGCTTTTCCGCAGGAGCTTCGCCTTCGGCATGATGATGTCGGAGATGAAAATCACTCCCTTCACCAACGAGGTTGCCACTTCCGCCATGTGGGTCTGCCCTTCGGCGTCCACATATTCCAGTTCATGGATCGTGGGGTTGGTCCCTGCAAGCCACCCGATGCTGTAAGGACCGGCCTCAAGCTCGACGATCTTCCCTCCCTTTCGCCTGACGGCGCTCCTCACCCTACCGAGATCCCACGGTTTGACCAGCAGGCCCAGCAACAGGCCGGCAACGACGATGGCCTGGAACATATCGATCAGCGCATCCATGGAGTCCGGGTATTAGCAGACGGGAAAGTTCCCTGCAATCTCCATCAGGCGGGACGGCCAAGATCCCCCCCCACCGGAAGCCACGGCGACAGGAGGGCAAGCCTCCGGATTGCCTCAGATGACAATCCGGAGGCTTGTCTTCCTTTCCCTGCGGGGCGTCACTTGCCCTGCCACTCACCGAAGGCGCGGAACTTTTCGTAGCGCTGGTCGAGGAGCTTCTGGACGGGGAGCTTCTTCAACTCCTCCAGATGGCGGAGGATGGTGGCCTTGAAGGCGTCCGCAGTGGCGTGGTGGTCGTGGTGGGCGCCGCCGGTCGGCTCCTCGATCACATCGTCGATGAGGTTGAGCTTCATCAGGTCCGGGGCGACGAGCTTCATCGCTTCCGCGGCCTCCGGGGCGTGCTTGCGGTGCTTCCAGAGGATGGCGGCGCAACCTTCCGGACTGATGACGGAGTAGTAGGCGTTCTCCAGCATGAGGACGCGGTCCGCGACGCCGATGCCGAGCGCACCGCCGGAGCCTCCCTCACCGAGGACGACGGCGATGACGGGCACCTTGAGCAACATCATCTCACGCAGGTTGTAGGCGATGGCTTCGGCAATGTTGCGCTCCTCCGCGCCGATGCCGGGGAACGCGCCGGGGGTGTCGATGAGGGTGACGACGGGCAGGCCGAACTTTTCCGCCATCTTCATCAGGCGGAGCGCCTTGCGGTAGCCTTCCGGATGGGCGCTGCCGAAGTTGCGCTTGAGGTTCTCCTTCGTGTCGCGGCCTTTCTGGTGGCCGATGACGACGACACGCTGGCCGCCGATGCGGGCGAAGCCACCGGGCATGGAGGCGTCATCGCCGATGTGGCGGTCACCATGCAGTTCGTAGAAGTCCGTGAAAGCGAGTGCGACGTAGTCGAGCATGAACGGGCGGTTCGTGTGACGGGCGATCTGGACGCGCTGCCAAGGTGTGAGGTTCTTGTAAATCGAAGCGCGGGTTTCGGCCAGTTTCCCCTCCATGATGGAGATCTCCGCGGACATGTCGATGTTCTGCGACGCGGCTTTTGCGCGCAGTTTCTCCAGTTCGCGTTCAAGCTCGGCGGCGGGTTTTTCGAATTCGAGAAGCTGCATGTGCTATGGAAGAAGTGGTTGCGGACGGACCGCTGGGACGGACGCTAGCGTTTCGGGTTGCGGATTTCCACCTCATTTCCGGCCCGGGTGAGAAGATTCAGCTCCTCCATGTCCGGACCGCTGAGGAAAATGCCGCGCGCGCCTTCCTTGTCGTCGTCACTGGTAGTCGGGTCGTCCGCCAGCAGGGGGACCGGCACCTTGGTGAACTGGATGTATTTCGCGGCGCCGCGGTAACCCTTCGCCTGCGGCTGGAGGCGCCGCCCGCCGGACATGGCCCCTTTCGACTCGATGGTGGTCTTCTGGCCCGCCAACGGGCTGCCCGAACCGATGCGGAGGATGGGGTACTCCCGGAGGAACCTGCCGCCGTCCCAGATGGAGACGGCCATCCGCTGCGGCTCGATGAGCAGCCGGAACTCCAGCGGCATGACGATGAGTTCGTCCCCGGGCTGGATGTTGCCCAGCTCGAACATGCCGTTGAGATACATGATCATGTCGAGCGAGGTCTTGTTCTTTCCGGCGATGCCGAGGAAGGAATCCCCGCGTTTCACGACATGGACGGTCTTCCCCTCCCGGTGGGAAGTGGACAGCACCTCGTCCATGTTCATGTCCCCGACGATGCGGCGGGCGATGGGGGCGGACGGGGAGGTGGGGAAAACATTGACGATGGCCATGAGCTTCTCGCGGGCCTCCGTGTATTGGTCCAGGGCGAGCAGTTCGTGCGCCTTCTGGAACGCCTTCTCACCGGGGTCGATGTCGGGCAGCTCCGCCGCGTCCAGCATTTTGGCGAATTCCGTGTCCGGCTCCTTTTTGACGATCTCCGCGGGGTTCGGGATCAGCTTCTCGAACACGCCGCCCATCGGCGCGACGAGGATGTGGTAGAGGAACATCGCCGTGAATGCCATCACGCCGAGCACGGCGAAAAGGGCGACCAACTTGACCAGGAACCACAGCCTCATGATGACACGCCGGGTTATAGCAGCCCGCGCCGCTTGAAGTCGAACGCATTGATCTCCTGGGAGCGCAGGATCATTTCGAAGGAAAACTTGAGGATGGAGATCTCCCAGGCGTCGTCCACGCCCTCGATGACCGCCAGCGAGGGGTTCCCCGTGCGGCGGATGTCCTCCATCACGCGCTCCCGCACGGCGTCCATGGAGTCATGGATGATCTCCTCCTGCACGTGGCCGCGCCTGAACTGGAAGCCATACTGGAGGAAAGCAAGATCCCTGCCCTGCTCCTTGAACTTGTGCACCAGCGCGTCCAGGCGGGCGCGGGCATCGTCGTTGAAGCCCTCCAGCTCGATGCCGCGGTAGCCATCCGGCCGGAAGATGCGCGGGCGCATGGCCTCCACCTCACCCGTGCGCACCCTGACCTCGTTGTTGCGGTCCATCAGCTCGCTGATGAGCTGGAACTCGAAGCGGGTCTCGCCGAAGGTTTCGATCCGGCGGTCCGGCTCGCGGAGCACCTTCGTCATCTCCAGCGCGTATTGGATATTGTCCGGGGAATGCATCAGCCGGGGGAATCTCCGCTCATTCGGGCGCAATGCAAAGAAAAGGACGGACATCCGCGAGGAGTCCGCCCTTTCCGAAAGCGTACGCCTGCCGCTGGATCAGCCTTGCTGGCTGTTGATGTAGGTCACGACGTCGCCGACAGCCTGGAGCTTTTCGGCTTCCTCGTCGGGGACTTCGATGTCGAACTCCTCTTCGAAGGCCATCACCAGCTCGACGGTGTCGAGGGAGTCGGCGCCGAGGTCTTCGACGAACTTCGCCTCAGGGGTCACTTGGTCGGCGCTGACGCCGAGTTGGTCAACGATGATATCTTTTACGCGTTCTTCGATGCTTTTGTCAGACATGGGCTGCTGTGGTTGATTGGTTGGCGTTGCGGTTGGTTATCGCGCCGCTGGCGGACTTGGCAACCCTGAAAACAGTGATCGCCGGGTAATTCCGCGCGGGAGCTGCGTTTCACCCGTCTTCCGGGGTGGATTTCGTTTCCGGTTCCCCGCCGGAAACTTCCTCCGCGCGGGCGAATTCGATGATTTCCCCGGAAAATTTCGAGCGGATGCGCTCCATCAGCATTTCCGCCGGCTGGCCGTCCTCTTTTTTGAACCCCCCGTAGGTCAGGCCGTCGATGCGCAGCCGGCCCTTCCCGGATGCCCCCTCATAGTCGGCGAAGGCGAGGCCCTTGTTGTCCCACTTCCTGAGATCCAGCGTCTTCAGGTCGGTGTATGGCACCCGTTTCCCGTCCTGGGAGGTGATGCCCGTTTCATCCGCGACGATGCGGCGGCGGATGGTGCGGAGGAGGAAAAACGCCGCCACCACGGAGAGGATGACGCAGACACCGGCGCAGATCCATTGCTCATCGATCTCGCGCTTCGTCATCGGCTCCTCCGGCGGCTTGCTGTCATAGCCATGCTCCGCGGAGTAGTCCCGCCACAAAAGGTTCGCCTGCAGCCGCTTGCTGATCTTTTCATGATCCTGGAGCATCTCCGGCCACGGCATGGGCTGTTTCAGATCCTTTGGCAGCACATAGGGATCCTCCGGAAATTTCACGTTGCGGGTGGCGGCGAAGCTCTTCCACTCCTCCGCCGTCAATGAGTTGTCCTTGTTCTTCTCGTTGAACTGCACCACCGCCTCGTCGAACGCCTTGGAAAGGTAGAAGATGTGGTTCTTCTTCCGGTAACCGATCGCGCCGTCATAGGCGAAATAAGCGGCGAAAAAGGAAAACATCACCAGCATGGCCGCCGCCCGGAGCAGGAACCATGGCGTTGGCTTGCAGACGATGGCATCGGGAGAAGCGGTCGGCATCGGGTGGGACAAAACCCGGATTCGCGGGGCATGGCAAGCACGGAAGCCCCGGCGGGGAAAGGAAGACAATCCTCCGGATTGTCATCTGAGGCCATCGGGAGGATTGCCCTCCTGCCTGCGGGAATTCCCGCTTGTCGGGGAGCCTCCGCTTGGTTACGCACTCCGCCGTCATGCCTATCGCCACTCCCGAACAATATCGCGCCATGCTCGATGCCGCCCAGAAGGGCAGCTACGCCTACCCGGCCATCAACGTCACCTCGCTGACCACCATCAACGGTGCCCTCAAGGCATTCTCCGAAGCGAAGTCTGACGGCATCATCCAGGTTTCCACCGGCGGCGGCGAATTCGCCTCCGGCACCGCGGTGAAAGACGCCGCCTTCGGCGCGATCATCCTGGCCGAAGCCTGCCACCTGCTCGCCGAGAAACACGACGTCCTCATCGCCCTCCACACCGACCACTGCCACCCGGCCAAGGTCGAGGGCTTCCTCAAGCCGCTCCTCCAGGCCTCCCGCGAGCGCATCGCCGCCGGCAAGGGTCCGCTTTTCCAATCCCACATGTTCGACGGCTCCGTGGTCGATCTGAAGGAAAACCTCGAAATCTCCAAGGCCCTCCTGAAAGAGTGCGCCGAGCTGGGCATCATCCTCGAAGTCGAGGCCGGCTGCGTCGGCGGTGAGGAAGACGGCCACGACACCTCCGGCCTGCCGTCCGAAAAACTCTACACCACCCCGGAAGACATGGTGGAGGTCTATGAAGCGCTCCAGCCGATCGGCCGCTTCCTTTTCGCCGCCACCTTCGGCAACGTCCACGGCGCCTACAAGCCAGGTGCGGTGAAGCTGAAGCCAAGCATCCTCCGCGATGGCCAGAAGGCCGTCATGGACAAGCACGGTGACAGCGCGGAGATGGACCTCGTCTTCCACGGTGGCTCCGGCACCTCCAGCGAAGACCTCCAGGAGACCCTCGACTACGGCGTCGTGAAGATGAACATCGACACCGACACCCAGTATGCCTTCACCCGCCCGATCGTCACCCACATCTGCGCGAACATCGAGGGTGTGCTCAAGATCGACGGCGAGGTCGGCAACAAGAAGCACTACGACCCGCGCTCCTACCTCAAGAAGGGCGAGCAAGGCCTCTGCGACCGCATGAAGCAGGCCTGCGACGAGCTGCGCTCCTCCGGCAAGACCATCTTCGGAACGGTCTGATCCCACGGAGCGCGGACTTCAGTCCGCATCTTCCATTCATCTGTGAAAAGCGGAGTCCTCACGGGCTCCGCTTTTTCTTTGCTCCGTGGATAAATGGCGGTGCCAAAACGGTGCCACTTTTGGATTGGAGCCATCCACCAGGGATGCTACGGTCATCCCATGAAGAAGGCCCCACAGGCCACCGGACCGGAGCGTAACGGCCAGCGGACGGTGAGAATCAACCCCCGCTTTCCCGAAGCGACCGCAGCACGCCTCAAGGAAGCCTCCGCGATCCGTGGCCAATCCGTCGCGGCGTTCGTCCTGGAAGCAGTGGCGCGTGAGGCGGAGCGTGTGCTGGAGGAAGAGACCCGCTGGAAACTGAGTCTCGCCGAATCCGCGAAGATCCAGCGGCTCCTTGCCAAACCGCCGGCCCCGAACGCCGCCGCGAAAAAGGCGGCCAAAGACCTGGCGACCCATGTCCGCATACGATCTTGAGCTGCTGGCGGACCGCCACGACAGGAAGGCCTTCCAGTGCGGCAGGGAATCCCTGGACCGCTACCTGCGGGAAACCGCGAAGGGCCATCTTCTCAAAGGTGTGGCCGTCACCCGCGTCCTGGTCGGGAGGGATGCCGCCGCTCCCGTCCCCATCATCGGCTACTTCACCCTGACCACGATCCTGGCGGAGGCGGCCAACTGGCCGGGCGCGGCGAAAGGCCTGCCCGGCATACCGATTCCCATGGTGCTTCTGGCGCGTCTGGCCGTCGCACGGGATTGGCAGGGAAAAGGCATCGCCCGGCTGCTGCTCGCCGCCGCCCGGGAGATCGCGGCATCGTCGATGCAGGGAACCGGCGGAGTCGGACTCGCCGTGGATGCAGCAGATGAGGAACTCGTGGGATTCTACCAGAAATACGGATTCCAACGCATCAACGCGGACTCGTTGAGATTGTTCCTGCCCCTGGCATCACTGCGCTGATCGACCATCCATCTGTGAAAAGCGGAGTCCTCACTGGCTCCGCTTTTTTGTTCATTGTTATGGGTATCCTGAAAACCCGGCGGCACCTAACCATCTCCCTGACGCCATGCGTTTCCAACACCTTGGATGCCACCGGACCGCCCGGGTTTGACCCTGCCGGACAGCGGGCGGTAAAAACAGATGTCATCCCCCCTGACATGAAAAGAGTCACTTCCCCCCTGCTGGCCGCCGCGTTCGTCCTGCTCCATCCGCAGATTTCCTCCGCCCAGTCGTCCATTGAGACGAGCGCCTACGTCGTCGCCACCAACTCCGGCTATGGCGAACGGTATGATCCTCTCTACTACAGCACCATCGGCACCGGAAACTACAGCCCGGGTGGCGCGCCTGTCTCCGCCTATGGCAGCGCCACCTTCAACGGGATCGACCGGAACGGGGATGACGCCACCATGACCTTCACCGGCTCCTCCAGCGCCAGTTCCGGCTACGGCAGGATGCACACCTACGCCAGCGGCAGCGTCCAGGGTTCCTACTTCAACCCGGAGAACCCGGAATACTACAACAGCCCCAGCGGGTTCGTGAATGAGGAGGGCACCCCGGACCAGATCATCGCCTACGGGCAGGCCGCCTACAGCGACACCTTCACCTACACCAACACCAGCGCCGCCCTCACGGTCAACTTCCTCTACCAGGTCAGCGGAGCTTTCCTCGGGGATGCCGGTTACCATTCGGTGTATGTCGAGTTCAACGGGCAGTCGGACTACATCCTCCTCAGGGCGGACGACGGGAACTTCATCAACCGCACCTGGGCCACCCAGCCGTTCAACATTCTCCTGAATGAGCCAAATGCCCACCGTGCGACCACCCTCAGCCAGTTCGACTTCCGCCCGGAATACCATCAGGACGGACAGGACTACTCCGGCACGGTGGATTTCAGCAATACCGTCACCCTGGTGGGCATGGAGCTGCGCGACGGCAACGGGAATCTGGTCACCGGCTGGTCCCTGAACGCCGCCTCCGGCACCACCTACCCCATCCCGGAACCCTCCGCGCTCGTCCTTTCCGCCCTCGGTACGCTCGCCCTGGCGGGAAGACGGCGGCGTTGATGGAGAGCACCTCCCTTTAGCACAACAAGGATGGGCATCCTGTCCAGCCGCCGCCACAGGGCCCCACGACCTAGGCACCCCGGGCCGATCCGTCCCCCCGCTTTTTCGTTTCCGGAATCCACCATCCCTGCTTTCCTCCCCGGCGTGTCCCAGAAGCCGAAAGACAACCCGCTCGCCAACATCCTCATCAACGTGATCATCCCGGTGCTGGTGCTCAGCTATCTGAGCAAGGATCCGGAGATCCAGCAGAAGCTGGGCAAGGAAGTGAGGCCATGGCACATCGGCCCGGTTTATGCGATGGCCATCGCGCTGGCGCTGCCGTTTTTCTACGGGATCTGGTCGTTCATCCAGACGCGGAAGTTCAACCTGTTCTCCGCCATCGGGCTGTTCTCGGTGCTGCTGACCGGCGGTCTGACGCTGTATCTCTGGAACAAGGATGGCACGGTGAAAGAAAACGCCGGCCTGCTCTTCGGGCTGAAGGAGGGTTCCATCCCGCTGATGCTGGGGGTCGCCGTGCTGGCCTCCGCGCGCACCACCACACCGCTGCTCAACGTGTTCCTCTACAATGACAGCATCTTCGACATCCCGAAGATCCGGAAATTGATCGCGGACCTGGGCAAGGACGCGCCCTACCTCCACCTGCTGCGCAGGGCGACGCAGATGTTCGCCTTCTCCTTCTTCGTCAGCTCGCTGATGAACGTGGGCCTCGCGCTATGGTTCTTCCGGAGCTTCGACCACACCGCGGCGGACGCGCTGGAGGGTTACAACGCAATCGTCGGGCGCCTCACCTTCTGGGGCTTCGTCGTCATCGGCGTGCCGATCCTGGCCTTCCTGTTCTTCACGCTGAGGTTCCTGCTCAAAGGACTGCGCGAGCTGACCGGACTGAAGGATGACGAGCTGATGCTGCCGCGCTGAGGGATGCCGGCGGATCGGCACCGATCAGGCGAAAGGAAGGCAAGCCTCCGGATTGCCTCCCCAAATGACAATCCGCAGGCTTGTCTTCCTTTCCTTGCCGCGCCATCCGGACACGAAACAACCGGAGCGGACGGTCCACCCGCCCGGTCCGGCTGCTGCTTTGAAAAAATCCGCGGCCTTCCCCTCCTCCGGTTCCCGGAGGAACCGTTGCGGGGAAAGGATCAGTCCACCAGGTTGTCCACCCGCTGGGCCAGCTCCACGTCCAGCTCCGTCACGCCACCGGCGTCATGGGTGGTGAGCTTCAGCGTCACCTTCGTGTGCCGGATCGTGATGTCCGGGTGGTGCTGCGCTTCTTCGGCGATCTCGGCGAGATCGTTCACGAAATCGATGGCATCCATGAATTCCTCGAATTCGACGGTGCGGGTGATGGATTTTTTCTCATACTCCCACTCCGGGCATTTTTTGAGAGCGGCGGTGAGGTCTTCGTCTTCGAGCAGGTCGGACATGCGTGATGTTGAGGGAAAGTTCGCGGGCAGATTGCGGCGTGATATTCACCGTTGGCAAGCTGTGTTTCCAAACTTTTGCAAAATCCTTGCGGCATGTTGCAATCAGCCACGAGGAAGCGTACGTTCCACGATCATGAAGACGATTTTCGCGCTCCTGTCTGCGTGCCTGCTCATCGGAGCCTGCGCCCCCTCCACCCCCCAAACCCGCATCGCCGCCCATCCGGACAAATACGCGCGCCTGAGCGCCAAGCACAAGGCGCTGGTGGAGGAAGGGAAGATCGACCGCGGCATGCCGAAAGACGGGGTGCTGCTGGCATGGGGGACTCCGGCGAGCCGTTACGAAGGCCAGGAAAGCCGCCGCAGCACGGAGCGCTGGGACTACGCCGGAAGCCGCCCGGTGTTCATCCACAACTTCCACGCCGGATACGGCTTCTATGACTATTGGGGCGATGGCGGATACTACCGTCCGTATGGCTACCGCTTCGCGGTGGGGCCGGAGGTGGTCTATGTGCCCTACACCCGGGCGAGCGTGACCTTCGCCGGCAACCGGGTGGAATCCTGGGAACGCTTGAAGTGACCGGCCAAAGCGCGGACGTCACGTCACACCCATGATGGCAAGGGTGACGGCCGCCGCTGAGATCACGAATCCTGCGAGCGCCATCACGCCGTCCTTCGCGATCAGGGACAGGCCGAAGGCGATGGCCCCCGCGCCGACGACATTCGCGCTGAGTGGAACCACCTCCGTGAGCGGCATCACCAGCATGGTGACCGCGGTCACGGTGGCGATGGCGACCATCGCCGGCTTTCCCGTGAGGAAACGCAGGCGTTCCTTCAGCAAGCGGTCGATGAATGCGGCGGGCTTTTTCACCCACTTGCTGCCCGTCATTTTCCGGATGGTCTCCGACTTGATCTTCCGGTCGAGCAGCCAGCGCGGCAGCCAGAAGTGGTCATTGCCGGAGATGAGCTGCACGGAGATGGTCAGGACGAAAAGACCGATGACGGTCGGCACGCCAGGGATGTCCGCAATGCCCGGGGCGGAGACGAAGACACCCGCCAGCAACAGCAGCGGGCCGAACGAACGCCCGCCCACGGCATCCATGATGTCGTCCACCTTCACCTTGTCCTTCCCATCGGCGCAGCCGCCGATCCGCTCCAGCAACTCCTCCAGGTTCTCCGGCTGCTTTTCCATCTGTTAGAAGATGCAGCCTCCGTGATGGATGTCAAATCGGCTGCGGTCACCTTCCGGCTCCAAGGCACCACGGATGGCACTTCTCCCCCCGTCGGCGGAGCCGATGGGAAAGGAAGCGCTTTCTCCGAAAGGGCCGGGGGGGACGGCACCCTGTCATCGAAGACCTAATGACCGGAGGCACGTCCCCCCCGGCCCTTTCGGAGAAAGGTCTTTCCTTTCCGCGCGGTGCGCGGTGCTTCCGCAACGGTATCACTTCCGATCCCCACGCCACTTGTCGAACCAGCGGGCGGGTGTGCGTGGGCTGCGGCGCTTCTCCCCGTCGCTGGCTTTCCTCACGCCCCTGACGCTTTCCTCCACCACCTCCGCGGTGCCTTCCGCCGCCTTCGAGATGATCTTGCCCGCCTCCAGCCGCCGGACCTGGATGCGGTCCAGCGTGCCGGTGACCTCCATCTCCAGCAGGCGGCTGAGGGGGTGGGTCACCGCTCCCGGCAGGCCGGTGAGCCTCCCGCGGGCACTGCCGGCAACGGTTTCCTTTTTCAAATCCACCTGGCCGCGGGCATCCACGACCAAGGTGCCTCCGCTGGCCTCGAAGCTGCCCACACTCACGACATTCCCGCGGCTGGTGAAGTGCGCCTCAAAGCGGCCCTCTCCGGATTCCGCGCGTTTCACACCGGGGATGATGGCGGCGAACAGATCATGCACCTGGTCGAGCAGCGGCACCTCGATGACTGGCGCATTCTCCAGGGTCATCCGGCCTTCGCCGTCGAACTGCCTCCCGCCCGGATCCGCGGAGCCGGTGTAGGAGAGCGACAGGACTCCGGGGGTGGCGGCTTTCCCCTTTCCCGTCACCTGCTTGATCCTCGCGAGACTCAGGCCATCCGCCTTGATGACGGCATCCTCCAGCGTCCCTCCGGAATAGTCTCCCTGGATGGAAAGACTCCCGCCGAACACCTCTCCCCGCAGCCCTCTGAGGCTCCACTTTTCATCCGCCAGGCTGGCGCGGCCGGTCAGTTGGGAGATCTCCACTTTCTTCCCATCGTGCGTGACGGTCACGGCACCTTCCCCCTTCGTCGCCACCTCCGCCACGCTCCAGCCGTCCTGCTTTTTCCATCGGATGTCGCGCACCGCGATCGGGGGGAAAGCCGTCACCTCCAGGGATTCGGGAAGGGCATCCGCCAGCATGGGAATATCCGCCGCGATGGACCACAGATCCGCATCCCCCTCCAGCTCCGTGACGTGGAAGGTCCCCTGGTGATGGCTTCCGTGGAGCCGGTCTTTCCTTCCCTCCTTGTCCTCCACGGTGCCTTCGAAGGTGAAAGGCGTCCCCTTCCAACCCTGCCGCCGGATCACCGCCTCCGCCTTGCCATGCTCCGTGGCGGCCCCGGCATGGATGACGGAATCCCCCAGCGAGGACAGCTCCGCCGTCGCGCCCGCCTTCCGCAACGGCACGCCTTTCAGGCTCACGTTTCTGCCATTCCCTTCCAATGATGCGCTCCAATCGAACGCCGGGGTGGAGGCATCCACGGTGAACTTGCCGCGGATCTTGAAGCGGCCCGTGCCATCATCGAAATCCAGCGCCGCCAGCGTCGCCCTGGCCGCCTTCAGCCGCATGACGAAACGCGGGGGCGGGCGCAACGGCTCCTTCCTCGTGAGGATCCCGCCTTCCAGATCCACCACCAAGCCCCGGTGCCGGGCCTTCGCCTCCGTCACGACGATCTTTCCGCGATGCGTGCGGAACTTCGCGGAAACATCCTCCAGCGCGATATGTCCCTCCGCATCAGCGACGACCACCTTCGAGCGGCGGATGCTCCAGACCATGGTTCGGGACCCGGTGGAGATCCACTGGGATGGCGGCAGGCTGACGGCCATGCTCTCCACTTCCAGCACCTGCTTTCGTCCGCCCTCCGTCTCACGGAGGATGAAATCCCGGAACACCACTCCGCCCCGCCACAGACTCCATGACGCGCCGCTCCACTCCGGCTCCAGCCCACGCGCCTCCAGACGGTCGCGCATCCGTTGCTCGATCCCCGCGATGATGCGGCCCTGCGCGAGCATGAATACCGTCACCACCACGGCGGAAAATCCCACCAGGATCCACAGGAAGATCCGCCAGCGGCGGGAAAGGCGGAACCTGCGTGGAGATGACATCTCCCCAACCTATCCCGCTCACCCCTGTCCGCCAGCGGTCAATCCAATCGGTTTTCCAGCGGATGGAATGCCAAAGGCACACCGCACCTTTGCCAGATGCACGGTCAACTCTCAGAGAGAACCGGAAAGCCGTTCGATCTCCGCCCCGGCACGCAGTTCCCCGCGCCAATGCTCAGGCAGGAGGCCGGTGAGATCCGCGGCTCCGTGGATGGCTCCCAGAATGAGCGCGCGCGCCGCATTATCCCCGCCCGCCATGGCGTTCTCCACCAGGGCGATGGCAGGATCATCCGGGTACCTGAGCAACAGATGGCAGACACCCGCGAAGCCCCCATCGATGTCACAGCTCAGCCCGTGGGCCTTGAGGACGGCGGCATTTCCCTCCACCGCATGGAGGTGTTCCTCCGCAGCGGCGAGCCAGTCCTTCAGATTCCCGTCCAGATCCCGCCCCACCCTGCGGATGGCATCGGGGATGGGTTCCCCCCGCTTCACCGCCAGCGCCACCCGGGCGAAAAACTCCGCCGCGTCGATGACATCCGGATGGTTGTGGGTGAAGGCCGTGAGCTGCCTGACGGCGGAGAGCAAGGCGGCGTCATCATTCCATCTGAGGAGAAACAGCGGTGCGAACCTGCCCGCGCCGGAGAGATCATGCGAGTGCGCCCCCGCCCGGTCCGGTGGCAGCCCGGCCTGCAGGTTGGCGAGCGTGCCCTTGGTGGAGCCGTCCTTGTAGCTGATGGTGTCCGGGTCCTCCCAATACGCCTTCCACGCCGCGGCGTAGCCGGTCAGGTCGAACTCCCCGGCATCCACCACGTATTTCAGGAGAACCAGCAACTGGTCGCCATAGTGGGTGAAGTCCCCCGCCTTTTTTCCGGGATGATAGGGCGAGATGGGATCCTGATAGCGTTCGCGGTCCACGATCTTCCGGGAGATCTCATCCTGATCATAGACCCAGTGGGGTCCCAGGCTGATCGCATCCCCGAGGAAGGCCCCCATCACCATGGTTCTGTCTGACATGGGTCCGAATCTACCGCGGTGACATCCCGCGTCAAAGTCATGTCGCCGGAATCATTTCGCCGCCGGAGGTTTCTTCGGGCCTTTCTTCAACCGGACAAAGATCTCCGTCTGGTTGCCATTCTTTTCCTGACGGACCTCGAAGAGATCGATGGCGCTGAAAAGATCCACCAGTTTCTTGAAACCATACGTGCGGTGGTCGAAGGGACCGAGGTTCGCGATGTGGCTGCCGATGGGGCCGAGCCGCGCCCAGCCCTCCTCATCCTTCGCGCTGTTCACCGCGCTGCGCAGCGTGCTCATGAGCTTGGAGTTGCCCTTGAGCTGCTTCGTCGCGTCCGACTTCGGCTTGTCCCTGGTGGTGGCCTCCTTGGTTTCATCCTCCAGGTAAAAGAACCGCGTGCAACTGGCGATGAACGGGTCCGGTGTGTTCCGCCCGCCGAAGCCGAAGACCTGCTTCCCATCCGCGCGCAGCCGCTGGATCAGCGGCGTGAAGTCACTGTCGGAGGACACCAGGCAGAAGGTGGACACGGAACGGGTGTAGAGGATGTCCATGGCGTCGATGACCAGTGACATGTCGGTCGCGTTCTTTCCCTTCACCAGGTCGAAGTTCTGCATCGGCTGGATGGAGTTCTGGTGCAGCACGCGCTCCCACCCGGCGAGGGCGGGCTTCTTCCAGTTGCCATAGGCGCGGCGGATGTTCACCACACCATGCTCCGCCAGTTCGGAAAAGATGAAGTCCACCTTCGCGGCGGGCGAGTTATCCGCGTCGATGAGAAGGGCGATGCTGTCGGATGGGGTCGGAATGGCAGACATGGATGTTGCGGTCATCCCTGCCATGACATGCACCCGGGGTCGAGCATGGAAGCACCCGAGGGTAGCGAAGCTCGTGAGAGCTTCGGTTGGGGGGAAGTCATGAAGGAACCGGAGCCACTAGGAAGATGGTGAATCCACCCCGCCGAATCTCTCACGAGATTCGCTACTCCCATGATGTATCACTCCCCCAGATCCTCGTTGAAGAAGACCTTGATGAATTTCATCTTCTTCCCTTCGTCGAAGCCGTGTTCCAGCACGCGGTCCGCCTTTGCGACGGCGGACGGCTTCAGGCGGATCTCCACGCCGGTGTCCAGTTTCATCACGGACTGCTGGAGCTTCTTCTTCACCTTGCTGACGTCCTTCTTGGAAATGGAGAACGAGTCGTCGAAACGCTGGCCCTGTTCCTCCTCCACCTGGGCGCGGTGCTCGGCGAAACGCTTCTTCGCATCCGGGGTCTTCAGCACCTCGTCCTCGAACTCGTGGAGGCTGAACGACTCCTTTTCCTCGAAGTAGGTCAGGGCATCCTTCTCCGCGCCGGAGGTCTCCCACGGCGGCAGGTCGTCATCCTGCTCCGCGGCGGGCGCGGCGGCGGACGCTTTCTTTTCCTTTTTCTCCTTCTCCAGGAAGGCGACGGCCATGTTGGTGTAGTTCTTCGTCAGGAATGACGGGTCGGTCACCGGCAGCACGCCGAGGAAGTCCCGCACCCAGAAGCGGGAGTCCGTGCCGGAACGGTCGAAAGTGAGCACGTAGTAGCCCTTGTTCGGAAGGTGGTCGATGATGAGGCAGCCCTTGTCGATCTTCTCCGGGTTGATCCCCTGCTCCGTGTGCAGGTGCAGGTCCCCGTCCTTCGTCGAGATGCTCAGGAACGGCACCACGCTCTCCGACTTCAGGATGCAGATGCCCTGCCTCAGCTCGCCATCGACATCGATTTCCTCGATCAGCGAGATGCACAGGTCGCCGGACTTGATGTTGGGATGGTTCGACTTCGCGTAAAGCCGCTTGGCGATCTCGCAGCCCTTTTCATACAGGGTGGAGCCATCCGCGAAGATGGTGCGGGCGCAGACGTTCATCTCGTGCTGTTCCAGCGAGGTGTGGTGGCTGAAACGGTGGGCGAGGAGATTCTTGAACGGCTTCAGGAAAATGGCGGTCAATCCCTCGCGGTCCTCCTCCCCGACCTTGAAAACGTCCTTCGAGGTTTCCAGCGGTTCATCGCGTTGCGGATGGCCGACTTTGGCGAGGACGAGACCGGTGGCGGAGGCGGAGGTGAAGCGGATCTTTGCGGACATGGAATGCGGGGCCGGGACGATAACCGGCGACCGGCATTTGAAAACAGGAAACGTCCGCTTGCCCGGGGTTCCCTCATTTTGCGGCTTCGACCGCCGGGTGCGCCGATGCTTTCGGGACTGGGACCGCGGGATTCATCCCGCTTGGCTTCGCATCCTGGCTGGATTCTCCGGGGCGGGATGAATCCCGCGGTCCCAGTGATGACGGTCACTTCTTCTTCGGCAGTGCGCGGGTGGCGCCGACGGAAATACCGCCGTCCACCAGCAGGAGCTGGCCGGTGATGTAGCGGCTCTCCTCGGAGGAAAGGAACACGACGGGGCCGTCGAGATCGCCGGTCGCGCCGGGACGCTTGAGGGGGATGCGGTCGCTGAGGTACTCCACCCATTCCTCGTTCTCATACATCACGGCATTCTGCGCCGTCTTGAACCATCCCGGAGCCAGGCAGTTCACGGTGATGCCGTGGACGCCCCAGTCATCCGCCAGGCTCATGGTGAGCTGCTTGCTGCCGCCGCGGCTGGCGCAATACGGGCCGAGACCCGCGTAACCGGCCACGCAGGTGACGGAGCCGATGTTGATGATGCGGCCATAGCCCGCCGGGATCATGAATTCCTTCGCCACCTGCTGGGCGACGAAAAAAGTGCCGCGCAGGTTGGTGTCCAGCACCAGGTTCCAGTCGTCCCAGGTGATCTCCGTGGCGGGCTTGCGCACGTTGCAGCCCGCGTTGTTCACCAGGATGTCGATCTTCTCCACCTTCGCCTTCACGTTCGCGACGGCTTCCTGGATGCTCTCGAACGAGCCGACATCGAGGACGACGGGAGTGCACTTGCGCCCCAGCGCCTCCACCTCCGCGGTGATCTTCTGCAGCGACTCGATGCTGCGGCTGGTGACGACGAGATCGGCTCCGGCTTTCGCCAGCGTGATGGCAAAGCGTTCACCCAGCCCGCGGCTGGCTCCGGTGACAAGGGCGGTGCGTCCTGTGAGGTCGAACATGGGAATGGAGATGGGAGATTGGGTATTGGAAAATTAAGTGTGGATCAGGGTTTCAGCACGACCTTGAGCAGGCCTTCGGTGTTCTTCGCCAGACGGGCGAACCAGTCGCCGCCTTCGGAAAGCGGGACGGACGCGCTGAGCAGCGGCTCGACGGAAATGGAGCCGTCCTCGATGCGTTGGATCGCCTCCGGATACTCGCCTGCACACGCGCAGGAACCCTTCACGGAGATCTGGCGCGTCACCACATCCTGGAGCGGGAATGGCACGCTCGGCTGGAGGTTCCCGACAAGGACCGCGGTGCCGCCCTTGCGCAGGGAGCGGATGGCCAGATCGATGGGAGCAGCGGCACCCACGACCTCGAAGGAAGTGGCCGCGCCGTCTCCGCCGCAGAGCTCCTTGATGGTGGCGGCGAGGTTTTCCTGCTTCGCGTTGAAGGCATGGCTGGCTCCGAGTTTCTTCGCCAGTTCCAGGCGGGAGTCGTCCAGATCCACAGCGATGACCTCCGCCCATCCACGGGCCTTCAGCGACTGGATGACCAGCAGGCCGATGAGGCCCGCGCCCACCACGACGGCAGGCTCATCCGTGATGGCCGGTGCCAGGTTCACCGCATGCAGGGCGATGGCGACCGGCTCGGCGAAGGCGGCTTTCTCAAAGCTGAGGGTGTCCGGGATGCGGTGCAGGATGCGGGTAGGCAGCACGACCTTTTCCGCGAAGCAGCCGTGGCGGCGGTAGTCGCCGCAGGAAACGCCCAGCACCTTCCGGTTCGCGCACAGGTTGAAATTCCCCGCCCCGCACTCGGGACAATCGCCGCAGAACTCCGTGGAATCCCAGGTGATGCGGTCGCCCACCTTCCAGTCGGTCACGCCCTCGCCCAGCGCGGAGACGATACCGGCAGCCTCATGGCCCATCACGATCGGCGGGATGCGGCGGCCACTGCGGCCGTCCATGCCGTGGATGTCACTGCCGCAGACCCCGCAGGCCTGGATGTCGATGAGCACCTCGCCGTTGCCGGGCGTGGGCGTCGGGAACTCGGTGAACTCGAAAGTCGATGGTGCGGTCAGAAGGAGAGCTTTCATGGGCGTGACGGAAGTCTGGAAGGGAGGGGACGGGAGGTCAAGAGGTAGCGGGAGGGCCACCCGGCGGATCTTCCGGGGGCAGGGACCGCACTCCGTGCGGTCCGGCGGATGGCAGCGGACAACCGCTTCCGGTGTCGGTGCCGGAAGATGTGATGCGGGATCATCAAACGTGGAATCCGGCCTCCGGGATATCAGGAATTTACCCCACCTGACCGCACGGAGTGCGGTCCCTGCCCTCCAGCGGTCCGCCTTCCCCGCCATTTCCCGTTTCCATCCCGGCCCATCCGCGCTAGGCTCCACACGATCTCCCATGCCGCTCCTCGACGTACGCCACCTCACCACCCGGTTCCACACGCGAAATGGCGTCGTCCATGCGGTGGAGGATGTTTCCTTCACCGTGGAGAAAGGGCAGACGCTCGGCATCGTCGGTGAGTCCGGGTCGGGGAAAAGCGTCACCTGCTACTCCCTGCTGGGCCTGATCCCGCAGCCTCCCGGTCGCATCCACTCCGGCGAGGCGATCTTTGACAAGACGGACCTCCTCAAGGCCTCCGATGACCAGCTCCGGAAGATCCGCGGCAAGCGCATCTCGATGATCTTCCAGGACCCGATGACCTCGCTGAATCCCTACATGAAGATCAGCGCACAGCTCACCGAACCGCTGGCCCTGCATGAAAATCTCACGGGAAAACCCGCGCTGCACCGGGCGATCCAAGCGCTGGAGGAAGTGGGCATCCCGAATGCGGAGGAACGCATCCATTCCTACCCGCACGAATTTTCCGGCGGCATGCGCCAGCGCGTGATGATCGCCATGGCCCTCATCACCCGGCCGGAACTCCTCATCTGCGATGAGCCGACGACCGCGCTGGACGTCACCGTGCAGAAGCAGGTGCTGGACCTCATCCGCGACCGCCAGCGGAAGCTGGGCACCGCCGTGGTCTTCATCACGCACGACCTCGCCGTGGTGTCGGAGATGTGCGACCACATCAATGTGATGTATGCCGGGCGCATCATCGAGAGCGCGCCGAAGGCCGAGCTGTTCCGCAACCCGCTGCACGCCTACACGCGCTCCCTGCTGAAATCCATCCCCGCCGCCCAGCCGAAGGGGGAACCGCTCTACACCATCCCCGGCCTGCCGCCGGACATGAGCAACCCGCCCGCCGGTTGTTCCTTCCAGCCGCGCAACCGCATCGGGAATCCGGACCTCTGCCTGAAGACCGTCCCGCCGCTCAGCGAGATCACCGCCGGACACTACGCCCAGGACTGCCCCGGGTGCCTGGCCCGGTGAGGCAGGCTGAACCGTGGCTGCGGCGTCCCGCCGCAGGCTGTGGTCGTGGCGTCTCGCCGCGACTTTCTTCCTGCATCACCACGTTCCCCTTCACGGTTCCCCAAGAAACCGCATCCTCACCTCCGACCAGTTCCTCACGCGCGGATAGCGGTCCTCCTTCGCGTTGTGCGGCGCGTCGAAAAGGATCCCCTGCCCTGCGAAGCGTTCGAAGTGGCGCGGTGAGTCATCAATGAGGAAGTCCGCGTGGATGATGCTCTTGTCCCCGCAGAAGACGATGTTGTGGTCCGGGAAGAACGGCAGGTGTTCCTTGATCCACCCATACTTCTCCGTGAAGGAATGCGGATACTCCATCGCCGCGGTGGCGATGAAGACCTCATGGTGTTCCAGCAGCTCGCGGATGACATCCGCGGCCCCTTCCATCACGGGGATCTCCCGGAAGAAGCCGGGGATGAAAAGCTGGGCACGCACGGCTTCCCGCCGCTCCTCGCTGATGGCGTCGTAAATGTCCACGCCGTGGAGCGACTCCCGGAGAAGCTCCTCACCGAACTCCGTGCGGTAGATGGCCAGCCGCTTCGCCAGCGTGTCCGCCATCACCTCATCCATATCAATCGCGATGCGCTGTCGTTTCATGGGGAAATCCGGTCAGTTGAAAACAGGCGGCAGCGTGGGATCCAAGTGGCGGGCGTAGGCGTCGCGGATATCGACTTCCCGCCCGCGGTGGAGGTCCAGCGGCGGCAGCGCGTCGATGTCGAAGAACCCCACGCCGAGGCTTTCATGGCTGGTCGTCGGTTCGCCGCCGATGAGGTCGCAGAGGAAGAAGATCTTGTAGATGGCATTCGCATTCGGCGCGTAGCCGGCGCGTTCCTTGTCGATGACGGAAACGACGCGCGAGGCCTTCACGATGTAGCCGCTTTCCTCCCGGCATTCCTTTTCCGCATTCTCCGCCGGGGAGATGTTCACGTCCGCCCATCCGCCGGGCAGCGTCCACAGGCCGGTGGCCGCCTCCTTGATGAGCAGGATCTCGCTGCCGCGGAACACCACCGCCCGCACATCCACTTTCGGCGTGTCGTAACCGATCTCGTCCGGCCATTTGAAATCCGGCGAGTAGTCCGGCAGCGCCAGCAACTCCCCCGCCATCTCCCGCAGCCGCACGAAGCGTTCCCGGTCATACGGATCCTTCGAATAAGTGATCCCCGCCTGGCCGATGGCCGCCAGCTCCCGCGCGAATTCCAACAGATTGCTCACGCGGAAAAAAGTAAGGAGGGTGGACACTCCTGTCCACCGTCGGCATTGGCAAATCAGGAAAGATTCACCGCCAAGACGCCAAGGGCGCAAAGGGAAGAAATGAATCCCTTTTAGATTTGCGGTCAGCTTCGTTTTTCACTGATAACTTATAACCGATAACTTCTTCCTCTTTATTCGCCAATGCCGCCGGAGGACAGGAGTGTCCTCCCTCCTTACCCCCCCTCAATCCGCCTTCATGTAGCGGTATCTCCACGGGTGGTAACCCTTGCCGATCAAGTACGACTTGGAGATGCCGCAGGAATGCACGCCCCAGAAAGGCCTCGGCCCCGCTTCGTAGCCGATGATCTCCGTCCGGTCAGCGTTCCACTTTTCGAAGAGGATCACGTGGCCTTCCTTCAGCAGGATGTCACCGGTCCGCAGTTCATCCCACGACTGCAACGGTGCGCAGATGGAAGGAAGCTCCCGGGTGGAGTAGGGCCGCGGCAGCAGCCAGCAGCGGGAGACGAATCCGGAGCAGTCGATGCCCACGCTTTCCGTGCTCACCACCGCATCGCCGTTGTCGATCTTCCACTTGGTGGCGACATCCCCCGCTTTCTTTCCGGCTTCCAGCCCCTTGAAGAAGGACTCCGGGGTGTCGAACCCGCCCCACTTGTAGGGCATGCTTCGCGCCGGCTCCCCCGGCACCCACCATCCTCCACGCTCACCATGACGGCTGAGCGAAGTGTCCGGCGTGTCCACGCGGATGCCCTTGGAGTCATTGCCATGCCGTACATGTTGGGCTTCCGGCTGCCACTCGAGCTGCTTGTAGCGGAGGGCGATCTCCATCGCCTTTCCGGGGGTGGCTTTCGGCGCGCACGCGAGAAGAAGGAAGGGCAGGACGGCAGGGAGGAGAAAACGGAGCATCAGTGACGGGAGGAATTTCGTGTTGGCCGGACTCTAACGGCTCCCCCTCCGATGGCAGGCACTATTTTCCCCCGATCCGCTTATCCCGTTTTTCGCGCACCCAGAGAATGGCAACCACCAGCCCGATCAGACCTCCCATGTAGCCCGCGTTGTGGATATAGCCCACACGGGTGAACGCCCTGACATCCTCCACGCCCAGTTCCGCGCACATCTCCACCCACCGCGCGCCCGTTCCATCCTGGATCAGCCCGAGGAGCCAGCCGAAGGCTCCCGCCGACACGGCCGCAGCGAGAACCAACAAAAAGCCCTGACCGATTTTCCTCCACGCCACGCCCGCCGGCCATGCCGGAACGGCGATGCGCCCGAGGAACCAGCCTGCGAAGAACCCGACCCACCAGGTGGCGAGAAAGCCGATCTCCGCGACGAAGACCCGTTCATGCAAGCCGAAGTCCGCCGCACGGAACTGGTCGAACTTGAAGCGGGTGAAATACTCCGGGGAGATGGAATAGGTGATCTGGTCATGGAGCATGCCGTAGCAGCCGCTCACCAGCGCACCTGCGACAGCCATCTTCGCCATCAGCAAGGCTTGGCGCGGCTGGATCTTCGGAAGTAGCAGCGTGATCATACCGGCAGCAAGATCATCATATCACGGAAGCCACCGGCCCCACGACACTTTCCCGCTTTTCCTGGAGCAACTGCCGGGTGTAGAGCGCGTGGTAGTGGCCCTTCGCCGCCATCAACTCCCGGTGGCTGCCGCTTTCCAGGATGCGTCCTTTCTCGATCACCAGGATGCGGTCCGCCCCTCGGATGGTGGACAGCCGGTGGGCGATGACAAAGCTGATGCGTCCGTGGAAGATGGTCTCCAGCCCTTGCTGGATCAGCCGCTCCGTCTCCGTGTCGATTGAGGAAGTCGCCTCATCCATGATGAAGATCTGCGGATCCGCCAGCAGCGCGCGGGCGAAGGAGATGAGCTGCTTCTGCCCGGTGGAAAGACGGTTGCCGCCCTCCCCCACGTCCGTGTCATAGCCGTTCTCCAGCGCGCGGATGAAGGCGTCCGCATTTACCTTTCCGGCCGCCTCCTCCACCTCCCGGTCGGAGGCGGACGGACGGCCGTAGCGGATGTTCTCGCGCACCGTCCCGCTGAACAGGTGCGGACTCTGGAGGACGATGCCGAGGTTCGAGTGATACCACGCGAGCGAGCGCTCCCGCAGGTCGATGCCGTCCACGGTGATGCGTCCGCCCGTCGGCTCATAGAAGCGTGCGGCGAGGTTGACGATGGTGCTCTTTCCACCACCGCTCGCGCCGACCAGGGCGATGGTCTGCCCGGCCTCCACCACCAGGTCAAAGCCATCCAGCACCTGCTCCCCGGTCTCATAGGAAAACGCGACTTTGTCGAACGCGATCCTGCCGATGCGGGCGGGATGACCGTCCGGTGCCATGCCAGCCGCACGGCTCTGCGGATCGCTCCATTTCTCCAGCCGTGCTTTCACATCATCGCTGTCGCGGATGCCGGGCACCGTGGCCAGCAGGCTGAGCACGCGCTCCCCCGCCGCCTGCGCGCCCTGCATGTTGACCAGCGTCTGCGCGATCTGGTTGATGGGATTGAAGAACTGTCCGGCATACGTGATGAACGCGACCAGCGTGCCCAGCGTCAGCGTGCCCGCCATCACGTGGGAGCCACCACGCCACAGGGCGATGCCCGCCGCCACACTGCCCAGCGTGAGCACGATGGGGATATAGACCGCGGACTGCAGCGCGTTGCGGATGGACACCTCATACATGGCCGTGGACTGGATCTGGAACTCCGCCGCGTTCTCCCGCTCGCGCACCAGCGACTTGCTGGTCCGCAGGCCCTGCAGGGACTCCGCGAAGGAAGCGGTGATGAGCGAGTTGTATTTCCGCGTCTCGCGGGAACTCAGCAGCAGCTTTTTCTGGAACACGGCGCTGATGACCACCAGCGGCGGCACCACGGACAGCACCAGCAGCCCCAGCACCGGATGCAGGACCAGCAGCACCACCGCGATGAGCAGAACCAGGCAGAACGCCCACAGCAGGTCCAGGGTGCCCCAGGAAATGATCCGCGCGAGCTTGTCACAGTCGGAGGTCAGGCGGGAGATGAGCCAACCGGTGGGCCGGTGGTCGAAGTACGCCAGCTCCAGTTCCTGCAACCGCTGGAACGCCTCCTTGCGGATGTCGTGGCTCATGTTGTTCGACAGTCCGCCGGCGGAGTTGATGAAAAGCCACACTCCTCCGGCCAGCGCCACGGCCAGCACGCCATACGCTACTGCGGGCAGCCGCAGGGACTCGACGCCGCCACCCGCCACCACGGTGTCCACGGCCCAGCGGGTGACGAGCGCGAAGCTCGCGTCGCAGATGGCGATGAGGATGGCGGACGCCGCCAGCGGCACCAGCAGCCTGCGGTGCGGCAGGGCGTGACGGAACAGCCTGCCCCACAGCCGGAAGTCGATCCGGTCGCTGAACACATCTTCCTGGGGTTCTTCTTTCATGGTGTGGAATGGGTCGCGCCATCCGGCGTCGTTTCTTCTTCGGTGGAGGTCTGGATCTCCCACAACCTGCGGTAGAGGCCCTCCTCCGCCAGCAGCGCCGCATGGGTGCCCTGCTGGATGATGCGGCCCTCCGTCAGGACGATGACGCGGTCCGCGTGCATGAGGGTGGAAAGCCGGTGGGCGATGACCAGTGTGGTCTTCCGCCCATGGCGGCCGCGCAGCGCGTCGAGGATGGTGGCCTCCGTCTCCGCGTCCACGGCGCTCAGCGCGTCGTCCAGCAGCAGCACGGGTGCGTCCCTCACCAGCGCGCGTGCCAGCGCCACCCGCTGCCTCTGGCCGCCGGAGAGGGTCACGCCCCGCTCGCCGACGAGCGTCGAGTAGTCGTTGGAGAAGCCGGAGATCGTGTCATGGATGTCCGCCAGCCGGGCGGCCTGCCGGATGTCCTCATCCCCCGCGCTGCTCCTGCCGAAGCGGATGTTCTCACCGATGGTCTTCGAGTAGAGGAAGGGCTCCTGCATCACCACGCCGAACTGGGAACGCAGCCACTGGCGGTCCAGCCCGCCGACGTCCCGCCCGTCGAAGGTGATGGCTCCGGACTCCGGGTCGTACAACCGCAGCAGCAGGTGGAAGAGCGTGGACTTTCCGGAACCGGATGGCCCCACGATCGCCAGCGTCTCCCCTGGTTCCACGGTGAAGGAAATACCATTCACCGCGGCGGACTCCCCGCCGTGGGCGAAGACGACTTCCGTCGCCTGGATGCGGCCCAGCACCGGCCCCTCCGGCTCACCATCCCCTGCGGGCTTCGACTCCTCCGGCACGGAAAGGATTTCACCCATGCGGTTCAGCGCCACCACCGACTTGCCCAGATCCGTCAGCGTCCGGCCCATCTGCCGCACCGGCCACAGCAGCATGTTGAGGAACATGATGAACGTGAACAGCGTCCCCACCGAAAGCGTGCCCCGGGAAATGAACCACGCACCCGCGAACAGCGCCAGACCCTGCTGGATGATCACGACCAGATCGGAGATGGACCAGTACCACGCCATCAACTTCAGCAGCCGCAGGCTGCGGTCACGGTAGTCCGCGTTCGGCACGGCGAACTTCGCCACCTCGAACTCCTGCCGGGCGAAGGCGCGCACCACACGCAGGCCGGTCAGGTTTTCCTGCACCGTCTTTGTCACCACGCCCTCCGCCTCCGCCATTTCCCGGAACAGGTGCTTCACCCGGCCCACATAGAAATAGCCGAAGAGGATGATGGGCACCACCAGGGCGAAGGAAATGAGCGTCATCCGTCCGTCCAGCATCACCATCACCGGCACCGCGGTGAGCAGCAGCAGCAGCGCGTTGCTGATGTCCACCACCTGCACGGACAGCGCGAGGCGCAGCGTCTCCACGTCCGAGGTGCAGCGCTGGATCAGATCGCCCGTCTCCGCACGGTCATGGTAGGAAACAGGGAGCCGCTGCAGGTGGTCGTAGAGCCGGTCCTTCAGCCGCCGGGCAATGCCATCCGAAGCCTCCGCCGCGAAGCGGCCCTTCAGGTAGCTGAACCCGCCCGCGACGACCGTCAGCGCCACCATCACCAGCGCGGGCAGCCACAGCCGGCCGGACACGAAGTCAGCTCCGCCGAGCAGCCCGATGATCCATCCTTTCAGCCCGCCATCCGCCGCCTTTCCGGAAAGCGCGAAGTCGATGGTCGCACCGGCCACCAGCGGCGTCATGTAGTTGATGCCCGTGAAGAAGAACAACGCGATGATCGCCTTCGCATAGCGCCCGCGGAAACCATGCATGAGCTTCCACAACAGGACGGCGGCACGCCTGCCTTCCTGGCGGTCGGGTTTCGGAGGAGTTGGGGTCATGGGATGAATCTGGAAAAACAAAAACCCGCTCGGGGGAGAGCGGGCCGGTCCAGACAATCATCAGACACTCAGCTCGCTTCTTTCGATCCGGCGAGCCTGGGAGGAAACACGTCCTGCCTGTCAGACAACGCCCGCACCTGGGAACCAGATGCCTCGGTTGAGATGATAGCGGAAGGATTTCATAACGCGGAATGTCCGCAACCGCGGACAGGGGGAAACGCCTAACATCACCTGCCGGGGGACGGCAAGGGAATTCCGGAATGGCGTAGCGAAGCTCGTGAGAGCTTCGGCAGGGTGGATTCACCACCTGCCAACCGGCTCCGGTTCCCGCATGGACTCCCCCCAACCGGAAGTCTCACGACTTCCGCTACCCAATGCTTCTCCAGAAGCGCCGAACACCCATCCTCAGGGCTTCTTCTCTTCCTTCTTCTCTTCGCCGTCTTTTTTGGCAGGCACGAACACAAGGCCGACGCCGTTGATGCAGTAACGCTTGTCGGTGGGGGTGTTGAAACCCTCGCCATGGAAGACGTGGCCGAGGTGGCCGTCGCACTTCGCGCACACCACTTCGGTGCGGATCATGCCGTGGGCGAGGTCCTTCTTTGTCTTCACGTTCTGCGCCTTGGCCGGGTCATAGAAAGACGGCCAGCCGCACTTGGAATCGAACTTCTCCTTCGAGGAAAAAAGCAGCGCACCGCACCCTGCACAGTGGTAGGCACCCTCCCCCTGGTGCTTGAACTCCTTGTACACCGCGCCGTTGGCAGGTTCCGTCCCGGCCTGGCGGAGGATGCGGTACTGCTCCGGAGTGAGTTGCTTCTTCCACTCCTCGTCGGTCTTCTCGACCTTGCCGGTGGGTTCCGCAGGAGCTTCCTTGGCCGTTTCCATCTTTGCTTCTTCAGCGTGGCAGGAAAGGATCGCAAGCGAGAAAATCAGGGCGGTGAGTCTGCGGGCGGATTTCATGGATGGAACGGGTTTCCCTTAAGAGACACCTTATTACGTTCTCTTCCAGAAAATCCTTCCGGATCTCCCGCGAAATCACGCGAACTGCTCCGCGGCGACGGCCTTGGTGAAGTCGCGGTTCATCCGCGCGATGTGGTCCACGCTGATCTCCTTCGGGCAGGCGGCCTCGCACTCGTATTGGTTGGTGCAGTTGCCGAAGCCTTCGGAGTCCATCTGGCGGACCATGGCGAGCACGCGCTTGTCGCGCTCCGGCTGGCCCTGCGGCAGGTGACCGAGGTGGGACACCTTGGCGGAGACGAAAAGCATGGCGGAGGCGTTCTTGCACGCGGCCACACAGGCCCCGCAGCCGATGCAGGCGGCGGCGTCGAAAGCGGAGTCCGCATCCGGCTTCGGGATCGGCAGGGAGTTCGCATCCACGGCCGCGCCGGTCCGGACATCCACATAGCCACCGGACGCGATGATGCGGTCGAAGGCGGTGCGGTCCACGATCAGGTCACGGATGACCGGGAAAGGATTCGCCCGGAACGGCTCGATCCAGATCGTGTCATTGTCCGCGAACTTCCGCATGTGGAGCTGGCAGGTCGTGACCGCCTTGTCCTTGCCGTGGGGGATGCCGTTGATGGTGAGGGAACACGCGCCGCAGATGCCCTCCCGGCAGTCGTGGTCGAAATGGATCGGCTCGCCGCCATCCTCGATGATCCGCTCGTTGACGATGTCCAGCATCTCGAGGAACGACGCCTCGGACGGGATGTTTTTCGCTTCGTAGGTCTCAATTTTACCCTGTGCCTGCGGACCCGGCTGGCGCCAAACTTTGAGCGTGAGATTCATGGGGAATGCTGTGCGTTTCCGGACCCTGGTTTCGTCCAAACGGCGGGTCCGCTCTGCGGTTCCAACGTAAGCACCTTTCCCCCCGCGACTAGGACAAAAATCAATTTCATCGGATGAAAAACCCATCCATCACCCCTGTTGAAACCCGTTCTCAACGGCAGGAAAAATCTGAAAAATCACCTTAGAAATGTCTTGACCGAAATCCGGATCCATGATTATTTCCCGTCGTCGCGCGACACTAGCAGGCGGCCCGATTGAGCATCCCTTTGGGTTTTTGGGTTTTTCCCGGGGATAATCGATCGGGCCGCTTCATTTTTATGCGGAGGCGTCATTCCGGGCTCCTGATTCTAATGCCGTTGAGGATTGGTAATCATCATAACCAAGCGGCATCTTTTGAATCGCAGATTAAGAGGATTAAGAATGGATTCCGCAGATTTTGATTCCTTGTAGGATTTGCTTTGGCCCTGCGGTGGTTCCTGCTTCTTCCCAAATCCGCGCAATCCATTCTTAATCCTCTTAATCTGCGCTGGAAAAAGCGACCTCCTACCATCGGTTCCCGATCCTTGAAGGCATTGCTCCCAATTCGGGATTCCCCCGGACCGGACGGCTTCCTAAGCTGCGGCATGAAGATCGCCATACTGGCATCCCACGGCGGCTCGAACATGCAGGCCGTGCTGGACGCCATCGCATGCGGCGGGCTCGGCATGGAGCCATCCGTCATCCTCTCCAACAACCGGAAGGCGCACGCGCTCGAACGCGCGGAGGCAGCCGGCATCCCCCACCAAGTGCTCAACGGCACCACCCACCCGGAACCGGCGGATCTTGACCAAGCCATCCTCGCGGCCCTGCTGGAATCCGGGACGGACCTGGTGCTGCTGGCAGGGTATATGAAAAAGCTCGGCCCCGCGACCCTCTCCCATTTCGACGGACGCATCGTGAACATCCATCCTTCCCTGCTGCCTAAATTCGGTGGCCAGGGCATGTATGGCAGCCGCGTCCATGAAGCGGTGCTCGCAGCCGGTGAGACGGAAACCGGCGTGACCATCCACCTGGTGGACGGTGCCTATGACGAAGGCCGCATCCTCGCACAGACCCCGGTGCCCGTTCTCCCGGAAGACACCGTGGAGACACTGGCCGCACGGGTGCTGGAGCGTGAGCACCAGTTCCTGGTGGAAACGCTGGTCCGGGTTTCCAAGGGAGAGATCCCGCTCTGATAAAAACTGGGAGCGCCGGTCTTCAGACCGGCATCTTTTCCCATTCGCCTTGCCTGCCAAGCCGGTCTGAAGACCGGCGCTCCCAGCGCTCCCTGACCGCCTTCACCACCACTCCCGGCTTCAAGGAGATTCAGGCCATCGCCTGGCGTATCATTTCCAGCAAAATGAGCAGGACGACCAATAGGAACCATGATGAAGCAATGACCATCCGCCGCTTCAGTCCCACGGCCATGCGATCAGCATCGATATCATGAGATGCCATTTGTCTGAGCACCTCCATTTCCCTCCGCATCACGAAGACATCCCACATACTGAAAAGCTTCCGGAATTCGTCGCGTTCGATCTTCAGTCCACACTTCTCCAGGAAAGGACATACCACTGAAGAACGATAGAAAGCGAGATCAAGCATGGTGATCCAGAAGCAGGAACCCACCACAACGATTGTCAGGAATATGGTTATGGGCAAAAGATCCATGGTTAGATGAGCAGGAAAAGAAGCACAGTTATTTACCTGATACCCAGCTGTCTTTCACGCCCGCAGCGCATCCTTCAGTCTCTGTTTCTCAGCAGCCTTTATCCGGAGTTCTTCCATTTTCTCCCTGACCGCCTTCACCACCAGCCCCAACCAGCACAAGGCCGCCAGCGAAAGCGCGACCCACGGTGTCAGCCACCCGAAGCGGGTGTAGGGCGTCAGGTAGTCCGACTTCCCGATGACCGATGTCACCGTCCCCTGCTCCATCGCACCGAGTCTGGCGTGGACCCTTCCGGATGGATCGATGGCTTGGGAAACACCGGAGGTGGCGGAGGAAAAGATCCACCGGTGGTTCTCCGCGGCGCGGATGCGGAAAAGCTCCGCGTGTTGGTCATGCTGGTTACGTCCCCACGACATGGCATCCATCACCGGTGCGGCGATGAACTGCGCCCCGCTGGCGGTCATTTTCCGGATCACGCCTTCATAGTCGCAGTCAAAGCAGATGGGCGTCCCCACCCGGCCATGGGCGGTGGGGACCGCCTTCGCCTCCGTGCCCGGCGTGCCATCCGCGAACATATGGACCGTGTGGATCTTGTTGTGCTCCCCCAGCGCGCCGCTGGCATCCAGGGTGAGCGCGATGTTCCGCCATACCTCGGAATACTTCTCCCGGGACTGCGTGCCCAGGGTCAGGGTGATGTCCCGCTCCTTGCAAAGGTCCAGCAGTTGCCGCCACTCCTGTTCATTCTGGCGGACATCATACGGCAGCGCGTATTCCGGCCAGACCACATAGCGGATCTCCGACGGCAGCGCGCGCGTGGCCTCGGCATACTTGTCCAGCGTCGTGTTCTCCAACTGGATGGCGGCGATGGGGAGATCAACATGGAGTTTGTCGATTGGCCTGCCCAGCCATGCCGCTCCATACACGATCACCCCTGCTATCACGGCTCCATACACCGCACGGAACCTCCACGGAACCGCGAGGAAAAACACCACCAGCATGCCCACCCCATAGACGCCGATCCATGGCAGCAGCGCGTTCGGCCCTACGGCCAGACCCACCGTCATCCATGGAAATTTGAGCGGGAAAATCTCCGCGCGGATGAATTCCCAGCCCGCCCAGTTCAATGCGGTGAAGGCCGTGAACTTCCACCCCGCGAGGTGCCGGGCCAGCCCCTGCATGTGGGCGAACAACGCGGGAAATGCCGCCAGCACGATCCATAGGACGATGGCCGTCGGTCCGAACAGATTCCACAACCACGACAGGCTCAGGCTGAATGCCGTCATCCCGAACAGGAAGCCCACCGCGCGGGCGCGGCTGCCATGCAGACCGCGGAGGGAATGGATCAGCCCGAAGACGGCAGGCACGATGAGCCACCTCCAGCCGACCGGCGGAAACGCACCCGCATACGCCGCTCCGCAGAGGATGGCCGTGAGGCAGCGGAGGGGGAAGGAATACGACGTCATGTTCATGCGGTATCAGGCAGGGTGGATGACCACGCACCTTCCCGTCGAGATCAAGTTTCGCTCCTACAGTTTCGGGATTGTCGTGCGGTTTCACTTTTAGGTGCGGTCCCTGGAAGTGTTGGCAGGGACCGCATTGCGGCATAGCCGCTATGTCCGCTGCGCTTCCATTCCATGCGGTCAGGCGGAGGCAATGTCTTTCACCCCGCGACAGTCGGTTTCCCAATGTCTTTCCCTCGGAAGAATCGCAGGGATCATCAGGAAAATCGGAATCGTGGGATGATGGACATCCACCCTGCCGGACGGTTTGGAAAACCGTCCCTGCCGAAGACCGGATCCCTGCCACTTGATACCCCAAAAAAAGAGGCCGGAAGGAAATCCCCCCGGCCTCTCTTGGATAATGGTGGCAGGATCAGGCCTGCGGGGCCTTCTCGGCCGCTGGTGCCGCCTTCGGATCCTTGTAGGTGGACTGCACATAGACCTCGCGCAGCAGCTTGAAGTCGATCTGGCAGGGGCTGTTGGCCATGAGGTCCGCGCCCTTGTTGTTTTTCGGGAAGGCGATCACCTCGCGGATGCTGTCCTCACCGGCGACCAGCATGGCGATGCGGTCGAGGCCGAGCGCAAGGCCACCGTGCGGAGGCGCGCCGAAGCGGAAGGCATCCAGGATGTGGCCGAACTTGATCTGCTGTTCCTCCGCGTCCACGCCCAGAACGGTGAACATCTTCGCCTGCAGGTCCTTTTCATGGATCCGGATGGAACCACCGCCCAGCTCATAGCCGTTCAGCACGACGTCATAGGCCACGGCGCGGACGTCCGCATACTCACCGGCTTCGAGCTTGGCGATGTCGTCAGGGTTCGGGCGGGTGAACGGGTGGTGCACGGCGACCCAGTGGCCGCTCTCCTCGTCATGGGCGAGCAGCGGGAAATCGACGACCCACAGGAAGTTGTAGGCGGAGGAGTCCTTCACCAGTCCCATCATGTCCGCGATCTCCACGCGGACGCGGCCGAGGATGGTGCTGACGCTCTCGCGCTTGCCCGCGGCGAAGAAGACGATGTCGCCTTCCGCGAGGCCGAGCTTGGCAACGACGGCTTCCTTTTCGGAGTCGGTGAAGATCTTCCAGAGGGGGCTCTTGTATTCGCCGTTCTCCAGCTTGATGAAAGCCAGGTTCTTCACCGGCAGGCCTGCCTGCACGGCGATCTCGTTGAGGCGGTTCATCTGGCCGGTGGTGATGCCGGCGAAGCCCTTCGCGTTGATGGCACGGACCACGCCGCCGCCGTCGATGATGCTGCGGAAGATCTTGAACTCGGTCGTGGCGAAGACATCGCCCAGATCCGTGATCTTCATGTCATAGCGGGTGTCCGGCTTGTCGGAGCCGTAGATGTCCTCCGCGTCGCGGTAGGTCATGCGCGGGAACGGGGTCGGCACGTCGATGCCGAGGCCCGCCTTGAACATGGAGGCGAGCAGGCCTTCCACCAGCTTGATGATGTCTTCCTGGCTGACGAAGCTGGCTTCGATGTCGATCTGGGTGAACTCCGGCTGGCGGTCCGCGCGCAGGTCCTCGTCACGGAAGCAACGGGCGATCTGGAAATACTTCTCCAGGCCTGCGACCATCATGAGCTGCTTGTACTGCTGGGGAGCCTGCGGCAGCGCGTAGAAGCGGCCCGGGTTCAGGCGGGATGGAACGAGGAAGTCCCGCGCGCCTTCCGGAGTCGGGTTGGAAAGGATCGGCGTCTCCACCTCGAAGAATCCGCTCTCGTCCAGATAGCGGCGGGCGGCGGAAGTGATGACGGCACGCTGGCGGATGTTCTTGCTCATGCGCGGGCGGCGCAGGTCGAGGTAGCGGTACTTCATCCGCAGGTCCTCGTTGGACAGCTCCTTGTCGAGCTGGAACGGCAGCACCTCCGCCTTGTTCACGATCGTAAGTGTCTCCGCGACGATCTCGATGGTGCCGGTGGCGAGCTTCGAGTTGGTGGTGTCCACTTCGTCCGTCTTGAGGCGGGCCTCCACCTTGCCGGAAATCTGGACCACATCCTCCACGCGGAGCGTGTGGGAGACATCGGCGGCTTCCTTGGAGATTTCCGAGCGGAAGACACACTGGGTCACCCCCTCCCGGTCACGGAGGTCGATGAAGATCACCCCGCCCTGGTCACGGGCCGAATTGACCCAACCGATCAGGGTAACGGTTTTACCGATGTCGGATTCGCGGAGTTCGTTGCAATGATGTGTGCGCATGGGAGAGAAGAAATCATTCAACCACAGATGAACAGGATGTACACAGATGGAAGAATGGATGGGATTCAGGATTGGAGGAGGGGTGGTTCGGGTGGCGTCAGGGTTACCCGTTTGAATTGGAGCTTGGCGTATTTGAAATTGAGGATGAGTCCGACGTTGAGGCCGGTTGCGCGCAAATAGTTCAGCATCCGTCCGATTTCCACGTCGCCGATGCGCTCGATGGTCTTCGTTTCGACGATGACTTTTCCGAATACCACCAGATCCGGTATATACTCACCGACTTTGACCTGCCGATAGTGAATGGGATACCGGCTCTGCTGCTGAAAGGGGATTCCTTGATGAAGAAACTCGACGGTCAACGCCTGTTCATACGGCTTTTCGTGGAAGCCGTGGCCGAGAGAATTCAGGACCGTGAAAGAGCACCCGATGATTTTCTCGGTCTCTTTTACCAGAATCCCATCTCTTCCATCTGCGTACATCCCGTTCATCTGTGGTTGGATTACGTCAAGCAAGCAACGGACCGTCCGGCTGGTGCATCAGGCTGGTGATCCATCCGACGGCGTTTTCGGCGCTGCCGGTGGCTTCGGTGCGGCTGGAGAGGATCTTTGCTTTCAGTTCGGGGTATTCTGAGCCGACGACGACGGCGAACCTCGCACCGGCTTTCTCGGCGTTCTGGAACTGCTTGCCGACCTTGACGTTCCCGGCGAGGGCGTAGTCGGCGGAGATGCCGGCACGGCGCAGGTCGGTGACGAGCTTCAGGCTTTCACCGCGCTTCGTCTCATCCGCCACGACGACATAGACATCGCACCCGGCGGCGTTGCGCTGCAGCCAGACTTCCATCTGCATGTTGGCGTGCGGGGTTTCCTCGATGAGGTTGCGGATCACGTAGTCCCCCATCGCGAAGCCGGTCGCGGGGAGATCCACCGCGCCTTCGGAAATGGTGGCGATCAGCGTGTCATAGCGACCACCACCCGCGACGGCGCGCATGGATTTCCTGGAGTCGAACACCTCGAACACCACGCCCGTGTAGTAGGCGAGGCCGCGGACAATGGAGAGGTCCAGCTCGACGAAGTCGCCCAGGCCGCGGGAGGTCAGGTCCGCCTTGATGGCGGCGTAGGCGGCGGAGGCGTTCTCCGGATTCGCGATGAAGGCTTTCACCTCTTCGGCGGTGAGGCAAAAGGCGTCCAGCTTCTGCGCCAGCACCTCAGGCTTCTCCCGCTCGATCTTGTCGATGATGCCGAGAAAGTCCGGGATGCGGTCTTCGGAGATGCCTTTCGCGGTCGCGTAGTCGATCCACGCCTGGCGGTCGGAAACACGGACGACGAAGTCACCCTCCACGAAGCCGAAGGCCAGCATCGACTCGATCGCCAGCGAGATCAGTTCCGCATCCGCCGCGGGTCCGGCTTCGCCGAAAATGTCCACGTTGAACTGGTGGAACTCGCGGCCACGGCCTTTCTGCGGCTTCTCATAGCGGAAGCACTGGCCGATCTCGAACCACTTGAGGGGCTTCGGGAAATTCCGCTGATGTTCCGCGATGAGGCGGGCCAGCGAGGCGGTCACCTCCGGGCGCAGCGTCACATCACGGCCACCCTGGTCCTCGAACCGGAAAAGCTGGGAGGAAAGTTCGCCGCCGGACTTTTTCAGATAAAGACCGGTGTCCTCCAGGATCGGCGTTTCATATTCCACATAACCGCAGCGGCGGGCGACTCCGCGCCAGGTTTCGAACAAATAATTCCGGATCGCGCATTCACGGGGTGTGAAATCGCGGAATCCTGGAAGGGCTTGGAAAGCTAGTGCGGCCATGGGCGGGCGGCGAGGATGCATGCCGGAACCGGCATTTCAAGACGGATTCTGGAGCAGGGAACTGGGACCGCGGAATTCATTCCGCCCCGGAGAATCCGTTTCCGGGAAAAGAGCGGAATGAATTCCGCGGTCCCAGTCCGCTCACTCCAGCAGCCGCTTCTGGACCTCCGGGTCCGGCATTTCGCAGAATCCACCCTTTTCGGAGAACCAGTAGCGGTGGTCCGCGAACCACTGGTAGGCGGCGTCCCGGATGAAACGCGGGATGATTTTCACCGGGGTCAGCAGACGCCACCAGCCGCCCAGGACGCGGGTCAGCTCGATGAGGGCCTCGCTGCGCTGGAAGATCCTGCCGTCGGACTCCCGCATCAGGACCATGGTCCCGCCCTGTTTCGCCGCGTTCCCGCCGAACCCTTTTTCCGCCGCCAGCTTCCCCTGCAGGGGGGCGAACTTCAGCCGCTTGTGGGTGTCCAGCTTCACCGCCCGGCGCACGGAGGCGGAACAGAACGCGCAATCGCCATCGAAAAACAGCACCCAGCCCATGGGCATGACGTTAGCATGGACCCGCCTGGGATGGAATTATTTCGACACGAATCCGCTGATTTCCGAGTATCCGGGATATGAAAAAACTCATCCTCTCCATCCTCGCCATGACAGCCGCCCTTTCCTCCGCCGGTGATTTCCGCCACATCGTCCTGTTCCAGTTCAAGGCCACCGCCACGCCTGAGCAGGTGAAGGAGATCGAGACCGAGTTCGCGAAGCTCCCCAGCCAGATCGACGTCATCAAGGACTTCGAGTGCGGGAAGATGGATAACGTGGAGGTGGGCTTGAACGACGGCCTCACCCACGCGTTCCTGGTCACCTTCAAGGACAAGGCGGACCTGGAGAAATACCTGCCCCACGCCGCCCACCAGGCATTCGTCGCCAAGGTGAAGCCGCTGCTGGAGAAGGCGCTGGTCTTCGACTACGAGGCGAAGGAGAAATGATGCTCATTTTGCGGCACAGCCGCCTGAAAATGGGATGACCCTGCCGTTCGCCTCCTTTATCCTTGCGCCCCACTTCTTCCCGGCAAGAATCCGCGCCCGCGCTTCGCGGTTCCATCCCCATGAGCGACCCAGCCCCCAACGCGACCATCGAGCAGCTCGGAGAGATCTTCCGGCAGCATGATTCCTTCGTGATCATGAGCCATGTCCGTCCCGACGGGGATGCGATCGGCTCGCAGATCGGCCTCGGCTTCGCGCTGATGGCAGCCGGGAAAAAGGTTCGCCTCATCAACGAGGACGGCCTGCCGGAGAGTCTGGCGTTCCTGCCGGGTTCAGAGAAAATCGAGACCCCGCCAGCGGAACCCATCGATGCGGAGATCGCCATCGCGCTGGACACCGCCACCAAGCCGCGCCTCGGGGACAACGCGCTGCACGCCGCCTCGAAGGCGAAGCTGCTGCTCAACATCGACCACCACATTTCCAACCCCGCCTACGGGGATGTGAACCTGATCGACTCCCACAGCCCGGCGACCGGCCAGATCATCTACAACATCATCACCACGCTGGGCCTGCCGCTGCCCGCGGAATCCCGGGACGCCATCTACGTCGCCGTCTCCACGGACACGGGTTCCTTCCAGTACCCCTCCACCACCGCGGCCACCTATGAAATGGCGGCGGACCTGATCCGGCGCGGACTGGATGTGGGGACCATCAACTCGAAGACCTACGACGACCATCCCTACCGCCGCGTGGAGCTCATGCGGGCGCTGCTCAACACGCTCCGGCTTTCCTCCGGCGGCAGTGTCGCCAGTTGGGAGCTGAATGACGGAACCCGCGTGGACCTGGGCCTGCGCCCGGAAGACAGCGAGGGCCTCATCGACATCATCCGCGCCATCCGCGGGGTGCGCGTGGCCGCTTTCTTCGAAGAACTGCCGGATGGAAAAGTCCGCGTCTCCATGCGCTCGAAAGACAAGAGCGTGGATGTCTGCAGGATCGCCATGCAGTTCGGCGGCGGCGGCCACTCCCTCGCCGCCGGCATCCGGATGGCGGGTCCCATCGCGGAAGCGCGTGCCAAGGTGCTCGCGGCCGTGGAGCAGGCCATCTGAGCCGCCTCCGGCCGGCGAATCATTTTTTATTACACATGAGAAGAAATCCATCGGATGATAATGGCCCCAGCGGCGTGCTGCTGATCGACAAGGCACCGGACATGACCTCGCACGACGTCGTGGCGATCGCCCGCCGTGCCCTGAACACGAAGAAAATCGGCCACTGCGGCACACTGGACCCCATGGCGACCGGCCTGCTGATGCTGGTCATCGGCCGCGCGACGAAGATCCAGGACCTGCTCATGAGCGAGGACAAGGAGTATGAGGGCACCATGACGCTCGGCGCCGTCACCTCCACCCAGGACCGCCAGGGGGAGATCCTCGAGTCGAAGCCCGTGCCGGATCTTTCCGAAGCGGAGATCAAAGCCGCCTTCGACGGGTTCACCGGACCTTTCGAACAGATCCCGCCGATGGTTTCCGCCATCAAGAAGGACGGCGTGCCGCTCTACAAGCTCGCCCGCAAGGGCCAGGTCATCGAGCGGGCGCCCCGTCCGGTGCATGTCACCTCCTACCAGATCACCCGCACCGCGCTGCCGGAGATCGACTTCACGGTGAACTGTTCGAAGGGGTTCTACGTCCGCACCTACGCCCATGACATCGGTGAAAAGCTGGGCTGCGGCGGCCACCTCAGCGCCCTGCGCCGCACCCGCTCCGGGAAATTCACGCTTGAGCGCGCCGTCACCGTGGACGAACTGAAGAACGCACCCCGTCAGGAGCTGTACAACGCGCTGGTTTCCCTCGCGGAGATCTCGCTCATGCGGGGTGCCTGAAGCCGCCATGACCACCGTCACCCGCCTCGAAGACCTTCCCGCGCTGGATGCCCCGCTGCATCTCGCGCTGGGCGTCTTCGACGGGGTGCACGTCGGCCACCAGGCCGTGATCGGGAGGGCGGTGGATGCCGCCCGCCGTGAGGGGGGGCTGGCTGGCGTGCTGACCTTTGATCCGCACCCCATCCGTGTCATCGCTCCGGCAAAGGCCCCTTCGTCCCTTCTCGCCACGCTCGGGCACAAGGCCCGTATCGTGGGTGGGCTGGGCGCGGAGCTGCTCATCCCCCTTTGTTTCGACCAGGAGCTGGCCTCCATGGAAGCAGGCCGCTTCCTCGACCTGCTGCTGGAGTCCCCGGTCCGCACCATCGCCGTGGGTGAGGACTGGAGGTTCGGCAAAGGACGCCACGGGGATGTGGAGCTTCTCCAGTCCCGGGCGGAAACCTCGGGTTTCCGGCTGGAGGCGGTGCCACCGGTGATGGTGGATGGTGAGCGGGTGAGCAGCACCCGCATCCGCCAGGCCATCCGCGACGGGAATCTATCCGCCGCGGCCACCCTTCTCGGCCGCCCCTACTCCGTCTGCGGTCCCGTCGTCCATGGCCGGCGGCTCGGACGCACGATCGGCTTCCCCACGGCGAATCTCTCGACCGGGGACGCCCAACTGCCCCCGGATGGAGTGTGGGCCGTCACCGCCCTCCTGCCGGACGGAACGGTCCGCCAGGGCGTCGCCAACCTGGGGGTCCGCCCCACCGTCGATGGCGTCACCCGCTCGCTGGAAGTCCACCTTTTCGACTTTTCGGAAGAAATTTATGGCGCCGAACTGGAGATCTCCTTCGTCGGTTTCCTCCGGCCGGAGAAGAAATTCGCCGATGTCCCCGCCCTGCGCCGGCAGATCGGCGCGGACGCCGCGCGGGCACGGGAAATCCATGGCAACCCGCGGTGAGTCCGCGGAATACTTGACACCTTTAAGTGTTCATATAAACACAGATTCATATGAACACCTTCGTTCCCGCCATCCGGAAACTCCGGGCACTGTGCCTGTCAAAGCTGGAGGCGCGGGGCTGGGTCCGCCGCCCTACCCGCCGCCGGGAGATCCAGATGGAGTTCCCCTGGCGCTAAAAAGGTGAATTTTCCCGGATTTTGCGCTTACCCTCCCGCGCCCGGCCCTCTATACGTCTCCAAAACCTTTGTATGGAGAACTCCAGAATTCTCATTCCCTCGACCGGCAGAGCCGCCTTGTTGGCCACCGCATGCCTGCTTTCCCCGCTTTTCGCCCAAGGCACTTCCGACGTCACCGGCCTCGCCGCCCGTGAACTGGCCAAACGCGGAGCCAGCACCCAGGAAGCCCATGAACTCCTTTTGAAAGGGGATGAATCCTACAACGCGGGCCGCCATGGGGATGCCGTGGAAGCCTACGCCGGAGCGCTCGACCTGCTGCCGGACGCCCCCACCACTGCCGAACTCCGCGCCGCCGCCAGGGAACGCTACGCCCAAGCCTCCGTCGAATACGCCAGAACCCTGGTGAAAAAAGGCGATCTGGCGGGCGCGAAACAAGCCGTGGACAAGGTGCTCCAGCCGGGCGTTTCCCCCAATGACCCGGGTGCCCTCGCTTTCCGCGCTGATCTGGATGATCCCATCCGCAACAATCCGGCGATGACCGCGGACCACGGCAAGAATGTCGATCAGGTCCGGAAGCTGCTCTACACCGCCGAAGGCGCCTACAACCTCGGCAAATACAACCAGGCGCGCTCCACCTACGAAGACGTGCTGCGGATCGATCCCTACAATTCCGCCGCGCGCCGTGGACTGGAACGCCTGACCGCCGCAAAGGCGGACTACCAGCGCACGGCGACCGACCAAGCCCGCGCGGAGATGCTCGGCCAGGTGGAAGCCGCGTGGGAACTTCCGCTTTCCCCGCTCGCGGTGGATCCAGCCCTCGCGGGCCAGCCCGGGCAGGCAACGGATACCTCCTTCGTCCCGGTTTCCCGGAAGCTGGACCAGATCATCATTCCGAAGATGTCCCTGGAACAGGCCTCCATCACGGATGCCATCGACTTCCTCCGCCTCCAGGTTTCCGCGAACGAATCCACCGCCGGAACCATCAACTTCAACCTGAATCTCGGGGACACGGAAAGCGCCGCCCGGATCAACGCGCTCAAGTTCGACCTCCAGCTCAACCAGACCCCTCTCTCCCAGGTCCTCAAGTATGTCACCGAACTGACGAGAACCCACTATACCACGGATGACTACTCCGTGATCATCCAGGCATCCGGGGGCGATGCCGGCCGGCTGACCTCCCGCACCTTCAAGGTTCCCCCGGGATTCCTGGCGAGCCTGAGCGAAGGGGCATCCACCCCGGCCGCCTCCGCGGATCCGTTCGCAACGACGCCTTCCGCCGGAGGAGGGCTGCTGGCGAAACGGCTGGGGGCACAGGAAGCCCTCGCCATGCAGGGCGTCCCTTTCCCGGATGGAACCAACGCCTCCTTCAACGCGCAGAACAACACGCTGCGCGTCATCAACACCGAGGCGAACCTGGAGACCATCGCCCGCATCGTCGAATCCATCTCCGAAGCGGAACCCGTGAACGTCATCACCCGGGTCACCATGATCCGCACCGACCAGCGGAACCTCGAGGAACTGGGCTTCGACTGGACTCTCGGCGGCGTGGGCTTCGACGGAGACCGCTACACCCTCAGCGGCGGCAGCCAGGGGAATGGCGGGAATCTCTTCGACGTCCCCGTCACCACCCCTCCCGGCAACAGCCTCCGCCCGATGACCGCAGGCAACCGCAGCGGCGACACCGCCGTTGACAGCAACGCCATCGACGATCTCATCAACATGGGCAGTGAACGGAGCCTGCCGGCGAACCGTGCGCCCGGCATCTTCCGGATCTCCGGGGTCTTCGGCGGCAACCAGGCAAACATGCTCATGCGCGGCCTGAGCCAGAAGACGGGCGTCGATCTCATGACGAGTCCGTCCACCGTCACGCGGAGCGGCCAGGCATCCTCCGTGCGCGTCGTCCGCGAGTTCATCTACCCGACGGAGTATGAGCCCCCGGAAATCCCGCAGACCATCAGCGCGACGGAGATCTACCTCAACGGCGTGTACATCGGCTCCGAGGGCAACAACTCCTTCCCGGTGACCCCGGCCACCCCCACCGCATTCGAAATGCGGGAAGTGGGCGTGATCCTGGAAGTCCTGCCCACCGCCGACGCCAACAAGAACTTCATCGAAGTGGTGATGAAGCCCTCCGTCACCGACTTCGATGGATTCGTGAACTATGGCACGCCGATCAACATGCCCTCAGGCACCGGCACCATCCGCGTGACCGACAACTCGATCCTGATGCCGGTGTTCAGCACCCAGAGGGTGGACATCCCCACTCTCAACGTCGCGGACGGATCCACCATCATCGTCGGCGGACTGCTCCGGCAGAACCTGCAGAGCGTGGAGGACAAGAGTCCCGTTCTGGGGAACCTGCCCGTGTTGGGACGCCTGTTCCAGTCAAAGGCCCACCAGCCGGTCTCCACCGCCATCATCTTCATGGTGAACGTCCAGCTCGTGGATCCCACCGGACGTCCGTTCCGGCAGTAGCAATGATCCGCTGACTTCCTTTCCCATCATCACAATCGCCGATGTCTTCACAACCCGCCGAGCCGGAGAAATATTCGCTCGATGAAATGCTGGAACGCCTGCAGGGCAAGCCTTCCCCGACCCCCGAAGATTCGGGCGAACTGGTGACCCGCGCCGATGGCACCCAGGCCATCAAGGTCAGGAAGCGCAAGCGCCGGAGCACCCAGCCCCACAAGGAGGCCGCGAAGAAAGCCTCCCGCCTGCGCGCCTTCCAGGTTTCCTCGGTCGTCGTCCTGATGATCCTGGCGGGAATCCTGTTCGGAGGACTCATCATCTACGCGAACAGCGCCCCTTACCGGAAGAAGATCATCTCGAAGTTCAACACCGGGACCGGTGCGAACATCCGTTTCCAGCAACTCCAGACCAGCCCTACGGGCATGACCGCCCGTGCGGCCGATCTGGAATGGCCGGGGGGCAATCTGCTGAAATCACTCTCACTCCACGATATCCGCGCGCAGTCCCTCATGGGCGGCGTCATCGGAAGCCGTTGGAGCGTCAATGAGATTTCCGCCACCGGCGGGAAACTCGTGATCGGCCCCCGGCAGGGAGGGCAGCCTCTCCGCTACTTTCCGGATGCCGGAGCATCCCCCATCTCGGTCGAACGCCTGGCCGTCGGCAACCTCGAGATTCTTCTCGGTGATGCCAGCGCCCCTTCCCTCCGCCTCCAGAAGACCGAAGGATCTTTCTACCCGGGCAGCAATGAAAAGGCGCCCTCCCTGCGTCTTTTCCGCGGTGAGATGCACATCCCGGAATGGCCGGTCTTCCGGATGGACCGCGCGCTTGTGGACTTCAAAGCGAATGGCGTGGACATCGTGAGCATGCGGCTCTTCCACGAACTCGACAACCTCGGCAACATCGAACTGTCCGGAGCCTTCGATCCTTCCGGAACCGGCAAGGAACAATCGCTGGAAGTGAGGATGAACTCGTTCAACATGAACGGCATCGCCGGAACCTCCCTCGGCCACCTTGTCGCCGGAAGGGTGGATTCGCGGGACGTTCCGGGCGGCGGGAACGCGCTTTCCTTCTCATCCTCCAACCCGGCGGGCCGGCTCCAGGTCGCCTTCTCATCCTCATCGAACTCCCTGCCCCGCCTCAACAACTTCTCCTTCCTCAGGAAGCTCTCCCAGCTCACGGACAATCCATGGTTCCTTGATCCCCTGTTCCATGATGGCTGCACCGGCATCCTCCACCGCGAAAACGGCGTGGTCCGGATCAGCGAACTCGTCCTTCTCTCCAAAACCCAGTTGAAAGTCACCGGGGATCTCTCGCTCGACAAAAACGAAGTGCTTTCCGGAACCCTGGATGTGGGTCTGCCGGAAGCAACCGTCACCGGTGGCCGCAACCCCGCCCTCGGCCAGGTGTTCAAGGAAAGCAAGGATGGCTTCCGCTGGGTGACGCTCAAGATTTCCGGAACCAGCGGCCGTCCCGTGGACAACTTCGCCGACCTGGCCCAAGCCGCCGGTGAAACCGTGGGTGAACCGGCCGAAGGCAAGGACCTGTTCGATACCCTCACCGCCCCGAAGGGCCGCTGAGATCCCCTCTTCCCATGGGCCCGGGTCCGGGATGGACGCCGGTTTCCCTGCGGAAAAGACCCCGGTTTCAGGGCATCCATCCCGCTCCTCCCGCTGTGGAAGCGGACGGGGAAGCCCAAATCCTGTTAGATGCGTGGAATCGGATTTTTTGTGAAGATCAGCGTGGCATTCTTCTGAAAGGTGGTCCAATATGTCAGGTGGATAAGGCGGATGAAACCGCCATCCATTTCACCTGAAACACATATAGAACCATGCAAACTGCCAACGTCAATCTGCCGATCACCGTCACGGTGCGCCACGAGCAAGTGACTGATGCCCTGCGCGATCACGTCCACAAGAAGATCGAAGGACTCCATCTGGACTACCCGCGCATCATCGAAGCCAAAGCCATTCTCGACGTTCAGAAAAACCGATTTATCGCCGAAGTCATCCTCCACTGTGCGAACCACATCCACATCGAGGCCCACACGGAGGGCAAGGACATGTACGCCGCGATCGATGAGACGGTGGACAAGATCGCCCGCCGGATGCGGAAGCACAAAACCCGCCTGCTCAAGAAAAACCGCCCTCACCGGAACGAATCCATCCGGCACCTGGAGGAGCGCTTCTTCACCGAGGACGCCCTCGACCACCCGGAAGAGGCGGAGCACGATCCGGAACCATTCATCATCCATCCGGAGAACTACGCCATCAAGACGATGTACAAGGAGGATGCCATCATGCAGCTCGAGCTGTCCGACCGGCCGTTCGTGCTCTACAAGAGCGCCCGCCGCGGCTGCCTGACCATCGTCTATCGCCGCAAGGACGGCGAATACGCCGCGATGGACATCAAGGAAGGATGATCCCGCGGTAACGTCGCGTTCGATCCACAAAAAGAAGCCGGGCGGGAGTGATCCCGTCCGGCTTTTTTCGCATGTGGCGGCGATCACCGGTCGCCGTAGGTTCAATGCCACCGGATCTGCGGTGCGGTAGCGGGCTTCCCGTGATGAAAAGGTGGCATCGATGTTTCGTTGGGATCGGAAGGCCGCACTTATCCGCCCAGACGCAATGGCGCAGCCATGATTTGCACGTGGCGGCGATCACCGGTCGCCGTCGTTTCCATACCACTGGCTGTGCGGTGCGGTAGCGGGCTTCCCGTGATGAAAAGATGGCATCGATGCTTCGTTGGGATCGGAAGGTCGCACTCATCCACCCAGCCGTAATGGCGCAGCCATTACGCTACGGGAGAGATCGCCGCTCTGATGGTGGAATGGGGACCGGGGGATTGCACCCGTCGCAAGGACGGCGACCGGTGATCGCCGCCACAAAATGAAGAAAGCCGGCCGGGAAAAACCCGGCCGGCTTTTTGAATTTCAGACGGAGGAGGATTATTCCTCGCCCGGACGCCACTCTTCGGAGGCGGCTGCCGCAAGGTTGAACGCTTGCTCGAGGCCCACCATCTCGGAAGACGGACGGAGGCTTTCGAAGCTGGCGGACTCTTTCTTGAGCTGCTCTTCGGAGTAGTTGACGGCCTTGATGGAGAGGCCGATGCGGCGCTCCACCTTGTCCACCTTGATGACGCGGGCTTCGATGGTGTCACCGACCTTGATGATGTCCTTGACCTTCTCCACGTGGTCTTCGCTGAGTTGCGAGATGTGGATGAGACCGTCGATGTCGCCGTCGAGGCTGACGAACGCGCCGAAGGAAGCGATCTTCGCCACAGTGCCCTTGACCAGGTCGCCCACCTTGAAGCGGCTGTCGATGAGGCTCCATGGATCGTCTTCGGTCTGCTTGATGCCGAGGGAGACGCGCTGGTTGGCCTTGTCGATCGCAAGCACGATGGCTTCCACTTCGTCGCTCTTCTTGAGAACTTCGGACGGGTGGTTGATCTTGCGGGTCCAGGACATGTCGGACACGTGGATCATGCCGTCGATGCCTTCTTCCAGTTCCACGAACGCACCGTAGGCGGTGAGGTTGCGGACCGGTCCCTTGATGGTCGCGCCGACCGGGTAGCGGAGTTCGATCTCGTCCCATGGGTTCGAGTCGAGCTGGCGGACGCCGAGGGAGATTTTCTGCTCCTCGATGGAGATGCCGAGAACGACGGCTTCGATTTCCTGGCCGATCTCAAGCACGTCCGAAGGACGGGTGATGCGCTTGACCCAGCTGAGTTCGGAAACGTGGACGAGACCTTCGACACCGCGCTCGATTTCGACGAACGCACCGTAGGGAAGGAGCTTGGTGACCTTGCCCTTGACCTGTTGGCCGATGGGGTACTTGCGCTCGATGTCTTCCCATGGGTTGTCGGACATTTGCTTGAGGCCGAGCGACACGCGCTCTTTCTCGCGGTCCACGTCGAGGATGATGACCTCGACGGACTGGCCGATGTGGAGGAGTTCGGAAGGATGGTTGATCCGGCCCCACGACATGTCGGTGATGTGGAGCAGGCCGTCCATGCCCTGGAGATCGACGAACGCACCGAAGTCGGTGATGTTCTTGATCGCGCCGACCACCTTGTCCCCGACCTTGACGGTCTGGAGGAAGCGCTGGCGGAGCTCGGAGCGCTCGGCTTCGATGACTTCGCGGCGGGAGAGAACGATGTTCTTCCGCTCGTCGTTGACCTTGACGATCTTGAATTCGTAGACGTTGCCGACGTATTCGTTGAGATCCTTCGGCGGGATGATGTCCACCTGGGAACCTGGAAGGAATGCTTCGACGCCGACATTGACGGTGAGGCCGCCTTTGACGACGGACTTGACCTTGCCGCGAACGAGGCCGCCGTCCTGGAACACCTTGACGATCTTTTCCCAGTTCTGCTTGTGGGCGGCCTTCTCCTTGGAGAGGACGACCATGCCTTCGTCGTTCTCGAGCTTCTCGAGGAGGACTTCGATTTCATCGCCGACTTCGATCTCTTCGTCCTCGAATTCGTTGGACGGGATCGCGCCTTCGGACTTGTAGCCGATGTCGACGAGGACGACCTGCGGGCGGATCTCGAGGATGGTGCCCTTGACGATCGATCCTTCGCGGAATTCGCGGAACTTGGAATCGATCAGGTCGCTGAGTTCTTGGTTTCTGGGTTCCGCTGGTGCGTAAGCCATTTTGTTTGTTTGGTTTATGGTTTGGTTGTGGGTTCGTTTTCCTTCCGACATTGTCCCGATCGTTGAAAGCGGGCAGACACCGGGACTCCAACCGTCTGCCCGCCCGAAGAAAAGCGGACGGCGAAACTACGATTTCGCCCTGCTTTGACAAGCCGAAACCCGCATAAAATCAGGGTTTTCACCGTGGATAGGAATCCGGTTGAGCGTCCGGGAAATCCCGGTAGATTCCGGCACCATGGATCTGAAAGCTCTCACCCTCTCCGCCCTCGTCCTTTCCTCCCTGCCGCTCCATGCGGAAATCGCCGGCAAACCCATCGCCAAAGGCTTCGAACGCCCGGTGTGGGCGGGTGTGCCGCAGGGCGTGGAAGGCAAGATCTGGGTGATGGAGCAGGCCGGACGCGTGTGGATCGTGGACATCGCCAGCGGGAAGTGGAGCGACAAGCCGTTTCTGGACGTCCGGGAACTGGTGAGCCGGAAAGGAAACGAGGAAGGCCTGCTGGGCCTCGCCTTCGCCAAGGACTTCCAGACCACCGGGCGCTATTACGTGAACTATACGGACAAGGAAAAGCAGACGAAGATCGTCCGCTACGTTTCCGCGGACAAGCAGACGACCGACCCCGCGACGGCGGAGGAGATCCTGGTTTATCCCAGCGAGTTCGAGAACCACAACGGCGGCTGGATCGACTTCGGGCCGGACGGCTACCTCTACATCGGCAACGGCGACGGTGGCTCCGGCAATGACCCGAAGCAGCGCGCCCAGGATCTCGGCTCCCTGCTCGGGAAGATCCTGCGCATCGATGTTTCCCCGGAAAAGGGCTACAAGGTTCCGGCGGACAATCCCTTCGTCGGGAATGCGGAGGCGAAACCGGAGATCTGGGCCTATGGCGTGCGGAATCCGTGGCGGAACTCATTCGACCGCGAGACCGGCGACTTCTGGATCGCCGATGTGGGCCAGGGCCTGTGGGAGGAAGTCAACTTTGTCCCGAAAGGCGAAGGCAAGGGCGCGAACTTCGGCTGGAGGCTGCGTGAAGGCCTGATCGCCACGCCGACCAAGGGAGTCGGCGGTGAGGCCCCCGGTGCCGTGGAACCGATCTACGTCTATAAACACGGCATGGGCGAGGACCAGGGGCTTTCCATCACCGGCGGTTATGTCTATCGCGGCTCCGCCGTCCCTGAACTGAAGGGCCGCTACATTTTCGCGGACTACCAGAACCCGCGGATCTGGTCCTTCGTCGAGAAAAACGGCAAGGCGACCGACTTCAAGGACCACACGAAGGCGCTCCAACCGGAAGGCGGCCGCATCAATCTCATTTCCTCCTTCGCGGAGGACAACAAGGGCGAGATCTTCCTGCTCGACCACAGCGGTGTGGTCTACCAGATCGTGGAGAAGTAACGGGAAAAGTTCGTTCTACGGAGTGCGGCTTGCCTGTTACTGGGGCCAGCAAAAACAAGCGGACTGAATCCGCGCTCCGTTCCCAAATCCTCCTGACAGGATCGTTTCATGAAATTGATTCCCCCCATTCTTCTGATGTTCGCCTTGCTGACGGGTTGTTCGTCCTTTGATCAGAATCAGAGAAAATCCGCCAAGGAGGTCGAGTCATTCACCCATCGCGAGGGAGTGCTGACAATTTTTTCACTCGATCCGAATTTACCTGATGAAGAAGTTCCAGATGCGTTTCATCGATACCGGGTTCTGGGCCGTACCGTGGTGACAAATGCCGGCCAGAAGGAAGACCTGCTCCGGAAGCTGGCGGAAAGCATACGGCGGAACGAAGGAGAGGTTGCTGCCTGTTTCAATCCCCGGCACGGCCTGCGCTTCGAGGCCGATGGCAAACAGGTGGACATGGTGATATGTTTCGAGTGCCGATCAGCTGATGTGTACGGATCATCTGTCGAAAACTTTCTTCTAACAGGACATGGCAAGGCGGAGTTCGACGCGGTATTGACCGGGCAAGGGATTCCGCCAGGCGAGGAATAAAGCGGATCTGATGAAATTGGACCGCGGAATTCATTCCGCTTGACTGCCCAAACCCGATTCTCCGGGGCGGAATGAATTCCGCGGTCCCAGTGGCTGATGAAGCCAAGCGAACTAAAGTCCACGCTCCGATTCAGAGCATGCCAAGGAGCCGATCAGGCGGTGGAGGGCTGGGAGATTTCCCCGTTTTCCGTAATCAATCCCCGCAGAACCTCATACGCGCCATCGAGCCGGGGATCATCCGCCAGGATTTTCTCCGCGAGCGCACGCGCTTCCCGCAGCAGCGGTGTGTCCGCCAGGAACTCCACGAACTTCAGGTCGGAAACACCGCTCTGCATGGTGCCGAGAACGTCACCCGGACCACGCAGGCGGAGGTCCGCTTCCGCGATCTCGAATCCGTCCGCGGTCTGCTCCAACACTTTGAGCTTTTCCATGGCTTCCGGGGATTTGCCGTCCGTGAGGAGGACGCAATACCCCTTGTGCCCTCCCCGGCCGATCCTGCCGCGCAACTGGTGGAGCTGCGCGAGTCCGAAGCGGTCGGCATGGTGCAGGATCATGACGCTGGCATTCGGAACATCGACCCCGACCTCGATGACGGTGGTGGCGACCAATGCCGCGATCTCACCGTCCCGGAAACGTCTCATGACTTCTTCCTTCTCCTCCGGCTTCAGCTTGCCATGCACCATGCCGACCTCATATCCGGAAAGGCGCTTCCTCCACTTCTCGAGCGCCTCGGTGGCGGACTCAATTTTGAGTGATTCGCTTTCATCCACCAAGGGATAGACGAGGTAGGCCTGCCTGCCTTCCTTGAGTTGTTCCTTCACGAACTTCGTCACATCCGTCTGGGAGGCTTTCACCCGCACGGCGGTGATGATCTTCGAGCGGCCCGGCGGCTTTTCATCCAGCAGAGAGACATCCAGGTCCCCATAGATGGTCATGGTCAGGGTGCGCGGGATGGGGGTGGCGGTCATGACCAGCACATCCGGCATGACTCCCTGGCGGATGAGCGCGGCACGCTGCGCGACGCCGAATTTGTGCTGTTCATCGATCACCACCAGGCCGAGATCCCGGAAGGCGACGGAATCAAAGAACAGGGCATGGGTGCCGATGATGATCTGTGGATCTCCCTCCAGCTGCAGGTGGGTGTCCTCCCCCCGGTTTCCGGTGCGCAGCGAGATGCGGATGCCCAGCGGATCCAGCCAGCGGCGGAAGGTGAGGTAGTGCTGCTCCGCGAGGATCTGGGTGGGGGCCATGAGGGCGGCCTGGCAGCCGGAATCAATGGCCAGCAGCATGGCCGCCATGGCGACGAAGGTTTTCCCGGAACCTACGTCCCCCTGGAGCAGGCGGTTCATCGGCAGCGGGCTGCGCATGTCCGCGAGGATTTCCCGGATGGAGCGCTTCTGCGCGCCGGTCAGGTCGAATGGCAGGTTCTCGTAGAACTTCGTGAGCGAGGTGGTCTTCTTTCCCAACACGCGGCCGCGCTTTTCCTGATAGCGGGCGCGCCGCCACACGACATTCAACTGGAGGGCGAAGAACTCATCGAGGGCGAGCCGCCTGCGCGCCGCCGCGGCCTGTTCCATCGACTCCGGAAAATGCACCTGCCGCAGCGCTGCCGCGCGCGGAAAGCCGGCATCCAGTTCATGAACCGGTGACAGGGAGGCGGGATCGATCTGCAGGAGCAGCAGGTGGATGATCTCCCGCAAACGCCGCTGGGAAATCCCGGGGATGTTCCGGTAGATGGGCACGATGCGCTCGATGTGGATGGAGGAGGAGGAGTCATCATCCTTCACCACCTCGAACTCGGGATGGTCGATGATCAACCGCCCGTTGCTGTCCTTCACCTTTCCATAGACGATGACATCATGCCCGGTGGCGATGACCTTCTGGATGAACGGCATGTTGAACCAACGGCAGGTGATCTTGCCTGAGCCGAACACGCCGCCGGTGCCATCCAGCACCACCGCTTCATAAAACCTACGCCCGGGGCCGGAGAAACGCATGCCGGCATCGATCACGGTGCCGCGCAGGCAGACGGGCTGCGCGGTGGCCTGGGTGGGGAAGCGGTCGAAGCGGCGGCGGTCCTCGTACCGCTTCGGGATGTGTTCCAGCAGTTGCCACGCGGTGGCATGGCCCGCGGCCGCCAGAGCGGCGGACTCCTTGCCAGGTAGCAGCGGCAGATTCACCAGTTCCTCACGCGCGGAAAACACGGCTGGAAGTGGATCAGTTGCCGCTCAACCCGGCAAGGCGCAGAAGGTAGGGATAGCTGTAAATCCCCGTCGAGTGGCCATCCGCCCAAAACACCTGCAAGGCATAGCCACCCACGCCCTGGAATTTCACGAGATCGAACGCCTTCGGGCCGTATTCCACCACCGGCTTCATCACCCGGCCCAGCGCGTCCGGCTCGCCCTGGCAAGCCGCACACGGGCAGGCCCGCCGCATGAGCGGGAGCGCGATGTATGCCTCCGTGTCATCCGAAAAGGAGAGGGCGAGTTCATTGCCGATCACGGCGGCCTGTTCGAGCACCAATGCCATGGCGGGATGATGGCTCATCCAAGCTCGCCGTCCACCCGATAGGCGCGGCCCCCGAAAATCGCCGAGCCTACCCGCACATGGGTGGCCCCTTCTTCGATGGCCACCTCATAGTCCCCGCTCATGCCCATGCTGAGGGACGGCAGGCGGACGCCGGTTTTCCGCTCCATGGCGTCCCGCAATTCCCGCAACCGGACAAACCACTTTCGCGATGCCTCCGCATCCTCTCCCGGAGGCGGGATGGTCATCAGCCCCTGGATCTCCACCCGCTCCACAGCGAGGAGATCGTCAATTTCCCGCTCGAGTTCGTCAGGCTCAAAACCACCCTTCGATGCCTCGCCGCCAACATTCACCTGGAGGAACACCTTCGGAAAAAGCCCGAGATCCGCGGCGACACCTGCGGTGTAGCGGGCGAGTTTCAGCGAATCGATGGCATGGATGGTGCCGAACAACGGCAGGATTTTCCTCACCTTGTTCGACTGGACGCGGCCGATGAAATGCCAATCGAGGGAGGCTGGCAGAACTGCGATTTTCGGCTCGGCTTCCTGCTGGCGGCTCTCGCCGAAAACCTTCTGCCCGGCATCCGCCGCTTCTTTGATGAGGGCGGAGGGAAACGTCTTCGACACGGCGACGAGCTGCACCGATAAAGAGTCACGGCCCGCCCTCGAGCAGGCCGCCTCCATGCGCGCGTGAATCTCCCGGAGATTCCTCCCGATGTCAGACATGCAGGCGCTTCAGTTTGCCTTCCTCAGCAGCCCGGCGGTCTTCGCGTTCTCGGTCATCTGAACGAGGTCACGCAGCACGTTGATGGATTCCCGCTTCACGGGGTCCATGCCGCTCGGCCATTTCGGGGTGTCATCCAGATCGGCGTTCTCGTCCTTCGCCTTGCGCATGTATTCAGCGTTCTCAGCGGATGGATCATACTCGCGCAGGCCGGGCTTCGCCACGTCATCAAGCGTCAGCTTCATGAACTTCATCGAGGCCTTGTCCTTCTCCGCGATTTTGGCGAACCGTTCACGGCGCTCCGCGTTCCGGGCCTTCTGGGCGACATCCTCCGTATCCAGCTCCTTCTGGCGCGCTTCCTTGTTGAGCGAAACCTTGTTGAGGCGGATGCGTTCCTTCGCCTTCACGATGTCGTCGATGATGTAGGAGAAATCCTTGCTTTCCTTCAGCCGCTCCTGGCTCAGCTCCTTCAGGCGCGGAACGAAGAGCACCTGCGCATCCGCGGCATTGAAATCCGCGGCGGGACGGATGCGGTCGTGCGCCAGAGGGTTGTCGAGATACCGCTCACCGATCTCCAGCGCGTCCGTGAGGCTGGGGAAGACAATCTGTGGGACCACTCCATCCATCTGGGTGGATGAACCGGACGGCCGGTAGAACTTCTGGATGGTCATCTTGAGCGATCCCGCACGGTTCCTGGCGGCGAACAGCGGCAGCATCCGCCCGATGTCCATCATCTGCTGCACGGTGCCTTTGCCGAATGTGGAGGAATCCCCGACAATGACCGCACGGTTGTAGTCCTGGAGGGCACCGGCCAGGATCTCACTGGCGGAGGCGCTGCTCTTGTCGGTCATCACCACCATCGGGCCATCATACATCGGGCGGCCGTTGTCGGCCTCCTTCACCTGGACCTGGCCCAGGGTGTTTTTCACCTGGACCACGGGGCCGCGGTTGATGAAGAAGCCGGTCATGCGGCGGACTTCCTCAAGCGACCCGCCGCCGTTGTTGCGGAGGTCGAGGACCAGACCCTCGATCTTCTCATCGATCATGCGCTGGAGGATGCGCTCCACATCCACGGAGCAGCGGACATTCCCGTCATCGAAGTCCGCATAGAAAGCGGGGAGGGTGATGACGCCGATGCGCTCGGCGGAGCCATCGCTCTTCTTCATGTCGATGATCTCACCACTCGCTTGGTCGGCCTTGAGGGCGACCTTGCCACGCTTGATGACGACGACCTTGGTCTCACCCGGAGGGGCCCCCGCCGGTTCGATCTTGAGAGCCACGGAAGTGCTTTCCTGCCCACGGATCAGATCGACCACCTTGTCGATCTTCATGAACATGATGTCCGTGAAGTCCTCCGGCCGCGGGCTGTTGAGAGTGTTCACGGCCACGACGCGGTCGTTGAGCTTCAGGGTCCCCTCGCTGTCGGCAGGCCCCCCGACAACGATGCCCATGATCTTGGTGGCACCGTCCTCCTCCGCGGAAAGCAGGGCGCCGATGCCGACCAGCTCGTTCTTCATGTCGTCCTTGAACTTGCTGATGTCCCGCGCGCTCATGTAGTCCGTGTGCGGATCATAGGCCCTGGAGATGGAGCTGAAGAAGATGCTGGTGATGTCCTCATCGTCCACATCCTTCACGCTGTTCAGGAACCGCTTGTAACGGAGGGAGATCTTTTCCTTCGGGTCGCGGTCCGTCTTGCTGGGGTCCGGCTTGCCCTTTTCCGCGGCCAGCTTGGTCATCAGTTCCCGGCGCAGTGTCTCACCCAGGACCGCCTCCTTGATCTGGAGTTTCCAGGTTTCCACCGCCTCCCGCTCATCCTTCGCCCACGGTGCGTTCTTGCGGCTGCGCATCACGGAATCCTGGCCGGTGAAATCGAATGTCTCCTCCTTGAGGAGCTTCTCGGTGAGCGCGACGCGGGCTTCCACCCGCTTCTCGAAGACCCGGTAGATTTCGGTGGCCGCCTCGACGCTCTTGCCCTGGAGGAGCAGGTCGTGCAGCCGATCACCATACTTCGCCTGGAAGGCATCGATATCCACCTTCGTGAAATAAAGGCGCCCGGAGTCCAGATCCCCGATGTAGTCGTCGAGGAAAAGCTGGCTCAGTTTCGCATCATACTGGATGCGCGCGAAGTGGCTGTTCTGCAGCATGATCGCCATCTGCTTGCCGACCTCGTTGAAATCCGCCTGCTGCGCGCAGGCGGTGCAGGAGGTTGCCACAAATACCGCTGAAAGTGCCGCTTTTCGAAACCGGGTGAAAATCATGATGAAAACAGGTGGGCGTTTCGGAAATTTCAAGAAATTGCCATCACTCAGGCAGATGTCGATGGATAAAATCCTAAAACTAGCGTGGTTGCCTTGTGCGTTTGTCTAGCCATTTGCGGAAAAACTCCTCCCTCGCCACCTCATTGGCTCTGACTGGATCCTCTTCTTCGACCCCTCCCACCTGAGGTGGGCGCCCCCCGAGTTTCAACACTTTCCGGATGATCGCACCGTTCTCCAGCAACTGCAGCGTGAGCATGGTCCCGGGACGGGTTCCCTTCACCTGCTCCCTGAACTCCATGGTCATCTCCCCTTCCTTCCACATCCGCTCCCCCAGTCCCACAATGAGGGTTCCCTCGGTGATTCCCGCCTGACCGGCCGACGAGTTCTCAATAACCCTCGTCACCCGGATCGCTTTCGCCGGACCGCCACCGGGCAGCTTCACCTCCACTTCCTGCATGCTGATTCCCAGGAAACCGTCCGCATGGTACTCCCGCTCCAGCACGATCTCCTTGAGCGTATCCAGACACCGTGAACGGATCTCCGGATCTTCCGCCTCCCTCACCTTCTTCAACAGGGCATCGATCGCCTTTCCCGGCGTCCTGGCCGCCCACTGCCGCAAGTCCTCCTGCGCCATCTCCCGTTCCGCGAACCTCTCCGCAGCCAAGCCATCCAAAATGAGAGGCGGGATACCCGCCTCCTGGCCGGATCCCGCCGTGATGGAACAAGCTGCGATGACGCCCCGGAATCCCCTCTCAAGTGATCGTCCATGCCGGTGGTGACCAAACATCGCCATCGCGGAGAGGGGAAATCACATCACTGCCCGAGCATCGTCTTCTGGGGCACCTCGATCGTATCGGAAGGCGACAGCGGGATGTTCATGAACTGGGCCTGGGTGACGTCATAGCGGCGGCCCTGGCCGTTCCTGAAGAGGACGACCCGTTTCAACGAACCGAACTCCGTCGCACCACCGGCGGCCTGGATGGCCTGATACAGGGTGAGTTCACGTGAATATTCCACCGGACCCGGACGCCGGACCTGACCGCCGACCGTGACACTCTGCTTGTCAACCCCCGCGCCCTCCATGTTGGCGAAGACCTGGATGGTGGGATTCCGGTAGATGCCCTCCGCCTTGTAACGGGACTGGATCACGCTCGCCAGACTGCCCGGATTCATCCCCACCGCACGGATCGGGGAAAGATGGGGCATGTTGATCAAGCCGGAATCCGTGACCATGTACTGGCCATTGATCTTCTGCTGCTCCTCGATCGGGACACCCTGGATGGTGATCTGGAGGGCCTTGCCGACCTTGATCTCGCTCTGGGCGAAAGCGGGTGTGATGAGGGCCACCGCCGTCATCACGACGGCCAATATTTTCCTGAAGTTCATGTCTCTGTGGATGGGTATGAGTTAGTACAGCTCGGAATCATTCTCCCTTCCGCCGGATTTCTGCTGGCGGGGGGCCGGGCCGGCATTCACCGGAGGTCCGACCTGTCCTTCGGCGGGAGCATAGTAGGTGTAGTAGCTGGTGTAGTACTGGTACTGGCTGTCACTGCGGACGTCCACGTTGTTCAGCACCACGCCGATGACATGTCCGCCGACATTCTCGACGGCCTGCTTCACCCGGATCAGCATGTTGCGGGGAAGTTTCCGGTGCTGCACCACGATCATGGTGAGGTCCACCTCGCTGGCCAGGACGGACGCGTCGCTGACACCGAGGATGGGAGGGCTGTCCACCAGGACCAGGTCGAAGCGCTGCTTCACGTCCTGGATCAGCTCGGACATCCGGCGGGAGTTGAGGATACCAGCCGCATCCGAAGGAAGGATGCCGGATGGCATGAAATAAAGGTTGTCCACCGGGGTCTGGAGGATCACATCCTCAAGCGCGAGTTCCGTGGTCAGATAGTTGGTCAGACCGACGGCATTGTTGATGTCGAAGAACGTATGGAGGCGCGGACGGCGGAGGTCACCGTCGATCATCAGCGTGGTGTAACCACCCTGGGCACAGATGTAAGCGAGGTTGACCAGAGTGGTCGATTTACCCTCACCCGCACCACCGGAAACCACCGTGATGGCGTTGTCTTCCGGATTCTTCCGGTTGAATTCGATGTTGGTCCGGAGAATCCGGTAGGCTTCCGCATCCGGGCTCATGCCGCTCTGCTTGTGAAGGACGCCCACATCCTTCGGGATGACCGCCAGGACGGGCACCTGCAGGTAGCGCTCCACATCCTCCAGGCTTTTCACGGAGGTATCCAGATACTCGAGGAAGAACGCGATGCCCACGCCGAAGATCAGCCCGACCACGGCGCCAAGCACGAGGTTCAGGGTAACGTTGGGACTCACCGGAGCCTGCGCGATCACCGGCTCCTCATGGACGGAGATGGATTCGCCACGCACTTTCCCGGAAACATTCTCGGTGAGGGATTTGAGCTTCATGGTCTGCAGCAGCTCGAGGTCCGTCTCGAACTCGCGCTTCGCGTCCACGTAGTCCTGGGTGTCGATTCCCTTCCGGACCGCTTCGCCCCTCTTCTCAACTTTCAACATCTCGACCTGACCGAGCTGTGCCGTGGCCATCTCCAGACGCGCCCGGAGAACATCCCGGAGGTTGACCACACCGGAATCCAGATCCTTCTTCATGTTCGCCACACGCCCGCCGAGTTCTTTGACGGTGGGGTGGTTGTCGCCGAGACCCTGGGTCTTCGCGGCTTCGAGCTCGCGGCGCATCTCAAGATACTGCGGATAAAGGGTCTTCACGATGTTCTCGGGCAGATCGAGACCCGACGCATAAACCATCAACTGTTCGCTGTCATACTTCAGCAGACTCTTGATCTGGCTCTCCAATTCGATTTTCTGCTGCTCGAGCTTGGCGAACGCATCCGCGGCATTCCTTGCGGAATCATCCTCATCCACCCCCGAGTTCCCGAAGATCGATTCGGAACCACGGTAAATGATCTCCTTTTCGCGGACGATGTTCGAAAGGGCCTTGCGGCGCTCCTCCACCTTGTCCTCCTGCTCACGGACAGCCTTGGACAGCTCCCCCAAGGCCATTTCGGATTCCTTCGCCTCAAGGCCGTGGCGGTATTGGCGGTAAGCTTCAGCGATCTCCGTCGCCACATCCCGCGCATCCTCCTTGTTGACGTGGCGGACCTTGATCGAGATGAGGTCCGTTCCCCGGATGTTCTGGGTGGTGATGATCCGATACTTGAGATCGGCGATGATCATATCCCGGTCCCTACCCCACCTCCTCACAAGATCCAGGTTATCAACAACCTTTGAAAGACTCTTGCTGCTCTTGATCTTTTCGAACTCGGTTTCGAAGAACCGTGGCGTCATCCGTGCCATTCCGCTCGCTTCAGCCCCCCGCTCTCCGAAGGGGGACAAGATCTGTCCACGCGGCTTCACCTCGATGACGGCCGAGCTTTCGAACTTCTTCGGCATCACATAGGTGATGACGGCAGCCGTCATGAACACCAAGAGAAGGGTCAGAAGGATGACACCGTATCGATTCTTGATCACCTGCCAGTAATCGACGGCATGAAGCGCTGCTTCACTCTGTTGGGATGAGGGAGATTGCATACGTTTGGAAAACGGGGGTCGTTAAAAAGGATGGCCTGCAAACAAGAACTCCCGCAATGGCAAACATTGCGGGAGTTCGGAATAAGTCAAATATTCAGAATGATCGACTCAAGGATGGATCAGAATTCCGCACGGACGCCCACGCTGAAGCGGCTGCGGGTGTAGTCACCTTGGTTGAAGTCCGAATCGGAATCCGTGAAGTTGTAAGTCGCGGTGCCGGTCAGGTAGTCGGTGAATTTCACGGACAGCCCGATGTAGGCATTGATCAACTGGTCACTCTGGCCACCGGCACTGTTGGCTGGCAATGGCAGACCGGTGACCTGCTGGAGCTTGCCGCTGTCATAGTCGGAAGTGATGTAGTCCACACCACTGAAGATCGTGAACATCGGGGAGAGCGCGTATTCAGCGGAGATGCCGACCCGGAGGGTCTGGCGCTCGCTGAAGTCATAGATACCGGTCCCAAGAGCCTGGGCGGTGTCGTAGCTCTCCGTCGAATAGCGTGCAAAGCCACGGACCGTGAACTGCTCATTCACACGGGTGGAGGTGGAGACCTCCAGGAATGGGTTGGTGCTGGTATCACCGCCGTCCACATCCCGGAACTGGGCACCACCACGGACGATGATGATGGAGTTCGGGCTGAAGCGATGTTCCAGACCAAGAAGCAGATAGTGGTCGCTGGAGTCCTCGGCGATGCCATCCGCTTCAGTGTCGGTGTAGCGATAGTCGAGGGTCGCCACGGTTTGCGGCGAAAGCTGGTAACGGAACTGGTTGTAGAGAGACCAGGAGAAGCGGTCGCTGTTCGGCACATCGTCATAATCGAGGCCGGAAAGAACAAAGCCGGAATAGGTGGCGAAGCGCTCGGACCAGCGGTAACCGATGGAGTTGTCGGTCTGCCAGTAGAAGTATTCGCTCAACTGACGGCTGGTGGCGAAGCCGTAGGAGTAGTCCGGCTCAAGCTCGTAGGAGAGGAAATTACGGCTGGAGAAACGGAGACGATCGTTGAAGCGATGAGTGATGTTCGCACCAACGCGAGCTTGGCCGTAGACATCATCAACACTGTTCGGAGCATCCAGATAGTAGATCAGGCCGAGGCGGGCATAGACATCCCAACTGGTCTGGGGAGTGATGCTGACCACGGAGAGTCCGACATAGGGATTCAAACTGAAAGCATCATCCTTGCTTGCGGAGCCCGGATTGACGTTGGTGTCATACACGGCATCGAGTCCGATCATCCACTTCAGGGGAAGGGACTTCTCAGGTTCGGCACCAACGTAATAGAGGCCGCTGCCGGCACTGGCGTAACCAGCCATCAGGAGGGAGGCCAGACCGAGGGAAAGTTGTTTTTTCATGTGAGGAAGTTTTTTCGGGGAATTCAAATATCAATCCGAGCCGGTTTCCGCTCAGGGATTCACAGGGGTCACCGGAGGGGTAACTCCGGGATCAACGATTTCAGGAGGTGGAGTGCTTCCACCGATACCGGCACCAGGTCCACCTGCACCACCGGAACCGCCCGCACCACCGATGCCACCAGCGGCACCAGGAGCATCACCCGGACGAGGACCGACCGTACCACCACCATCTCCGGCACCACCAGTGTTACCAGCGCTGGCACCGCCAGCACCGCCGGCATCAGCACCCGACGGGAAGTCGAGGGGGTTGTTGCCATCGGCGACGACATTGGAAGTCTGCCCACCCGAGCGACCGCTGCCAAGTCTGGCGATCACCGCCTGAACCTTCGCACGAGCGTCAGGAGCCACGGCGATCGCGCACTGGGCGGAAAGCTGTGCCTGCTCAGGAGCAGCCGTTGCAGCCGCCTCAACAATGGCAGCCACGAGAGTCGGATCCGCTTGGGAACCTTCGATCGCAGCCTTCACCACTTCGCACGCGCAGCCGGAATTCGCGCCAACCTGCTTGGAAACGATCTCAAGGGTCTTTTCACGGTCAGCAGCCACAGCATGCTTCACGGAAACCGACAGCTTGACGCAATCAGCCGCAGAGGCGGACATTGAGCCAAGAGCCAAGCTCATGACGGCGAAGTAGATGGTCTTCTTCATTTGTTTAGGGGTGTTATTCCGAGTTTGAGAGTTTTATGGAGCGGGCAGCGGGAATCGAACCCGCATGTCTAACTTGGAAGGATAGCGCTTTACCACTAAGCTATGCCCGCGATTTCGTTGGAAATAAGACCCGAACACCGAACACCGGGCAAGCCTTTTTTTCACTTTTGTCGGATTTCTTTCGGCACCTCCCGGAAGCAGCAATTCATTGCAATTCAAGCGATTTTTCTGACCGAAACGCGAATTTCTAACCAAATCCCGGCGGCGTCCGTGAAACTTCACCGTCCATTCCAAACGGCTTTGTCGTCCGGAAACCGCACGGCATTCAGAATTTCCTGCTGAGGCAGGTGGAAGCGGGCGACCCGAATCTCCATGGACGGTCGGCCGCCCGGCTGATCCCGATCCTCCCCCCCGTCACCACCTCCACTCCGCCCCCCTTCCGAATCCCGGTCGATCCTCCCCCCAGAAAATCCAAACCATGGTGTTTTCCATTGATTCCCAGCGCCTTGGTAAGCTTTCCCGGACCCGAGCAGAGCGCCACTTCATCGGAAACGCCACGCCTCTTCCGCATCTCCTCCAGCCCCGCCATGGGTTCCAGCGCCCTGAACAGGACGAATCCATTCCCCTCCGGGCATTTGGTCAATATATTGAATAGCCAATGTACTCCGTAGTTCAGATAGACGTAGGCAACCCCGGCATCGTGCGTGGCGATGAAATCCCGCGCCCCCGGACGGCTCCAGGTGTGGCATGCGGGGTCATCGAACTCTTCATAGGACTCCGTCTCAACAATACGGCCTTCACAACCGTGCCAGCGGAAGACACAGCCGATGAGATCCCGCGCGCAGACACCGGGCGGACGGCGGAAGAAATCCGGAGTGAGGTCGGCTCCGGCCGCGGGACTGGCAGGCTGGGATTTCAAAGCCCGGTAGGATGATCAATGAAAGTCCACGGGATCCCGTGACGCTCCGCCAGCATGGCGGAAAGCGCCTTCACGCCGAACGTCTCCGTCGCGTAGTGGCCGGCATACAGCAGGTTCACCCCCAGTTCCTCCGCCAGCGGATAGCTCCAGTGCGGACCTTCGCCCGTGATGAAGGTATCGATCCCCTCCGCGGCGGCCTTCGCGATCTCACTACCCGCCCCACCGGTGACCAGGCCGACCCGTGAAATCTCCACCGGCCCACCCGGGCAGAGGTGCACCGGACCTCCCACCGCCTTTTCCACAATCGACACAAGGGAAGACCGCTCCCCCCGCCACGTCCCGCGCAGGCCCATCGCCTGCCCTTTCGATTCCATGAAAGGCGTGATCTCCTCCAGGTCGATCGCCTGCGCGAGGCGGATGTTGTTCCCCCACCGTGGATGGAAATCCAGCGGCAGATGGGAGGAGTAGATGGCCAGCCCCGCCTCCATGGCCGTCCGGACCTTCTGGTAGAACGCACCGGTGAGCGGCCGGGCACCCTGCCAGAACATGCCGTGGTGGACGATCAGCAGGCCGGGACCACCGGCGGCCGCTTTCCGGATGACCGGCAGCGAGGCATCCACCGCCGCGATGATGCGCGGGACTTCACCGGAATTCTCCAACTGGAGGCCGTTCATGGCTCCCGGGTAGTCCGGTATCCCGGCCGTATTGAGTTCCATGTCCAGATACGCCACCACCTCGTCGAGCAAAGCCATGCCCGGACGCTAGTCGTGGCGGCTCCAGATGACAACTCCGGGCGTGTCCGCCACCTCCGCCCCTTCCACGAAATCCGTGAGATCCGGCGGCAGATCCGCCCGCCACTCCACCTTTCCGCCGGCCCAGGGAACCTCCAGCACCGCGGCATGCAGCGCATGGCGGGGCAGGTGCAGGCGCGCCTTCAGCTCCGCTGTCCAGCCGGTGCGCATCCACCCGATGTATTCGGAGCCGTCCCCGGAGTAGAGCTTGTCCCCGACGATCGGGTGGCCGCCATGCGCGAGATGCACGCGGATCTGGTGCATGCGGCCGGTTTCCGGAAAACAGCGGACGAGGGAGAATTTCCCCTCCGCCCGCTCGAAGCGCCGCTCCACACGGAAAGCGGTGGAGCAGGGCTTTCCCGCCTCATGCGCGATCTGGCGGACCCAGATGGCCGACGGACCGAGATCCCCCGCCCTCAGGATGGGCATGGCGCATTCCCAGGCATCTTCCTCCGGCCAGCCGTGGACAACGGCGAGGTATTCTTTCCTCGCTTCCCGCCGCTCGAAGACCATCCCCAGTTCCCGGGCTGCGGCGGTGTGCATGGCCACCAGCACGATGCCGCTGGTGTCACGGTCCAGCCGCGTGACGATGGCGGGGCAGGCCCCGTTCTCCATCTCGTAGGAAAAGAGGATCTCGATCCCCCCCAGCAAGGTCGGTTCCGGCTTGCGGTTCGCCGGATGGACGATGAGCGGAGCCGGCTTGTTGACCACGACCCAGTCCGGCGACTCGGCGATCACCTGGAAATCAACGACGACCTGGAGGCTCATGGCTGGGGAGGGAAATTATCCATCGCGGAAACAAAAATGCCAGCGGGTCCGGATAGGTCCGGTCCGCTGGCATATCAGATCAAAAGGTCAAACCAAGTCCTAGGACTTGTAGCGGAGACGCTTCTTGTGGCGGTTCTGCTTCATGCGCTTCTTGCGCTTGTGCTTGTTGATCTTGGTCTTACGGCGTTTCTTGATGGAGCCCATGGCTGTTGCGTTCGGGGTTGGTTTGCGATGAAATAGGGAAGATCAGGGAACGATCTTGTTGAGCGGATACTCGATGATCCCCTCCGCTCCGAGGAGCTTGAGGGCCGGGATAATGTCCCGAACGATCACTTCGTCAATCACCGTCTCCACGGCGACCCAACCTTCTTCCGCAAGCTGGGAGACGGTGGGGCGGCGGAGGGACGGCAGTTTTTCGAGCACTTCCGGCAGTTTATCCGCCGGGAGGTTCATCTTGAGGCCCACTTTCCCGCGTGCGGCGAGGGCTCCCTTGATGAGCAGGGCGATGCGCTCCATCTTCTCCTTTTTCCAAGGATCGAGGGTCGCCGCCTTGCTGGCGTAAAAGTGCGGGAAGGAGGTGAGGAGCGTGTCAACGATGCGCAGGCGGTTCGCCTTGATGGAGGAACCGGTCTCGGTCACGTCCACGATGGCATCCACCAGATCCGGCACCTTCACTTCCGTGGCGCCCCAGGAAAATTCGACTTCGGCGGTGATGCCCTTCTGCTTCAGGTAGCGCTGGGTGATGCCCACGCCTTCCGTGGCGATGCGCTTGCCCTCCAGATCCTCCGGCTTCTGGATCGGCGAGTCTTCCGGCACGACGAGCACCCAGCGGGTGGGGCGGACGGTGGCGCGGGAATAGGGCAGTTCCGCGAGATCGACGAGGTCATCCTCATATTCGCAGGCCCAGTCGTAGCCGGTGATGCCGCAGTCCAGGAACCCCTGGCTGATGTAGCGGCCGACCTCCTGGGCGCGGATGAGGAACACATCCAGCTCGGAATCGTTCGAAGCGGGGCGGAGGCCGCGGGATGAAACGTAAATTTCGTAGCCCGCCTTCGAGAGCAGCTCGATGGTGGGCTGCTCAAGGCTGCCTTTTGGAATGGCGATCTTGAGGGTGTTTTCCGGCATGAAGGGGCCGGGGTTTAAGCCCCCCTCCCCCGGTAATCAAGCCAAGTTTCTGAAAAACTTCCCCCTCCTGCGTGGGGTTCCGCGTCCGGCTTGCCTCCTCTCCCTGATGCCCGTCCCCGGTCACACCGCCGCCCCGCAGGGCGACGGACGGCCCCTCCTCAGACAGGTTCCTCCGGGGCAGGCGGTTCATCACCGATCCTTCCGTCGTAGCGCAGGTGCTCCCCGGAATGCTCCGAGCGGGTGACGCCGTGAAGTCTCAAACGGTCCCCGTTGATGGTGACGAACAACTCTCCGTCCAGATCCGCGCCGGGCGGGACGGTCGGAAAGACACTCACGATCCTGCGGTCCACATCGAGTTGGCAGTGGCCGTCCAGCACCTTGCATCCCTGGAGGTTCTGCACCTCGCAGTGCGGCAGCAGACGCGGGTCATCGAGATGATTCGGAATCGGGTCCATCCGGGCAATATCACCCATGTCATGCTGAAATCCACAATCTCATGGGCGGAAAATCATGGTTGCCGCGAAATGAAATCCCTCCACTCCCCCACTGCAGATCCTCCTCCCTTTTCCCGCAAAGGGAGGCGCAACCGATATTGCGCCCGCCTCCATGACATTCCGCAATCCGCCACGACCTTGACAGCGGACGTGACGGGAAAGGGTCAGTTGCCCACCGCCTTCACCGCGACCTTGCCGGACGGGAAGGCATGGGCGCGGGAGGCGGAGCGGTCGGGGAAACGGCCCGCCACCACCCGGTCGAGATGGAGGAGGAGGACGGTGTCCGCATCCGCGGAGAGGCGTTCCTGCGGGGTGTAGGAAGACTTGTGGAGGGCCGCCTTGCTGAGCCTCACCTCATCCACCACGCCTTGGAAGGAACGACCAGGGCCACCGTCCTTGTTGGTGTCCGCACCGATGTAGAGCGGCAGCTTGTTGCGCGTCCGCTTGCCGGCCGCGGGGGCGGAGCCGACCTGCTTTCCGTCCACGTAAAGCCTCGCTTCGGCACCATCGAACACGGCGGCGAGGTCGGTCCAGACGCCGGGCTTCAGCACCGGGCCGGATTTCACCCGCACGTATTTCCCACCCAGGTAGACGATGAACTGCACTTCGCCGCCGAACGACAGCAGGCCGAATTCGGAGTGCTGTGTTTTTGAGACGATCCCCGCGGACTCCGCCAGCGTGTCCGGGTTCACACGGCACTCCAGGGTGAACGGGCCATCCGGCAGGTTGTATCCGGCGGACTCCACCTTCACACCGGACTCACGGTCGCCCATGCGGACACCGGTCGGAACCTCCGCCGGGGCGAACACCTCTTCAGGAAGCGCGCCGAGCCGGGTCTCCAGAGGGAAGGTGACGGGTGGGAGCTGGGAGCGCTTTTTCCCTTCGAGGTACCAGGTGTCCATGGTCAGTCCGGGCACGCGGAACTTTCCTCCGGATCCGGATCCGGATCCGGATCCGGCGCCGTCGCTGGCGACATCGAACGTCACCGTCTCCTTCCCGCCCGGTGCGATGGTGACGGTGCGCTTCTCAGGGGAAAGCGTCCATCCTTTGGCCGCATTCACGGCCAGCGTGACCTCCAGCGGTTGCTTCGTGGGATTGGTGACCGCCAGCGGATAGGCGGCGGAGCCATTGCCGGAGATGTCCAGTTCGAAGGGCGCGGCCGCCTTCGGGCGCATCCTGCGGGCGCGGGAAATGTCGGCCGTCCGTTCCGCGGTGTGGATGGAGGGATCCATGACGGAACCCACGGGGAGGGCGGCGACACGCACACCGTCCCCGCGCACGGACACGGTATGGATGTGGTGGAGGAAGCCCGCGTCCGGATAGTGGCCGGGACTGCCGCCGCCGGTGGTGGCCAGCGTGTGATACTGGATGCCGTCCTTCACCCCGTCATGCCGCAGGCGGTGGATGTGCCCGGCGAAACACGCCTTCACCCCGCCGTGGGCGACGAGCATCTCATGGACCGTGGCCCAGTTGCTGCCTGTGTAGCGCCCCACATCCCAGCGTGGCTGGTGCATGAAGACGAAGACGTTCTTCAGCCCCTTCATTTCCTCCAGTGACTTTTTGATCCATGCGAGCTGCGGAGCGCTGAACTTTTGCTGGGCGGGATCTTTGTAAGAGCGGCGTTGTTTGGGCTTCCCGAGATCCCCCTCGTCGGAGAACAGGACGAGAAAGCCGCTGCCCTTGTGTTCGAACCAATACCAGAGCGGGCCGAAATGCTTTTCATAGGATACCTCATGCTCACCCACGGGCCTGCCATCGCCACGCCAGTAGATGTCATGGTTTCCCGCCACGGGGTACCAGGGCATGCGGAGCCGCTCCATGACGCCGCGGTACTCCCGCATCTGGACCATCCATTCGTCCGTCGTGTTGTAGCCCTGCACCAGGTCGCCGATGGTCATGACCAGGTCCGGCCCCAGCAGGTTCGTGTCCACCACGGCCTGCTCCAGCACCCTCACGCCCGCCGGCGTGCCACCGGTCCTGTCCCCGAAGACGACGAAATCGAACGACTCCGTCTTGTCCGGCAGCCGCAGGGCCAGCGGGGCGGGACGGTCCGTGTGGACCTGGGCGGAGGCGTGATCGGTGGCGGAGAGCAGGAGCAGACAGGTGAAGGCCGGGATGAAGGATCTCATGGGGAACTAGCAAGGATTTCGGTTTCATGGCGGAAGCCGCCGCAGCGGAGACATACGGAGCCGGACACCACGGGTGTTACATACCGTGATTGTTTCCGCCCGGAGCGGGTGGAGAACCCCCGTGAGGTGACGATAGCTTCGCAAGCCCATCCTTCGCCCCGCCCCGTGCATCGCCCCCTCCCTCTTGCGCCTTGTCTCTCCAACATTCCGTTCTAGATTCCCCGCCATGCCACGCCTCGCCCTGCTCCAGTCCGCCACCTTCTCCAGCAAAGAAGAAGCGTTCGACCACCATGAAAAACTCATCCGCAGGGCGGCGGCGGGCGGCGCACAGATCGTGGCGACCCAGGAGCTTTTCCTGACCCCATACTTCTGCACCGTGGAGGACACGGAGCGGTTCGACCTGGCGGACAAGCTCCCGGGACCAGTCACGGACCGGCTGGGCAAGCTGGCGGGCGAACTTGGCATCGTCCTGATTTCCTCCCTCTTCGAACACCGCGGCCCCGGCCTCTACCACAACACCGCCGCCATCCATGATGCGGACGGCAGCCTGCTGGGCCTCTACCGGAAGTCCCACATCCCGCAGGATCCCGGCTTCGAGGAGAAATTCTACTTCACCCCCGGGGACACCGGCTGGCCGGTGTGGGACACGCGGTTCGGCAAGATCGGCGTGCTCATCTGCTGGGACCAGTGGTATCCGGAGGCCGCCCGCCTGATGGCGCTGGGCGGGGCGGAGCTGCTCATCTACCCCACCGCCATCGGCTGGCTGCCCGCCGAGAAAGAGGAGCTCGGCGCGGCCCAGCATTGCGCATGGGAAACGGTGCAGCGCGGCCACGCCGTGGCGAACGGCTGCTACCTCGCGGCCATCAACCGCAGCGGCACCCATGATGGCACGGAGTTCTGGGGACGGTCCTTCGTGGCGAACCCGTATGGCGAACTGGTCGCAAAGGCCTCCACGGAGAACGAAGAGATCCTCTACCACGACGTGGACTACAAGAAGGTGGAGGATTTCCGCCGCATCTGGCCGTTCTTCCGCGACCGCCGCATCGACGCATACGGTGACCTGACCAAGCGTTGGCGCGCCTGATGGGGCGGCAACGCCCGACATAACACTTTCGTGCGCCCGGGAGTTCTTTCCCCCGGCCGGGGATTCTGGTAATGCCCTCATCTTTACAAACCCAGATGAAAAAGCCCCTCATCCTCTCCATTGCCGGCATTCTCGGAATGGCGGCCCCGGCGCAGGCCGCGATCCTCATCGCCTACACCTCTTTCCCGGACGAAGAAACCGCCACCACCGCCAGCACGGAGACGATCACCGCCCAGGTGGCGGCGGCGGGCTTCAGCGGCCGGGTCGTCCAACCGGGCTTTGATTTCCGGACCAGCGGCGGCAGCAACGACGGCACCTATGGTCCCAGCCTTTCCACCGGGGAGAGCGGCGGCAACGGCTACATCCGGGTGAACGCCGGCAGCATCCTCACCATCACCGTCACGAACTCATCCGGAGCCGCCGTCCAACTCGGCACCCTGTTGTTCGACACCACCTACACCGGCACCGCGGGCACCATCGAACTCGCCTACCGCTTCGATGGCACCGGAGCCTACACCGTCCTCGAGTCCGGCCTGGTCTCCGACACCGCGGTCACAGGCAGCGGAGCCGCCGCAGCCGCCAACTACCGCGACCAGTCCGTGGATGTCAGCTCCCTCTCCCTGAACAACGGCCAGAGCATCACCTTCCAGTTCTCGCCGGTTGGCTCCGGCTCCAGCTTCCGGGTGGACAACGTCGCCCTCCTCGACATCCCGGAGCCATCGCTGGCCCTGCTCGCGGCGGCCGGGATCATCCCCCTGCTGCGCCGCCGGGTGCGCTGAACGCCAGGCGAGGCAGCGAAGGTCGTGAGACCTTCGGCGGGGTGGGCGTCTGCGAACAAACCGGCTCCGGTCATTCATGGACGTCCCCCCCAACCGGAAGTCCCGCGGCTCCCGCCACCACAAAGATGCCGGTCTGAAGACCGGCGCTCCCAGCCCCTCCTGCGGAAAATCCTCGCCGGATGGAAAACCCCGGAGGAGCATGAACGGACCGTGCCGCGATCCCTGAAAAAAGCCGCGCTCCTTTTCCTCCTCTCCGCCTGCTTTCCGGGGAGTCTCTCCGCACAGACCCCGAAGATCGACCCGAAGGCACCGGTCCTGACAACGGCCAGCGGGATCGCCCGCCTGCCGAACACTTCATTGCTGCAACCTGCCGTCGATCTGCGGTCCGCCACCATCACGTTCATCGACCCGAACGGCACCACCTTCATCCGGGACGAAACGGGGGCGACGTTTTTCCGGAGCAACCGCTCAAACACCTACCAGCCCGGGCAGACCGTTGCCATCCGGGGGGTGAGATTTCCGGGACTCTACATCGGCGGCATCGCCCCTTCCAAGGTGGATGTCCTGTCCGCCGGACCTCCGCCACAGCCACGGACCCTCACCCTCCGGGATCTGGAAACCGGCCACCACCACTATGAATTCGTGGAGGTCGCTGGGGTTGGCCGCTCATTCGAGCTCACCGGCGAAACCACCGGCAAGCTCCGCCTGAATGTGGAGGGTGGCATCCTGGAGGTGCAGTTCGACCAGGCCCCCGAAGACGGACCCTCGCTGGTCGATGCGGAGGTGCGCATCCGGGGACTGGCCGCCGGAGCGATCAACGACCACCGGCAGCTCGTCTATCCCTATCTCCGCGCCATCGACGGCAGCGCGGTCACGGTCATCCAGCCGCCACCGGCGGACCCCTTCGCGACGAAGGACACGCCCCTCTCATCGCTTTTCGACTTCGCGCGCACAGGTTCCGCCAGCCACCGGGTGAAGATTTCCGGAACCGCGCTCGGCCCGCTGATCCATGGCAGCGTGTTCATCCGCCAGGACAACCGGAGCGTCCGCGTCATCATGGCCACGCCGCTGCCCGGGCTGCGGGCGGGGGACCAGGTGGAGGCGCTCGGATTTCCGGAGATGGGGGGATTCAGCGCGATGTTGGCGGACGCGGCCCTGCGCGTCACCTCGCACGGTTCGGAACCTCCCTCCGCCATCAAGCCGGACCTGAAGCAGATCAACAGCGGCGCGCTCGACGCGGACCTGGTGACCATCGAGGGGACCGTCATCCAGCATCTTGAAAACGACAACACCCTCATCGTCCGCACGCCCACGGAAACCCTGCGCGTGCTTTCCCACGGCTGGAAGCTGCCCCCGGTCGCAACGGGGAGCGAGGCGCGCTTCACCGGCATCTGGCTGGTGAAGGAGGTGCGCAGCACCAGCCGCAGCTACCGTGCGGCACCGGCCTCCCACGAACTCTGGCTGCGGTCCGCGGAGGACGTCACCCTCCTTTCCGCTCCCAGTTGGTGGAACTCGACCAAGCTGTCGGTCATGCTCGGCATCGTCGCCGGGGCCGGCCTGCTGGTCCTCATCTGGGCGGCGTTGCTGCAACGCCAGGTCGCCCGGCAGGTGAAGATCATCGAGGTGAAGGCGCAGCGCGAGGCGATGATCGAGGAACGGCAGCGCATCGCCCGGGAATTCCATGATACACTGGAGCAGGAGCTGGCCGGACTTTCCCTGCGGCTGGATGCCGCCGTGCCACGCGTGTCCGACGAAAAGGCGAAGGGCCTGCTCGACCAGTTGCGGAAGCTGCTGTTCCGGCTGCAGACGGAGACCCGCGATTTCGTCTGGGATCTCCGCGACGAATCCCAGCACTCCGAGCCGCTGGAGACCTCGCTGGACATCCTCATCGACCATCTGCAGACCACCACCGTCATCCCTTTGGAATATTCCCCGATGCCGGACCTGCCGCCCGTGCCCGCGCTGGCGCAGCACCACCTGCTGCGCATCGCGCGGGAGGCCGTCAACAACGCCATCAAATACTCCTCCGCGAAGCGCGTGCGGATTTCCCTCTCCCACGCACCCGGCACCATCCACCTGAGGGTGGAGGACGACGGCGCGGGCTTCGACGTCAGCGGGAAATCGAACTCATCCGGACACTTCGGCCTGCAGGGGATGAAGGAACGCGTGCGCAAGCTGGGTGCGGAGCTGGACATCCGCAGCAAGCCCGGTGAAGGCACCTGCATCGAAGTCGTGCTTGCCATCCCATCCGCGGCATAGGAACAGTCCCCCCATGCAGGATGCCTCCCAACCGTTGCGTCTCCTCCTGGTGGACGACCATTTCGTGGTCCGCAGCGGGCTGGCCGCATCCCTCGCCCTGGAGGATGACATGAGCGTGATCGCGGAAGCCGCTGACGCGAACGAAGCCGTCACCGCCTACGAGACCCATCATCCGGACGTCGTGCTGATGGACCTGCAGATGGGCGAAACCAGCGGCGTGGACGCCGTTTCCCGCATCTCACAGGACCATCCGGCGGCGAGGATCCTGGTCTTTTCATCATTCGCGCGTGACGAGGATATTTACCGCGCCATCCGCGCCGGAGCACTGGGCTACCTGCAGAAGGCCGCACCACGGGAGGATCTGCTGGAGGCGGTGCGCCAGGTTTCCAAGGGCAACCGCTACCTGCCGCGGGAGATCGCCCAGCGTCTGGCGGACCGTCTCAGCCGTCCGGAGCCGAGTCCGCGCGAGCGGGAGGTCCTGGCCCTCATCGCCAAAGGCCGCAGCAACAAGGAGGTCGCATCCGACCTGGGTCTCAGCGAGGACACCGTGAAACGCCACGTGAGCAACCTGATGGCGAAGCTGGGGGCGCAGGACCGCACCCAAGCCGTGACGGAGGCGTTGAGGCGGGGTTTGATCGAGGTCTGAGCCGATGCCTCCAAGGATTCGCCATGCGTGTTGGAGAAAAACGGCGTCTCCAACCGCAGAACCGGGGATTTATATGGATACCCTGTGGCTCCATACCCAGTAACCGCGACGGCTTCCCTGGTTCGTTGGCATCGTTCACAGGGAGATCCCCCCCGTCAGCATGGAAGGCTGACCCTTGGTGATTTCTACCGCGACGGCACGGGGTGTGCCTCATTGAAAACGGTCAACTCTTCATGAGGGAAGATCGTCAGCCTGCTCTCGTCTGCTCTGCCCGCATCAAGTTTGAAGTGTTTCGCGATGAATGGATAAAGTGCTTTGCGTTTCGACTCGCCGTAGTCGTGTCCTTCTTCGGAGAAATGAGCGTTCTCGATGTCCTGCTCCTTTCCATACAGCTTGTATAGCGAACGAAGGTGTGGAAATTCCACCTCAGGAGTGCGGAGTGTCCAGTCCTTGCCGCAGCTGATCAGAAGCAACGGCTTCGGAGCATGCAGAGCGGTGATCTCCACGTTGTTGGTGACGGTTCCGCCATGGTTGTGGATGGGCATGCCACTTTCGCAAACACAGCCGCCGAAAAAGTGGGCGGAAACCATGACGCAGGGTGCCGCCAGAGTAACGCGCGGATCCACCGCCGCCAACAGGAATGCCTGTGTACCCCCGCCGGAAGCACCGGTAACCCCCACCCGTTCCGGGTCCGCTCCGGGGAGGGAAAGCGTGTAATCCAGCGTCCGGATATTGTTCCAGAGCTGGCGGGCAAGGACGTGTTGTGTCTGCTCGTGATCCCCGCCGCGCTTCCGGTCGTCTCCGTAGCCCACCATGTCTCCGGCAAAGACGATGCATCCCATACGGGCGAGCGATGCGGACAGCAACTGGACACTCGGGCTGTAGCGCCCCTCCTCGACATACGTATTGTCCCGGAAGTGCCCGTGCGAACAAAGCACCACCGGCATCTTCCCTGCAGCTACGGCAGGCAGATAGAGGTTTCCTGTGTGGAAAACTCCCTTGGTCACCTCGAGGGAGATGTTTTCCACCGTATAGCCATCGCACTTCCGTAGCGAATGGCGCAGCGCCGGCGGCGGTGATTTCCGCTCCGGAATAGGATCGAGCTCCGCGCCTCTGAGGATCGACCTGCGGACCGTCTCCCTGCGTTGCTCCCATGTTTCCCTGTCCATGAAATGCTTTCTCATTTTCGCAAGCTCTTCGGCGGCAGCTTCCTGCGACTGGGCTTCTCCAACACGCAGCTTAGGGGTGTGGGCGTCTTCCGCCTGGATGGGGGTGGCGGAAAAAAAGAAAAAGAAAGGCAAGATCGAGAGCTGTTTCATTGTCGGAACGCACCCATACGTCGTTTCCTGCGGGAAACTATCCCACCCAAACAGTTCAGGCGGACGCCACACGATACGAAAAACATGCCCGCACCTTCCTCGCAATGGGGCAAGGAAGGCCAATACCGAAAATGGAATCCCCGGGCATGCAGCCATCCCCCCGCCTGACGCCATGGAATGGGAGCGCAGCGGACATAACGGCTATGCCGCAATGGCGTCCCTGCCTCCACCGGCCCCGGCGTCCGGCCCCGAGGCATCACCCGAAAGTGGGAGTCGCCTCTCCCCCTTTTACCGAATTGCATCAAACGGTGATCCCGCGTTTGATGTAGGTAGTTCCAACCCATGTCTCCGCTCCGTACCAGCACCTACCTCACCCTCGCCGCGGCTTCCGTGGTGGCGATCGCCTTCGCAGCCAATGACGCGGACCAGGCGGATTCTCCGGATTCCGCCAATGACGCTCCGCCGCAGGAAACCGCGCAGAACGACTCGGTGAAGATCCCGGTCATCCCGCCGCTCGTCAAATGGACCTTCGACACCTCGTTCCCCGGCAAGCTCGGCGGCAACGCCAGGATCGCCGGCAATGGCCCGCAGGCGCCGATGTATCCTTCGTTCGCCGCAGGCAACAAGGCGCTCGAGCTGGAAGGCGGGGACGGCTCCATCCTGGTGAAGGAGACGGATGTCCCCGGCGTGAACCTGCGTTTCACCCAGGGTGAGACCATCACCATCGAGTCATGGGTCAGGATCGAGGACCTGAAGAACGGCTCCTACATCTACCTCATCGGCAAGGGCCGGAACCGCAAGAAGGACTTCACGGCCGAGAACCAGAACTGGTCGCTGCGCCTGAAAAACGAAGGCGGCGAGGCTCTCCCCACCTTCCTTTTCCGCAGCCGCAACGAAAAGACCAAAGAGGAAGGCTACCACCGCTGGGTGGCCGCGGAGGGATTCACCGCCGGCTCCGGCTGGCACCACGTGGCCGTCACCTACACCTTCGGCAAGCCCGACAGCGTCACCGCCTATGTCGATGGCAAGAAGATCAGGAAGGGCACCTGGGACATGGCGGGCAAGACCACCGAGCCTCCGGTGAACGATGCGGATGACGTCATGATCGGCACCGGCAACGGCGGAGGAAAGGGCAACACGCTCAACGGCTCCATCGATGAGATCGCCGTCTATCGCGGTGCGGTGGCGGACGCCACCCTGTCCCAGCGTTACGTCTTCGTCCCGCCGCCGGCCGTCGTGGAGGTCGCCAAGATCCCGGCGGGCAAGGTGCTCGTCCAGATCTGCGAGAATGTTCCTGCGAAGAATTCCTGGCCGGCGATCCAGCCGCCGGAAAGCGAGCACTACACCGAGGACGTCTTCGGCTTCTTCGAGCTGCCCCACAAGTATGCAGGCACGGGCGTGCGCGAGGACCGTCCCATCCCCAGCGTCATGCGCGCCTCCGCCAAGGTGGAACTTCCCGCCGGGAAGCACCGCCTGCTCGTCCGCGCCCGCAGCAGCTCCCGTCTGCACATCGATGGCAAGCAACTGATCCTCACCTCCTTCACCAAGGCGGACAGCGGCGGACACAACCATGTTTCCGAACAGGACAAGTTCCTCGACCTCGGCGGCGCGGACTACCGTTTCGCGCCTCCCGGCACGGAGGAAGCATGGTGCGAGTTCGAAACGAAGGGCGGCGAACACCTCGTGTCTTTCGAAACCATGGTCGGCGGCGTGGTCGGCAACGCCCGCCGCAGGCCGGAGATCGGTGAGGCTGTCGTCGCCATTTCCTACCAGGGCACGGACACCTGGGAACTGCTTTCACCCGGCTCCCGCAAGGTGGCCTACAATGACAAGGGATGGGCGGAATATGAAACCGAGCGCCGCGCCTGGCTCCAGGACTTCAACCAGCAGCGCCGCGCCGATGCCCGTGCGAAGCACTCCGCCTATTGGGACAAACGACGGGACGCAGCGGAGAAATTCCTCGGCTCCGCTCCGGAAGTTCCGGTGCCAGCCGCGATTTCCGGTTATCCGGAAGGCAACACCATCGACCGCTTCGTGAACGAGAAGATCGACAAGGTGGCCCACCAGTATTCCGCCGCGAAGAAAGAGGGAGTGAACTTCTACAGGGAAGTGATGCCCATCCTGGAAACGAAATGCTTCAGTTGCCACCAGGGCAGCAAGACCAAGGGCGATCTCCAGCTCAACACGCTGGAACACGCCATCAAGGGCGGCAAATCCGACGGTCCCGCCATCACCCCCGGCCATGCGGACAAGAGCTCCCTCTACGACCGCATCACCCAGACGGATGAGGACTACATCATGCCGCCGAAGGGCGACCCGCTGAGCAAGGAGGAGCAGGAACTCATCAAACGCTGGATCGACGAAGGCGCGAACTGGCCCGAACTGAACGTGGAATACACCGACGTCACCGGCCTGAGCGACGACCTTTCCTTCCTCCGCCGTGTCTCGCTGGACACCATCGGCGTGCCGCCGACCGTGGAGGAGATCGAGGCATTCACCAAGAGCACGGACAAGGACAAGCGCGCGAAGGCGATCGACCGCCTGCTCGCCGACGACCGCTGGGCGGACAAGTGGATGGGCTACTGGCAGGACGTCCTGGCGGAGAACCCGAACATGCTCAACCCCACGCTCAACAACACCGGCCCGTTCCGCTGGTGGATCCATGAGTCCCTGCTGGATGACAAGCCGCTGGACCTCTTCGTCACGGAGCTGGTGCGGATGAACGGCAGCAGCCGCTTCGGTGGTCCCGCCGGATTCGGGGTGGCCTCCGGCAACGACGTGCCGATGGCGCAGAAGGGCACCATCGTCAGCACCGCCTTCCTCGGCATCGAGATGAAGTGCGCCCGCTGCCATGACGCACCGGCCCATGAAAGCACGCAGGAGCAGCTTTTCCAACTCGCGGCGATGCTGGAGACGAAGCCCGTGGGCGTCCCCGCCACCAGCAGCGTGCCGATGGACAAGCTCTCCGTCGGTGGCCGCAAGCCGCTGATCAAAGTGACGCTGCCTCCCGGCTCGAAGGTCACCCCGGCATGGCCGTTCGGGAACTTCGTCGCGGAAGACGTGGGCCTCTCCCTCGCGGAGGACCAGAAGAGCACCCGCGATGTGCTCGCCGCGCTGATCACCGCACCGCAGAACGAACGCTTCGCCCAGGTGATGGCCAACCGCATCTGGAAGCAGTTCATGGGACGCGGCATCGTCGAGCCGGTCGAGGACTGGGAGAAAAACGAGCCGACCCACCCCGAGCTGCTGAAGTGGCTGGGCCGTGAACTGGTGCGCCAGAACTACAGCATGAAGAACCTGGCACGGGTGATCCTCAATTCGAACGCCTACCAGCGTGCGATCGACACCCGCCTGCGCGACACCAGCCCGCTCTACACCTCCCCCGCCCCGCGCCGTCTGGATGCGGAGACCATCGTGGACTCCCTCTTCGCCTCCACCGGCAAGCCCTTCCGCACGGAGGAAGTCAGCCTGGACATCGACGGCCGCCGCGACCTGAAGAACTCCATCTCCCTTGGCAAGCCGACCCGCGCGTGGATGCTGACCAGCACCTCGAACGAACGCGACCGTCCGTCCCTCGCCCTGCCACGCATCCAGGCCGTCGCCGACGTGCTGGAGGCATTCGGCTGGAAAGGCGCCCGCCAGGACGCCACCAACGCCCGCGAGATCTCCCCGAACGCGCTGCAACCCGCCATCATCAGCAACGGCACCATGGGCATCTGGCTCACCCGCCTGAGCGATGACCACGGCATGACGGAACTGGCGCTGGAGGACCAGACCGTGGACCAACTGCTGGACCAGGTGTTCCTCCGCATCCTCACCCGCAAGCCGAACGACCAGGAACGCGCGAAATACAGCGCCTACCTCTCCGCCGGATATGACACCCGGGTGAAGGGCACCACCATCCCCGTCTCCGTGAAAGCGGAGCGCCGTCCGGAGAAGTATGTCTCCTGGTCGAACCACCTGGACGCCGCGGCGAACGTGCTGCGCCACGAACAACAGGTGGCCGCCCGTGCCGGTGACCCGCCGACCGAACGTCTGGACGCCGACTGGCGCCAGCGCATGGAGGACGTCCTGTGGGCCGTCCTCAACTCCCCGGAACTTGTCTTCAACCGCTGAACCCTTCATTTCATCCCAACGCGAAAAACCATGAACCGCCGTTCCTTCCTCAAAACCTCCGCCCTCGCCTCGCTGGCCGGCCCGGCTCTGGCCAACACCACCCACGTCGCCTCCATGCCGAAGGGCAAGGCGGAACACTGCATCTTCATCTGGCTCGGCGGCGGCATGTCGCAGATCGACACCTTCGACCCGAAACGCCGCGGCACCGGCAAGAAGCCGATGGTCGCCGGATCCGATTATGATTCGATCCCGACGGTCGTCCCCGGCGTGAATGTCACGGAGCACCTGGGCAACTGCGCGAAGCTGATGGACCGCATGACCGCCGTCCGCACCGTCTTCCACGGTTCCGGCCAGGAACACGCCATCGCCACCAACTTCGTCCACACCGCCCGCCCCATCAGCGGCAGCACGATCTATCCGTCCATCGGCTCGATCGTGGCGCACCAGCGCGGTGCCGCGAACCCGAAGGTGCCCGCCTACATGCTCATCGGCTTCCCCAGCGTCAGCCGCGGCCCGGGCTTCCTCGGCTCGAAGTATGGCAACATCTACCTCACCGACGTGAAGGCCGGTCCCGCCGGATTCACCCGCCCGGAGTATCTCGACACGAAGCGGATGGACGCTCGCAAGCAACTGCTGGAGCCGATCACCGCCGGTGTGCCGAAGGACTCCACCATCGCCGACTATGAATCCGCGCAGGTCGAGGCGCTGCGTCTCGCCGGACCGGAGTTCATGCGCAACTTCGACCTGTCCAATGAATCCTCCGACATCCGCAACGGCTATGCGGGCGAGTTCGGCGAGCGCTGCCTCGTCGCCCGCCGCCTCATCCAGGATGGCGTGCGCTTCGTGGAAGTGTCGCACAATCCGGGATGGGTGAACGGCACCGGCTGGGACACCCACAACGCGGGCCAGCTCCAGCAGCACGTCCTCATCCGCGAACTTGACCAGGTGCTGGCCACCCTCATCAAGGACCTGGAACAGAAGAAGCTCCTCGACAAGACGCTGGTTGTGGTCGCCACGGAGTTCGGCCGTCCGCCGGAGTTCGACGGCGGTGGTGGCCGCGGCCACCAGGCATCCGCCTTCACCATGGTCCTCGCGGGCGGCGGACTCAACCACAAGGGCGCCTACGGCACCACCGATGAGCTTTCCAAGAAGATCGTCGAGAACCCGGTTTCCACTCCGGATTTCCACGCCACCATCCACGCCGCCCTCGGCATCAACCCGAGCCACGAACTGATGGACTCCACCCGCCCGGTGCCGATCACGGACGGCGGTGTGCCCATCGCGGCGCTGTTCGGCTGATAAAAGAGAGATCCCTCTCCAACGCCGGATTCCCCAGGCAGGGAGTCCGGCGTTTTCCGTAAGGAGGGTGGACACTCCTGTCCACCGGCGGCATTGGCGAATCAAGAAGGAGAAGTGTTCAGTTTTCAGGGAAGAAAGAAGGCCGACCGCGGATCAGCGGAATCTTGAAGATATCCATATCTGGACTTTGCGCCTTCTTCGCGACCTTAGCGGCTTTGCGGTAATCCTTTATGATTCGCCAATGCCGCCGGAGGACAAGAATGGGAGCGAAAGGTATCAGCGGACATAGCGGCGTAGCCGCAATGCCCTCCCTCCTTACCGGAACGGCTTTTTTGATTGATACCCGCCTTCCCGCTGATTAGTAGGAGAGTCAGTTTCTCTCTGCCCAAAACCCAAAACCCCCGTCGCCTGATCTTCCAGGCAGCGTTCCGGATGCTCCGGCATTCCGAATTCATGAAACCCCCGTCCAGCCGCTTTCCGCGTTCCCTGTCATCCGGATGTCTCTCCATCCATCTGGCGGTGACCTTCAGCCTTGCCTGCGCCTCATCCGCGCAAGCCGTCAACCTCTACTGGGACATCAACGGCACGGATCCGAACACAGGGGCCACCGGCAGCGGCACATGGAACGACAGCAACACTTTCTGGAACGATGACGCCACCGGCACCGGTGGCAACCTGCGGGCGGCGACGACTTCGGCGGACGATCTGTTTTTCTCATCCGGCAGCGGACTCACCGCAGGAACCATCACCGTCGCCAGCGGGCGCACGGCGGGCACCATCACCTTCGAGGAAAGCGGCATCTACACCCTGAACGGCGGGAACATCACCCTGGCCGGCCTGACGTTCAACAACGGCACGGGGGCGAATGTCATCAACTCCGCCCTGGTTCTGGGAAGCGCCGCCACCTTCCGGAGCGACGACGACAGCAACCAGACCATCACCGGCGGCATCACCGGTACGGCGAGCCTTTCCCTCCAGGCGAACAGCACGGGCAATCTCACGTTTTCAACCGGAGCCATCAATCACGCAGGAACGCTCACCAACGAAGGCACGGGTACGGGGACCGTCACGATCAACTCACAGATCGGGGCGAACGTGACCAGCGTGATCCAGAACTCCACCACCTCCCGGCTCGCCATCTTCGGAGCGGGTGGTGTGGCGGGTTACGGCAACCTGACGGTCAAGGCGGGCACCGTGGAGGTCCGCTCCAACTCCACCACCCCCATCGCCGCCTCCGCCCAGATCATCCTCGGCGACACGGTGGCCAATGCCGCCGATGTGACGCTGATCTTCCAGGGCAGCTCTGCCACATTCACAACCCCCATCTCGCTCGCTTCCGGCACAACGGGGAAGATCACCATCGGCGGCATGAACACCGGCACGGCGATCAACGTCAACAGCAACATCACCGGCACGAACAACTTCGAGATCAGCAACGCCCTCGGTGCCAGCGCGAACACCTCCGCGCTGAATTTCTCAACCGGTGAGATCAACCATACCGGCACCCTCACCAACGTGACCGGAGGCACCTCCACCAATGTGGCGCACGGCATGGTGGTCATCAACTCCGTGATCGGTTCCAACGTGACCGGCGTCATCCAGAACTCCGCGAGCGCCAACCGCGTGATGCGCCTGAACGGCAACAACACCTACGTCGGGGAAACCACCGTCACCAATGGAACCCTGGCCATCGGGCACAACAACGCGCTCGGCTCCACCGCGGGAGGCACTTCCATCGGTTCCGCCGGCGTCCTGCGCCTCCACGACAACATCACCGTCACCGGAGAAGCCCTCACCATCAACGGGTCGAGTTCCGGCAACGCGCTCGTCAACGGAGACGGCAACAACGTCTGGGCGGGAACAATCAATGCGAACGTCGTCCCCGGCAATGTCCGCATCGCAAGCGGTTCCGGACACCTTGAGATCCGGGGGAATGTCACCATCTCCGGCAACAGCTCGAGCGGACTGGTCCTGACCGGCACGTCCGATGGCGAAATCAGCGGCAACATCGGCCAGAGCGGGACCGGAGCCAAAACCCTCTTCAAGACTTCCAGCGGCACCTGGGTCCTTTCCGGCACCAACACCTATACCGGCGCCACCAACATCTACGCCGGAACCATCTCAGTGGATTCTATTTCCAGCCGCCTGGGTTCATTGGCCACGGCGTCCATCCAGTTGGGTGATGGGGCCTCCACCGGTCGCCTGCTCTACACCGGAGCGGGGAACGAAACCAGCACGCGCCCTTTCATCCTGCGCTCCACCAGCTCCGGAGGTGGCATCATCGACCAATCCGGCGGAGGCGAACTAAAGCTCACGGGAACCATCACTTCGGCCAGCAGTACGGAAGCCAAGACACTCACCCTGCAGGGTTCCACCTCCGGAACCGGTGAACTCGGCGGCGTCATCAGTGATGGGGGAGCCTCCGCCACCAGCGTGGAGAAGAATGGCACCGGCACCTGGACACTCTCCGGGGCCAGCACCTACACCGGAGCCACCACCGCGCGGGGAGGCCACCTCATCATCACAGGAAAGCTCAACAGCACCACCCGACTCACCGTGGACCATGCCACGGTCACCCTCGGAGCCGCGGATGCCGTGAACCACAGCGCGACCGTGATCCTCGCCGAAGGCGCGGTGCTCCAGGCCGGGAATTTCACCAACACCTTCGCGGCCCTGACCGTTTCCGGAAACGCGGTCCTGGCCATGTCCGGCACGAACGGGATCATCACCTTCGGGGAATCGATATCGGCCGACTGGACCGGCGGGGCCCTTTCCATCACCGGATGGAATGGACTGGAAAGCGGAGGCGGCACGGAACGCGTCATCTTCGAAAACGCGGGCCTCACCGCCGGGCAGCTCGCCCAGATCACTTTCGTCAATCCGGAAGGCTTCGCGCCGGGAACCTACGGCGCCGCGTTCATCGGCAACGAAATCGTCCCCCTCATCCCGGAGCCATCCGTGCTGCTGACCGGAGCGATGGGGACATTGGCCCTCGCCATGCGCCGCCGCAGGATTTCCGTTTGATGCCAAATCTTCCGTAGCGGGATGGCTGCGCCATCACGGCTGGGTGGATGGGTGGGAACCCTTGATCCCAATGCATCATGGATGGCGTTCTTTCCATGCGGATCCATGGGGAGGAAGGAGGATTTCCCCAGCCGGAATTGCGGAGCCATTACGTTACCCCGGCGGCGGAGCCGTGAAAGATTCCCGCCGTCTTCCACGAATAGCTTCCCCTTCCCGCAAAATCTCCCAGACTGACGCCTTGAAACCCATGATCCGCCGACTTTCCCCGCTGCTCGCCCTCACCCTCGCCGCCCACGCGCAGGACAAGAAACCCTATGACAAGGCAACCGATCCCTTCGCGAAGGAGGGCAACCCGCCGCCTTCCATCACGAAGCTGACCCCGGAGCAGGAAGCGGAGATCCTGAAAGGAGTCACGGTACCGGAGGATTTCGACGTTTCCCTGTTCGCTACGGCTTCCGCCGCGAACTATCCGGTGTTCCTGGCCGCCGCTCCGAACGGCGACCTCTACGTGGCCAGCGATGGCAACGGCGCGCAAGGCAAGGCGCCGAAACGCGGACGGGTCATCCGGCTGCGCGACACGGACGGCGACGGCCGGGCGGATGAGACGAAGGTTTTCTGTGAGATCGACTCGCCCCGCGGCGTGCTGTGGGACAACGACCGCCTGTATGTGGTCCACCCGCCGCACCTTTCCGCCTTCATCGACAAGGACGGGGACGGAGTCGCGGAGGAGGAGAAGCGGCTCGTCAGCGACATCGCCTTCGGCTTCGCGGACCGCCCGGCGGACCACACCACCAACGGCATCAGCATGGGGGTGGACGGCTGGCTCTACATCGCGGGCGGTGACTTCGCCTTCATGAAGGCGACCGGCTCCGACGGAAAGACGCTCCAGCACCGCAACGGCGGCGTCATCCGCGTGCGGCCGGACGGCTCCGACATCCAGATCTACGCCACCGGCACCCGCAACATCCTGGAGGTGGCCATCAGCCCGGAGATGGACATGTTCACCCGGGACAACACGAATGACGGCGGCGGCTGGAACGTGCGCTTCCACCAGTTCACCGGACTGGGCGACCACGGCTACCCGCGGCTCTACAAGAACTTCGGTGACGAGATCATCCAGCCCATCGCGGACTACGGCGGTGGCTCCGGTTGCGGCGCGGTCTATATCGATGAGCCGGGCTTCGGTGAGTGGAACAACGCGCCGTTCACCGCGGACTGGGGCACCGGCGCGCTGTGGCGGCATACCCTGAAGATCAAGAGCGCCGCCTTCACCGAGACGGAACCGCCGAAGCCGTTCATCAAGCTCTACCGCCCGACCGATGGCGATGTGGACGCCATGAGCCGCGTCTATCTCGCCAGTTGGAAGGGCGCGACCTTCAACTGGGAAGGCCCGGAGGTCGGCTTCATCGTGCAGGTGAAACCGAAGGGCTTCACACCCGAGCCGCTGCCGGATTTCCGCAAGGCCTCCGACGCGGACCTGGTGAAACTCTGCGAATCCGAAAGCTACCGCCGCCGGATCGAGGCCCAGCGCGAGCTGATCCGCCGGGGCCTGCCGGACGCCGCCGTGGAAGGACTCACCGCGCTCGCCGCGGATCCCGAAAAGCCCATCGCCGCACGGGCCACCGCACTGCTGGCCTTCACGCTTTTCCCGGAGAAGGGCAAGGCTCTGTCCGAAGCGATCTCCAAACTCCCCGCAGATCCCGCGTTCGACGCCTTGGTCGCCCGCGGCACCGCGGAAGACGCGGACTGGGTGGCGAAGAAGCACGACGGCAGCTTCACCATCCCGAAGGGGTGGAAAAACCAGCCCTCCACCCTGGTCCAGCTCAACCGGATGATCTCCGCCTCCCCGGCATGGAACCGCGCCACGCGGAAAGCCGTCTTCAACCTCACGCTGGGCAACTCCGACACCCTCGTCCGCCACACCGCCGTCCAGGCGCTGGCAAAGATGCAGGACCACGAACTGGCCTTCAGCTACCTGGCCGACGCCGCGGGTGACACCACCGATCCCGGTGAAAGCGCCGCCGGCCCGCAGCACGATCCGGAGTCACGCGGCCGTCCGGACGCGCTGCTGGCGCTGGCACGGATGCACAAGCCGGAAGTCGTCACCGGCCTCATCGGGTGGCTGGACAGGACGAAGGACCTGGAAGAACGCCAAGGCCTCCTTTCCGCGCTCTGCCGCCTCTACTTCCACGACGGCGAGTGGAAGGGCGATTCCTGGGGAACCCGCCCGGACACCCGCGGACCCTACTACCAGCCGGAACCGTGGAGTGAGACCCCGCGTGTCGGTGAGGCGCTCAAGGAGATCCTCGCCAAGGCGCCCCCGGAGGAAGCGGCTTTCCTGGTGAAGGAGATGAACCGCAACCGCATCCAGTCCAATGACGCGCTGGAACGGGTGCTCGCGCTCGCCAAGCAGGACCCGAAGCTGCTGCCGGACGCCGCCGCCCAGCTCGCCACCGCGGAAACCATCCCGGTCGATGCCATCCCGCTGCTGCTCTCCGCCGCCCAGGCGGACACCACCGGCATGGAATCCACCGCCGCCGCCACCATGCTGATGAATGCCGTCATCGCCCTCTCCAAAACGGACAGCGCGGAGGGCGCGATCATCTCGCTCCAGACGCTGCTCAACCTTTCGAAGATCCAGGGTTCCGGCAAGGAGGCCGAGGCGGCGCGGAATGCCTACTTCGCGTCCCAGAAACTGGAGAACCATCACCACGCCCTGGAAGAGGAAGCGGAGAAAACCGGAACACCCACCGCACAGTGGGCGGATGCCGCGCTCCTCACCCTGAGCGCCCGCACCAGCGGAACGCCGGAGTCCAGGGAAGCCACGAAAAAGGCCCTCGAGGAAGGCTGGAAGGACGTGAAGCGGCGCGCGCAGATCCTCCGCGCCGTCGCCCAGCTCAAGCACAACCCCTACGCGGACAAGGTGCTGGAAGCCATCGACGATCCGGACAAGGGCGTCTCCAACGCAGCAAAGAACGCCGCCAAGGCGATGAAGCTCGAAAAGAAAACCGCGGCCAGCGGCCCGCTCGTCGGCAGCCTGAAGAACGAGGAGGTCATCGCCCTGGTCCTGAAGACCAAGGGTGATGCCGCCACCGGAGAGCAGATCTTCGCCCGTGTTTCCTGCAACACCTGCCACACCACCGACGAAAGCCAGGCGCCGAAAGGCCCCTATCTCGGCAACATCGCGCAGACCTACAAGCGCGCCGAGCTGGCCGAAGCCATCCTTGATCCCAACAAGACGGTTTCCCAGGGCTTCGCCACCAACGCCATCACCACCAAGGACGGCCAGAGCCACGTCGGGTTCGTGACCTTCGAAAGCGCGGAAAAGGTCACGCTCCGCAACATCACCGGCCAGGAGACGACCGTGGAGACGAAGAACATCGCAACCCGGGAAAAACCCCCGATTTCGATGATGCCACCCGGCCTCGCATCCGGCCTGACCATCCATGAATTCGCCAGCCTCCTCGACTACATGGAAGCGCTGTCGAAGAAGTGATCCAGCCAGCGGAACGGTTCCGCCGCTACGGCTGGACCGGGGGGAAGGCAGGGCCGCCACGCCCTGCCAATCTTTTTCCTACTCAATCCTTCACGCAGCGGAAGCCGGTGTGGTTGGCGGGTGAATCCTCCTCCAGTGAATGCCGCGCCGCCGGACGGTAGCGCATGCAGTAGGAGACGTGGCAGAGGTAGGATCCGCCCTTCGTCACATGATGCGGAGGACCGGATTTTTTCGCCCCGGTCGTGCGGTTGAGCCACGTTTCCGGCCCGGCGGGATTGTCCTTCGCGCAGTATGTCGGGTAGGCCGGATCATAGTAGTCGGAGCAGAGTTCCCACACGTTCCCCGCCATGTCGCGGAGGCCGTAGCCGTTCGCGGGAAAGGTGCCCACGGGTGCCGTGGAGGTGAATCCGTCCGCAGCGGAGTCACCGGCGGGGAATTCCCCCTGGAAGGTGTTCGCCATCCACTTGTCGCCGGGTTTCATCTCATCCCCCCAGGTGTAGGTCTTTCCGGACAGTCCGCCGCGCGCGGCGAACTCCCATTCCGCCTCCGTGGGCAGACGCTTGCCCGCCCATTTCGCATAGGCGGCGGCGTCCTCATGGTTCACGCAGACGACGGGGTGCGTTCCAAGACCATCGATGGACGATGCCTTTCCGGAAGGATGCCGCCAGTTCGCCTCCGGGTCCCACCGCCACCATGATCCCGCGTCCGCGGTGTTCGGGTCACCGACGGATTCCGCCGGTTTGGTGAAAACGAGGCTCCCTTGGTTGAAGCCACCCTGGGGCAGGCTCGCCCGCGCTTCCGGTGGGAAGTCCTCCAGCCTCGCGGGACGCTCCGCGAAGGTCACATAGCCGGTCGCCTTCACGAACGCGGCGAACTGGTCGTTGGTGACCTCCGTCCGGTCGATCGAAAATGGCTTCACTGTGATCGTGCGGACGGGAGCTTCCTCCGGGAACTCCTTCATGCCATACGGCGTATCGAACGATCCGGACGAACCCATCTGGTAGGTTCCGCCCGGCAGGGCGACCATGCCGTCCTTCACGGGGAAATTCCCCGCTTCCTCTTCCTTTCCGCCCTGGCAGGCGGCCAGCAGCAATGCCGCAAGGGCGGCGGCGCATGTTTTCATGGGAACCATCATCACGGACAGCGGGACTGTATGCCCGCCCGGATGGAACACCAACCTTATCGGATGGTTGCCCGCCCGCCGGAAACTTCAGGCGGCCGTCAGCAGGGAAACACGCTCGCGGCGCTGCTTCTCATCCAGATCCGCGAGGAAATACGCCTCCACGGACTCGCCATTCTCCTTTTCGACATGGTCGAGCAGATACAGCTCGATGGTGGCGTTGATCGGGAACTTCAGCGGGCAATGCCCCGGCTCCACCAGGTAGCCATCGACAAAGGTGAACGAACGGCGGTCCGTCTGGTCCTCCACTGCGGTTCCGTTGCGGGAACCTCCTACGAAAATCGGGTGCTGATGCATAACCCTGTCACACTAAGCGGCAAATGTGCCAAATGCAAATCAAGACGGCGATTTTGGTGGCGGAGCGGGTTGAAAGACTGGGACCGCGGAATTCATTCCGCCTGGCTTCGCATGATGGCTGGATTCTCCGGGGCGGAATGAATTCCGCGGTCCCAGTAGTCCTCCCCTCTCACTGTGCCCGCTGGAAATGCGGGACCTCACGGATGGCCGGGGCATCCGTTGAAATGAGCGCCTCGAACTCCGGGTTCAGCACGTAGTCAGCACCGAGCACCTCAGCCAGCGGGTCCACATCCTCCTGCGAAAAGCCGAGGTGGAGGTGCCGCCACCAGCCCTCCGCCATGGCGAATTTCCCGGACTGGCCGCCCATGTTGCGGGCATGGTCGTCCAGTGACTTGATGTAGTTGCTCATGCCCTGCGTGGCATCCAGCCAGCCGCGCTGGCTCTCATGGGCGGACAACGCCCCGCGGATGGTCTCATGGACGTCCGTCGTGTTCACCCATGATCCGGCGGTGACAGGCCTGCGGAGGGGATCTCTGCCGCCATGGGGCATGCAGTGATAGACCGTGGCATCCCCGGAGTAGGCGGGCAGCTCGGGGTCGGTGCGGAAATTCGGGATGGAATGGGCGAAGGTCGCGGTCACCGCCAGCCGGGCCGTGATCATGTGGTCCTCCATGTAGTCCTCAAGGGGATGCGTCAGGACGATGGCGGGCTTCACCTCGCGGATCACCGCCGCGACTTTCCGCAGCAGTTCCGCGTTGTAGAAAATTTCCAGATCATCCGCGATCGGCGGGTGCCAGGTCGCGCCGATGAGGTCCGCCGCGTTGCGGGCCTCCTGCGCGCGGATGCGGGAGGTTTCCTCCGCGTCATGCACGGTGCTGCCGCCACTGCCCGTCGCCAGGTTGAAGCAATGGATGTCCCAGCCCGCCCGCTTCAGCAGCAGCAGCGTGCCGCACATCTTGAATTCGATGTCATCGGGGTGCGCCGCGATGGCGATGGCGGAAGGTCGGTTCATCATGGAAGATGGGAGTCTCACGAAACTCCCGGAGCCGCCCCGTGCGGCGGCTCCGGGAAAAAGCATTCTCAGACGAGCTTGTAGACGCCCGGCACGGGGACCGGCGGCACGGCGAACTTGTCGCCCATCTTCAGGTCGTCGGGCGCGAGGTCCTGGTTCGCTTTCCACATCTCGTCCCAGGTGATGCGCTGGCCGGTCTGTGCGGCCTCGCGCGCCAGCAGGCCGAGCATGGTGCTGTTGGCCATGTATTCGCCGGTGTTGAGTTCCTTGCCCGCGCGGATGGCGGCGAACCATTCGTTGTGCTCCACCTGGTACATGTTCTCCGGCTGGTCGCGGAAGGCCCAAGTGATCTTGCCGGCGGGGTCCTTCGTCAGGACGCGGCTGGGGGCCTCGAGCGTGCCCTTCTCGCAATAAACGCGGTCCACCACTTCGCTGAAGGCACCTTTGAACTGGCGCTGGCCGATGTGGCAGACGACGCCGCCCGGATACTCGAATGCGACGTCATAGTGGTCCCACACGCTGCCGTCGTCATCCCGCTGGGCGCGGCCGCCGGAGCCACGCGCCGCGATGGGAGCCACGTCACCCATAGCCCAGGCGATCTTGTCCACGGTGTGGATGCCCTGCTCGACCAGTGGTCCGCCGGACAGCCAGCCATGGCCCATCCAGTTGCGGATCTGCCATTCCACATCACCCCACTCCGGGTTCCGTTGGTCGATCGCGGTGGAGGGTTTCGGCACGGCGGCCAGATAGGTTCCATAGACGGAAATCACGCGGCCCAGCTCACCGGAGAGCACCTTGCCGTAGCCTTCCCGCGTGTTCGGGGAAAAGCGCCAGCAGAAGCCGTGCTGGATGGTGGTCCCCTTCTGCTTCGCCAGCTTCGCGGACTCGACCACGGACTTCACGCCCGCGACATCCACCGCCATCGGCTTCTCACAGAAGACGTGTTTCCCCGCTTCCACGGCGGCACGCAGGTGCTGCGGCCGGAAGCCGGGAGGTGAGGTGAGGATCACCACATCGACACCGCTTTCGATGACTTTCTGGTAGGCGTCCAGCCCGGAGAACCGGCGGGCCTCCGGGACCTCCACCTTGCCGCCGAACTTCGACAGGTTGTTCAGGGAGGCGGGGATCTGGGAAGCGAACGCATCACCGATGGCCCACAGCTTCACGTTCGGGTCGGCCTCCAGCGCCTGGCTGGCGGCACCGGTCCCACGGCCGCCGCAGCCGACGAGGCCGATCTTGAGGGTGGCGTTGTTGGACGCGTTCTGCGCCCGCAGGACGGCGGGGAATGCGGTCACCGCGGCGGTGGCACCGGCGGCGGTCAGGAACTGGCGCCGGGATGGGTCGGATGGATTCATCAGGGTAGTGGGTTGTTGGGAGATTGGTTCAGTGAGACTGCGACAAGCGGGGGATAGAACGGGTGCGGCTTCCGGCTCCGTTCATCCTAATCCTTTAAAACATGCTGCTTTTCTTCAACACAAAGATGCCCCTCCAGGTCCGCCGCGGCGGCCTTGTCCAGATAGACGGAGGCGTCCGGGTGTTCCTGGAGATAGGAGGCGGGCACCTCATCGGAAACCGGCCTGTCGAATGCTTCCGCCACGATGCCGGCCTTCGCCGCGCCCCACGCCATCAAGATGATCCGCCGCGCCTCCAGGATGGTCCCGCAGCCCATGGTGATGGCGTGCGACGGCACCCTGTCCGCCCCGCCGAAGTCCCCCGCCGCGTCCGTCCGGGTCATGTGGTCCAGCCTCACCAGCGAAGTCCTCGACCCCCGGCCCGCGCCCGGCTCGTTGAAGCCGATGTGGCCGGTCCTGCCGATGCCGAGGATCTGGAGATCGATCCCGCCGCACGCCTCGATCAGCGCTTCATAAGCCCGGCAATGGGGGCCGATATCGCCGGGGTCCAGGCTCCCGGATGGGATGTGGGCGTTCTCCGGACGGATGTCGATGTGGCCGAAAAGATGCTCCTGCATGAAGGTCCGGTAGCTCCGCGGGTGGGAGGGCAGCAGGCCGAAGTATTCATCGAGGTTGAAAGCGATCACGTTCGAGAATGACAGGCCCTCCTCACGGTGCAGGCGCACCAGTTCCCGGTAGAGCGGCAGCGGCGTCTTTCCCGTGGCCAGCCCCAGCACCGCCGTCCGGCCCTCCGCCGCACGGCGTTCGATGAGCGACCGCATCTCATGCGCGATGGCTCTGCAGGCACTCTCAGGGGATGGGAAGATCTGGCATCTCACAGCCCCGGAACATAGCACATTCCGGCGGCGCGATCTTCGCTATTTCGGTGGTAATACTTGCTTTTTCCGTCATGGACGGAACACCCGCTGGCGGTACTCCCGCGGTGTGCAGCCGTGGATGCGCTTGAAGTGCTTCAGGAAGTTCGCCATCGAGTCGAACCCACAGGCCCAGGCGATCTGGCTCACCGTGTCATCCGTTTCCGCCAGCCTGCGGCACACCCGCGCGATCCGCAGTTCGTTCAGGTAGGACGGGAAGGTCTTTCCCGTTCGGGAACGGAAGTAATGGCTGAAGGTCACCTCGCTGACGCCGATGTGCTTCGCCACATCCGCGAGGTAGATGGGCTTCGCGATGTTCTCCTGGATGTAGGCGGACACCAGCCCCATGCGCTCGCTTTCCGAAATGTGGATCTCCGGCGTGAATCCGGGCGACGAGATGCGGACCAGTTCATCCGAGGAGGCGAGGTCATCGAGGATCTGCATCAGCAGGATGAGGCGTTTCAGCCCGTGCGCCTGGATCATCTTTCCCATGGCCAGAGCCACCCGGTCCCGCGTGGTGCCCGTCACCTGGATGCCGCTCTCCGCCTGCTCGAAAAGCCGCTTGATCGGGATCATTTCCGCCCGGGCGAGCCAGTTCCTGCCGAGGAACTGGGGGTGGAACTGGACGTTGAGCGCCTTCACCTTCCGGAACGGCTTTCCGGGGATGACCTCGTTGCGGTAGTCGTGCGGCAGGTTGGAGCCGAGAAAGGTGAGATCCCCGTTCTTCAGCGGCGTGATCTTGTCACCGATCCAGCGGTGGGTTCCGCCGGACTGGACCAGCGTCAACTCCAGCTCCGGGTGGAAATGCCACTGGCAGCCGAAGTTGTCCCCCTCGATGCGGGCGCACGCCACCACATCCGGAGCGGAGTGCGGCGCGAGTTGTTCCTGGATCGGTTTTCCCATGGTCGTATCCCGGTGGGATCGGATCAGACCGATCCCCGCGCGGGAATCCGGTTACGGGATGAAATTCCGCCTTCTTATGACGTTTTTCCGGAAAACGCCTATTTTTTCAGAGATCAACGGTTTTCCCGGTGCGGAAACTCTCATCCGCCGCCAGGACGATCCGCATGGAGGCGATGGCGTCATCCATGTGGGAACCCAGGTCCAGGTCCTCACGGATGGCCTTGAGGAAATATTCCTGCTCCCGGTGGCAGAGGCCGTCGTGGTCCGGCTCATCATCCAGGCGGATGATCTCATCCTTGCGGGTGAAGTTCCCATCCTCCCCCAGCGTGGCGTGGTGCAGGCGGAGCGACTGGGTCTGTGAGTGGGCGTCCACATTCGCGCTCTGGCCTTCGGAGCTGGCCTTGTCCGCGACGATGGAGACGCAGCCCTTCGGCCCGACGACGTCCTTCACGAAGAACGCCACCTCGCTCATCATCGGACCCCACCCCGCCTCGTACCAGCCCACGGAACCGTCGTCGAAGGTGACCTGGAGATGGCCGTAGTTGATCTTTCCGTCCGGCAGCTCGTCGGTGAGGCGCGCGCCCAGGCCGGACACGCGCACGGGCTTCGCCCCGGTCATCTGGCACATGACGTCCACATAGTGGACACCGCAGTCCACCACCGGGGAGATGGAGGAAAGGAGCGCCTTGTGGGTGTTCCAGTTCGCCCCGTAGGACTGCTGGTTGAGGTTCATGCGCATGACCAGCGGCTTGCCCAGCGTCTGCGCCAGCTCGATGAATTTGATCCAGCTCGGGTGGTGGCGGAGGATGTAGCCGATCACCAGCTTGCGGTTCTTTTCCCGCGCCTTGGCAACAATGCGCTCCGCGTCCTCCACCGTCTCCGCGAGCGGTTTTTCGATGAACACGTGGCAGCCCGCGTCGAACGCCTTTTCCGCAAAGGCCGCGTGGGTGTCCGGGTAGGTGGAGATGGAGACCGCGTCCGGCGACGCCGCCCGGAGGGCTTCATCGAAGTCCGTGAATGCGGGGTAAGATGCGCCCAACTCCCCGTTGAGCCGCTGCGCGGACTCCGCGGAGCGGGTGACGATGCCACAGATCTCGAAGCCATCGATCTGGTGATAGGCGAGCGCATGGGAGCGCCCCATATGACCGGCACCGACACAGAGGATACGAACGGGAGAATTCATGGGATACGGAAATGCAGGGAGAAACACCCTTTGATCCGCCATCCGTTCCGACAATCCCCGGCCCTTGGCAATCGCAAAGGAATACGCCCTACGGAAAAGCAGGAAAAGATGCCGCGATTCAGAAGATTCCCCGCCCTTTCCCGGCAATGCAGGGCCGCCTCATTTCGGAATTGTCAGGACGGTTGTCGGCTTGTTTCACAAAATCCGAACCGCGAATGAACACCAATGGACGCGAATTCCCGTGAATCAGGGTTGGGTGGTGATGTTCTCCATCCGGAAAATCCCCTCTCCTCCTCCATCAGGATCAGCCTGCCTCCATTCGTGTTCATTCGCGTCCATTCGCGGTTGGATTCCCGAAATGAGGTAGCCCTACCCGGGCAATGACATTCCTCCGCTAATTTGAAGCAACCAACCGCTAGCAACCCCCGCCGCGGCCCGGCAGTCTCCGGGCGGCATGAAATTGACCTCACTCCTGTTCCTCGCAGGCACCCTGCTCGCCGCCGGCGCTCCACCTGAAGAAGACCGCCGCGCCATCCTCGCCATGGCGGGGCAGTTCGACGTTTCCTTTGAATTCATCGAAACCGTGGCCATCGCCCCGGACTACAAGCCTCTCAGCGTTCCCTACCACGAGGATGCTTTTGAAACGGTGGTCGTGGCGGAAGACACGCCCGGACGCATCGCCCTCCAGCACCTGCTGGTCGTCGAAGCCGGCCCCCGCAAGCAGGTGATCAAGCACTGGACGCAGGTCTGGACCTGGGAGGACACCCACATCCTGGACTACTCCGGCAGCGAGGACGCGCCGAAGTGGAGCCGCAAGGTGGTCTCCAAGGAGGAAGCCGCGGGCAAATGGTCCCAGCTCGTCACCAGCATCGACGACACGCCGCGCTACGAATCGCTCGGCAAATGGACGCACCGCTTCGGCGAGTCCTCCTGGACCAGCGAACCGACCCGCCGCCCGCTGCCGCGCCGGGAATACACGAAGCGGAAGGACTACGACTACCTCCTGGGCACCAACCGCCACACCATCACCGCCAACGGCTGGGTCCACACCCAGGACAACCGGAAGGTGGTGGACCGCGAAGGCAAACAGACCGTCCTGTCCTATGAGACCGGCCTCAACCAGTATGTGAAAACCGACAGCCCGCTGTCGCAGGAAGCCATCGCCTGGTGGGAAAAGAGCAGCCCGTTCTGGAACAACGTCCGCGCCTTCTGGCTGGATGCCGTCCAGAAGGAAGGCCCGCAGTTCTCCTACAGCAGTGAACAGGACGGTGTGCCACTGGCCGCCAAGTTCAAGGAACTGGAAAAGGCATCCCCGGACGCGGCGAAGATCTCCGAGAGCCTGACGCCCTATATCTCCCTTTCCCGGTAACCGGGATTCTCCCTGTGCCTGGCCATCGACCGGAGGTGGCCCCACGCAGCGGAAAGGTCAACTGACCGCTACTTTCGAGCAACCCACCGGGAGCAGGGACGGCATTCACCCTCCACCATCCCCCCAACAACGCACCGATGGCCGGACGCTTCCCGGCCCGACGGGCGCACCCCACCGAACACAGAAACAATACCATGAACCTGACTTCCCCAGTTCCCCGCCCGATCCTCGGTGCATTCGTTGCAACGATCCTGGCCAGCGCCACTTCACAAGCGATCACGACCTTGGTCGGCGCCGGTGTCACGGGTGATCCATTCCTGACCTCTCCGGGCGCCGCCGGAACCTCGACCTGGAATGACCTCAATGCCAGCGCGCTGCCCGGCTATGGCGGCTTCCCCGGCTTCGGTGCCTGGCCATCGCCCATCTCCTCCCAGGGAGCGGGAGACAACTCCGCCACCCTGACGAAGGTGAGCGGCGCGGCGTATCCCGCCAGCGGCTCGATCTATTTCGGCGGGACGCTCCTCACACCCAACACCAACGGAGCGCAGCTCAGTGTGAACGACAGCACACCGGTCAGCGGCCTGACCACCATCGTTTTCCAGATCCAGTTCGGAGAGGCGATGGGTTACGACTTTTACAACAACGTCGAGCCGGTGCTGAGCTTCACCGCGGGAGCGCAGGGCGGAACCAGCGTGGCCGCCACCTACAGCGGGGTGATCAGCAGATTCGACAACGGAACCTTCGATCCCGGCACCGGACCGGAGCCACTCTACACCAACACCTACGGATTCCAGTGGGATCTGAGCGGGATCACCGAGCCGATCACCGGCTTCAACATCACTTTCAACGGAGTCCAGCACTCCAGCCTTTATGGGATGAAGCTGGAACAATTCGACCAGAACCCCGGCGGCAGCCTCATCCCGGAGCCATCCTTCGCCCTGCTCGGCGGTCTGGGCGGATTGCTGCTGCTGCGCCGCAAGAAATGAGCGGGAAACCCGCCGGACCTTCCGGTGATGGCCGGTCCGCCACACGGCGGGCCGCCATCCTCCCCGTCCCGCCACACGCAACCATCCCGAGAACCTTGAAACTCCTGTCCATCTTCGCAGCGGCGATGCTGACGCTGCCCGCCGCGGGCCAGTCGCTGCTGGTCACGCCGGCCCTCCAAGGCACGACCGAAAATGCGGTGTGGTCCCTTCTTTCCGGCACCAACACCGTACCGGTTCCCGGGACGAATCCGGTGCAATACGAATGCTCCCCGGATGACTTCACCGACGCCTCCGTGGACTTCCGTGTCCACTCACCCGGCTACGGCGCGACCTCCGGGCTTTACAGTTGGGGCGGGGCCTACCAGACCACCACCACCAAGACGACCGGCAGTTTCGCGATCAAGCAGGCCGTTTTCCAGGTCGATCTCCTCTGGGATCCCGCCACCCTCTATCCCGGAACCAACATCCCCCGCCTCAGCTACAACGGCGGGAGCCAGAATCTCGAGCCGCTGCCAGTCATCTTCGGTGGAAGCCGCGTCGAAGACAACGGCATCGGCGGTGAGGCAGGAACCGATCCCTTCACCTACCGCGGGGTCATGTGGCAATGGGACCTGTCCCAGATCGGCGTGAACATCACGTCCGTGACCATCACCACGCCCTACGCCAGCCACACCTCCGTTTCCGGCGCGCGCGTGGACGTCGCCTCGCAGTTCCGAAATCTGGCGGCCCCGGCCTCCACACCGCTCCAGACCTGGCGTGACCAGTATTTCCAGACCACCGCCAACAGCGGGGATGCAGCGGACGACGCGGACCCGGATGGCGACGGCATCCCCAACCTCATCGAGTATGCGCTGGGTACCCGCCCGGACTCCGCGGACGTGGATCACGGGGCGTCCAATCTCCCCGCCATCTCCAGCGCGGGTCCACGGCCATCCATTTCCTTCAGGCTCCCCACCACCCCGCCTGAGGAACTCACCTACCAGGTCCTCTCAAGCGCGGATCTGGCGGACTGGAAGGTGATCGCGAGCAAGGCAGGAGCCTCGCCATGGATCTGGAGCGGGGACGGGCCGGACGGCATCTCCTCACAACCTGTCACCGGCGGGAATCTCCTCACCATCCAGGATGAGGTCACCGTCAGCGGGAATGCCCGCCGCTTCATGCGCATCCGCATCTCCTACTGAGGTCAGCGAACCCTGGCCATCTGCCGATGAAATCCATCTTCCTCCTCCCATTCATCGCCGCCGCGCCGCTCCAGGCGCAGGTGGAAGAGACGGATATCCCCTTGGAAAAGGAGATCTCCGGTGAAGCCACGGCGGCGGACGACAAGCCCGCCTCCGCCACCGAGGAAACGCTCGGGGAGATCGTGGTGTCCGCCGTGCGGGACCCTTTCCTGAACATCCGGGGAACCACCACGCGCATCGACTCCCGGACCATGGCGGAGAACGGCGTGCAGGATCTGGGTTCGATGGTGAAATATGACCCGACGGTCGTCGTGCCCTTTGACTCCACCACCGGCGACGGCTCCGTGGGCTACGCTTCCTCAGGCTCCGCATCGTTCAACATCCGGGGCATCGAGGGCAACCGGGTGGGCATCGAGGTGGACGGCATCCGCCAGCCGCCGGAATACATCTCGACCTCGTTCGACGCCGGACAGGAGAGCGGAGCCGGTGGCATGGGGAGGGACTATTTCGACCCGTCCATGTTCCAGCTCGTGGAGATCCTGAAAGGCGGGGCCAGCGCGCAGTATGGCTCCGACTCCATGGGGGGTGTCATCTCGATGAAGACGCTCGATCCCCGGGATCTCTACGTGGACAAGACCTGGGGCGGCCTGGCACGGACCCAGTTTTTCTCCCGCAATGACGGCCTGGCATGGCAGCTCGGCGGGGGTGGCCGCTCGGGTGGACTGGACTATCTCCTGCTTTACGCGGGCCGCGAGTCCAATGAGACGGCCAACAACGGCAGCATCCCGCCGGACCCGATGTCCATCGACAGCTCCGCGTGGCTGGCGAAGGTCGGCTACGACGCCGGGGACCATGTGTTCCAGTTCACGTTCGAGCACTACGAACGGAACCTCCACGCTGACATGCGGAGCGCCATCGATCCCGCCGGGGGCATCTTCACCATCTTCCGGCAGAGCATCGACAACTGGCAGGATGTGGAGCGCAGCCGCCTGAGCCTGAAATGGCTCTACCAACCGCTGGGCGGCTGGGTGGACAAGGTGGAGACGCAGGCCTACTGGCAGAGCGCCACCAGCGGCAGCCGGAATGCCAGCACGAACCCGACGGTCCGCGCGCTGGATCTGGGCGGCCCACTGGTCCCCTATCTGCCTGCCATCCCGGCGCCATGGCGCACATGGCTCCTCGCCAACAACCCCGGCCTGATGGTGGAAGGGCGCAACCGCACCCAGGAGATAGAGTTCGAAACCGAACTTTATGGCATCACTTCGTTCGCCCACAAGACGGTGGAATTCGACGACCAGGAGCACAAATTCCTCTTCGGCATCGACGCCTCGATGGAGAAGTCATCGAACAGGTTTGACCGGACGGAGACCCGCGGACAGGTGGTCCGGGATCTGACCGATCCCCTGAACCCGATCATCACCTCCATCGTCACCACGACGGACACCGACCGCATTTCCTTCGCCCCTTCGGAGACCACCCGGGTGGGTCTGGTGTTCCAGGACGACGTGAAGCTGGGGACACTGTGGGAGTTCTCCCCCGGTCTGCGGCTGGACTACCACCAGATCGACACGAACCTGACGCAGCAGTTCCTCGACCGGCTGCAGGGGGCACTGGGCGGTGCCGCGACCGCTCCGCAGGCGAGCGACGGGTATGACAATCTCACCCTTTCACCGCGGTTCGACGTGGCGTTCCTGCCGACGGAGAACTCGCGCGTGTATGCCGGCTACGCACTGGGCACACGGAATCCGACCGCGGAGGAACTGACCATGGTTTTCGACCATCCGGCGACGGGAGCCAGCAGCCAGACCACCGTTCCCAATCCCAGCCTGCAGGAGGAAACCAGCCACGCCTTCAAGCTGGGCTACAAGGCGGAGGACGACCGTGGGCGTGTGGGGGTGGAGCTGTTCTACACCCGCTACCAGGATTTCATCGAGAACAACCAGATACTCGAAGTCCTGCCGGGCGGCCATGTGATCACCACCACCATGAACCAGGGTGAGGCGGAGATCTACGGCATCGAGGCCAGCGGCGAATGGGACGCGGGTTCCTGGAAATCCGCGCTCACGGGTGTCTCTCTGGGCCTCAGCGCGGGATACACCATCGGCCAGAACCTGACGAAGGATGAGCCGGTGAACACCGTGGAGCCGTGGAAAGCCATCGGCTTCATCGGTTACGCGGATCCGGACGGAAAATACGGCGCGCGCATGATCGGCACCTACACAGGAGCGGTCACACGCACGGATGACACGACCATGAACGGGGAGATGTTCCGCCCGGACTCCTGGTTCACGCTCGACCTGCTGGCATGGTGGAAACCGGTCCGCGGCCTGACCCTGAACGCCGGGGTGAACAACATCTTCGATGAACAATACTGGAACTGGTCCACCGTCCGCCGTGGCGGCGGGCATCTGGGCCTCGCGGGGGTCGGCGGTGGCCACACCTCGGCGGTCGATGACCGGACCACGGCACCAGGCCGGAATTTCTTCCTCTCCGCGACCTGGCAGTTCTGATGGGGCTGGGGAAGATCCACTGGGACCGCGGGATTCATCCCGCCCCGGAGAATCCAGCCAGCATGCGAAGCCAAGCGGGATGAATCCCGCGGTCCCGGCCCGGAAAACCTCAGCGCGCCGGCGGTTGCGGGTCTGCCATTTCTGGAAGACCTTTGGGGAAGAGTGTCCACAGTTGACGGATTTCCGGAAATCTCGGCGTCATCCGGCACGTATCCCTGTTGCCAGCCACCATGCAGCCCACTTTTTCCAGACGCCGTTTCCTGCGCAGCGCGACCGCGCTGATCGCCCTGCCCGCCCTCGAAGCGTTCGGCGGATCACGCGCCGCCGCGGCCACCACCGCCGCCACGGCGAAGCGGGCGAAGAATTTCATCGCCATCGGCTCCTACCTCGGCTGGCACCAGCCCGCATTTTTCCCGAAGACCGCCGGGCGGGACTACACCATGCCCGCCAGCCTCACGCCGCTGGAGCCACACCGGGATCAGATCACCATTTTCTCCGGCCTGGACCACCGCGCGCCCAATGGCCACAAGGCGTGGTCGAACTTCCTCTGCGGCAATGCCCCCGGCTCCTACTCGGTGGACCAGCAGATCGCGGATGAGATCGGCGCGAAGACGCGTTTCGCCTCCGTGGAACTGGCGACCGGCATGGGCGAGGGCGCGAAGTCGATGAGTTTCACCAAGCAGGGCATCGGCCTGCCGGCCACGGTGCGGCCCAGCGTGCTCTACCGCCAGTTGTTCGCCTCCAAGGCGAGCCGCGAGCGCACGGAATACCTGCTCAAGAGCGGGCAAAGCTCGATCGACAGCGTGCTGGAGGACGCGAAGCGCCTGCAGGCGAACCTGCCGCAGCGGGACAAGGACAAGCTGGACGAGTTCTTCGATTCCTTCCGCAGTGTGGAGAACAAGATGGGCCGCCAGCTCGCCGCGCTGGACCAACCTTCACCGGATCCCGGCTACAAGCTGCCCAGCTACGACCCCATCACGCCGAACCTGCAGATGGAGGCGGGCACCATCATGTATGACCTCATGACGCTGGCGCTGGACACCGGCTCCACCCGCGTGATGTCCCTCTTCCTGGACGGCCTGGGCCAGGTTTTCGCCATCGACGGCGCGGTCCTGAAGGCCGGTTACCACGCGCTCTCCCACCACGGCAATGACCCGGAGATGATCCGCGACCTCATCGCCATCGAGCGGGCGCACATGGCGTGCTTCGCCGGGTTCCTGAGCCAGCTTTCGGAAAAGAAAAACCCGGAGGGCAAGTCCCTGCTGGATGACACCGTGATCCTGCTGGGCACCGGCATGGGCGACGCCAGCCGCCACAGCAACACGAACCTCCCCACACTGGTGGCGGGCGGCGGCTTCGGCCACGGCCAGCACATCGCCATCGACAGCAAGGCGAAGGACGCCCCGCTGCTGGGCGACCTCTACATCACCCTGAAACAACGCCTCGGCATGGAGTCCGGCAACTTCTCCAACGCATCGAGGAACATGAACCAGCTCTTTTCATGATGCCTGATGCCGGAATGTGTGGCCGCCTCCTGCTGGTGGGCGCGGCCGGGTTCGTAACGTCCACGGTCCATGCGGCGGAGGCGGGCAAGTCCACCTCCATCCCGGATGACGTGGTGGCCGTGCTGGAGAGCCGCTGCGTGAAGTGCCACAACGAGGACGACGCGAAGGGCGGCATCAACCTCGACGGGCTGGACATCGACTGGAGCAAGGCGAAGGCGGGCAAAGACTGGGAAAAGGTCTTCAACGTGCTGGCCCACCAGCAAATGCCACCGGTCGACAAGGAACAGCCGACGGCGGAGGAAAAGAAGACGCTGCTTTCCTTTCTGGATGGCGAGCTGAAACGCCACACCCCGTTCGGCGGCACGCTGCCACGCCGCCTGAACCGGCTGGAATACCGGAACTCCATCCGGACGACTTTCCAGATGCACGACTTCGACCTGCCCGCGGGATTCCCGCGCGACACGCGGGACCACGGCTTTGACACGGTGGCGGAGGCGCTGGTGCTTTCCCCTCCCCTGCTGGAGTCCTACCATGAAGTCGCCCGCCAGATCGCGGACGAGCTGTTCCCGCCGCCAAGGCCGAAGCCGCCGGTGACGAAGCGCACGGCGGGCATCCAGGATCTGGTGCTGAGTTTCTCCGCCGCCTCCCTGCATGGCGACGCGCTGCGCCTGGCCTCCCGCAGCCCGGACCTGATGCGGAGCTGCACGTGGCCCAGCAAGATCGAGATCCAGGACTCCGGCATCTACCGCATCACCGTCTCCACCTCCGCCTTCCGGCCGAAGGGCAAGGACCCGATGATCCTGGAGGTGCGCGCGCGCGACCTGTCCGCCAGCGACCGCATGCGGATCACGAATTTCCGCCTGCTCCAGGAGATCTCCGTCACCAGCGAAACGCCGGAGACCGTCACCTTCGAGGCGGAGTTGCACGAGGGCCAGACGCCCGCCTTCCGCTGGTTGAACGCGGAGCTGGACCATGAGCCGGAGGGCTTCACCGCCCTGCTGGAGGAGCGGTTCAAGGAACCCCGTTTCCTCGCCGCGTGGCAGGAAATGCTTTTCCCGGGGAACCCGCGCAAGCGCGTCTCCACCACCCCGTTGCGCGGCCGCAACGGCTGGGACATTTTTCTCCGCGCCTACAACAATCCGGACCTGAACCTGGCGGACGCCACCCCGGACAACCGCTACACGGAAGCCGCGCTGAAGATGGCGCAGGAACCCGGCACCTCCCGCGCGCTGGCGGACACGCTGGCCTACCACTACCATGACAACGGCCCGTCGTTGCAGATCCACGCCGTGGAGATCGAGGGACCGTTCAAAACCGTCGATGGCCCGCAGGACATCCGCCGCCGCGAGTGGCGGGAGTGGAGCTTCAGCAACCGGCGGAACGGGGAAAGCGACGTGGCCTTCGCCGAACGCGGCCTGCGCCTGTTCCTGCCACGCCTGTTCCGCCGTCCGGTGGGCGACGACGTCCGCAACGAATACCTGGCGATCGCGAAGAACCACTGGGCGCAGGGCCACACCTTCGACGAGGGCATGCACCTCATGCTGCGCGCCGCGCTCGTCTCCCCGCGCTTCCTCTACCGCGAGCTGAACCCCGGCGAGATGGACCAGCATGACCTGGCCAGCCGCGTCGCCTACTTCCTCACCCGCAACGCACCCACGGCGAACATCGTCATCCAGGCGCGCGCCGGAAAGCTGTCCGACCCGGCGGTCTATCGTGAGACTGTCAGCAACCTGCTGCCGCGCTCCCCCGGCTCCGCGATGATCCGCGATTTCACCGAGCAATGGCTGGATACCCGCCTGCTGCCGGAGATCATGCCGGATGAGAAATTCGGATTTTCCATCGAGGAGGTGGAGCTGGCCAAGGCGGAGGTGGAGCACTTTTTCTTCACCATCCTCAAAGAGAACCGCCCGCTGCGTGATTTCATCGACCCGGATTTCATCACCACCTCGAAGCGGTTCGCCATGGAGAACTACGGTTACGAAGTGAAGGGTGAAAAGCGGGTGAACCCCGCCAGCGCCTACATCACGGAGCAGCGGAAGATCGAGCGCCTGCCCATCCCGCGCGGCGGGGTGCGCGGCGGCCTGCTGGGGCAGTCCGCCGTCATGATGGCCACCGCCAACGGCGTGGACACCCAGCCCGTGCTGCGCGGCGTGTGGGTGGTGGAGAACATCCTGGGCATCCCCCTGCCACCCGTGCCCAGCAATGTCCCCGCGCTGACCCCCGACACCCAGGGAGCGAAGACACCGCGTGATCTGCTGGAGGCCCATACGAAGTCCGCCGACTGCCGCGGCTGCCACCAGCAGATCGACCCCATCGGCTTCGTGCTGGAGAACTTCGACCCCGTCGGCGGGTGGCGCGAGGACTGGCCCGGCATCAACGTGAAGATCGATCCGTCCGGCGTCCTGCCGGATGGCACCCCCATCGCCGGCTACACGGACCTGAAGCAATGGATCTCCGGAAACATCAACCTCTTCGCCGAGTGCCTGTCGGAAAAGCTCATGATCTACGCCACCGGCAGGGTCCCCAGCTACGCGGAGAAGCAGGAGATCAAAGGCATCGTCGCGAAGGTGGAGCAGGACAAGGGCGGCTTCCGCGACCTGATGCTGGCGCTGATGGAGAGCAGGACGTTCCGGACGAGGTGAGGCAAACCAAAGCAATAAATCGAATTTGAATAAGTCAACAACAGATCACACCTCTCTCGTGAATCTGAGGTAGAAAAATCCGATGATCCAGCGATTCGATATTAACATTGGAGCGGACTCAAGAGTCACAAATCAAGAGATCTTCTCAAAACTAGGACGCAAAGGATATCAAGAATTCCAGAAAGCTCAGGAATTCCTCGATTTATGGAAAATATTTTTTCATCATAATTACGGCAATTTACTCGGTATAAGCCACTTAAGCAACCCCGACGACCCTCCAGACATTATCGCCCACTTCGAGAAGGGCGAAATCCCAATAGAGATCACCTCCATCACACCCCGACACATCTTCCAATCCGACGCTATGCACGGAAAGTCAGGAAGGAATATTGCCCGACAAGACATACCTGTTTCTAAAAAACCAAAAGATGCTCAGGAGGCCAGAGAGTGGATGTACGGACAGGGAGGAAATTGGGAGTCTTTAAATGACTCCAATAGAGTCTGGCACGATGAAATCATTTCAAGTGTCACTAGAAAACTTTCAAACCCGTCTAACTTGAAACAAGAAAATGGAATTCTACTTTTAGTCACTAATCGCCTTTTCGGCCATTTCAATGAAGAAGAGATGGTAAAGATAGCCATGAAAACCTCTTTAGACCGACTTCCAGAAGAGCACAATTGGATGATAGCAATCCACAATCAGTGGAACAGCTCGCAGTGCTTCTCCGTACTTACTTCAAGATTCAAAGAACCAATGGTGAAAAATAGCACAGACAAAGGGTCTCATTTATAATAGTTCCCGCTCCACAAAAAGCACTTCTTCAAGCAATCGACTCCATAAAAGATTTTTCACCAGATCATACAAAAAAGGCGGTCCGAATGATCATCCCCGGGGAAAACCCATAACCCTAAGATCAATCAGTCGAACCGCCTGTGTCTCGCGACATCTTCAGAATAGCAAGAGGCGTGCCAAGTGGGATGGCAGTAAGGAGGGAGGACACTCCTGTCCTCCGGCTGCAATGGCGAGGTAAGGAGGAGTGGATCAATTCGGGATGCTTTTGTTTCGGGTTCCCAATGCCGCCGGAGGACAAGAGTGTCCTCCCTCCTTACTTCAACACCGGAGCCAACACCTTCGCCCAGGCTTCGTAGCCTTTCGGGCCGAGGTGGGTGCCGTCCTCGGTGTAGAGTTCCTGGATGCTCTTTCCATCCGCGCCGCGGAAGGTGGGCGTGAGGTCAAGCCAGCGGACCTTGCCCACGGCGAGCTTTTCAATAAGCGGGTTCACGGCCTGCACACGCTTGTCAAAGGCCTCCGCCTTCAGCGGCAGGACGGACTGGAGGATGATGGTCGAGTCAGGAGTCTTCGCCTGGATCCGCTTGATGACTTCCTCCACGCCCTTTGCGATCTCCGCGTCGGTGCCGTTGTTCTGGAAGATGTTGTTCACGCCGATCATCAGGACAACGGTCTCCGGCTTCAGGCCGTCGAGCTCGCCCTGGCCGATGCGCCACAAGGTCTGGCGGGTGGTGTCGCCGCCGATGCCGAAGTTGGCGGCTTTCAGCGGCTCGAACTCCGCGGCCCAGGTTTCCTTGCCCGCGCCGCTCCAGCCCGCGGTGATGGAGTCACCGAGGAAGAGGATGCCGATGCCGCCCTTGTCGCGCTTTTTGAGCATGCCCTGGTGGGTCTGCTGCCATGCCTGGGGCACCTTCGGCCAGAAGCCCCACCCGGGTTCCCACGGTTTTCCTACCGGAGCCGGACCGGCGGTCATGTCCGGCGCAACGGCGGGTTCCTGAGCGAAACTCAGAGCGGCAAGAGAGAGGCCGAGCACTCCCGGCAGCAGGTGGCGGAGGGTTTTCATTGAGCCGGGGCAGGTGCTGGAGCCGGGGCAGGTGCTGGAGCCGGGGCAGGTGCTGGAGCCGGGGCAGGTGCTGGAGCCGGGGCAGGTGCTGGAGCCGGGGCAGGTGCTGGAGCCGGGGCAGGTGCTGGAGCCGGGGCGGGCGCTGGAGCCGGGGCGGGCGCTGGAGCCGGGACAGGTGCTGACTCTCCGATGCCGGTGTAGATGTCACAGTTCGGCAGTTTCGCCTTCAGCGCGGTGATGGTCTCCGGAGAGACGCCGGTCTGCCAAAGGTAGAGGCTCTTCAGATTCGGCAGCGCGGCCAGCTTCATTACGCCCTCGTTGGTCACCTTGGTGCCCCAGAGGTTGAGGGACTCCAAGGCCTGGAGCTTCACAAGCGTATCGAATGCGGCGTCCGTGATGTCGGTTTCCGCAAGGCGGATCTTCTTCAGGTTCGGAGCGGCGGAGAGCTTCGCCACGGAGGCATCCGTCACCTTGGTGGCGGAGAGCTCGACTTCCACGAGGTTCGGGAAAATGGGCTCCAGCTTGGCGAAACCAGCGTCGTCCAGGCTCCCCCGGAGGGACACGGCGGAGAAGGTGATGTTCGAGGACTGCTGGGACTCGAAGGTGACCGCGCCGGGATACTCTTTCTGGAGCTGGATGACGGTGCCTTTCAGGTCATCCGTCGGACCGGCGGCCTTTTTGGCGGCGACTTCCTCCATGACGGCGGCGTGGTTGGATGGCAGCTTGGCCAGCGCTTCTTTCACCGGAGCTGGGATCTCACCCATCTCGCCAAGGGTCTTTTTCGGGTCCGCGCCGCTGTCGAGCCACCACTTGATGAGGACGACCTCATGCGGTTCCGGCTCCGGCTTGCCATCCGGCGGCATGTGCTCGTCCTCGTCGAGCGGCAGGGACATGCGGACGATGATGTTGCTCTTTTCCGCGGAGCCAGGCTCGATGGACGGGCCTTCCTTGCCGCCCTTGATGAGCATCTCGTAGTTGTCCATCCGCAGCTTGCCCTTCGCCTTTTCCTCTTTGTGGCACTGGTTGCAGCGGTTCTCGAAGATCGGCGCGATGATGTCGTCATAGACGACCTTCTGTTGCGGGGAGACGGCCTTCTCCGGCGTACCACCCTCTCCAGTGCCCTTTTTCTTGCGCTCCGGCAGGCCCAGCAGCTTGCGGATGGGGTCCGGGGCGTAGGAGGTGAGGTAGTCCGAACCGTGGGTGATGGAGGCACCGTCATGGCTGGCGAAGCTCATGATGCCCATGTTCGCGAAAAACAGGAGGCGGTAGAACGCCTGGTTCGCCACGGAGGCGATGGTCCATGCCTTTACGATGAGGACCAGCACGGAGGCCACGGCAAAGGCCAGGCCACCCCACAGGTGGCGCTCCGCCAGCTCGTTCCCCTCATAGCCGCCACCGTGGTAGAGCATGAATCCGGCGATGACCGCGATGATGCAGGTGATCGCACCGAAGAACATCGGGAAAAGCGGCGTTTCACGGCGCTCGCCGCGCTTTTTCAGGAAGATGGCGCCGATTTCCTGGAGGGCGATGAGCGAGAACACGCCGATGGGCAGGTGGAGCATCACCGGGTGGAAGTGGCCGATGAAGCGCACGATGTCCGGCATCTTGTCCCCATCCGGAGGACCGGCGAGAAATGGCATCGCGACGAGGCCGCCGATGGCGGCCAGCCCGAACAGGGTCAATGCCCACCGGCGTTTTTTCTGGTCTGGAGCGGTTGCGGCGGCGGATTCTTGGATGGGTTCGTCCATGGGGATGCGATCTTACGGTCGGGAGGCCGTGGATCTTCCATGGTGGAGCCGCAAAATCAAACATCGACTGTCATGTCTTTCGACTGCGGCTGGCCCGCCTTCTTTCCGCCCGCGGCCTTCGCCTTTCCGAGGAAGGGCAGGAAACGGCGGACGTCATAGCCCAGCGCGGAGGTGGCCTTCAGGAAAATGGCCAGCGCGATGGCCTCATCCAGGAACGGCAGCGGATCCGGGATGAACGGCCCCGCGATGAAGGCGTAGAACCCGGAAACAAGCACGACGATCCAGAGGATGAACCTTTTCATGACCGGGTATCATAGCACGGTTTCCGCCGCGCCACATTACAACTTCGCCCGCGGTTTCCATCCGGCAGGAAGAGTCTTGCGCCCGCCGGAGCGGGTGGAGAAGCTCCACGGCATCCCGTTTCCCACAACCCATGAATCCACTCATCCTCCACACCCTCCACGTCGCCAGCGCGCTGGCCCTCTTTGGTTCCCTCGGCGCGATCTTCCTCGGTGGTTCCGGGAAAAAGGGCGCGAGCGCGCTCCATGGCATCTCACTGGTCCTCATCCTGCTGATCGGTTTCGCCATCCTCAAGAAACCGCCGATGGGCCAGTACTGGTGGATGGTGAAGCTGGGCATCTGGCTGTTCATCGGCGTGGCCCCGGCGCTGGTAAAGCGGAACGTCCTGCCGCCATGGATGGGCTTCGCCCTCAGCCTGGCAGCCGCCGGTTACGCCGCATGGCTGGGCTACACGAAGCCGTTCTGAGGACCGTGCGGGGGACTCACCCGAATGGACTCTTGCCAAAACTCGCCGGTCCATCCGATTCTCCATGCGTCACGTAATACCTTCCCAGCAGCCCAAACCCCACTCCCATCCTTTCCCATGAAATTCGGAATCATCGGCGCCGGCATGATCGGCCACTTCCACGCCAAGGCCATCACCGCCATGACCGGCGGCACGCTCCACTCCGTCTTCGACCTGCGGGCGGAAGGCGCGGAAAAACTCGCCGCCGAATATGGCGCGAAGGCCTACTCGAACATCGATGAGTTCCTTTCCGACCCGGAACTGGAGATCGTGACCATCGGCACGCCGTCGGGCGCACACCTCGGCCCCGCGCTCGCCTCGCTCAACGCGGGCAAGCACGTGATCTGCGAGAAGCCGCTGGAAGTGACCGTGGAGCGGGTGGACGAGCTGATGGCAGCCGCCGCGGCGAACAACCGCACGCTGGCCGCCGTGCTCAACCGCCGTTTCCACCCCGGCATGGACGCTTTCAAGAAAGCCGCCGATGAAGGCCGCTTCGGCAAGCTCACCAGCGCCTCCGCCTATGTGAAATGGTGGCGGGAGCAGTCCTACTATGACTCCGCCGCATGGCGGGGCACCTGGGCGCTGGATGGTGGCGGCGCGCTGATGAACCAGTCCATCCACACGGTGGACTCCCTCATCTACCTCGCCGGTCCCATCAAGTCGGTCCAGGCGAACGCCGCCCTGCTGGCCCACACGGACATCGAGGTGGAGGACATCGTTGTCGCCATCGTCGAGTTCGAGAACGGTGCGCGCGGCGTGATCGAGGCGTCCACCTGCACCTGGTCGAAGGACGGCCACCCGGCCCGCGTCCAGCTTTCCGGCACGGACGGCTCCGTGTTCCTGGCCGATGAATCCTTCGAGATCTGGGACTTCCGCGACGAAAAGCCGGAGGACACCGAGATCCGCTCGAAATACATGAAGGGCGTGGGAATCGGCGTGGGTGCGAACGATCCGTCCGCCATCAGCTACTACCAGCACCAGCGCAACTTCGAGGAAGTGGTCAACGCCATCCGCGAGGGCCGCGAGCCGACCGTCTCCGCCAGCGAGGCGCGCAAGCCCGTCGCCGTCATCCGTGCCATCTATGAGAGCGCGCAGAACGACGGCAAGAAGGTCTATCTGTGATCTTCCTTCCCCATCATTCCTGAAGCTGGAGGCCGGAGACGAAAGTCCCCGGCCTTCTTTTTTGGATTGGTGGGTCACTGTGATCGCCGAATACGGCAGTCGGACAAGAGGCAGTGACCGCATTCCATGCGGTCAGGTGGGGTATAGCGGATGAAATCTTCCGATCCCGGATATGGATTGGGCATCCACTTGCGGACAATGGGGCGGCGCGTCTTGAAAAGGATAGGATCGTGGGGTGATAGGGCTTTCCACCACCTGAGCGCATGGAATGCGGTCCCTGCCAATGATCCGACCAAGGGCCTGAAAACAAAAAAGCCGCAGCCGGTGGCCTCGCAGGACTGTTTTCCCCCCGGATAACAGTCCCGCTGCCAGCACACCGGCTGCGGTTCTTATGAGAAGACAATGGCACGGTTTTCCGCCGGATGCAACAATGGGAGTGTCCCGCGATCGCGTAATACCCTGATGGCCGGTTTCGTGACATGGTCCTATCCGTCAGCCGCGACGGACTCCCCCCGACCGGAACGGCGGCAGATTTCCCCCCAAAAAGAGATCGGCAGGTGATTCCCCCCGCGGCGTCATCTGCCGATTTGGTTTTCAAGGGGTGAGGGCGGCAGACCCGGGGTGGAACGGCAAGAAAAACGCCGGTGCCCGCGTATTCCTGACATGATCCGTTGGGAATATCGCACCGTGAAATTCGGCGCTGCGAAGGGCCACGGCGGGATCTCCACCCCCTCCGACCTCCAGGACTACCTCAACCGCCTGGGCGACCAGTGCTGGGAAGTGACCGGGGTGCTGGAAACCGACGCCGACCACCACCAGAGGGAGTTCATCATCCTGATGAAGCGGCCGAAGGAGTGAGCGTCCCCACCCGCCGCCCTGGCATCAATCCGCGGGCAATCCGACGTCCACGCGGCCGAACAACTTCGGCGTGGTGGAGGGATCGCAGGGTTCCTGGATCATGACCCGCTCCCACTGGTGGTCGATGGGGGTCACCTGTGGCGTGCCGGTCATCGGCGTGAAGGAGCCGGGAAGCAGCGTGGTGGAAAGCCGCGGCGTATAGACCAGCCCGCTGTTCCTGCGGCGCACATACTCGAAGCGGAAAAAGGAAGGCGAGGTGCTCTCCCCGGCCACCAGTCCGACGCGGGGCATGCCGGAATCTCCGGCCCCGGGGGCGAGACCGGACGGACGCTCGTCCAGCGCGATGTTGAAGGCATACCGGAGCAGGTTCGGCGTGGCATCCCCGGCGGGAGTGGCGGAGGGCAGCGCGTCCTCCCCTGAAAGCCAGCGCAGCGCCGTCCAGTCACGGAACATGTCCGCCGGCGTCCTGGACTGGGTGAACAGGCTGTGGGTGCCGCCCGCGGCGATGGACGTCACGTGGTCCGCGATCATCACGGGCAAGGACTGGTCCGCCGCGCCGCCGATCCCGAGCTGCCCCTTGTCATTCGCGCCCATCCCCCACAGCGTGCCGTCGGATTTGAGGAACAGGCTGTGGTCGAAGCCCGCCGCCACATCCACCACGCCTCCGGCGACCAGCTTGTGCGGCAGGTGCCGGTTCGCGCCCAAACCATCACCGAGCTGGCCCCGGTGGTTGCGCCCCGTCACCCACAGGGAGCCGTCCTTCTCCAGGATCAGCGTGTGGTACCGTCCGGTCGCCGCCTTCTTCGCATTGTAGGAGGACTCGATGGCATACGGGCCGGATGTGAAGCCGGTCCCAAGCTGGCCATACGTGTTGTCCCCGAAGCCGAACAAGACCCCGGAGGTGGTGAGGTAAAGCAGATGGCTCTGGCCGGGGATGATCTCCGCCACCCCGGAAGCGAACTTCAGCGGCTGCGGCTGCACATTCAGCCCCCAGACCAGGTAGCCCATGCCATATGCGTCCCCGTTTTCCTTCACGAAGGCGCTGTAGTTGTTCCCCACGCCGATGCGCACCACATCCACGGCGACTTTCACCGGTTGCGGGCGGTTGTTGGTCGTCCCATCCCCCAGCTTTCCATATGCCCCTTCCCCCTGGGCCCAGAGCGTCTTGTCTTTCTTCAGGATCAGGCGGTGCCTGAAATCCCCCGTCGTCGCACGGACATCCGCCGCCGCCCGCACCGGATAGGGACGGGCACCGTCACCGACGATCCCCTCGAACCCGGCGCTCCACCAGTCCCCGTCCTTGGTGAAACCGCTGCAATAAAGTCCCGCCGAGATCCCGCTGGCCTCCGCGGCGACCGGCAGCGGCACGCTGGAGCCGCGGGCGGTGCTGTCCCCCATCTGCCCGTAGTCATCCGCCCCCATCGCCCACAGGCTGCCGTCCGCTTTCACGAAAAACGATGTCGCCGTTCCCGCGGACACCCCACGCACCTGGTTGGCGATCTTCACGGGGACGTTCACCGGATCATTCGTGCCGTCTCCCAGACTGCCCACGGTGTTCCCTCCCATGCCCCACAGGGTCCCGTCCGCCCTGATGAAGAAACTGTTCGACTGCCCCGCCTCCACGGACACCACCCCCTCGGCGATCCGGACCGGAGATGAACGGGCCGTATTGTCCCCGGTGCCGAGCTGCCCCTCGTAGTTCCTGCCGATGGTCCACAGGCTTCCGTCCGACTTCACGAAAAGCCCGTGCGCGTCACCGGCGGCCACCGCCACCACGTCCTCCGCCAGCTTTCTCCGCTGGGATCCGTAGGAATCTCCCATCACCCACAGGCTTCCGTCGTCCAGGATATAGAACGTATTGTAGTAGCCCGCGGCCACCTCCCTCACTCCGTCCCCCACGCGCACCGGGATGGTGTGGAATGCCAGGGAGTTATAACCCTCGCCCAGCTCGCCGTAGTAATTCGTCCCGGTCCCCCACATCACTCCCGCACCATCCACCCAAACGGAATGACCTGCCCCCTCCGACAGCGTTGAGACACCCGCCGCGATCTGGCTGAAAGATACTCCGCCCGGACCATACCGGGTGGTTTCCCACAGGGTGCCATCCCTCTTCAGGTACATGCTGTGGTAAGTCCCCGCGGCGACCCGGGCGACATCCCCACCCAGAAGGACGGGAACCTTGGTGCCCTGGTTGGAAATGCTTCCCAGCTCCCCGTAGTAGTTGGAACCCATGCCCCACAGCTCCCCGTCGTCCCGCACGAACAACGTGTGGCTGCTCCCCGTGGCGACACCCGCCACTCCGGAAGCAATGATGCGGGAGGGCAGGATGCCCGTCCCCAACTGCCCCTCCGAGTTCCTCCCCATGCTCTTCAGAACCTCCACCGCAGACACTTCGGAAGCTCCGGTCACCAGCCCGGCCAGCAACCCCATGCAATAAATCCACCTTTTCATGATATGGGCTTGGCGGCGGAGCAAATCCCCCGCTCCGCCGCCGTGGATGATGACCAAGATCACCCGCATTGCCACATTGCGTTTGAAGTTTCTTCCGGATCAGTCGATCAATGGACCGTCCCCGCACCAACCCCGCGGGAATCCACAACCCACCGACCTCCGAAACCATGACTTTCCCCACCGACCGATTCACCGGCTTCGCGGATGAAGCCTCCCGCGACCTCGACAAGCAGATCCAGGCCACCAAGGACATCGGCTGGAGCAATATTTCCGCCCGCATGGTGGGCAGCGCGAACATCCACGACCTGCCGGAAGACGAGTTCAACCGCGTGGCGGACCGCCTGGATGAGGCCGGCGTCCGCATCCCGGAGTTCGGCTCGCTGCTGGGGAGCTGGGGCAAGAAGATCACGAGCGACTTCGACATCACCATCGGTGAGATCGACCGCTGCATCCCGCGCATGAAGCGGCTGGGCACGGGCATCGTCCGCATCATGTCCTACGGCCAGGAGCCATGGGGCCAGGACCAGCAGGAACAGGAACGCGTCCGCCGCCTGCGGGAGATCGTGAAGCGTTTCGAGGGCGAAGGCCTCATCGCCGCCCATGAGAACTGCATGAACTGGGGCGGCTTTTCCGCCAGCCACACGCTGCAGCTCCTGGAGGAGATCCCGGGCATGAAGCTGATCTTCGACACCGGCAACCCGATGTTCCAGAAGGACCGCTCGAAGGCCGAGCCATATCCGTGGCAGGATCCGTTCGAGTTCTGGCAAGCCGTGCGCGAACACGTGGTCCACATCCACGTGAAGGACAGCCTGAACCCCGTCGCCGATGACATCGAGCCGGAGTACACCATGCCCGGCGAGGGCAAGGCGAAGGTGCGCGAGATCATCGCCGACGCGCTCGCCAACGGCTACCAGGGCTACATCGCCATCGAGCCGCACGTCGCCACGGTCTTCCACGCGCCGGATCCGACGCTGGTGGACTGGCAGCAGTGCTACGACTCCTATGTCGAGTACGGCCGCAAGATGCAGAAGTTGGTGGAGAGCCTCTGAGGGGTTCTTCTTTTCCCATCCACCAAGGATGCCGTCCTTTCCATGCGGACCCATGGGAAGGATGGAGGGCTTGTCCATGGCCCCAGAGCGAACGGCGGAAGACCGGAGCAAGATGCTCCGGCAACGGCCTGGGGCGGGACGCCCCAGCCACATTCCGGCATCACACCTCGCCCTGCTTCAGCCAGCGGAATGAGACCATCCGGAAGCGGCGGCCGAGCTTCTGGTTCGTCTCGTTGAGGTCCTTCGGCAGCAGCATCATGTCGTCCTCCGGATCGACATAGCCGGGGGTCCGCTGGACGATGGCCTCGCACCAGGCGCGGGCGACGACGTTGCCCTGCTTGTCGAGGCTTTCGCCGTAGGCGCGGACCTTGAAGGTGTCCGAGCGGACGGTCAGCGCCGGGCCGAGGAACTGGAGGAGGTCCGCCTGGGTGAGGAAGCCCAGGGCACCCCATGCGGTGGTGTCCGGCTTCGACGTCTGCTCCATGCGGGTGGCGTCGCGGATGTGGTCCGGGTGGACGAAGTCCGGGAGGGACCTCTGGTTGTCCAGCGGCCACTGCCGCTCGAACGCGTTGTTCACGCCGGAATCATCGATGGCGGCCTGCAGCGCGCCTTTCTTGCCATACTCATCCATCGTGAGCCGGCGGTTGACGAAGTCCCCCATGCTGAGGAACGGACCGCGCAGCTCCACCTGCCTGACGATCTGTTCCGCCAGTTCCCGGATCTCCTCTTTGCTGAAGACACGCTGTCCCGCCCAGGCGCTGTTGCTGGTGGCATCCCCGCCGTTCCAGGTTCCCTCCTGCGGATCGAGGAAGCGCGGGAAAGCGACCTTGTCGTTGTATTTCACGCCCAGGTTCGACAGCAGCAGGGATTCCCACGCTTCCACGCTGGTGGAGTTCACGTTGAAGGCACCATCCACCACCAGGCGGGAGGCGGCGCGGTGGAAGTCGGTGAGGTCATCCTCATCGATGGGTCCGGCCATCCGGTTGGGGAGGATGCGTCCGTTGGGCAGCGGGTTCTCAGCCGGGTTGTCGAGGAACGCCTTTTTCTGCCTGGGGGTGCCGCTGGAAAGGAAGTAGCCGTCCCAGAGCGTGTGGTTCAGCTCGTAGGCGAGGTCATAGATGAGGGTGTTGTCGAAGGCGGCGTTCTGGAGGAGCCGCCGCGCGTGGAAGGCCCAGTTGTCCTCGTTGGTGGTGGCGTTCTCACCATTGGTGTTCGAACGGCCGTCCTCGGTGGAGAAGCCGATGGAGTCCTGGTTCCAGCCGCCCTTGTCACGGTTGATCGGCAGGCTGCGGTCCGGTTCCGTACGGTCCTGCGGCACCCGCGGATCCACCAGCGAGTTCCCGACCGCATAGGTGGGATGCCACACCATTTCCGAAAGGGCGGCGTGCTGGAAGGCACCCAGCGAGGCGATCTCCGTGCCCTTCCGCGGGACGTCGAAGAGGATGCGCTTCTGCGGCGCCCGGACCGGCTGGTCGAAGGGGTCCCCCAGGAACTTCCCGTCCTGGGCACGCGGGTTCATGTTGTTCCAGTCCACCTCCGTGTCGAAGAGATCCCGGGTGTAGATGCCGAAGAAGTTCGGGGCTACGTCCGTCACGTTGTCGAAAGGACTGCGGAACGAATAGGAAGCGCGGACGTTCCAGTTGCCGATGGGCGAGTCCTCGAGGTGCGCCGAGCCGCTGAGGCTGCCGGAGCCGATCATGTTCGACTCCGTTTCCTGGGACCAGCGGAAGCGGAAGCCGTCCCGGGTGCGGCGGTCCGGGGTGACGCTCACCGTGCCGGTGGTCCCGGACATGGCGGGGAATGGCACGGGATCCAGCGAGGTCCACTCCACCGGCATCTCGTCCTCATCACCATATTGGTAGGCGCAGGAAACGAAGCGTCCCATCGGGAAATCCCGGAAAGTGGTGGTATTGAAGGATGAGGCCGACAACGGCTTCCAGGACATGAAATAGTCATCCGCCTGGGTGTACATGGCCGCCTGCAGGTTGGTGGAACTGGTGCCAGGCACCACTTCCCGCCAGTCGATGGGCGGCGCGGAGGTCCTGTTGTGTTCCAGCCTGAGCGAGGGGTCCGTGTTGTTCTTCAGCTCGAAGAGAGGCGCGGAGTCCAGCGTGCGGCGGTCCTGGTAGAAGCTGCGCGTGGGGCTGGGGGCTACGGACGGTGACAGCAGGTTCTGGCCGAAGCTCGTCTCGTTGTAGACCCTGTTCGACGCGGGTGACCATACCGCGGACTCACCTGGCCCCAGCGTGGCGCCGCTCATCTTGAAATACATGGAACCCCGGCTGGCCCCGCCGCCACCCCAGTTCATCCGGTAGGTCCGCTTGATGCCGCCGGTGAGGGACAGCTCGACGGACTTGCTGCCGTTGATGAACAGGAGGATCGCGGAGTCAGGCACCCTCAGTTCGAAGTTGTAGGGATTCCACAGCACCACCCGCGGGTAGTAGTGGACGCGCAGGCCGTAGGGGTTCCTCGGATCCGCGGGGACGATCTGATAGTAACTAAGGTTATAGTAGATCGATCCCTCCGCGAGGATGGGCATGAGCTTGCTCTGGGTCTGGGTCTTGAAGTCGGCGACCTTGTTGCTGTTGCCGACGTTCAGCTCACCCTGGGCCGTGGCGGTGGTGAGCGTGTCACCCGTTTCCGTGCCGGCGATGAAGTTCCCGGCCGGGGTGGAGTCCGCACGCGCGGCCCACTTCCTGAGCAGGCCGAACTTCGGCGCGACCGGCCGGATGCGGGAACTCTGGCCCGGGTCCCATGAATCACGGTCCGCGCGGTCGTTCGCGGAACCGACCATACTGTCACGGTCATCCAGGCCGGGGAGGCCTCCCGCCCCCCTGTTGTCCGGGACATTCCCGTTGCTGGACAGGTAGGCGGTGAGGTCGCGCTTCCAGCCTCCGTCACGCACGTTGACGGGCAGACCGGAGGACCAGACGGTGTATCCGTGGAAATTCCTGAGCTTCCGGTTGTCGTCGAAAAGGGCCAACTGGCCGTCGCTGACCAGGCCGCCACGCGCCTCCGTGGGGATGTCATCCTTGCCGAATGCCTGCCAGGAGGCATCCTGCGCCAGCATCATCGCCATGTCGGGGGAATAGCTTTCGGACGCGGCGTCCTTGGTGGCGACATTCGCCTTCGTGCCGAGATCACCCACCCACCAGGCATATCTGCCACGTTCCCCGTCCTGATCCTTCAGCGCCACCAGCGGCGCGCGGACCAGCTCGGATTTCCCGGCATCCGTGCCGATGGATCTCTCACCCACGAGGATGGCGGAGTTCGCGTCATCCAGGGTCTCATCATCCTCATGGACGATGGTCCTTTCATTGCCGCTGACCAGGAGGGCCAGCCGTCCGTCACGGGGGTTGCGGTTCTCCCCGCGGAGGTCCATGAGCCCCCCCTTCTCACCATTGCGGCGGATCCATGGCTCGCCGCTCTTCTGGTTGGTGGGCCACACGCTCACCCAGTTCGGGTTGGTGGGCCTACCCTTTCCCTGCGCGGTGATCCGCGCGTCACCGGACACCCTCTGGTCCGGTCCCAGGTGCTCCTGGATCTGTGAAATGGCGAGCATCAGCGCCATGCGGGCGTTCGCCTCCGCCTCCTGGCGGGCGCCGTCCCTGCCTACCTTGCGGACGGTGACCGCGGACAGGCTCAACATCCCCATCGCCACCACCATCAGCAGGACCATGCACGTCATGGTCGCGACGAGTGAGAAGCCCGGCCTGCCCCTGCGGGGCTTTCGTGGAGCCGCCTCAACCGGCGTTCCCATGTTCTTTCCTTTGTTGGCTGGCATGTCGGAAAACAAAAAATTCAAAGAGCGGAGCAAAAAACAAAAGTGACGCCCGGCCCGCCGTGAAGCGGGCTGGGCGTCCGGATGAACTCAAGGTGTGTGAACCACCCGCAGGCGGTAGAATTTCTTCGTCTCACTCTCAGTGATGCTGAGCGTGATGGCGGTTGAGGTCTGGGTGGCAGCCGTTTCCACCGTCCAGTCAACCAGGTCCGTGCTGCCGAGGATCTCGTAGGAGATCTTCCCGTCACCGGCGGCAAGGGTGCCTTTCGGGAAGGAAATGGAGACGGTGTCGCCGTTGCGGATCACGCCGGGGAGGGTGTCGTGTGCCTTCGGGCTGAAGCCCAGGGCATACTCCACCAGAGCCAGGATGCCGTCGCCGTCCGTGTCGTCGGTCATCAGGATGCCGGCGGAGTCGGAAAGGCGGGCCCATTCCTCGAACGGAGTCTCCACCGGAATGTTGGCGCCGCGGTCCGTGGTGATCCTGAGGATCGGCACGAAGGCGCTGTTCTGGTCACCCGGGAAGTGAAAGCCCCAGTTCTGCGCGTTGCTCAGCTTCAGATTGAAGCCTTCGTTCGCAGCACCTGCCCGCCAGTTGCGGACGATGTGGGTCACATCCACCCACGAGTGGCTGCGGTTACCCATGCCCTTCGCGGCGACGGAGCTGGCGGCGACGTTCACGCCAACCTGCGCGCCGTTGACGCCGTAGCTGGTGGCGGGCGTCCACGGGGTGATCACCTGGTGGATCGAAGCGGAACCTGTCGTCCAGGAGTCGAAGTTTCCACCCGTACGGACCATCAGCTCCGCTTTCACGATCTCACGGTCGAGCGGGATGGAGCCAACGGTACCGTCGGCGAAGTCCACGGGGAAGCGGAGCATCGCCTCCTGCGTGTCGTTCGGGGCGGTTTTCAGGAATCCCTGGTCCGGGAGTTCCGCACCATCGAAGGTGCTGCTGCCGGGGCGGGAATTGAACAGCGCGCTGCGGTCCGCGACGAGGTTGTATTCCTCGGTCGCCACGGTGGTGTAGGTGACCACCAGTTTCGGGCGGTTGGCCACGGTGGTGTTGCCGATGGTGCAGTAGTTCCAGGCATCCGAGGTGCCGCCGGAGAACAGGCCGAAGCCATGGTTCGGCAGGCCGCGCTCGACCCATCCACGGAGGATGTCGGTCACATCCGCCACACCCCACTCACCCTGCGCCACCTGGCCGAAGCCGGCGGAGAGGTTTTCCCGGTCCACGATGCCGCGGATGCCGCTGACGACATCCCCTGCGCCGCCGTGGACCATGGAGTAGGTCGTATCACGGCTCACCGCTTCGGTCAGCCTGCCGACCACATAGGGGCCGCCGGACTGGGCATCCGCAGCCACCACGGTGAGCATGGAAAGCTCCGCCTTCAGGATACGCGCGCCTGCCGGGATCTGGCCCGGGCCGGAGCCGATGAGGTTGTCGAAGCGGAGCATGTCGTTCGCGTCCGGAACGCCACCGTCCATCGAGTAGTTCTGCACCACCAGATCCGGCAGTTCCGGATTCGGATTCGGGTTGCTGTCACCGTTCGATGCGGAGTCGATCGTGGCGCCGCGGACGATGCGGCGCTGGAAGGTGCCGGTGTAGTCGTTGAGTCCCTGCTGGAAGGTGAGCGTGGTGCTCTCCAGGTTGGATGCGGCGTTGCGGATGGTGCCCATGCTCGTGACATAGGGGCTCAGCGAGTAGCCACCGCCCGCGGCGAGCGTCACGGTGACGGTCTCATCGGCTTCCAGGAGCTGGTCCTCGAGGACATCGATGGTGATGACCGCGGAAGTCGCACCGGCGGGGATGGTCACCACGCCGGCCGGGGTGGTGTAGTCGGTTCCGGCGTCCGCGGTGCCGCCGAGGGTGTAGTTCACATTGAGCGCCGCCGTGGTGGAGCCGGAGCGGCCCACGGTGAAAGTCAGCTTGTTGTCACCCTCCACGCCTTCCGTGGCAAATGCCTTGGTCACGCTCACGGCGACTTCGTCATTGCCAGCCACGCGCGGGTTGAGCGGCACGGCCAGGAAGCGGAAGCCACCGGCCTGGAACACACCGTTGAGGCCCGGCAGGTCATGGGAGAACACCGTGAAGGAGTTACCGTTGGCGATGTAGGAGTAGATGTTGTCCGCACCGTTGCCCGCACCACCGTCACCAGTGATGAAAAGGGCGGTGTTGGAAGGATTGATCACGCTGCCGTCACCAAAGGTGATCTCATAGCCCTGCACGGTCTGGCGGGTATTCACCCCCACCATCGCCGCTTCGCGGTTGAGGCCGGCGACCTGCGCTTCATTCTGGATCTGCCCGCTCAACACGCTGCCGGAGGTGGAGGGGATGAAGAGGAAGGTGAACGATGCGTTCTCCGCGTTCTGGTTGTTGTCACGGATGAGCACCTCCCAGAAGTCCGAGCCGGAGCGCCTCACGGTCGCCACATCGTCCGAGTTCTGGCCGGCGGCCACGGCGATGACATTGCCATCGGTCGGGAGACCGGCGATGATGTAGGAACCGACGGCTCCGTTCGTCACCGTCACACCGGCAGGCAGTGCGCCCGCACCGGCTCCGACGGTGCCGTCCGCCGCGATGGTGGTGCCGATCCAGCCCTTGTTGTAGGGGAAGAAACCCATCGCGAAGGAGGAGGACTCCGGAGTGGTGAGCGGCTCCAGTTCGCCCGGACCGTTGTTGTCCCAGCTCGCCACGCGGTAGTTGCCACCGGAGACGTAGGGAGGGACGAGGTTGTCGAGCGAGGCGGTGTTGCCGTCCAGCACCACGTTGGTGGTGAGGAGGACGCCGGAGTTGAATGGAACACCGGTACCGTTCACCTGCACGGCGATCTCACCGAGCGTGGTGCCCGGATTGGTGAAGGACAGCGGAGCATCCGTGCTGGAAACCACTTCCCAGGTGGCGGGGTTCTTCGGCGTGCCGCCGAGGAAGATCTCCTCGTCACCACCGTCGATGATGCCCGCGCTGAGTCCCTGGATGGTCGGTGCGGTGAGGGTGCCGGCGAGCAGCAGGCCGGCATCCGTGGTGGTCACTCCACCGAGGTTGTCCGTGATGACCGCGGTGAGGCGGCGGTTGCCGGACAGCACGGTGTAAGGCCAGGTGAACGGTGGGGCGGTCGCGGTGTGTGCGAGCGCGCCGTTGTCATGGAACTCCACCTTGGCGACGGTTCCATCCGGATCCACGGCGGAAACCGTGACATCCACCGACTGGCCGGTGGCATAGGTGGATCCATTGGCCGGAGCGGTGAAGACCACGGTGGGCAGCTCGTTGTTGCTGAAGACCGCGCCGGAAGCCCACACGGGCGAACCGGAGAAGTTGCCGATGACGGCGGGTGTCACGCTGCTGGTCAACGTGGTCCCCGTGCCCTCGGTCATGCCCCAGCGGGCGACGAGGCCGGTCTCGGTGGTGACTTCCGCGTTCAGCTTCGCACGGATCTGCTCGCTGGTGCGGGCCACGTTCCAGATGCGGACCTCGTCGAGGTAGCCACCGAAGAAGCCCTCGGCGAGACCGTTGGAGTCCATGGCCGTGGCGATGGACGCGTGCTGGATGCTGTCCGCACGGGGCTGGACGGTGGTGGCGATGATGCGCTCCAGCTTTCCGTTGAGGTAGAGGCGGAAGTTCGCACCGTCGAAGGTCATCGCCGCGTGGTTCCACTGGCCGTATGGCACGGGGGTCACACCGGTGATCGGCACGTTGGCACCGCCGGAGAGAGCCTCGTAGTCGCCCAGCAGGACGCCGTCCGCTTCACGGATGCCGAGGAACCAGTTGGTATCCAGCGTGGAGTTCTCCGCCTGGTTGCGGCCCTTTGCCACCAGCGGGATGCCGGTCACGCCACCGGTGGTGGTGGTGATGCCCTTGGTTTCGCGCTTGAACCATGTCTCCACGGTGAAGGTGGAGAGTTTCAGTTCCGCCGGGTCACCGAGGGCGACATGGTCGGCCATGCCGTCGAAATACAATCCGCCCGAACCGGAAGGAGGCACGACGGAGAAGTTCACGTTGTCACTGCCAACCTCCACGCCATCGCTGCCCACCATCCTGGCGATCAGGACGAAGTTGCCCAGCTTGTCCGCCGGGTAGGTGAAGGTGTAGGGAGCATTGGCATCCGTGCCGACCACGGCGCCGTCCACCACGAAGTCAACGCGGGTGATGGTCGCCGGGGCGATGGGGGTGGCGGTGGCCTGGAAGGTGACCGGCGTGCCGATGGTGTGGCGCGTGTCGGACTCAGGGAAAGTCACCTCCACCGGGCGGCGCGGACTGGTCACGATCGAGAGCGACGGCTGGCGGCCGGGCCTCTGGATCAGGTTCGCACCGGTACCCTGGGAAGCGGTGGAGCTATAGACGCTCCAGGCATCCGAGGTTCCGGCGGCAATGTAGAGGCCGTGGTTCGGCGCTCCGTAGCCCCATGCTTTCACTGCCGCCGTCACATCCATGTCCACCACCCGGAACTGGGGAAGATCCGTGAACGTGCCGATGGGCGGGGTGATCTGCCCTGCTGCGATCATTCCGCCGGTGTCCGGGGCGAAGTCACCGCGGACCGTCGTTTCCGAGAACGGGACCAGCAGGCGGTGGACGGTGAATGGTCCGGGGCTCTGCGCGTTACTGACGTTCGCGGTATAGAGGCGGAAAGTCGCCTTTTCCACGCGGCGGTCGTTGAGGAGCGCCTCAACCTCCGGCCCGCTGAAACGCATCAGGCCGGGAATGTCGGGCTGGGTCGTTCCCGGCTCGGGATAGTCGAAGCCAAGGGTGCCCGCGTTTTTGCCAAGGATGGAGGCACCACCCGTGCGGAGCGTCATGTCCTCCAGGCCGGCGTAGCCGTTGAGGCCGGGCTGGAAGTCCTTCGCCTGCACGTCCGTGCCGGTCACATAGGTGACTTCCAGGCGGGGGCGCAGGTTCTGGGTGGAGCCGGAGCTGTGGAAGCTCCAGGCATTGGTGCCCTGCTCCGGCGCGATGCCGATGCCGTTGTTCGGCGCGCCATCAACCCAGGACTGCACGGCGCGCGTGATGTCCGCGGTCACGGTGGCGGCGGTGGTGGCGGTGTTCGGCGGGCGGAAGCTGCCGAGGATCCAGTCCACATCACCGAAGATGCCGTCCGCGCCGAAGTCGGCCTCGGGGTTCTCGAGCACGTTGGAGCTGGAGTTGCTGTCGAAAGGACGGGCGAGGCGGAAGACCGTGAAAACGTCACCGCTCTGCGCGTTGCCGTGCGTCTTCTGGATGACGTGCAGCTTCGCGCTGGTGATCTTCGCGCCGGCCGGGATCCTGCCGGCGCCCACGAGATCGTCGAAGCGGATCAGGATGTGGGCGAAGCCGCGGTCGTTGAACGCGTTCGCTCCGCCGTCCACGTAGAACTCGGCCTGGCCGGTGGACTCCATGCCGTCGATCTCACGGGAGCCGACGGGTGCGGACTCCAAGGCACCAGGGGTGCGCATGGTTCCGGTGCTGATGCGGCGCTCGAAACCGCCCCAATAGTCGTCCAGACCGTTCTGGAAATTGATCGTCACTGGAGGATCACTGAAAGCATGCGCACCGCCGGTGGCGACAGCCGCCGCGAGCGCGGTGTAGAGGTATTTTTGAAATGATCTCATGATGAGGAAGGCATGTTGGGAAGAAACCGGACACCGTGCATGGGTGCCGGACGGCGGCGTAAATGACGCCCATCCGCGCTCTGGCGAAATGGAATTACTGCAACGAAACCGTCGCTTCCGCCCCCGCCAACGCAGGCACAATGGATTCCCGGAAATGTTGCGATGCTGTCACAACGGAGGGTTTCCCGGCGGCGGCGGCGGACGGGTATGCTGCCGCCGTATGTTGAGAAATTCCTTCATCGCATTCTGGTCCTGCATGTGTGGCATCGCCTTTTCGCAGGACGCTCCCCAGCACCGCCTGAGGGTCCTCGCCGTGGGCGACCAGCCGCCGTTCAAGCAGGAAGTCCGTGAAGGCGTGCGCCATGAGATCGCGCCACCCGCGGACATGGTGCCACCACGCACGCTGCTGATCCCGTTCCCGCTGAAGCAGGGGGAGGAAAAGCAGAAGGCGGACATGCAGCTCCGCCTGCGCCTGGGCCAGACCTCCGCACCGCTGGTGATGCCGGAGCCGGAAGCCCGCCGTGTCTCGCTGAACTCCGACCACAGCGGCAGATGGCTGGACATCCCGCTCTCCGCCGGTGACGCCAGCCTCGCCATCGTCTGGCGGAAAGGACCGAAGTGGACCGCCGCCAACACCATCATCGTGCCGGACGGTGCCGCCGCGCGCGCCGAGGGCAACCTCCATTTCTCCAACGTCTCCGCCTACCCGGTGGGCCTGGAGATCGAGAAGGAGAAGATCCGCCTCAACCCCGGCATGAGCTACACCCGCAAGCTGCCGTCCGACCGGATGACTCCACTACAAGTCTCGTACTTGCTGGCTGACGGCACCAACCGCCTGTGCCACTCCGCCGCCCTGGAGCCGTGCCGCGGCAGCTACCGCCGCCTGGTCATCTACTCCGCCGACGGCAACCGCCCGCGCAACCCGGTGAAGGTGCTGCAACTGGAGGAACCGAGCAACGCGCCGGAACCCGCCAAGCCGGCCCAGGTCGCCGCCGCCAACATGGCACCCGCCGCGCCCTGACAAGGCATTTCCCGAATCACCGCACGGCCCCTGCCCCGCCCATCTCCGGATGGGTGGAGCAAGGGCCGCTTCATAACCACTCCCTGATCCTCCCCGCCAGATGCGGCCCCTCCTTTTCTCCGCCTTCATCATCCTGCCCCTGCATGCAGCCACCGAGTTCGGCACCATCCGGGTGAGGCAGAACAACGGCGGGAACGAATCCTCCTCCGTCACGCTCACCCAGGCAGCGGGGGGATCGTCGTCCAACCTCGTCACCGGCGGGAACCGCGGCGACTACAACGTCAACCTGAAGAACACGAACGACCCCGCGGCGGGCGTCCTCATCTCCTGCACGGCGCAGACCATCCGGGATGACAGCGCGGTCGGCGGCCCGGCCGCAGGCCCGCACCACGCCACCACCGCCATCCAGACTTCCGGCACCCGCTACTACATCCCCGTCTTCCGCTCCCCGGAGGGCGATGAGGCGAACATCGACGTCTCCTTCGTCTTCCTGCCCTATGACACGTGGCTCGGCGGCGTGGCGGAGAATGCGGAGAACGGTGGCAACATCAGCAAGCTGACCGCCTCCCCCGGCCTCACCCTGGGCACCCATTTCACGGACTCCACCACGACGGAGGGGATCTACCAGCTACGGCTTTCGCCGTTGGTGGCGAACGCATCCCAGAACGGCATCCTGTTGGTCTCCGGCGCGAAGAACGAGGACAACTACGCGCTTTCCAAGGCGAACACCGACGGCACCTTCACCATCTACTGCCATGACAACGGGGTGAACGGCACGGCCTATGAGAATGATCCCGTCGCCTTCGCCTACCTGCCCGTTTCCGCCGTGGGCACCAACCGCCTGGTCGCGATGGGACGCGTGAATGGCAATGCGACCACGGACATCTCCGGTGGCAGCTTCACCGTCACAAAGGGCGGCACCGGCCAGTGGTACATCCAGATCCCCGGCCACAGCGCGACGACCGGCGTGCTGATCGTCAGTCCGGAGGGCGGCGCGTCCAACAACGCGGACAACATCGTATCCGCGGAGTGGGATGGCGACAATGGCCGCTGGATCGTGGAAAGCCGCGACCTCCCGGACGTCCCGCTTCAGAACATGAGCTCCGCCACGGAGGATGCGTTCAGCTTCGCTTTCTTCTCGACCACCGCGAATGCCGGCACACCGCCGACCGTTTCCCTCACCGCCCCGGCGAACAACACCACCGTCCGGCAAGGCACCGCGGTCACGCTCTCCGCCACCGCCACGGATGACAGCGGCGTATCGATGGTCCGCTTTTACGATGGCGAGAAGCTCATCTCGGAGGACCGCACCGCGCCGTACCAGTTCGTGTGGAGCAATCCGCCGCTCGGCTTCCACCCCATCAACGCAAGGGCTACGGACAACCAGGGACTGGTCACCCGTTCCTCCACCGCGAACCTTTCCGTCACCCCGGCACCGGGCACCGGCGGACTGTTCTTCGACGGCTACAACGACTACGTGAACCTCGGCAAACCGGCCGCCCACCAGCTCACGAAATTCACGGTCGAATGCTGGTTCCGCCGCGAGCCGGGCGGCGTTTCCGTGAACAGCGGCGGCTTGCAAGCCATACCGCTGATCGCGAAGGGCCGCTCCGACGGCACCGGCAGCGACTTTTTCCTGGGCATCGATGAGGACAGCGGAAAGCTGGCCGCGGATTTCAAGGACGCCGCCGTGGGCGAAAACCATCCGCTCATCGGCAGCACGGAACTCACCCATGGCGTGTGGTACCATGCGGCGGCCAGCTTCGACGGCAGCGCGTGGAAACTCTACCTGAACGGCAACCTGGAGGCGGAGGGCGACACCGGCAACCAGGCCCCATCCCCGGACGCCGACCGCAACACCACCTACGGCAGCGCCATGAACGCGTCCGGCACCCCGGCGGGATTCTTCCTCGGCATGATGGATGAAGTGCGCGTCTGGAACCGCGCGCGCACCCAGGCGGAGATCCGCGGCGGCATGAACGCCGCGCCACCCTCCACCACCGGACTGGTGACACGCCACTCCGCGGAGGAAGCCTCCGGCACCACCCTCACGGACGGCAGCGGCTCCGGCGTGACCGGCACCCTCACCAACGGCGTGTTCCGCACACAGGGCGCGCCTTTCAACCTCAACGTCCCGCCGGACATCGAGCCGGCCACGCCCACCGACCAGCAGGCCGGCGTGATCCATGACCCGGCGCTGACCGTCACCACCACGGACCCTGACAACAGTTCGCTGACCGTGCGCTGGTTCGGCCGGGAGACGGACGGCGGCCCGCTTTCCGACTTCTCCGTCGTCGCCCTGCCGGACACGCAGTGGTATTCGGAAAACGAGGGCGGGAATCTGGCAGCGATCTTTTCCGCGCAGACGGACTGGATCGTCGCGCAGCGCAACGCGCTGAAAATCGCGGCCGTGCTCCACCTGGGGGACATCACCCAGAACGGCGACAACCCGTCCACCTCCACGGAACAATGGAACAACGCCTCCAACGCGATGTACCGGCTGGAGAATCCGCTGACCACCATGCTGCCCCACGGCATCCCCTACTCCATGGCGGTGGGCAACCATGACCAGACGCCCATCGGCAATGCGGACGGCACCACCACGGGCTTCAACCGCTTTTTCGGCGTCCATCCCACCACAGGGCTGAACCATTTCCGGAACAAGCCCTACTACGGCGGCACCTCCGTCCCGGACAGCGCGGACAACAACTACATCACCTTCACCGCGGGCGGCCTGGATTTCATCGTCATCACCTTCGAGTATGACACCACACCGGACGCGGAGGACATGGCGTGGGCGGACGCGTTGCTGAAGTCCCACCCGAACCACTGCGGCATCATCACCACCCACTGGACGGTGGGCACCGGAAATCCGGCCTCCTTCAGCCCGCAGGGCCAGGCCATCTATGACGCGCTGAAGGGCAACCCGAACCTCATCCTCATGCACGGCGGCCACATCGCCGGGGAGGGGCGCCGCTCGGACACCTACCAGGGCCGCACCGTCCACTCCCTGCTGGCGGACTATCAGAGCCGCGAAAAGGGCGGCAACGGCTGGCTGCGCATCCTCACCTTCCGCCCGTCCCTCAACCGCGTGGAGGTGCAGACCTACTCCCCCACGCTCAACCGCTATGAGACGGACGCGGACAGCCGCTTCAACCTGGATGTGGACCTCTCCGGACGCGGACGGCCCTTCGTGGAGCTGGGAAGCCGCACCGTCGCCCCCGGCACGTCCTCCCTCACCTGGACCGGCCGCGCCCCCGCCACCCGCTACGAATGGTATGCGGAGGTGAGCGACGGGAAAAGCGTGACCCGCACGCCCGTGCGGACCTTCACCACCGGCGGCACGCAGTTCCCGCCCAGCGTCTCCTTCACCGCCCCGGCGAACGGCGCGTCCTTCGCGCAGGGAACCCCGGTCACGCTGCAGGTGAATGCCACCGACAGCGACGGCACCGTGGCCCGCGTGCGCTACTTTTCCGGCACCACCCCCATCGGTGAGGCGACCGTGGCTCCCTTCACCTTCATCTGGAACGACGCGCCCCAGGGCATCCACACGCTCATCGCCCGGGCCACGGACAACAGCGGGCTGGAGACCGCCGCCATGCCCGTGGAGATCGAAGTGACCGCCGCGCCGACCGTGACGCTCACCACCACGGACGGCGATGCGGGCGAGTTCGGGCCGGACCGTTCGCTGGCCTTCCAGGTGGCACGGACCGGCTCCCTCACCGGAGATCTGGATGTCCGCTACACCCTTTCCGGAACCGCCTCCCCGGTGGTGGACTTCACCGCGCTGCCGGGAATGGTCCGCATCCCGTCCGGACAGGCGGACGCGGCCATCACCACCACCGTCCTGCCGGATGACCTGGCGGAAGGCCCGGAAACCCTCATTCTCACCCTGTCCCCGAACGCCGCCTACGTGACGGGCACACCGTCTTCCGCCCAGGCCGTCATCCGCGACCGACCGCTGGGCGCGTGGCTCCATGCCCGCGGGCAGACCGCCCACACGGGCGACCGGGATGGCAACGGCTCGCCGGACCTCATCGACTACTATACAGGCAGTATCTCCGGCATACGCACCATTTCCGCCACCGGCGGCGTCTTCACCGCCACCTTCCCCCGCTCGAAGGCGGCGGAGGACGTGACCGGGGAGATCCAGTGGTCGTCCGATCTGGTGACATGGCGGACCTCCGGGCAAGGGGACGGCACCCGCACCGCGACCATCACCACCCGCACGGTCTCCACCCCGGATGCCGATCCGGAAACCGTGGAGGCCACCCTCACCATCACCGCCGGCCCACCCGCCGACACCATTTTCCTCCGCCTGGCAGTCCGCCCATGAAGAAGCTCCCATCGTGGCGGCGATCACCGGTCGCCGTCTTCCTCTTCCCTATCTTCCTCTTCTCCGTTCTCCCCGCCACCGCCCATCCTGACCCCGCCCACAGCCTGGCGGAACTGGACAAGCACCTGGCGGAGACACCGGACGACGCCATGCTCCACCTCCGCCGCGCGGAGCTGCTGCTGCGGAGGAACCACCCGGACACCGCCCGCCCGTCCGTGGTCCGCGCGCTCGCCCTTTCCCCGGACGATCCGGAGATTGTCCTGATATCCGTGAGGCTGGCCCATGCGGAAGGCAACCTGCCGCATGCACTGGTCCAGGCGGAGGAAGCAACCCGCCGTTTCCCCGGGTTCCCACCGGCGTGGAAATGGCTCGCCCGCCTGCGGAAGGAAAGCGGCGACGGAAACGCAGCCATCGCAGCGAAGCTCCGCCATGTCTCGTTCAAGGACGCCGTGGACCCCGGCGACTTCCTGACCGCCGCCGCGTGGATCCGGGAGCGGAACCAGGAGGGTGACTCCCTGCTCGCCCTTTCGACACTCGATCAGGCCGTCGCCGTGTTCGGCCCCATCGTCGCGCTCCAGCAGGCGGCCATCCCGCTGGAGATCTCCCTTTCCCGGCACGAGCAGGCGCTCGCCCGCGTGGCCGCCCTGGTGAAGAAATACGGCCCCTCCGCTTCCTCCTCCCTGCTGCGTGCGGACATCCACGAAGCCGTCGGCCGCCACGCGGAGGCGGCGGCGGCCTGTGACTCCGCCATCGCCATGCTGGATGCAAGCGCCGCGGGCAATGATGATCCCCTCACCGCGATCCGGGAAAAAATCCTGGCGAGGAAGGCGGAGAACCTGAGCAAGGTGAGGTAAGGAGGGAGGACATTGCGGCTACGCCGCTATGTCCGCTTCGCTCCCATTCCTGTCCTCCAACTGCAATCGCGAACTATGGAAAATCTACCGCGAAGCCGCAAAGAAACGCAAAGACAACAGATGGGCTTCTTCAAGATTCGCTCTATTGCGGGATTCGCGGCAGCCCCCCTTTACTCCTCCAGACCCGCCACCACCTGCGACAGTGAGGACAGCAGGAATTTTTTGAGCGTTTCCCACCGCAGCGGCTTCCCTTCCAGGAAATACGATTGAGGCACCTTCAGCCGCAGCAGCCCGTAGCGATCCTCCGGATAGTTCACCACCAGCCGCTCCATCAGCCCGTTGCCGTCGATTTTCATCACCCTCATCTCCACCCCATTCGCGGACAGCCCGTTCCGCCATCCGTCCGCCACCTCACGGGCAAATCCATCCCGCACCATCTCCAGCAGCAGTTCCGGCCCGCCTTCCTCCGTGTGGATCATCACGTGCAACACCCGGTGGTTCCGCGTCAGATCCTCCGTGACGCGGGATCTCAACGCCAGCCGGTAGGGCCGCTCATGACGGTCCACCAGCTTCGCCCGGGTCGCTTCCGGCAGCTTGCCTGAAAAATTGCTCCACCGCAGATCCCCCTCCTCGTTCAGGTCGATCAACAGCCGCGTCACATCTCCATGGACCAGAGGCGTGCGGAACTTCATCGAAAACCCCTGCGCCAGATTCAGCGCCCCCGGATCCCATCCTTTGATCGAGGTCACGATTTCCTCCGACCCCTTGAACGTCTCGCGGAACGCCTCCGGCACGGCACAGGTGGCGTGTTCGCAACTGAACAAACAAGAGATCATGCGAACAGTATTTCCGGAACCGTCAACGCTCTCAAGCACTTTTCGGTGAAGGACCGCCGGGCATGCCAATGCTCCGGACTGGGACCGCGGAATTTATTCCGCCACGTGGAATCCGGCGAAGCCAAGCGGGATGAATCCCGCGGTCCCAGTAACGCCAGCTACCTATTTCCCCGCTCGCCTGACGGAGGAAAAACCTCCACTCTCCAGTCATGGATTTCCCCTTCAAACCCGTCCTGACCCTGGCGGTCACCGCATTTCTCGTCTCCTGCGGCGCGCCTTCCGGCACCGGATCGTCCTCCGGGCGCGACCACTGGGGCCACCGTCCCGGCCCGAAGGGATTCCGCACCGTCATCATCGACGCCGGCCACGGCGGAAAGGACCCAGGGGCAGTCAGCAGGCACACAGGCCAGCAGGAAAAAGAACTGGCCCTGGACACGGCCAAGCGCATCAAGGCGGAACTGGGCGGCTTCCGCACCATCCTCATGCGCTCCGGAGACGAGTTCATCGACCTGGATGACCGGGTCGTCCGCGCCAACCACCATGGGGACGCCATCCTCATCAGCGTCCACTACAACAGCGGACCGTCCGGCATCCGCGGGCCGGAGACTTACTACTGGCGGGTGGACAGCCACGGACTGGCCGTGCGCCTGCAGCGGGCCATGGCCGGCGTCAGCCCGTCGGAATCAGGAAACCGCGGGCTGGTCCGCCGCCGCCTCCGCCTCACCCGGAATCCGGAAATCCCCTGCGTCCTGATCGAGTGCGGCTACCTCAGCAACCCCGCGGAGGCCCGCCTCGCCCAGTCCCCCGCCTACCGCGAAAAGCTCGCCAAGGCCATCGCCGGGGCGATCAAAACCCAGGCCGCCATCGGCGACTCCGGCACCGGCCCCCTGCCGCCACCCATCAACGCCCCGATGAGCCGCCCGACGGACGCGCCGGAGTGAAATCGCCCGCTTTCCGTGAAAATCCCGCCCGGTCGGAATATTTCCCGGTTGACAGCACAAAGCCCGCTCCCTAGTTTGCCCGCCCCTCCGCCGAACCGCGCGGAGATTTCCTTATTTGACGCACATGAAGACGTTTTCCGCCAAGCCGCACGAAGTCGAGCGCAAGTGGTATGTGATCGACGCCAAGGGCAAGGTCCTCGGCCAGGTCGCCGTGGAGGCAGCCCGGCTGCTTCGCGGCAAGCACAAGCCCACTTTCACCACCCACGTTGACACCGGCGATTTCGTCGTCGTCATCAACGCCGATCAGGTCGTCCTGTCCGGAACCAAGGAAACCTCGAAGATCTACACCCGTTTCTCCGGTTACGTCGGTGGCCAGAAGGTCGAAACCCCTGCCAAAGTCCGCGAGCGCCGTCCGGTCCTCCTCGTCGAACGCGCCGTCTGGGGCATGATCCCGAAAAACCGCCTCGGCCGCGCCCAGTATGGCAAGCTCAAGGTCTATGCAGGTGAGTCCCACCCGCACGAAGCCCAGGCTCCGGTCGCCTACGCCGTCAAATAATTCCAAATAACGACCTCTCATGTCCGCCACCGCAACTCAAAACGCCACCGGCCGCCGCAAGACCGCCGTGGCCCACGTCTGGCTCTCCGAAGGCACCGGCCAGATCATCATCAACGACCGCTCGTTCGAAGAGTACCTTCCGACCGTCGAGCTGCAGAACGCCATCCTCGGACCGTTCCAGCACGTCGCAGCGGTGAACAAGTTCGACCTCAAGGTCGTCGTCAAAGGCGGCGGCATCCACGGCCAGGCCATCGCCATCCGCCACGCGATCGCCCGCGCCCTCACCAAGGTCGATCCGGAAAACCGCAAGCTCGTCAAGCCCCTCGGCTACCTCACCCGTGACCCTCGTATGAAGGAACGGAAAAAGGCTGGTCAACCGGGCGCACGCGCACGCTTCCAGTTCTCCAAGCGCTGATCCGCTGGAACAGGACTTTCAGAAAGCCGCATCCCTCACCGGATGCGGTTTTTTTGTGCCATCGTGGCTGGGGCATCCTGCCTCAATGGAGCGAAGCGACATGGCGGCCCTGCTGCGTCTTCCACAAGGCCGCAAACCGTTGCCGGGGCGTCCCGCCCCGAACCACTGCCCGTTCATGAACAATGGAGTGCTCTCAAACCTAGTGTGATCTTCCATGGGGAGCCATCCCAGCAGAAGACCGGAGCAGGATGCTCCGGCAACGGCCTGGGCCAAGATGGCCCAGCCACATTCCCCGCTCACAGCCTCACGGAAAGCCGGGTATCCTTGCCCAGCGGGAAGGCGCTCGGTGGAGCTTGGTTGGAGACGCGGTGGATGCCCACCAGCAACCCCACCGCCGCAAGGCTGAACACCAGGCTCGTCCCGCCGTAGCTCACGAAGGGCAGCGGCAGGCCGTCGTTCGGCAGCACCGCAGTGGTCACGCCGATGTTCACCATCGCGGGAACCACGATCACCGCCGTCAGGCCGATGGCCAGGCAGCGGTTGAAGACATTCGTCGCCTGCACGGCGATGGCCGTGCCCGCCACCGCAATGAGGACGTAGCAGACGATCACGCCGAGCGTGAACGGCAGGCCCAGCTCCTCACCGATGACGGGGAAAATGAAGTCGATGTGGGCGAAGGTCAGCGTGCCGAATTTCTCCACCCCGTTGCCGAGGCCCACGCCCCACGGGCCGCCGTTGCCCAGCGCCAGCAGAGCGCGCCATTGCTGCATCCCCTTGTCCAGTTGGTGCACGGGATTCTCAAGGTCCAGCCACGCCTCGATCCGCGACCAGCGGTTCTGGTTGTTGTAGACGTAGACCGAAGCCAGCGAGATCACGCCGAGCGCCGTCGGGATGATGAAGGACAGCCGGGTGCCGATGGCGTAGAGGACCGCACCCGCAGCGACGGAGAGGGAAAGCGCCGTGCCGACGTCCGTTTCCGCCGCGATGGCCAGGATCGGGCACCCGACGATGATGCCGGGGATGACAAAGCCACGCCAGAAGGTGGACACTTCCGTCTGCCAGCGGGCGAACCACGCGGCCAGCGACATGACCGTGACGATCTTCGCCAGTTCGGAAGGCTGGAACTGACCCACCAGCGGGACCTGGATCCAGCGCTTCGAGCCGTAGATCTCCACGCTGATGCCCGGCACGAAGCAGAGCAGCAGCAGCACCAGGGAGCCGATCCACATCCACGGCACCAGTTTCCGCATCCACTCTCCCGGCATGAATGCCGCCACCACGGCGAGCACCAGGCCGACCACCACCATGATCGTCTGCTTGCGCAGGAACATGTAGGACTCATCCACACCCCGCACCCAGGCGCTGGTGCTGGCCAGCATGACCAGGCCGAGCGCCACAAGCGCGGCGACGGCCAGACAGAGGAGGATGGAGGCGTGGCGGAACATCAGCGGATCAGGGGATCGTGAGGGTCATGCCCAGTTTCAGCTTCTTGGGATCGGTGATGCCGTTGGCTTTCATGAGGGCGTTCTGGTCCACCTTGAACTTGTTCGAGATGCGCCAGATGTTGTCGCCGGCCTTCACCACGTACTTCTGGCCGGAGGCACCGGAAGTCCTCACCGGAGGGGTGGCGGCGACCGTCTGCCGTGCAGCGGGTGCTCCACCCGCCGGGCGGACGAGCTGGGCGCGCGGCGCGCCCGCCGTTTCAACCGGCACGGCTTCCACCAGACCGGTGTCCTGGATCGTCTCCGGGTTCGTGATCGCCTGCACCTCGGGCGGTGTCATGGCCACCACCTTGCGGGGAGGGATTTTCATCAAGAGGCTGGGGACGATATCCACGTGGTTGTTCGCGGCGCGGAGATCCGCGACATCCACCTCATATTCCGCGGCGATCTTGTCGTAGTTGTCGCCCACCTTCACGCGGTGGACCTGACCGCCGTCGGACAGCTTGGGCAGTTCCCGGGCCGGAGCCGCCACCACGGCTTTCTTCACCACCGCTTCCGTCGCGGGTGCCCCCTTGTCGAGGAACTTCTGGTGGAAGAAGATCAGCCCGATGACCACGATGTGGATCAGGAAGATGATGGTGAGCGCGCGGGAGATCTTCGAGCTGTGGTCCTCATGCTCGAACATGTCGTCCGCGGCCGCGGTCGCGGCGCGTTGTTTGCGGCTGCGGGTGACGGCGCTCAGACGCCGGAAGATGCCCTTGCTGGCAGGAGTGCGTTTGACTGGAAGGGTGTGAGGTTTCATGGGTGGATATGAACGATCAATGAAGCTGGTGGACCAAGTCCCTGAATGCGTTGCCGCGTTGTTCGTAGCCAGTGAACTGGTCGAACGATGATGTGCCCGGTGAAAGCAGGATGGTGGAGCCATGGGGGGCGAGTTCCCTCGCCGCCTGGACCGCATCCGCCAGGGTGACGACGGACTGGCACGGAACCACCTGTGAGAAAAGATCCGCCAAAGGACGCGCGATCTGGCCAAAGGTAACGGCCGCCAGCGCCTTTTCTTTCAGAAGCGGCAGCACCGGCGTGTAGTCCAGGCCCTTTTCCTTGCCACCCGCGATGAGGATCACCGGCCGGGTCTGGGAACGCAGCGCGCTTTCCAGCGCGTGGAGGTTCGTCGCCTTGGAGTCGTTGAGATACTCCACGCCATCCAGCGTCCGGATCAGCTCGCAGCGGTGGGGCGGCGGCGCGTAGCCATGGAGGGCCTCACGCATCACATGCAGGGGGATACCCAGCGCGGCGCATGCGGCGAAGGCGGCCATCGTGTTCTCCGCATTGTGGAGGCCGCGCAGCGCGGTGTCCCTGTCGAGGTTCACCACGACCTCCCCTTTGAAGGTGATCTCGCGCCCATCGGAGAACCATTCCGTCCCCGGCTCCGTCGTGGAAAAACTGACGATGCGTGGGGAGATGGCGGGCAGATCCTCCCCCGTGCGGACCACCGCGGTGTCCTCCGGCATCTGGTTCTCGAAAATCCTCAGCTTGGCAGCACGGTAGGCCTCCACCGTCGGGTAGCGGTCCATGTGGTCCGGCGCGAAGTTCAGCCAGATGGACACCACCGGATGCAGCGTGCGGATCGTCTCCAGTTGGAACGAACTCAGTTCCAGGGAAACCACCGCAGGCGGCTTCGCCGTGAGGATGACCTCCGCGAATGGCACGCCGTAGTTGCCGCAGGCCACGCCATCCAGACCGGCATGCGCCAGGATGCGGGCCACCAGTTCCGTGGTCGTGGTCTTTCCGTTGGTCCCGGTGATCGCGATGATGCGTCCGGTGAAATACCTGGCCGCCAGTTCCACCTCGCCGATCACCTCACCGCTGTTGGCGGAAAACGCGGCGACGTAGCTGCCATAGGTGTCGATTCCCGGACTGACGACCAGCAGATCGGAAACGACCGCACGGCCTTTTTCCTCCGTCGCTTCCGGGTGGATCTCCACGCCCTCCGGCATGCCGGAGAAAGCCGCCGCCCCCGCCGTGTCCCACACGCTCACCCGTGCGCCCTCGCGCAATGCGAGCGCGGCGGCAGCGCGGCCGCTGCGGCCGGCACCGAGGATGGCGACATGTTTTCCGGAGAGACTCATGGTTCAGGCGATCTTGAGAAGGGCGAGACCGAACAGCGCGAGCATGATGGAGATGATCCAGAAGCGGATGATCACCTGGCTTTCATGCCAGCCCAGCAGTTCGAAATGGTGGTGGATGGGCGACATCCTGAAGATGCGCTTCTTGCGGAGCTTGAAGCTGCCCACCTGCAGGATCACGGACATGGCCTCCATCACGAACACGCCGCCGATGATGATGAGCAGCAGCTCCTGCTTCGTACAGATGGCCGCGGTGCCGAGCGCGCCGCCGATGGCGAGCGAACCGGTGTCACCCATGAAAACCTTCGCCGGGTGGCAGTTGAACCACAGGAACCCGAAGCCCGCGCCGACCAGTCCGACGAGGAACACCGCCAGCTCGCTGATGTAGCGGTTGTGAGGGATGACGAGATACTCCGCCGCCATATAGAAGTGCCCGGCGAGGTAGGCCAGCACCGCGTAGGACAGCGCCACGGAGATGGTGCAGCCGGTGGCCAGGCCATCCAGACCGTCCGTCAGGTTGACGGCGTTCGAGCAACCGATGATGACGAAGGCGAAGAACGGAATGATCAGCCAGCCGATGTCGATGATCGGCTCCTTGATCAATGGGAAGGAGATCGAGCCAATCCCGATGGGGGCGATACTACCGGTCTCCTTTGCCTTGCCCAGGTAGTAGCCTGCCTGGCCATTGGCGAGTTGCTCCGCGGTGGCACCAAAGCCGGAGATCTCCGGCTTGAAGAAGATGAACGTCGCCGCGACAAGCGCGATGACGAGCTGCCAGAACAGTTTCTGCCGGCTGCTCAGGCCGTCGGACTTCTTCTCCTTCACCTTCTTGTAGTCGTCACAGAAACCCAGCAGGCCGCAGGCCGCCATGGTGCACGCGCAGACCGCGACGAAGGGATTGAACGGACGGGCGCAAATAAAGGTGGCGATGAGCACGCTGCCCAGGATGAGCACGCCGCCCATCGTCGGCGTGCCGATCTTTCCACCGTGCAGTTCCGCGAGCCTGTGGACCTCCGCCGCATTGCGGATCGGTTGGCCCAGTTTCATCGAGATCAGCTTCCGGATCACCCGCGGGCCAAAGATGATGGAAAGCAGGAACGAAAGTATTCCAGCGCAGGCCGCGCGGAAGGTCACGTATTGGAAAAGGTTCAGGAATGAGAAGGTGTACGCCCAGCCCTGTTGGCCGGAGGCGCGCTCGGCTTCAAAGGCCTGGTACCAGAAATCGTAGATTGCGGGGAGCATCAGTTGTTACGGGGAAATGCGGCGTTCATCACCTTCTCGACGGTGGCGGAGCGGCTGCCCTTGAAGAGCACGGCGTCGCCGGGCTTTGCCTCGCGCGACAGCCAGTCGGCGGCCTCCGCCAGATCCTGGAAATGCGGGGCATCCCCCGCTCCGGCGGCGATGCCCTCGGCACCCTGGCCGACGGCGATGACGGTGAGTCTTTTCGAAGCGGCCAGTTCGCCGGTCTTCAGGTGCGCGGCGGGCGCGTGCGGACCAAGCTCGCCCATCCGGCCGAGGACGATGATGCGGCGCGCTCCGTTCGTCACGGGGGTGTCCGCCAGTGTATCGATGGCCGCGGCCATGGATTCCGGGTTCGCGTTGTAGGTGTCGTCGATGACCTTGATGCCCCCGTAGTCATAGCTGCGCAGGCGGCCTCCGGTCAGCACCGCTCCGGAAAGACCGGCGGCGATCTCCTGCGCTGTGAGGCCCAGCTTCCAGCCCACACCGGCGGCGAGCAGCGCGTTGGTCACCATGTGGCGGCCCGGCACCGGCAGGGAAACCGGCACAGGTTCCAGTCCATGGATCACCAATGAGAAGCGCGTGCCGTCCGCGTCGAAGTGCAGATCCTCCGCACGCACCTGGCCGCGGCCATTCCCCACCGGGATGATGGTCGCGCGCGTGCGCTGGCGGAAGTAGTCATTGAAATCACAGCACGCGGGCAGGAACAGCTTCCCGTCCGCTGGCAGCGCCCGCGCCAGCGTCCCCTTCTCTTCCGCGATGGCTTCACGGGAACCGAGATACTCGATGTGGGCCGTGCCGATGTTGGTGATGATGCCGTACTTCGGCCGGGCGATCTCACACAGCGGGGCGATCTCCCCGGAGTGGTTCATGCCCATCTCCCACACGGCGGCGGTGTGTTCCTCCGTGGTGGAGAGCACCGTCAGCGGCACGCCGATGTGATTGTTCAGGTTCCCCACCGTAGCGGAGACGTTGAAGCCCTGGGAAAGGACGGCTTTGGTGAAATCCTTCGTGCTGGTCTTGCCGTTGGAGCCGGTGATGGCCACCACCGGGATGTCGAGTTGCTTCCTCCACCAGTGGGCGAGGATCTGCAGCGCGAGCAGGGTGTCCTTCACCTCGATGACGGCACAACCGGCGGGCACCTCACCGCTCCACGCATGGACCACGGCCACGGACGCACCGTCCCGCAGCGCCTGCTCCGCGAACCGGTCGCCGTCGAAGTTCTCCCCCCTCAGTGCGAAGAAAGCGGCCCCCGGCTTCAGCTTGCGGGTGTCCGTCGAAACACCGGCCGATGCGAGCGCGGCAGGATCTCCCGCGGCAACCTGGGTGCCGAGGATCCGCGCAATCTCGCTGGCGGTCAGGGGTTTCATCGTTGGTCTGCGATGGATTGGGCGCGGTCGCGCAACGCCTTGGAGGCGTGCTTGCGGTCGTCGAAGTCGATCGTCTTGTCGGCGAACTGCTGGTAGGGCTCGTGGCCCTTGCCCGCGATGAGGATGATGTCGCCGGAGCGGGAGGCCTGGACGGCGAAGGCGATGGCCTCCGCGCGGTCCGGGATGCTGCGGTGCGTCTTGCCCCCGACACCGGCCTCGATGTCCTTGATGATGGCGAGCGGATCTTCCGAACGCGGATTGTCCGAGGTGATGATGAGTGCGTCGCTGTGGAGCGCGGCGGCCTCCGCCATCAGCGGGCGCTTCTTCTTGTCCCGGTCCCCGCCGCAGCCGAAGACGGTGATGAGGTGGCGCGGGTTCAGCTCCTTGATGGTGCGGCAGGCGTTTTCCAGCGCGTCCGGCGTGTGGGCGTAGTCCACGAAGACGGTGGCCCCGCCCGCGTTTCCGACATACTCCATGCGGCCCGGAACCTGCGGGGACTCCGCGAGCGCGGCGATGGCCTCACGCGGGCGGATGCCACAGGCGCTGGCCGCGGCGATGGCGGCGAGGAGATTGTAGGCGTTGAACCGGCCGATGAGCGGCGTGCGGACGAGGTAGGATTTCCCCTTCGCCGTCAGCTCGAACTCCATGCCCTTCGCGCTCTGGCGGAGGTTGTTCGCACGGAAGTCACAATGGACGCCGAAGCCGAAGCGGATGACCGGCAGCTTGCCCTCCAGGCTCTCCACCAGCTCCGCGCCGTACGCGTCATCGAAATTCACCACCGCCACCGGCTTCTTGCCGAGAGGGTCCGCGGCCAGATCCAGGAACCACCGCTGCTTCGCCTCGAAATAGGCGTCCAGCGTGCCGTGGTAGTCCAGATGATCCTGCGTGAGATTCGTGAAAACCGCGGCGTCGAATCCGACACTGCCGACCCGGCTCTGGTGGATGCCATGCGAGGAAACCTCCATCGCGACGCCACGGCAGCCGTTGTCCCGCATGCGGGAGAACAGCCCGGAAAGCTCGATCGAACCGGGCGTGGTGTGCTTCGCCGTTTCCACTTTCTCTCCGTCATCCGTCACGATGGTGCCGAGCAGGCCCGCACGGTGCCAGACGGTCTTCATGATGTGGTGGATGAGGAAGGTGGTCGTGGTCTTGCCATTCGTGCCGGTCACACCGGCAAGGGCGAAGTCCTTCCAGGGATGTCCGGAGAACTCCGAGGCGATGGCGGCCACCGCCTTCCGGCTGTTGGGCACATGCAGCCAGGTGGCCGGACCCGCGTAGTCCGCGGGAGGAGCGGCCTCCGAAAGGATCGCCGCCGCACCGCCTTCGATGGCGGCCGGGATGAACTGGTGGCCATCGGTCGTCGTGCCACGGATCGCCGCGAACAGGACGCCGGGCCGGATCTCCCGGGAGGATGCGGTGATGGACTGGATCTCCACGTCGAGCGACCCGGTCGGGGTCACTTTGGAAAGGCAGGAAATGAGGTCGCGGAGGATCATTGGTTATTGGAACTGGCCAACGGGGGTGAGACGGGTTCGGTGGGCTTCAAATTCATGTGGATCGCCGCCCGGGCGGCGATCTTGCTGAAGGCGGGTGCGGACACATTGCCGCCGGCCACGCTGGAAATCTCCCCGTGGGGCTGGGGTTCATCAATGATCACGGCACAGACGAAGGCGGGATCATCCGCCGGCATCATTCCGATGAAGGAGGTGATCTTGCGCGTCAGATCATAGCCGCCACCCGGCTTGTGCTTTCTCGCGGTGCCGGTCTTGCCCGCCACCTTGAATCCCACGACGGCGGCGCGGGTCGCAGTCCCGCCTTTTTCCGTCACCTTGGTGAGGGCGGCGCGCATTTTCTTCGCGGTCGCCGGTTTGATGACTTCGTTGACCACCTCGGCGCCGAACTCCTGGATGGGAGTGCCGTCATTGGCCACCAGCGCCTTCACGATCTTCGGTTTGCGCAGCTTCCCGTCACCGGCGATGACCGAGTAGGCGGCGGTCATCTGCAGCGGAGTGACCGCCGTGGCATAGCCATAGCAGGCGCGGGAAAAGTCCGTCGGGTTGCCGGTGTTGCGGACGTAGCCCCTGCTCTCGTCACTCAGCAGGATGCCCGTTTTCTTTGCGAAACCCCAACGGTCCATGTAGTCATAGAAACGCTTCATACCCACCTGGCGGGCCAGCTTGTAGGTTCCGATGTTGTTGGACTTGAGAAGGATCCCCTCGAAGGTGAGCTGGCCCGCCGGATGTTCATCCGTCACTTTCACGGAGCCGTCGATGAAAACGCCGTTGTGGCAGAAAATGGACGTCTGCGGCGTGACCAGACCTTCGTTCAGCGCGGCGGATGCGGCGATGATCTTGATCGTGGAACCCGGCTCGTAGGTCGTCTGGATGGCGTAGTTCCAGCTCGCCTCGGCGATGTTCTGCTTGTGGTTGAGATCGAAATGCGGGCGGTTCGCCATCGCGAGCACCTCACCGGTCTTCGGGTCCATCATGATGATGGTGCCGGTCTTGGTCTTGAACTCGGTGAGGCAGGCATCCAGTTCCTCCTCGACGATGGCCTGCAGGCCCATGTCCAGGGTGAGCTGCGCGTTCCACCCCGACTTCGGCGGATTGATGCTGCCGGAGTTCCCCGGGACCACCAGGCCCCGCGCGTCCCGCTTGTGCTTGCGCCAACCATCGCGGCCCGCGAGGTATTCCTCGAGCGCTTTCTCGATGCCGAAACGCCCGACCACGCTGGTCTTTGTCTTGCCATCGTCGTCCGTCTTCTCCACCTCACCGGTGTAGCCGATCAGGTGGGTGGCCATGTTCGGCGTGGTGTACCAACGCTTGATCGAGCTTTCGAACTCGAAGCCCTGGAGCCAGTTCTGCTCCACCGCCTCACGCAGCTGATCCGCCACATCCTCCGGCAGGTCTTTGGCGATGGGCAGCCACTTGCCTTTCGACTTCTCGATCTTTTCCCGCATCTCATCCCGGCGCATGCCGAGCGGCCGGGCGAGGATGCCGACGGCGGCGGAAAGGTGCTGCTGCACGATGACCTCCGGGGTTTCCCGGTAACGGGAGAGGATCTCCCCGCGGATGCCGTTGATCAGCTTCCGGCGGTCGCTCTCCGGCAGTTTGTCCCAGCCGGGGGTTGTCGAGCAGGCTTCCTGATAGGCCAGGCCGTAGGCCGCCAGCTTCGGGTCGTTGAGGTGGTTCTTGTCCACGAAGACGGTGGCGACCGGGATACTTTTCGCCAGGGGTTCCTCATGGCGGTCCACGATCATGCCGCGCGTGCCGGGCAGGCGCTCCGTCCGCTGGAACGCCTTCGCGGAGCTTTCCGCGTAGCGCTGGCGGTTCACCAACTGGATCTGGACCAACCTCGCGGACAGGGCGCTGAGTCCGGTCACAAGGACCAGGCACAGGACGATGCTGCGGTTCTGGAAACTACGGTTCACGGATCAGGGAACGGCTGCGGTGGCGGAGACGCTGTGGCGTGGCGGAGGCACCGGGTCAACTTCTTCCACAACGAGAAGCGGGATCTGGCGCAGGGTGGAGGAGTTCTCCTTCAGGCGTTCGGAAATCGCATAACGGTGGAGCAGCAGGTCGGAGCGGCAGGTGATGATCTGCATGTCCACTTGGTACTGGCCGATGCGGCGCTCGATCGCATCAATCTCCCGGGCGATCTGGACCTGCCGGTTCTTGTAGTAGGCATGCAGCACTCCTCCGGCCGCGGCGATGGCGAGGCCGAGGATGATGGCGAAAAAGACCGATCCGTGGTGGCGGGGTGCGGATTTGCGGCGGTTCATGGGTTGGGGGCCAAAAGCTGTGCAACCCGCAGCTTGGCGCTGCGGGCTCGCGGGTTCAGGGAGATTTCAGCAGCGGTGGGGGCGATCGCTTTTCTGGAGAGGAGCCGGAACTGGTAATCCGGATTCGGCCTCGGCTCCGGCCACCCCGGCTCATCCAGGAATGCCGTGGAGCGGTGTTTCAGGAACCGCTTCACCATCCTGTCCTCGAGGCTGTGGAAAGTGATGATACAAAGCCTGCCCCCCGGTTTGAGAACGGAAGGAGCGGCTTCGAGGGCGGCGGCGAGGGATTCCAACTCCTCGTTCACCGCCATCCGGATGGCTTGGAAAGCGCGGGTCGCCGGATGGGTGCGGCCGTGGCGGCCGATGGTCTGTTCGATGTAACCTGCCAGATCCAGCGTGGTGGTGAACGGACGGACCGCACGGCGTTTCACGATCGCGGAAGCGATGCGGCGCGCCTTCGGTTCCTCGCCGAACTCGAAGAAGATCTTCACCAGGTCCGCTTCCGGCCAGGCGTTCACCACATCCGCCGCCGTACGCGGGCTGGACGGCCCCATCCGCATGTCCAGCGGGCCGTCCTTCTGGAAGGAGAAACCGCGCTCGGCGGAATCCAGTTGGCGGGAGGAAACGCCCAGATCCATCAACAGCACATCCGCCAGATCCCCGGACTGGATGGCGGGGGAATCGATGACCTTGGAGAAGTTCCCTTCCCACCAGGTGAAGCGGGCGCCGAACGCCGCAAGGCGGGCACGCGCATGGGCGAGCGCCTCCGGATCCCGGTCAACACCCATCACACGGGCGCCGGCCTTCAGGAACAGCTCGCTGTGGCCGCCTCCCCCGAGGGTGCCGTCGATGACGAAGGTGTCCGGACCCGCGCCGGACCACTCCACCACCTCATCCGGCAGAACCGGGAGATGGTATCCGCCGTCTGAGCGGGCTTCCGCCGCGCTCATGGAAATTTCCGATGGCCGCGCCGACAACCAGCCAGAAGCGGCGCGGACCATCGTTTTGAAAAGCGCTGGAAACTCTGTCCCGAGAGATTTCCGACGCCCAGCCTGGAAAGATTCCGGACGCCGCGCCGACAACCAGCCAGGAGCGGTGCGGACATCCGATGAATTGGCAACCCGTCCCGCTGTCCCAAGCGGCGCGGCCTGCCGTGCGATGAAAATTTCCGATGGCCGCGCCAACAACCAGCCAGAAGCGGCGCGGACCATCGTTTTGAAAAGCGTTGGAAACTCTGTCCCGAGAGATTTCCGACGCCCAGCCAGGAAAAGTTCCGGACGCCGCGCCGACAACCAGCCAGGAGCGGTGCGGACGTCCGTATGGGTCGCCACGGTGGCTCCTGTCCCGAGGAGGCCGCCGCAGCGCATTGAAAATGTTCCCAACTCCGGCGCCCGCGCGCCAGGGGCGGTGGCCACATGGTGGACCGCGTCGAACGCCGGAGTTGGTGGGGTGAACAGCATTGCTGCCGTGGGTGTGGTGTGGGTGAGATTCAGTCGAGGATACCGAGATCGTCGTCGTCCTGCCCTTTCTCGATCTTGCGCAGGCTGACGTAGTTCTTCTCGCTCCAGATTTCGAAATAGCTTTGGCGGCCGACGAGCCAGATGGTGCCTTCCGGCTCGATCTTGATCTCATCGACGAGATCCCGGTTGATCAGGAGCTTGCCCTGGTCGTTGATGGAGGCCTCGTGGCAGAGGGACGCGAATTTGCCGAGGATGCGGGTCTTGTCCTTCTCCGACTTTTCGCTGTTGCGGACGATCGCCACACGGCGGTCATACTCGGCGGTGTTGAGAACCCGCAGGACCGGCATGTCATAGGTCTCCGCGCTCAGAAGAAACACCTTCTCCCCCGGAGTCGGCCGGAAATCCGGGTGGATGGAAACCCGATTCTTCGGATCCATCTTGTAGGAGTGTGACCCCCGGAATATTTGACCTGCTTGACTCACGGAATTGACTCGGCGTTTGCTTCAGTGTCGCGAAAGTACACTGAGATACACTTTAGGGTCAATTCCAAACTAACCGATATTTAATAAAAATTTATTTTACTTAAAATAAATGAGTTAGAGATCAATCGAGCAATTTTCATCCACTTCTTCAGGAAAATTTATTGAGAACTTACTGATGGATTATCCGGAATTTGAACGCTCTGGAAGCAAAAAGGGATCCGAGTGTACTCCTCGCCCGGATTCTGAAGCGAAGTGTACTCGGATCCCCTGAAAGGGAGGCTCGCGGGAAGTTATTTCACCCCGATGGCCAGCCGGGCCTTGCTGGCATCACCGGCAGGGTCAGCCTCCCAGGTGAAATTCAGGCCGTTGTAGAAAGGACTCCCCGCCTTGTTGGCAGCGGTGATCTTCGATCCGGGCGAAGCGGTGAGGGTGAATTCACGGGCACCGATCTCATCGATCAGGAACTCGATCTGGGACAGCCCGGCACCGGTGAACTCCGCCGAGGTGATGTCGAAATCCTCGTCGCCCTTCACCTTGGCCCTCTTGCCGTCCAGCAGCTTCACCTGGAGGAAATCGTCCGCGATCCGCTTCTTGAACGCCTTTTCGTCGTCCGGGGTCTTTTCATAAACCTTCGGCATCACGATGGTGATGGCGAATTTAGGGTTCGCAAGGGCACCCTTCTCCACGATGCGGCCACCCACCAGGACGTTGCCGCGGGAGACTTCATAGTAGAGTTCGAAGGTCGTATCCCCTTCCTCCGTCTTGCCCTTGACCAGGATCTTGTCCGGCTTCGCGGTGGGCTTGGACTCGCTGGTGAGGGAGTCCACGTCGATCTTCTTCACGGTGACCTTTCCGTCCGCCGCCACGTCCCGGATCTCGTACTTGAGCGGGATGAAATAGTTGGTGGCCATCCGCTCGCGGTTCTTGCCGATCGGGATGATGTCCACCTTGCCGTCCGTATCGAAGCCGACATCCGCGCCCTTCATCTTGTAGCCCGCGAAATAGAAGGAATTCCACCCGGACTTCGCCTCCTCGATGCCCTCAAGCTGGGCGTTGGCGGCGGTCACGAAGGAAAGACCCACCAATCCGGCCATCACACTGGCTTTCAGCGTTTTGCTTTTCATATTCCATCACCCAAGCCAAAATCCCCCCGGACCGCCAGTGAAAACCTGCGGTGATTTTCCATGAACGCAGCCGATCTCGCCCGCTCCGCCAACACCGATCCCAACCCGCCCGCCGGGCTTTCCACCGGTCTCCGCGCCCTTTGGTACGCGAAGGCCGGCCGCTGGCATGAAGCCCACGACCTCTGCCAGGAGATCCCCGGCACGGACGGATCATGGATCCACGCCTGGCTCCACCGCGAGGAGGGTGACCAGAGCAACGCGGAATACTGGTACGCCCGCGCCCGCAAGCCCGTGCCCCCGCGTTCCCAATCCCTGGTGGACGAGTGGACGGAAATCGCCACCGAGCTGTCAGGCCGGTAGCTCTCCTGGAGACTTGTGGGGAGGCAGGAAAGGTGGCAGGATGACGGCATGAGCACGATCACCGCGATCCTGGAACCGGATGCCGATGGCACCCTGCACCTGCCCGTGCCCGACGAACTGAAGTCCAAAAGGGTGAAAGTGGTGGCTACGCTGGAGGAAGCGGATGCTACAGAACCAAAGGCAAAATTCAAAGCCGGCTGTCTCAAGGGTTTTTGGATCGCACCCGATTTCGATGCGCCTCTTGAGGACTTCAAGGAATACATGGAATGAAGCTGCTGGTGGATACCCAAGCGCTGATCTGGGCTCTGGAAGGGGACAAGCGGCTTTCAAGGGTCGCGCGCGAAGCGCTGGAGGATCCCACCAACCGGCGTATCGTTAGCATCGCGACTGGCTGGGAAATGGCCATCAAGACAGGACTGGGAAAACTGAATCCACCCATGCCGCTCCCACATCTCTTTCCGGCGGAGTTGGAGCGCCTCGGATTTGAAATCTTGCCGATCAAATCGGAGCATGTTCACCGGCTCCTTGATCTGCCTCTCCATCACCGTGATCCCTTTGACCGGATGCTGATTGCCCAGGCTCTGAGCGAAAACCTGACGATGGTCGGTTGCGATGTGGCCTTCGACGCCTATGGAGCGGCAAGGATCTGGTGAATATCTCGGGAACGCCCGGGTTCACCATACCCAACTCCGCGCTTGGCAATTTCCGGACCCGGGCGAGACTGGCGGCGACATGGGATTGACGCTTGCCGAGCTGCGCGAAGGACTGCCCGAGGGAGGATTGTTTGGTGGGGGTAGCTGGAAATGGTCCCCGGAGCCGCTGAAGCTCACGAAGGCGGAGGCCCGCAAGCTGATGTCGCTGGGTCATCCGCTCGCCCAGTTCCAGCGGGCGAGCGACGCCCTCTACCGCCGCAGCGCCTCCGGAAAGCTGGACGGCTGGCTGGCGGAACTGCTGGATGAGGGAAAGCCGTCATGGATGGCAGCCCTCCAGCGTGAGCCGGGCCTCGCGGAGCAGTTCCCCCGCGTCATCCGCCCGGACCTCATCCTCACGGAATCCGGCTTTGCCATGAGCGAACTGGACAGCGTGCCCGGAGGAATCGGTGTGACGGCATGGCTTTCCAAGGTGTATTCGGACGCGGGATTCGACATCCTCGGCGGGGAAACGGGCATGATCGACGGTTTCCGCTCCCTGCTGCCGGATGGGGGCACAGTGCTGGTTTCCGAGGAAGCCGGAGATTACCTCCCGGAAATGGATTGGCTGGTTTCCCAGCTCGGCACGGCATGGAAAACCTCCGCTGCGGAGGAGTATGAGCCGACCGACGGTGACACGCTCTACCGTTTCTTCGAGCTTTTCGACTGGGAGTCCATCCCCGCCGCCCGCCGCCTGGCGGACCTGTCCGCAAAGGGCGCGCTCTCCATCACCTCCCCGTTCAAGCCGCATCTGGAGGACAAGCTCTGGCTCGCCCTCCTCTGGTCCCCCGCCCTGAAAAAGGTCTGGGAGCAAACGCTCCGTTCCTCCCACCTCCAGCGGTTGCGGGAGATCGTTCCGTTCGGCTGGGTGCTGGATCCTTCCCCACTCCCACCCCACGCGGCGCTGCCGAGGCTGGACGCCCATTCCTGGGAGGAAGTCGCCTCCTTCAGCCAGAAGGAACGCCAGCTCGTCCTGAAAATCAGCGGATTCCACGAAACCGCCTGGGGTTCCCGCGGGGTCTTCATCGGCCATGACCTTTCCTCCGCGGAGTGGTCGGAACGGCTGCACCACGCCCTGGAGCAATCTTCCGAACAACCGTGGGTGCTGCAGGAGTTCCGTGAAGGCCGCCGGATCGAACACCCCGTGTTCCGGGACGACGGCTTCATCGAGATGATGCAGGGCCGCGTCCGCCTCTGCCCCTACTTCTTCACCGACAACGCCGGCCAGACCACCTTCGGCGGCTGCCTCGCCACCATCGTCCCGGCGGACAAGAAGAAGATCCACGGCATGAGCGACGGAGTGCTGGTGCCGTGTGTGGTGGAGTGACACGGAACCGCTTTCAGTTCTTCTCCGTCACGAGCCGATAGTAGGTGGTCCCGGCGTGGGCGTTCCCCACCGTGCCGGAGATCTCGAGGAAATAGCCACCGGGGATCTCCACCTCATGCACGTACGGCTTTTCCCGGGTGTGCTTGATATTCTTGGTGATCGTCGTGCGCTCCCCGGAGATCGCCACGTGCATGAGCTTGATGTTGCACTGCGGCGTGTCTGTCACGTCGGGGTTCACCATGGGTGAGGTGGGATAAACATTCCAGGTGCCGCAGATGTATTGCAGGCTGATCTTCGCCCCCTTCGGCAGGCTGCCGACCTTCGTGAGGCCCGCGCAGAAAACATCCTGAACCTTACCGCCCATCAGCACCTCGCCGATGTCGGTTTCGAACACCTTCTCCAGCGTGAGCTTCAGCGCCGCCTCCTTCGCATCGTCTCCGGCTTTCTGCGCCGCACCGATTTCATCGAACATCACGGGCAGGTACTTGACCTCCAGCTTCTCGATCTCCTCCCGGTAGACCTTTTTCACCTTGTCCTTGTCACCGGCTTTCTTGGCCATGGCGGCGTCATACACCACGGTCAGCTTGTCCTTGGCCGTCTTGAAATCCGCCGCCGCCCGGTCCGCCGCAGGCGTCTGGGAAAACGCGGGACACACGAGCAGGAGGAGGAGAAATGGGATTTTCATCATGGGGATCTGGGTTCGGGGAGGGAAAAACCGAAAACCCCCATAGACACATCGGCCACCCACCGCAAGTTCTTCCGTCGCCCTTCCCAGAGCCACCTTATTTCAGGCGTTGCTGGAGGAAGCAGGTGGATCACAACTGATTTCACTGATTTACTGATTCAGAATCCGGCAATATGGCGGAAGAACGTCCATTCCTCCTCTTCAAATCAGTAAATCAGTGCAATCAGTGGTAATTCTTTTCAAATCCCGGGTGGAGCCTCCGAAATGAGATGGCCCTGTCACCGGGGCACAAAAAAAGACCCGGTGAAACACCGGGCCTTCTTTGGAAAAATGTTCTCTCGGAACGGATCAGCCGATCAGACCAGCCTTCTTGAGGGTGGCGAAAGCACCATTCTTGTTCATGGTCTTCAGGGCGCGGCAGCTGATCTTCAGCTTCACGTGCTGGCCGAGTTCCTCAACCCAGATGCGCTTGTTCTGGAGGTTCGGGGAAACGGTGCGCTTCACGACCTTGGTGACGTGGCGGCCGATACCGCCCTTTTTCTTGGCCAGACCGGAACGGTGGATTTTACCGCCTGAGCGGACACGGGTTCCTCGGATATCACAAATACGGGCCATAAGATTCGAAAAGGTTCGGTGTTGCGGGGCGCGCAGGATGCCCTCGGAGAGCGTCCGGTCAAGACGAAACCTGTCTTTTGCCGGAAAAAAGTTCAGAGCCGGTTGCGCCGCAATTTGGACAGCCAGCTCTCCACATCACCGAAAACTTTCTCCTTTTTCGCGTCATACATCAGCAGGTGGTAGGCACCGCGGTAGTTTTTGTAGGTCTTCGGGGTGCCGGCCGGGATGTGGGCGACGAATCCGCGCATGTCGGAGTCCGTGTTGAAATAATCATGCTCCCCGTGGAGCACCAGCACCGGCACCTGGAAGGTGGCGGCGCAGTCGTTCATCGAGTCGATGTGGCGGCCCAGCGCCCCCAGCAGACGGAGGGTGTGCTTCTCGATGTGGTAGGAATTCGTCTCCGACTGCTGGCCGTGGGTGGAGGTCTGGGTCATCTGGACGGACTCCCCGCCCGCCAGGGTTTCCAGCGAGATCCTCGCCAGCGGGGCGGTGGCCGCCGCCGCTTGGACCAGGGCGGGCTGCCAGAAAGGCACGTCATCCTTGAAGCGGACGATGGGAGAGGAAAGCACCAGCGCGTCACACGGAGGATCTTCCCGCGGAGACTCCCGCAGTGCGTGGGAGGCGATCATCGCCCCCATGCTCTCCCCATACCAGACGATCTTCGCGTCCGGATGGCGTTCCTCCACCAACTGGGTGAAGGCGAAAAGGTCGCGGTACCAGTCCTTCGGATCACCGATGTCGCCGCGGCGGGTGCTCATGGGGTCGTTCCCCTGCCCACGGACCTCATAGGCGTAGAGCGCGGTCTTCGGCTGGTTTTTCAACAGGTGGTTGCCAAGATTCTCATAGTCGATCGACGCGCCGCAGAAGCCGTGGATGCCGATGACGACGATGTCCTGCTCCACGCCCTTCGCCACCCAGCTCCGGTAGCCGAAGGTTTCGTTCTTCTTCTGGATCTCCACGGGGGATTTCCGATGGCTCACGAGTGTGTAATCCGGAGCGCACGAACCTATCAGAAGGGCCGCGGCGAATGCCGAAATCCACCCCGCGGACGGGGCCAGGCGCTGGATGCCGGGAGGTTTCACTACATCGCAAAATGACACGGACCACGCGGGATGGCAATCCTCCTCTGCTTTGTGAAATTTCGGTGAATCTAAGAAAATGGAGTGTGATTCGTTGGCCTTATATCGTAAGAAATTCCGGTTCAGCGTACACGCCCATGAAAACTTCGTTTGCCACGTTTGTGGCGCTCATGGCACTCCCTTGTGCCTCCCATGCCGCGCCGCGGCTTGTGGTCTCCACTCCGTCCCTCGCACCTGAAAGCGCGATCGACCTCATCCTCGACCGCCCTGTGACCGCCGCCGCGGATCTGGGGAAGGAGGTCGGGAACACCTGGCTTGAAATCACACCGGCGCTCCCGGGCAAGCTGGTCTGGAAAGCCCAGAACATCGCCAGCTTCATGCCGGACCAGGCACCCGCCATCGGCACCAGCTACACTTTCGCGATTCCGAAAGGGAAAGCACATCTGGACAAGACGGAGATCCCCGCAGGGATCTTCGCCACGGTGGCCAGCGAGCCGTTCACCGTCCGTTCCGCGAATTCGGAAAACCGCTACTCCTCCACCTACTCCGCCTCCACCGCAGAGTGGCTGTTGATCTTCAATGACGACGTGGATCCCGCGAAGGCCGGGCCTTTCATCACCTTCACCTCCAAGACGGGCCAGCAGGTCGCCGCAAAGCTCCACCGCCCGGACCGCGCGCGCACCGGACCGCAGGCGAACTATTACAAATCCTGGGCCGCACGCTCGAAGGGCGTGACGGAAGATCCGAACCCGCCGCTGGAAACTCCCGTGGCCAATGCCTTGGTCGTCGCTCCGCTGTCCCCCCTTCCGGTCGGGGAGAACTGGCGGCTTTCCATCCTGAAAGGCCTGCCGAATGCCGCCGGGAAAGCGGCCACCGTCCAGGATGCGCCCTATGAGATCGGGACGATCCATCCTTTCACCGTGAGCGGCTTCGAAGCCCGCGCCAATCCGGACGAAGCCCGGCGGCTGGTGATCACCTTCAACGCGCCGCTGCCGTCCGAACTGCCCGCGGACTTCCTCACCCAATCGCTCGTCCTGGAACCCCGTCCGGAAAATCTCACCGCGGAAATCGACGGCCGCGAAATCCATCTGCTGGGGGACTTTTCGGAGAGGGAAACCTGGAACGTGACGGTCAGGCCGCCCTTTGCCTCCGGCGCGGGCATCCCGCTCGCCGCGGCGGTCACCAAGGAGGTGGAATTTCCCGTCATCGAGCCGGAGCTTCTCCTGCCCAGCGAAAACCAGGCACAGCTCTCCACCGGCAGGCGCACCTACCCCATCCAGACGGTGAACCTGGAAAAGCTGCACATCCGCATCAAGCGGCTCTCCCCGGAAGATCTCGTCCGCGCCTACCAGGGATACCGCCACTACACCGGCATCGGGCACAACTTCGACAACATCGAACCGACCGCCCCCCTGCCCTACTCCCTCATCACCGGACAGACCGTGTATGACAAGGAGATCGAACTGGACAACGCGCCCGACACCTCGAAGGAGATCGAACTGAAGTGGGATGAGATCCTGCCGAAGGATCTGAAAAGCGGTGCGATCTTCCTCGATGTCGTAGGCACCCCGAAAGCGGACCTGAACACCGAAGGCCGCCGGAATGTGCAGGCGATCATCCAACTGACCGACATCGGCCTCGCCTGGAAGCTGACACCGAAAGAAGCGTTCGTGTATGCCTTTTCCTGCGCCACCGGCCAGCCGCTCAAGGATGTCACCATCGACCTCTTCGGTGAGGATTCCGCGAACCTGAATTCCCTGAAAACCGACGCCAACGGCCTGGTCACCGTCGCGCGTCCGGCGGAGGCCCGCCACCTGCGCGCGGTCCTGGGGAATGACTCGTTCGTCACCGCGTTCGACTCCTCCCTCAACACGGTGGGCCTGTGGCATTTCCCCATCCGCTATTCATGGAACACGCCGGCGGAGTCCGTGCGGCGCGCCTTCCTGTTCACCGACCGCTCGCTTTATCGCCCCGGTGAAACGGTCCGCCTGAAGGGCATCGTCCGCACCCAGGCGGGGAATGTCATCCAGCCCGCCGCACCGGCCAACGCCCGCATCGTGGTCATCGACCCGACGGACAAGGAAATCTTCACCCAGCCCGTCACCCTTTCCGACACCGGATCGTTCGATGTCACCTACAAGCTGCCGGAAAGCAACACCGGCACCCACCTGATCCGCCTGGAATTTCCCGATGAACTCGCGGAAGCGGAAGCCCTGGAGGATGACTGGTCGAAGCAACAGCAGATCCGTGAGAGCGCCACCTTTGAAATGGAGCTGGCCGTGGAGGAGTTCCGCCGCAACGCGTTCGAGATCGAACAAGGCATCACCCGGCCCGCGACCGGAGCCACCAGCGTCAGTTCCGATGTGGCGGCCAGTTACTATCAGGGCCAGGCGGTGGCCGGCGGAACGCTGAAGCACTACACGCGCATCACCCCGCTCAATCCGTATCCTGAGCGTTTCCGGGATTTCCTCTTCGGCAACCACCGGTCCCAGGACTGGGGATATTGGTATCACTACTTCGGCTACCGGTCCCGTTATGACGATGACGACGGAAACAGCGGCGCGGACTCCGGCCCATCCACCATCCAGGGTGAAGTGACGCTTTCCCCGGAGGGCAAGGCGACCATCACGGTGGACATCCCCCAGGCGGAATTTCCCACCAGCCGCGAAGTGAAAATCTCCACGGAGGTGACGGACGCGAACAACCAGACCCTGAACGCATCCGCCACCACCACCGTCCACCCTGCCTCCGTCTATGTCGGCATATCCCGCAACGACCGCCTGATCCGGGCGAACGAGAACGTCGCGTTCAGGCTCGTCGCCATCGACCCCGAGGGCAATCCGTTCCCTGAGCCGGTGAAAGTCACCGCGACTCTCAGCCGCGAGGTCAACAGCGCCGTGCGCTCCCAGAACGCCAACGGCGACACCGTCACCCGCAACGACGTCCGCGAGGAGAACGTGCTGGTTTCCGAAGTCACCATCGACCCCGCCGCCTCCGCGAAGGAAGGCCAGGAGTTCGCAGTCACTCCGAAGGATAACGGGAAGTATTTCCTGACCCTGCGCGGCAAGGACAAGGACGGCCGCGACTTTGCCACCGTCTCCAGTTTCCATGTCTATGGCTCGAACGACTATCCGTGGCTCTACGAGGACGGCATGCGCGTGAAGCTCATCGCGGAGAAGAAATCCTACAAGGCGGGCGAAACCGCGCGGGTGCTGGTCCTGTCCCCCATCGAGGGAACCGCGCTGGTGACCGTGGAACGGGAGAAGGTGCTGCGTTCCTTCCTCACCCCGCTGAAGGCGGACAACCCGGTGATCGAAATCCCCATCGGCGAGGACGACGCACCGAACGCCTATATCTCCGTCCTGATCGTGAAGGGTGCGGGTGAATCCGCCCGTGAGTACAAGACGCCGCAGCTCCGCCTCGGCTACTGCGAGCTGACCATCGAGAACCAAAGGGACCACCTGTCGGTGGACCTCACCGCCGCCGGACCGGAAAGCGACCGCTTCACCGTGGCCACCGGACCGCAGAAGGGCACGCAACTCCCCGCCGCCCGCCCCGGTGACACCGTCACCCTCAGCGGCACCGTCACCACCGCGGATGGAAAGCCCGCCGCAGGTGCGGAACTCACGCTCTACGCGGAGGATGAGGGAACGCTCGCCGTGATGGGCTACGTGACTCCGGACCCGATGGGCTTCTTCTATGATGCCCGGGTGCTCGGCATCGATGCTGGTGTTTCCTTCAACCACTTCATGACCGAGGAGCCGGAATACAGGCAGTTCTTCAACAAGGGCTTCTTCATCGGTGGTGGCGCGGACCTCGGTGATCTGGCCGACCTCTACCGGAAGAACTTCGACCCGTGCGCGACCTGGGCTCCTGTCGTGACGGCAGGTCCGGACGGAAAGTTCACCCACACCTTCAAGGTGCCGGACACGCTGACCCGCTACCGCGTCATCGCCGTGGCCCACTCCGCGGAGAAATTCGGCCACGCGGAAACCGGTCTGGTGGTGAACAAGCCGCTGATGCTGGAACCGAAGACGGCCCGCTTTGCGAACCAAGGTGACAGCTTCAGCCCGCAGGTGCTGGTCCAGAACGCCTCCCCACACGACGGCACCTGGGAGGTCACCTTTTCCACCGGCAGGGATGGCACCACCCCGGTCTGCCGCGCGCTGGGCGAGGCCACGCAGACGGTGACTCTCAATGCCGGTGCCTCCGCGACGCTGAGCTTTCCCGTGACGGCGGAATCCACCGGCACCAGCACCTTCTCCTGGAAGGCCGTTCCGGTCTCGCTTGGCAACGGCCAGCTCACCCCGGGACTCACCCGCAGCCTGTCGGACGCGGTCGAGGAAACCTTCGAGGTCCACTACCCGATGCCAATCATCCGGCAGGTGAAGTTCGTCAAACTGGACAAGGCGCAGAGCCTGCTGGAACACATCGACCCCGCCCTGCTTTCCGGCACAGGTGACGTCACGCTGGAGTTCTCCCGCTCCCCGCTCACGGAGATCTCCGGATCCGTGGACTACCTGCTCCAATATCCGTATGGCTGCGTCGAGCAGACGACCTCCTCGCTGATGCCATGGTTCGCCGTGGAGCCGCTGAGGAATGTGATCCCCGCGTTCGCCAAAGTGTCGGACGAAAAGCGGAAGGCCGCCATCCAGAAAGGCGCGGACCGCCTGGTTTCCATGCAGCTCCCCGATGGCTCCTTCACCTACTGGCCGGGCCGTAGTGACCGTGTGGACTGGGCCAGTGCCTACGCCGGACTGGGCCTCCTCCTTGCAAAGGAGAACGGCGCGCACGTCCCGCAGTCAGCGATCGACCAACTGGCGAAGTATCTGACGGAATCCCTGCGCGGCATCGCGGATGTGAAATCACCATCGTTCCTGGAGGACCAGGCGCGCGCGCTGTGGGTGCTGGCGCTGGCTGGCAGTCCGCAGGCTTCCTATCAGAGCGTGCTGCTCGACCGCATCGCCGACCTTTCCCCGACAGGCCGCGCGTTCCTCGCGCTGGCCTACAATGCGGGCGGCTCGAATCCCGCCACGGCCAAATCCATCCTCACCTCCAAGGTGCCCTTCCGCCTGAAACACGACGGCTGGATGCGCTGGAACGCGGACGATTCCATCCGCCTGCTCGCGTGGTCCACCATCGACCCGCAGTCGAAGGAAACCACCACCACGCTGGACCGCATGATCCACGAGCGGAACCCCTACGGCCACTGGAACACCACGTGGGCCAACGGCTGGGGCCTGCTCGCCATGTCCACCTATGCGAAGAACGACAAGGCCGCCCTCAGCGGGGACTGGACCGCGGAAATGAACCCTCCGCTTTCCTCCGGCACCGTGACCCTCAACCCGGAAAACCCTACGGCATCCGCCACGGTCGCCATCACCCCGGACCTGAAGCTGGACATCAACCCGAAGGGCACCGGCTACGTCCGGATCAAGGTCGCCTCGAAGCCCCGTATCGAGCCGCTGCAGCCGGTCGCGACCAACGGCCTCTCCGTGGACCGCATCTATGAGCGGATCAAGGCGGACGGCTCCGCCGAAATCCTGACCGAGCCGAAGGTCGGCGACCTGATCCGGGTGTCCCTCCGCGTGACCCTGCCCAACGATGACACCAAGTATCTGGTGGTGGAGGACATGCTCCCATCCCTCTTCGAGACGGTGAACACCGACTTCAAGACCCAGGGCACCGGTACCGGGGCGGGCGCGGACGTCAGCACCAACAAGTGGGAGGTCAGCCACTCCGAGCTGCGGACCGACCGCGCCGTGTTCTTCCTCGACCGTGTCTGGAAGAAAGGCACCTACACGCTGACCTACCTGGCCCGCTGCACCGTCCCCGGCGTGGCGACGGCACCACCCGCCAAGGCCGAGGGCATGTATGATCCGGAGTTCTATGCGCTCTCCGCTTCACGGGTATTCACGACGAAGTGAGGTATCCGGAATGTGGCTGGGGCATCCTGCCCCAGGCCGTTGCAGGGGCGTCCCGCCCCTGTCTTGTTCATTCATTTCGGCTACCCTTACACCGCGCCAATACCATCGCGGAAGAGCGGGGCAGGATGCCCCGGCAACGGCCTGGGGCGGGACGCCCCAGCCACTCTCCCCTAAATAATCACAGCAGCCGCGCCCGCAGCAGCTCGGTCACCTGCTTCGGGTTCGGCTTGGTGGCGGAGGCCTTCATCACCTGGCCTGTGAGGAAGTTGAGCAGCTTCTCGTTGCCCGCTTTCACGGCCTCCACTTCGGATGGGTTGTTGGCGATGACCTGATCGACCAGACCTTCCAGTTCACCCGCTTCCGCGGGCTTGAAGCCGAGTTCATCCGCGATGGCCTTCGGATCTTTCTCCGGGGCCTTGTAGAGGACTTCGAAAACTTCCTTCGCCTGGTTGGCGGCGAGTGTACCGTTCTCCACCAGCAGGAGCAGCCCCCGCAGCTTGTCCGGTGCCACCGGGCAGTCGGAGATGCCGATGCCCTGCTCATTGAGCGTGCCGAGCAGGTTGTTGATGATGAAGTTCGCCACCTTCTTGCCCGGGATGGCGGCATCGGTCGCGGCCTCGAAATACAGTGCGAGATATTTGTCCGAGGACAGCACGGACGCATCGTAGGCGGTCACGCCGAAGTCTTTCTCGAACCGCTCCGCAAGCTGGTGCGGCAGTTCCGGCACCAGTGGCCGGACCTTTGCCAGCAATGGCGCGGTCTCGATGGGCAGGAGGTCAGGGCAGGTGAAGTAGCGGTAGTCATGCGCGTCCTCCTTCGTGCGCATGAGCTGGGTTTCGCCGCGCTCGTCATCCCAGCGGCGGGTGGACTGGATCTGCGCCTGGCCGCGGTTGAGTTCCTCCGTCTGGCGGTCGATCTCGAAATGGATCGCGCGGCGGATGGCAGAGATGGAGTTGAGGTTTTTCAGCTCCACCTTCTGGCCCAGCGGATCGGATTCGTTCTTCCGCAGGGAAATGTTCACGTCACAGCGGAGATTTCCCTTCTCCATGTCCGCGTCCGAGACCTCCCCCTGCTGGAGGATCATCTGGAGCGAGCGGAGGTAGGCGAAGGCTTCTTCCGCGGACTCCAGGTCCGGCTCGGAAACGATCTCCATCAGCGGCGTTCCGGCGCGGTTGAAGTCGATGAGCGACGAGTTGCCCAGGTGGGTGGACTTCGCCACATCCTCCTCGAGGTGGATGCGGTTCATCTTCACCACCTTGCCGGGGCTCTTGATGTTCTTGCGGTGGTCCGTCGGGTAGCAGTGCTCGTAAAGGGGGACGCCGCCGCCGATGCAGAGTGGCAGATCCATCTGCGTGGTCTGGTAGTTCTTCGGCATGTCCGGGTAGAAGTAGTTCTTCCGGTCCCACTTCGAAATGTCCGGCGAGCCGCAGTCCAGCATCAGCCCGGTCAGCAGGGTCTTCTCGATGGCCTCGCGGTTCAGGACCGGCAGCGCTCCCGGCAGGCCCAGGCAGACGGGGCAGGTGTGCGTGTTCGGTTCATCGCCGAAGGAGGTGCGGCAGGCACAGAACATCTTGGTCGCGGTTTTCACCTGCGCGTGGACTTCGAGGCCGATGGTGACGAGATAGGACATTTGCTGGGGAAATTTTGAACATCGAACGCCGGACGTCCAACCCCGAACTCCGGAATCGGTGAATTTGGAAAGCCGGGCCGTTCCCGATCAGTTCCTGACGGCCTGGGCGCGCAGTGCCTCGCGCACTTTCGGGTCGTTCAGCGCCTTCTGGAAAAGCGGATGGCGTATGAGCGTGCTGATGCGACCGTCACTGGCCAGGTCCTGGAGTTCCGGCTCATCCACGATGATCGCGCGCGGGTAAGGCTTTCCGGTCTCCGGGTCGATCACCGGAGCGCGGCGGGAGTCCGGCTGCGCGGCGATGAGCTTCGCCAGGGAAAGATGGCTGGGGTCCGCGAGCGGGTCCAGCTTCTGGAGCCAATCCGCCGGCACGATGGCGGCGATGGCTTCCTTCAGCTCGCTGAAACGATCGAGCAGCCCCGGTTCCGCCTTCGTCTTCTTGTCGGTCGATTGCTCGATCTCCGCGATGGAACCGAAGTGATGAACGAGCGTGGCGCCGATCAACCACAGGAAGCCCGTGGGGATGATCGTCAGGATCAGGCGGAAAAGGATTCCGCCCGCAGTCCGGGAACCGCCATCCGCCGAAGGTTTGAACGGTTTCAGGAAAAAATTGATGACCACGCGGGCGATGACGAACGTGCCGACGAAAGCCACGGCGGGCAGCGCGATGGAAATCCAGTCCACCGGCTTGCCCATCAAGGAGATGGTCCGCTCCGGCGTCTTCTGCCACACCAGGAAGCCCACCCACAGACTGCCGCCGAGGATCGCCACGCCGAACAGCATCCGCACGATGCCACGCAGGAAGACGAAGCCGAAGCAGAGCAGGAAGATGACCAGCGCTGCGGTGCCGAGGCTGATCTGGGGGAGGGACTCCGGAGGCATGGGAGGGGAAATTTCTGATTTCCGTTACCTGGCACCACCCGCACGCTGCCGCAGCAGGTGGTCCGTGATCACCAGCGTGGCCATCGCTTCCACGATGGGCACCGCGCGGGGCAGCACACAGGCATCATGGCGGCCCTTGCCGGAAAGCTCGGTGTTCTCACCTTCGCTGGTGACGGTTTCCTGGGAGGTCATGATGGTGGCCGTCGGCTTGAAGGCGACGCGGAAGACGATGTTCTCGCCGTTGGAAATGCCGCCCTGAACCCCGCCGGAGCGGTTGGTGGTGGTGCGGATCTTTCCGTCGATGTTCCGGAACGCATCGTTGTGCTCGCGGCCGGTGAGCAGGGTGCCCGAGAAACCGGAGCCGATCTCAAAGCCCTTGGTCGCGGGCAGGGACAGCATCGCCTTCGCCAGATCCGCCTCCAGCTTGTCAAAAATCGGCTCGCCCAGGCCTGGTGGGACCCCACGGATGACACACTCCACGATGCCGCCGACGGAGTTCCCTTCCCCGCGCACCTCCTTGATGTGGTCGATCATCGGCTGGACCATTTCAGGATCCCCGGTGCGGACGATGTTGCCCTCAATGGTTTCCGCGGTCACGGTTTCCGGGTCCACCTTTGCCTCCAGGTGCTGGACGGTCTTCACCCACGCCAGCACCTCAATGCCCGGGTGGAATTCGTTGAGAACCTGCTTCGCCACTGCGGCGCCGGCCACTCGACCGATGGTCTCCCGTGCGGAGGCACGTCCACCGCCGGACGGCGCGCGGATGCCATACTTCGCGTCATAGGTGTAGTCCGCGTGGCTGGGCCGGTATTTCACCGCCATCTCATCGTAGGCACCCGGCCTCTGGTCCGTGTTCCGCACCACGATGGAAATCGGTGTCCCGAGGGTCACCCCGTCGTGCAATCCGGACAAAATCTCCGCCGCGTCCGCCTCCTTCCGGGGCGTCACGATCTCCGACTGTCCCGGCCTGCGGCGGTCCAGTTCCTTCTGGATGTCTTCCACCGCCACCGGAATGCGCGCCGGGCAACCATCGATCACCACCCCCACGCCTCCTCCATGGGATTCACCGAAGGTATGAATCCTGAAAACCTTTCCGAAAGTCGATGACATGCCCGCAGCCTAGGCACCTTGGGTTTGCCCGCAAGTAGAACCCGCAACCAAGAGAGGGGGCACTGATCCGATGCTTCCCTCCTTACCGTCTTAACGCTGGAAATTGTCAGTCATCATAAATAATTGATAATAAGTTATTTGAATAAACTCAAACTAAATATCACACCAACTAATAGAGATTAATTGGTAGTATTGGTTTGATTATTCCACTAAGGATAGTAAGGATTTCGCCGATGAAAATTTTGGGCCGATTCCTCTCCGCACTCTCACTGGCAGTCTTGTTCAAGGGAACCCTCGCGATGGCTGCGGTATCGGTCCCGTTTTCCACGAACTTTCCCAACGAAACCTCCATCGCTGATTTCACATCCACCGGCGGAACCTGGAGCATCCAGAATGGGAAATACCGCAACGCCTTGGGGGGATCCACGCCTTCCTCCTCCACGGTCCGCGTGACATCCGGGCTGGAACAGGGATTCCAGCTCTCCACCACCTATACTCTGGTCTCCAGAGGAGGGGCCATCAGCAACACGTTCGTCGGCTTCGCGGCGCTGGCTCCCAACGCGGATGCCACCACCGCGACCTCCAGCACGCCCTTCATCCTCGCGGACGTCATCTCCGATGGAAATCTGCGGATTGTTCTGGTGAACGGTACCAACAACCCCACCCCGCTGGCCACCGCCGCGCTTCCGGCCAACACCATCGCCACCGGCGGGACTTACACCCTCACCCTCACCGGCATCTACGCCACGGGCGGTCTGGATCTCACCTTCAGCCTGACCAGCAACGGTGTCACCACCTCCGCCAGCGGACGCCTGGAAGGGAGCAACGTCCCGACGGGCGAATACTTCGGCTTCCGCAACCGCTCCGGCGGAGGCGGCACCTCCATCACCGCGGATTTCCACGACATTTCGCTCAATGCCATCCCCGAGCCGGGAGCCACCGCCCTGCTCCTCCTCGGCGGTGCCGCCGCCCTGGTCCGGCGCAGGCGCTGATCTTCCACAGCGATCATGGGTTGCTGCGGGGGCGGCCGGAAATTTCCGGCCGCTCCCTTTTTGTCCACCCTTTCCCTTCGACGCGCCCGTTCCACCCGTCCATCCTCCGCGCCATGAACTGGCGACTGCCCGCCCGCACCATCACCTTCCCGCGCCGCCCGCTCGTCATGGGCATCGTCAATATCAACGACGATTCCTTTTCCGGGGACGGCACGCTCGATTTCCCCAAAGCGGCGGAGATCGCCATCGAACAGATCCGGGCCGGAGCGGACATCATCGACATCGGTGCCGAAAGCGCCCGCACCAACCGCGCCGCCATCCCCGTCGAAGAGGAAGTCCGCCGCTTCCGCAGCTTTCTCCGTCACTGGCCCGACATCCTGGCCGCCGCCGCCCCGCGGGACTCCGACCAGATCAGCCCGCCCATCCTTTCCGCAAACACCTGGCGGCCGGAGGTCATCGGGGCCATCCTCCCCATCGGCCACATCGAGCTGGTGAATGACATGAGCGGCCTGCCGGACGACCGCAACGCCCGCCTCTGCGCCGCCGCCGGGGCGTCCCTCCTCATCATGCACAGCGTGGGCGAACCAAAAATACCCCACCTCACCCAGCAATGGCCCGACATCGCCGCGGAACTCGACCGCTTCTTCACGGAAAAACTCCACCTCGCGCAGTCCGCCGGGCTTCACCCCGATTCCATCATCCTCGATCCCGGCATCGACTTCGCGAAGCAGCGCGATGACAACCTCACCATCTACCGGGAACTGGCCGGGCTGCGGAAATCCGGCCGCCCCGTCCTCGTTCCCGTTTCGCGGAAAACCGTGATCGGCGAGGTACTGGACCTGCCGAAACCGACCGACCGGGACGCGGGTACCGTGGCCTGCATCACCGCCTCCATGCTCCGCGGAGCGGAGATCTTCCGCGTCCACAACGTGCCCGCCGCCTGGCAGACGGTGAAGACTCTGGCGGCACTCCGCTGACCGCTGCCTCCCCAAAAGGAAAACGGAGCGCCGCGGGATGGTCCGCGGCGCTCCGTCCAGGTTAAGGTTTGTCCGATCAGCGGTTCTCCGGACGTGAAAGCACTTCCACTTTCACCGGAACCACGCCGCGCTTCACGAAACCGATGCGCTCGGCGACGCCGATCGTCACATCGATCACCCGTCCGCGGGTATAGGGACCGCGGTCGTTGATCGTCACTACTTCGGACTTGCCGTTGGCTTCGTTGGTCACACGGACCTTCGTCCCCATCGGCAGGGTCTTGTGGGCCGCGGTGGCACCATGGTCCGTCAGACGCTGGCCGCTCGCAGTGCGGGTGCCACGGTTCGTACGGATGGAATACCACGAGGCTTTGCCACGCTGGACGGACGCCACCTCCCATTTCTCCGGCGCTTCCGCGGTGGAGTTCTTGGAGGTCGCACTGGTGGATGCGCAGCTTGGAATCAGGAGGACGCCGGCTACTGCCAGGGCCACGGATTTGAACTTCCGGGTCAGGTTCATAGTCATTGTTTCTGGTTGCCCCCCTTGCGGGCGGCGGGGTCAGATAGTCCGGCTGGAAGGCCCGGACAAGGAAAAACTGCACCTCCACTTTTCGGCTGAAAACCTGCAAAACAGGGCACTCAAACGGAACTTATTCACATATCTTAACTATTTTCTCGTCATTCTGGCCCCGCTTTTGCTATGTTGGGTGACATGATTGGTCACTGGATGCCATCGAGCCGTGATCGCTTCACCCGCTCCGATTTTGACTTCATGACGGCCATACTCGCCCCCGGCGACAAACGGCCTTTCCTGGCGAAACTCTGGGACGATCCGGAGGCCCTCCGCGAGATCCTCGACCTGAAGGAAGTCCTCCGCGGACTGCTGGATTCCCCCTCCGCCCTCCAGGTTTCCCCCTCGTTCTATTTCTACGTCCTCGTCCGCCACGCCTTCCTCGGCGCCAACCTCACCGATCCGGATGTGGCGGACTACGTGGCCGGCCTGCTGGCCAAACGCATCTGCACCAATGCCGGGGATCCGCTCCAGGACATCGCCCACGGTTTCACCCACGCCGCGGACTTCATCGCCATCATCTCCTCCGCCCACGGCCGCATGCGGTTCCACCTCCAGGTCGCCGCGGGGAACCACTTCCTGGTCCTGACCGGCCTCTACCCCGGCTTCCTCCAGGGCCGCTGCGACCGCCGCGGCTCGCCCGACCTGGCCTTCTACGAATCTTTCGCCCGCCAGGCATTCCGCGGCGCAGCCGACAATCCGGAAGCACCCACCAGCGCCCCGCGCCACCTCCTTGGCTGCCTTTCCGAAGCCCTGCCTGAAGCCCGTCGTTCCCTCAACCGCATGGCGGAGGAGTTCGTGTTCCTGGGGGACTGAGCGAACACCAGCCAACATCGGACGCCGACTTCATCACGCATCAACAGCCATCAGGAAAGAGGCCGCGTGAGGGCGCTGGTCGTCAGACCGGCATCTTCCGGAACAGGTAAAGCTGAAATCATGGAATGATGGGGCAGCCGGTCAGACGACTCCACCTTTCATCCTGAAATACGCCACCAGCGCGGCGATGAGCGCGCCCCCGGCGGCGAGCCATGGCCACAGAGGGGAGTGGTCGGAGTCTCCTTTGCCATCGTCATTGGTGCCGGGAGCTTCCTTGGATGATGCGTTGGTTCCTCCGGTTGAGTTGACCTGTTTCTGTGCTGCGGCTTTCCGGAGACGCTCCACGGAGCGTTCGATGTCGCTGGCAATGTCATCCCGCCCAACTTCATGGAGCCTCACCGCGAATTTCGCGGCTTCGTCAATATGGCGGGCATCTCCGTATTCCTGGAGGGCATTGGCGATATGACGGGGTCCATAATCTTTGATCTTCCCCATTTTCCTCTCATCGTCGCTGTTGAAGTAAATGAGGATCTCTTGCAACAGATCAGGGTTTTAAGTGTCCTCAGTGACATGGCGATATAACCGCCAAATCTAGTTGTCGCCAAATGGCTGACAGGTTCGCCACGGGACAGGGACTCATCAATCTGTTGGAGCGCGCTGTTTTTTTCAAAGTGAAACACCTTGATGGCCCCTTGGACCATGCCGGGGGATTTCAGGAAGGTTCCTCTGTGGTGCGCGAGGCTCAGGGCTTGCCGCGAAGCATCAACCCCGAATTGTTCCGGATGGTTCGCGATCTTCTCCAGGATGGATTCCCAATCCCGCGTGTCTTCCTTCACGAGTTGATCTCGTTTTCCGGAGTAGTTGCCGATGATCGGCGACTCTTCGTCGATAGATTGGAGAATCATAGCCTCCACCTGAGCCGAAAACTCCTTGGGGTCCTGCGAATCCGGATATTTCAGCCCACGCGCTGGCGGAGAGAAAACGAGGAGTGCGGCGGCCGCCATCAGCTTGAGGACTTCTTTCATCTTAAGGATCCACCATGAGTTCATTGACGAGCATCTTCTGCTGCAAGTTATAGAGCCGTTTGCTTGAATCCAATGCATTTGTGCCGGAAGTACCGCCCGACCGCATTAGATTGTGGTCAAAGAGATGACCTATGCCCTCTCCGTAATAATCGGTGTCTGATTCTTCGGGATCTGCTATTCCATAGTGTCCGGCATCCGTGATGATATGCCCCACTTCATGCACGAGCGTGAAGTCATGACCGTTGACGGTTTTCTGCTCGGAGATCACCGCGACATCACCATACACCATTTCACTCGGATGCCTCCAGCCTCTCCTCATGGCAAATCCGCGATCTGGGCTCATGATATTACGCACGACGAACACCGTGATGATTCCCCTCTTTCCATCCGTGATCGCCTTGTCCACCAGCTTCTTCACATCGGGATGCACATAATGACCAGTATAGCCGTTGATCGAAAATCCTCCCATCCCATCATAGCGAACTTCCTCATCATCGAGTCCGTCCGGCACATCCATCGAGGTGATGGTGAGATCGAAATCCACCCCGACTTGGGCTAGCCGCTCTTTGGCTACCTTTTTGAACCGATCCACCGCTGCAAAGCTCATGTTCGTATCACCCACCATGATGATCTTCCCTTCAATTCTTTTCCTCACCTTCACCAGCACCTTCATCCCGAGCGGATAGGTGACCGCACCGATCTGGATGGTGGAGATCTCCACATCCCCTCCCAACTGGATCCGGTGCGTCCGGTCGCCTGGACCTTCGTCGGGACCGTCCGCACTGTCGTCCACCGCGTCCGATACCAGCAACTGCGATTGCGATTCCTGCTGGAACGGATTCGCCGTCAGCGGGATCTCTGTCGCCGGATCGTTATAGGCTCCATCCGGATTCCTGAACGCTCGGATGTCCAACCCACATTGCTGGTAATCAAGCGTTGGACCACCGGCCTTGGTCTGTCACTGGGAGATGTGATCCGAAGGATCGAATCATAGCTCTTCAACCGTGGCTGGTAGCCCCACCGTGTTTTCCCTCACCTTGTCTCCTGCCACTTCGCACGGGCGAGCCGCCAGACGCCGTCCTTCTCTTTCTTCCAGTCCAGTTCCACCTCATACAGGCCGTCCGCCGGACGGTAGGAAGGAAGCGCGACGACGGCCTCGATGGTGGCGCTCACCCGCGCATCGTCCCCGAGGATGGTGATGGCATGGTATTCCACCAACTCGAACTTGGTGAAGTTCGCGATGCGGGTCAGCCCGCCGAAGCCGCTCTCGATGTCGGTCCTCTGGTGGACGCCGTTCGCTTCCTCGATGGTGGGCGTTTCGAGCGCCAGCTCATCCGCGATGAGGGTACCCAGCCCCAGCGCGCTCAACTGGCGGGAGTTGGCCCCACCGCCGGTTTCCTCCATGGTGAGGATGGACATCAGCTTTCCGGTGCGGCGCTTCACCACCTGCTCCGGGGAAAAGAACCAGAGAAGGACGGCGACCACGGCCACCAGGGCGACCACGGGGATGAGGAGTTTTTTCATGGATGTGCCGCGCGGTTACTTCTTCTTGCTGGGATCGTAGAAGATCCGGATGTCCGCCTTGTCCGTGCCGAGGACTTCCTGCGCGCGCTTGAGCGCGTCCCGGGTGGAGAGGTTGGGGTTGCTGGGTGAGTTCAGGAAAAGGTTGGTCTCCCCTTCCTCCCGCTTGCAGCCTTCCTGGAGCGCGGCGAGGACACCGGAGTTTTTCAGCAGAAGATACACCTCCCTGGACGCTCCGGAAATGAGAAGATGCAGGCCCCGCGCGCGCATGAAGCGGATGAGGTCCTCCAGCGCCATCACGCTGGTGGCATCCAGGTGCCGGGCATTCCGCAGGCGCAGGATGATGACCTGGATCGCCGGGTCCGAGACGATCCGCTGGATCTGCGTGCGGAAAAGGTCCGCCGCGCCGAAGAACAGGTCACCCTCCACGTGGACGATTGAGATCGCCGGGATGGGCCGGCCTTTCTTTTCCGCGATGGCCCTCAGCTCGCCTTCGTCGTTGAACTCATACTCAATGAGGAAAGGCCGGCTCGCCTTCCGGAGGAAAAGCATGATCGACACCGCGACCCCCACGAAGATGGCCACGTGCAGCGGGGCGAGCAGCGTGGCGAGGAAGGTGACCACCAGCACCAGCGCGTCATCCGGAGTGGAGCGCAGGCAGATGCGGATGTTCTTCCTGTTATAAAGTCCGACGGAAAGGGCGATGACCAGCCCGGCCAGCGCCGCCTTTGGCACGAAGTTGATGAGCGGCGCCCCCCAGCCGACGGATGCGGCGATGAGGAGGGCGGCGCCCAGCGTGTAGAGTCCCGTGAAAAGAGAGGCGAACCGGGTCCGTGCCCCGGCCTCCAGATTCAGGGTGGAGCGGGTGAGGGAACCGGATGCGGGCATACCGCCGGCGACCGCGCTGGCCAGGTTCGCCATGCCCACGGAGAGCATGTCCTGGTTCACATCCGCGCGGTCCCCGGTGCTGGAGGCCAGCGTTTTCGCCATCAGCGTGTTTTCGAGCGAAGCGAGGAAGGAAATGGCGAGCGCCACGCCGAGCAGCGAGGAAACATCACGGAAAAATCCGTCCCGCCCGAAATCGGGCACCCGTGGCATGAGTTCGGAAAACGTGAATGTCTCGAACACCGCCGCCTCTCCGAATGGTCCGACGGAAAAATGGATCAGCACGCCGAAGGTGGCGGAAGCCAGTCCCAGTGCGATGGCAAACGCCGGGAAACGCGGGAACCATTTCCGGATCGCCAGATAGATCACCACCGTGGACAGGCCGATGAGGAGAGAGATCCAGTCCGTGTGCGGCAGGGCCAGCACCAGACCGTAGAGCATGCCCGCGAAAGTCGCGGACGATTGCGAACCCATTTCCCCGGACACGCCCAGCAACGTGACCATCTGGTTCGCCATGATGAGGGTGGCCGCCCCGGTCATATAGCCCACCAGCACGCTGCGGGAGATGTATTGCAGGAGGTCCGCGACGCGGAAGGTCGCCCCCAGCACGGCGAACACCCCCACCATGCAGACCAGCAGCGGCATGAGTTCATGCCAGCGCCAGCTCAGTTCCGGATTCACCGAGAAGAAGCTGAACAGCATGAACGCCGTGGCATTCGTCGGCCCCAGCATCGTGTGCCGGGAGCCCGCAAAAAACGGCGCGATGATGGCCGCCACCGCCGCGCAGACGATGCCATAGACCACCGGCAGACCGGCGATGGCCGCGAAGGCGATGGCCTGCGCCACGGACAGCATCGTCACGCTCAGCGCCGCACGCGCATCCCACTTCGCCTTGTCCAGGTCGTAGGTCTTCGCCGCCGTGATGAAGGGCGTGAGGCTGATATGGTCCGAATCAAGGAAAGCGCGGACGTTGCCGCTGAGTTTCTTGACCAGTTTCCGTGTGTTCATCCCGCAGTGGCCACGTTACTTGAACTTCGCTCTCCGGAACAGGAATAACCCGACCAAGACACAAAGAACGTTCGGCAACCAGAGCGTGACCGTCGCACCGAGATCCGTTTCGAACTCAGCGGAAAAAACGGAAAAAAGGAAGTATCCCGCGCCCAGCAGCAGGCTGAGCACCAGTCCGGTGGAGGTGTCCTTGCGGCGGCTCTTCAACCCCAGAGGCACCGCCACGAAGGCAAACGCGAAGCAGGCCATCGAGAAGGAAAAGCGCTTGGTGATCTCCGAGCGGAAGTCAACCTGCTTCCGGAGTTCCAGTTCCGGTTTCGACCGGAGGTATTGGCGGATCTCCCCGTTGGTCATGGAGTTCGCTTTCGTCCTTGGCGCCTTCCAGTCATAGGGAAGCACCAGCGGCTCCGCCGCACCACTCAGACCGATGTTCGGCGGGCCATCCGCCTGCTTCGCCTCGAAAAAGGCGTTGAGCAACCGGAGGCTGAACTGGCGTTTTTCGTTGTCCACCTTGATGGAGGCCCCTTCCGCATGGATGTAGGTCCTTTCAGATCTCTCCTCTTCGCCCTCCTCCCCGTCCTCCAGTTTCCTGTTCCAGTACAAGTGGAAGCCGACAAGTTGCTCACCCTCTTTATCCTCAACGAACAGCATGTTCGAACCGTTCTTCGATTCTTTCAGGAATGCCTGCACCTTGCCGGGGTCCAGCAATGCCCGAGGATCCTTTTTCACCTGTTCCATCGCCAGATCCTGGACGGATGCCTTGGCCAGCGGCACGACGTTCACATTCAGATACAGACAGATGCCGGACAACGCCGCACCAATGACGAACACCGGCAGCGCCAAACGCGTCAGGCTCAAACCCGCCACCCGGAACGCCGTGACCTCATGGTCCGTGGACAGCCTGCCGAAGACCAGCAGCACCGCCGTGAGAAAGCCCCAGGGAATGGTGAACATCAGCGAAAACGGCAGCATGCTGATGATGAAGCGGACCAGCAGCATCGGCGGTGCCTTCTGCTCCACCAGCAAACCGCGGATCTCCTTGAAAAGACTCCCGAGCACCAGAACCACGCTCAGGACGAGCACGGCGTAGATCGTGCCGAAGAGCACTTGTTTTCCGAGATATCGGTCAGAAATCCGCATGGGGTGCGCCGACTCTGGCCGTTGGCAATGGAGGTGTCCAGAAAGAGAACGCGCGAAGGCAGAAGCTCTTCCGAACAGACCGGGGGGAAGCCGTCCATCCTTTCCATGGTTTCGCAAAGGCAACGGTGGACAAAGAAAACCCGGGACAGGGCCTCAGGCGCCCGAAAGAGACCAAGCCGGCTGAAGCCAACACTTCTCATTCCCGGCTGCTCCCACCTGAAAACAAAAAAGCCAAAGGGCGCGGATCCGGGATAGCATTTCGGATTCGCGCCCCTTGGGAGATTTTCCGCAGTCACTCGCTCCAGCTCCACCACAATGGATTCCCCCCGGTCTCCGATTGCAGTTTATGAGCTTAACAAGGCTGCGGGCGCGGCTGTCGGCTGTCTTGGGAACGGCCAGCAACTCGCGGTTGATTAGTAACTAATCCAAACTTTCATTTAGATCAAAGGTTTTATGGCAAATCCGAGGTAATGCGGAATTTTTTCAGAGAATATCGACTCCATCCCCCATTGGGGAATCCTGGAAATCCATTTCCCTCACCCTTTTCCGATCCCTTTGCATTTCAACCTGTTTGCGAAGCTGTTCGCGCAGTTGCAGGCCTCCACGCACGGCCGGGATTTCGAGGGTCGGCTGGGAGCGGTCGGAAGTTTCAAGAATGACGGACGCCAGGCCGGTCAGGCGCATCCACCACGGGCGCACCATCAGCATGTCCTTCACCCGGTAAAGCTCCACCTCGTCCAGTTTCTGGTTGATCACGCCTTGGGTGATCTTGATCCGCTCAGTGGTCAGCTCGAACCCTTGGCAACGCACGGTGAGGTATTTCCAGATGAGCCACGCCAACGGGATGACCAGGGCAACCAAGACCAGCGGCATGAAGATGCCGCCCACGATGATGCCCGCCGCCAGCACGATGGCTCCGGTGAAATTCCAGAGATTGAGCCACTGGGACGGACTGCCTTTCCAGAGAGAGGATTCTTCGCTCACGGAAGCATCCTGCCTCCGCGGCCCGCCTTTCAGCAAGTGGATTCAAAACCGCGGATGAGAGCGGATGAAATGTCCACCGGCCCGCTGTCGGGGTAGCGGAATGGCTGCGCCATTCCGGCTGGGAAAGCTCACGCAGTTCCCACGATTCCGCTTGGTGAAAGATGGCATCCACGGCGCGTCGGGATCGAAACATCGCAGCCATCCACCCAGCCGTGATGGCGCAGCCATCACGCTACATAAATCTCCCGAAATCGCGTTCAACCCAGAGAACCGATTCACATAAATACCATCAATAATTCATTGAGAATATATTTCATATGACAGCCGCAGGATTAGAATTGTCTTCATATTGAAGACCGGCCTGTTGAAGCAATTTTACAAGATCGCTCAATTCCTCCTCAGTTATGCAGAATGAGTAATCTTGGGTGATAAACGTGTCCCTCCAGAATAAATACAACCATTTATGCCCATTTTTCTCCACAAGGGTCATCATTTTCAATAACTTTACTAAAACTGTCAACGAAATCGGAGACCAAGATATCGAACCGTGCCAGCTACCCAGGATAAATGGAAGCTATGAGCGATTGGGAGCCGGAGCTGACGTCCTCCCGGAAAGTGGAGTCCGCGCACAGTCATCCCATGGCATGAGCGTGAGGAGCTGGGGGAGCTGTGATCCTTGATGTCCCAAGACTTCTCCGGTCATTTTCCGCGGGAGGGGGGGGTATGAACAAAACATGCCACCCCGATCCAACACTACCGCCCTCCAGCAATCGCCCAAAAGATTGAGCCACTGGGACGGACTTCCTCCGGGGGGCCGCCTTTCAGCAAGTGGATTCAAAAACCGCGGATGGGAGCGCAACGGATTCAGCGGAGAGCGGCGAAATCAGGACACTCCCATTCCTTCATTCGCGTCCATTGGCGTTCATTCGCGGTTGAAACCACCACCTCACTCCCCGAGCGACTTCCGGATGAGCTCCGGCTTGTCCGTGGTGATGGCATCCGCTCCGGCCTTGACCCATCTCGCCGCAACCTCGGCGTCATTCACCGTCCACACGGCGAGCAGCAGGCCGTTCTTTTTGATGGCAGCGGTGTCCTCCGCAGCCATCGGAAAGCCGTGGTTCAGATCCAGTCCGTCCATCCCGGCGGCCTTCGCCTGCGCGGCCAGTTCCTTCACGTCCGGATACGTTTTTTCCTTCGTCTCCTTGTCCGTCTTCGCGCCCACGATCCAGAGTTTCCGGATGTCCGGGAACAGGGGCTTCGATGCGATCAGGTTCTCCAGCTTGAAGTCGATGAGGAATATCTCGTCCTTCGGCTTGCCGCTGGCGTCGATAACCTTGCGGAGTTCCGGCAGCACCTCCGCTCCGCCTTTGATTTCGATGTAGATGGTCTTTCCGGCGGGGTAGGCGGCGAGCGATTCGCCGAGCGTGGGGATGCGCTCGCCCTTCCATTTCGCGTCCTTCCATGACCCGGCGTCCAGGGCGGACAACTGCTCCAGCGTGCTTTCCCTCACGTCCAGCTCCTCCCCGGTGGTCCGCTTGGTCGTCTTGTCGTGGATGGTGACCAGCTTGCCGTCCTTCGTCAGATAGATGTCCACCTCCGTTCCGTCCGCACCTTCCTTCCAAGCCTCCTTGATGGAAGCGACGGTGTTCTCCGGCGCCACGGCGGAGGCACCGCGGTGACCGATGATGAGCGGCGCGGCGGAGGAAAGGGAGGTCGCGGTGAAAAGAGCCGCCATGAGATGATGGATGGTGTGTTTCATAACAGGATGATGGATGGAGGGGACGTTTATTTTTTCCGGATGAGGGTGAGCGCGCTGAAGACCATGGTCAGCACGCAGCAGACGGTCATGGTGGCGAACACGCCGCCCCAGCCCCAGTGGTCGGAGATCCAGCCGACGCCGGTCCCCGCGATGGCCGCGCCGAAGACGTAGCCGAAAAAGCCGGTGAAGCCCGCCGCGGTGCCGGCCGCATTCTTCGGCACCAGTTCCAGCGCGTGCAGGCCGATGATCATGACCGGCCCATAGACGAAGAAACCGACCGTCCCCAGCGCGACGTAGTCGATCCACAGCGGCCCCTTCAGGTTCGCCCAATACAGCAAGATCCCCACCAGCGTGAGCGCCATGAACAGGATCGTCGCCGGGGCGCGCCTGCCACGGAACAGCGTGTCGGACACCCAGCCGCAGAGGATGGTGCCGGGGATGGCCGCATACTCGAACAATGCCCATGCCGTGCTGGACTGGCCGAAAGAAAATCCCTTCGCCGTCTGCAGGTAGGTGGGGATCCAGTCCACCACCCCATACCTCACGAAATAGACGAACGCGTTCGCCACCGCGATGGCCCACAGCAGCCCGTTGTTCAGCACGTGGCCGAAAAAGATCTCCCGGAAGCCCAGCGTGCGCTCCTGCTCCTCGGAATAGCTCTCCCCGTCCTCACCCTTGTAGCGCTCGATCGGTGGCAGCCCGCAACTCTGAGGCGTGTCCCGCATCAGGAAGAAAACCACCACCGCCACCACGGCCGCGATGACCGCGTTGAAGTAGAATTTCGCACCCCAGTCATGGAAAAGGATCACACCCAGCAGCGCGAACTTCGCCACCAGCGCGCCTCCCACATTGTGCGCCACGTTCCATACCGACACCACCCGGCCGCGTTCCTTTTTCCCGAACCAGTGGACCATCGTCTTTCCGCAAGGCGGCCACCCCATCCCGTTCACCCAGCCGTTCAGCGTCTGCAGCGCCACGATCAGCACCAAAGACGAATAGATCCCCTTTATCCAACCGAAGGAGGCGATCACCATCGCGGAAAGGATCAGCCCCAGGGGGAAAAACCACTTCGGGTTGCTGCGGTCTGAAACGGAACCCATCACGAACTTCGACAGACCGTAGGCGATGGACAGCCCGGTGATGGCGGTGCCGAGCTGCGCCTTCGTGTATTCCGGATAGGCCTTCAGGATGTCCGGCATCGCCAGCGCGAAATTCTTCCGCACCAGATAGTAGGCCGCGTATCCGACGAAGATCCCGGTGAACACCTGAAGCCGCAGCTTCCTGTATGCCGGGTCGATTTCCTGCTGCGGGAGGGGCTCAGCCGCAGGCGCGGGTTTCAGGAACGGAAGCAGGCGGGAACTCATGACGACGGAAGAGGCGTCCGAGACTCGGAACACCGCCCTTCATCGGCAATCAGGAAATTTCCGGCGATTCCTTCCTTTCCCAACCCATATCCAAAAATCCATCCCATGATCCGCCGTTCATCGAAAAACCCAAGAATACCCAACCCATAATCCCATTTTTCCCAAGACTATCCATTGGATTTCATTGTGAAATTATTTCTTTCCCGTGAGTCACTGATTCCCAACAATGATAGGCCGGATATATGAAACCGGTGAACCCTTGGCATACCGCCCGATATGCCGGAACCCAAGCAATCATCCTCTCAATCCCATTCTTTGCAACGATTCCGCCACCTGAATTCCCTTATCTTCCTCCCGTTCCCCCAACCGATCATCCGGCGTCCAACCCCACCAACCCATGATGAGAACGATCCGCTTTTCCGCAATCCTCCCCGCCACCTGCGCTCTCCTGGCCTGCGCGCCACCATCCCAAGCGGCGATCACCACGCTGATCGAGGACACCTTCACCGGCTTTTCCGGAGCCATCGGCGGCCGCACTCCGGACACCAGCTTCAACGACCTGAAGTGGACGACCAGCGCCGGCACACTGGTCTTCAACGGCAATGGCAATGGCGGACTGGACGTCTCCCACGCCTATTCCCGGACCACTTCGTTCGATCTCGGGGCGGGGTATTTCGCGGCCAATCCCGGAATCTACGAACTCTCCGTCTCCATCACGAACGCCTCGGGAATCAACAAGGAGCATTGGATCGGCCTGGCATTGGGCACCGGGGATTCCTCGGGAAACGCTGCGGGCGGCGCTTCGGCGGCAAGCTATGGAGCGGGCCCTTTCCTCGTCTATCGCCTCAACAGCCAGGTCGAGATTTTCGCGGGGCCGAACAACACCAACTCCCTCACAACCCTCAATGCCACCACAGGCCAGGCCCACACGTTCACCATCCGGCTGGATACGGTGACCGATGCGAGCAAGTGGAGCTTCCAGGTCCTGATCGATGGCAGCGCCGTCGATCTGGGGGGAAGCAGCACTTTCACCTATAACTCCAGCAACCCCGACAACCTCCGCTACCTCATGCTATCCACCGGGGGGAATGGAACGGATGCGGCCTTCGCCCGGATCGACAACTTCAGCTTCGTTTCGGTGCCCGAGCCGGGCGTCACCTTCCTCGCCGGGCTCTCCGCCCTCACCCTCCTTTTCCGCCGCCGCGTGTGAAATCCACGAAAACCTCGCCATGATCAAACCACTGCTACCCCTGCTCCTCGCCTCCGCCCTCCCCGTCTCCGCCGCCACCTTCCTGGTCGAGGCGGAACAGTTCAACGAAAAGGGCGGCTGGGAGGTGGACACCCAGTTCATCGAAACGATGGGTTCCCCGTATCTCATCGCCCACGGCCTCGGCAAAGCCGTCAGCCCCGCGTTCACGGACATCAAGGTGCCGGAAGACGGCAACTACCGCGTCTGGGTCCGCACACTGGACTGGACGAAACGCCTGGGCCGCGCCCCCGGAGCGGGGAAATTCAAGCTCACCATCAACGGGAAGGCGCTTGCCGCGGTGCTGGGTGAGGGGGAGGGAAAGTGGACGTGGCAGGAAGCGGGCAAGATCGACCTCAAGGCCGGCCGCAGCAAGATCATGCTGAACGACCTCACCGGCTTCGACGGCCGGGCGGATGCCATCCTTTTCAGCAGCGACGATACCTTCCAGCCGCCACCGGACGCCACCTTCGAGGAACGCACCCGCTGGAACATCGCGGGCGTGCCGAGCCAGCTTGAGGACGCGGGCGAATTCGATCTAGTCGTCATCGGCGGCGGCTACGGAGGGATGGGCGCCGCCATCTCCGCGGCGCGGATGGGTGCGAAGGTCGCGCTCATCCAGAACCGCACGATGCTGGGCGGGAACGGCTCCTCGGAGATCCGCGTGTGGGCGGCGGGGGCCATGCCTCCCGGCGAGTATCCTTTTTACGACATCGTGCGGGAGATCAGCGACCGGGCGCGGGCGTCCCCTACTCCGGGCATTGAGTTCGGGGATTCCCGGAAACAGAAAGTGGTGGATCTGGAAAAGAACATCACCCTGTTCATGGGACACCACGCCTACGGCCTGGACATGCAGGACGGGAAGATCCAGGCGGTGAAGGCCGCGGACGTGGAGGTGGGACGGCTCAAGAAGATCCGCGGCCGCTTCTTCGCTGATTGCACGGGCCACGGCTTCGTCGGCGTGTGGTCAGGCGCGGACACCGCGATGGCCGAAAAAGGCCGCATGGGCATGAGCAACCAGTGGATGTGGGAAGACCGGAAAAAGCCCGTCTCCTTCCCGGAACAGCCGTGGATGTACCAGCTCAGCGGAAAGGACTTCCCCTATCCCCGCATCCGCAACGGCTACGGCCATGCGCAGTGGTTCTGGGAAAGCGGCTACGATGACCACCCCATCCGCGACCTGGAAACGACCCGCGACTGGAATCTGGTCACCTGCTTCAGCGCATGGAACTCCATGAAAAACCACGGTGCCCACGCGGAGCGTGATCCCAACGGCCACCGCAACGCGGAAATGGTCTGGCTCGCCTACATCGGCGGCACGCGGGAAACCCTCCAGATCCTCGGTGACGTGGTTCTCAGCGGGGATGACATCCGAACCAAGAAACAGTATCCGGACGGCACCGTGCTATCCACCTGGTCCATCGACCTCCACATTCCCAACCCTCTCTACGAAAACGCCATCCCCGAACGGAAATTCCTTTCGAAGGCGGTGCATGACCGGGCGATCGACAAGAAGGTGGGCTACCCCATCCCCTACCGTTCGTTCTACTCCCGCAACGTGCCGAACCTGTTCATGGCCGGCCGCAACATCAGCGTGGACCGTGACGCGCTCGGCACCGTCCGCGTGATGAAAACCGTCGGCCAGATGGGCGTGGCCGTCGGCCGGGCCGCCGCCCTCGCCACCGCCACGGACAGCACCCCGCGCGGGATCTACACCGACCACCTCGATGCCGCGAAAAAGCTCTGGAAACTCCCCGGCGACGCCCGCTTCGAGAACATCGACGAACTCCGGAAATTCGTGGACGGAGACAAGCCGCCGCTGTGATGCCGGACCCTGGCAGGGACGCCATTCCATGGCGTCCGGCTGGGGGCAGCGGATGAATCCCGCGATGCCGGGGTGGATGGATCGATCCACCACCCGATTCCAGTGCGTGATGGATGGCATCCTTTCCATATGGACTTATGGGAAGAAGGGCGGATTTTTACCAGCCGTCGTGACGAAGTTACGACGCCACCGATCGGGGCGACAGGAGGGCAAACCTCCGGATTGCCTCCAACGCGGCCCGGCTCACCCCAAAAACCCCGTCAACGGACTCGTCGCGCTGGCGTGGTCGCTGGCTTCCGGCAGGCCCATTTCATAGGCATCCCGACCGGCCTCGACGGCCTTTTTGAAAGCGATGGCCATCCTTGACGGGTCCGCCGCGATGGCGATGGCGGTGTTCACCAGCACGGCATCCGCGCCGAGTTCCATCGCCTCCGCCGCGTGGCTGGGCGCGCCGATGCCCGCGTCCACCACGACGGGCACGGTCGCCTGCTCGATGATGATGCGGATCTGGTCCCGCGTGGCGATCCCCCGGTTCGAGCCGATGGGCGCGCCGAGCGGCATGACGGTGGCGGTGCCCGCTTCCTGGAGGCGCTTCGCCAGCACCGGGTCCGCATTGATGTAGGGCAGCACGGTGAAGCCCTCGTTCACCAGGATTTCCGCTGCCTTCAGGGTCTCGATGGGGTCCGGCAGCAGGTAGGTGGGGTCCGGGTGGATCTCCAGCTTCACCCACTTCGGCAGGCCGGCGGCCTCCGCCAGCCTGGCCAGGCGCACGGCCTCCGCCGCGTTCATCGCGCCGCTGGTGTTCGGCAGCAGCAGGTATTTCTCCGCATCCACGTATTCCAGGATGTTCGCATAGGGATCTTTCGTGCCGGTCAGGTCCGCACGCCGCAGCGCCACCGTGACGATCTGCGTGCCGCTCGCCGCCAGGGCATCCCTCATGGATTCATTCGAGGGAAACTTTCCCGTCCCCAGGAAGAGGCGGGAGGAAAACTCGCGGCCGGCGATGATCAGTGGCGAAGACATTTCGCGGGGATGCTGGGACCACCGCGGAGAACTTTCAAGCCCCCCTTGAACATCGAACATTGAACGTCCAACATCGAACATCGAAATAAAGAAGGGGCGGAAGGGCACGCTGAATGGCCAATCCACCCGGATATGGCCTGACGTTTTTCCCGCGAAGCGAAAAAACCCACCGAGCCTTGAAGATGGAACTCCTCCGCAGGCCCCGGAGTCTTCCTCTCTTCACTTCAACGTTCGATGTTGGACGTTCGGTGTTCGATGTTCCCTACCTCCTCCATCTGTCTTTCCAGCCACGCTTCGAAGGCGGCGTGGTCATGGAGGTCATATTGCCATGACCGGAATCCCATCGCCTTTCCGGTGGCGATGTTGTCCGGCAGGTCGTCGATGTAGAGGGTCTGTTCCGGGACCAGCCCGTAGGCGGCGATGGCGTGTTCGTAGATGGCCCGGTCCGGCTTGATGAAGCCTGTCTCGAAGGACATGACCGCGCCATGGAAAACGGAGAATCCGGGAAACGCCTCGAAGATCCACGGGCTGTGGATGGGGTTGATGTTGGAGAAAAGGACCAGCCGGTGGCCGTCCTCCGCCAGTTTCCGCGCGCACTCCCACATGGGTCCGTTGGGCGTGAAAATGTTCCGCCAGGCATGGAGGAACTCGTCATGGGTGGCGGTGCTCTCCATCACGCCCAGCGCCCAGGTGATGTAGGTTTCCGTATCGAGCTTGCCCGCCTCGAACTCGTCTTTCCGCTCGATCAGCCTTGCGAGCCGTTCCTTGGAATCGACGGTGCCTTCCGGAAGCAGGGTGGCGAGCGAGGTCTCGAAGTCGAAGTCCAGCAGCACGCGGCCGATGTCGAAGAGAAAGGTCATCGATCCGTGGTCATCCTGTTTTTTGATCCGGGTGAAATTACCACTGATTCCACTGATTTACTGATTAAGAAAATAAGTGCTTCACCAAGAAAAACGCCAAGGAATCTCTTCTTCAAAACAATCTGTAAATCAGTGGAATCAGTGGTAATCATCGTCACAATAGCCCTTTAGCCCGCCATCCGTGGTCAACGATCAGGGCATGATCTTGAGATCCTGCCGAGGATGAACTTCGCGGCGGTGATGGAGCCGGAGTTCCGGTCATGGCGGGTGACGCTGCGTTTCATGGTCCGCCAGCCGGCGGCGTCCCGCTCCAGCATGCAGGCCACGGCGGCGGTGAGGTGCTCCGGCGTTTCCGCCAGCTTGCCGCAACCGATGGACTCCAGCAGCCGCAGGTTCCCTTCCTCCTGCCCGGGGACGAGATGGTGGATGAGCATCGGGCAGTGTGCGGCGATGGCCTCGTGGACGGTGGCCCCACCCGCCTTTCCGACCACCAGGTGGTGGCGGTTCAGCAGCTTGGTCACGCGCCGCGTCCAGCCGACGAGCTTCACCCGGCCCGGATACTCCTGCCGGATCTGGAGTGCCCGCGGCAGCAGCAGGGAAACGTATTTCCCCATCACGATGGTCAGGTGCACGGACGGATGCGCGTCCAGCAGCGCGCGGCTGTGGCGACGGATGAACGGCTTTTTCCCGGTCGGGAAATAGAGGATCTTGAACGGATCACAGCAGTCGGAGTTCCCGACCGGCGGGATCTCCGCGAAGTCCGGATGCACCGGAAAACCCGTGACCTCGATCTTCTCCGGAGGGAGGCCGGTGGCCGCCATCACCTCCTTCGTCGCCGGATCGGTGACGATCCAGTGGTCCGTCGGCGCGCGCAGCCAGGTGGCGTTCACTTCCAGCGAGTCCGTCACCACGGTGAAGACCGGCACCTGCCCGCCGTATTGGCGGAACGTGCGCGCGATGAAATAGGGATACACCGGATAGGTGCTGACGATGGCGTCCGGCTTGAAGTCCTCGATCAGGTTGGTGAGGTAGCGTTCCGGTTTCCGCATCAACGGCAGCGACTGCTTGTTGAAGTCGGACTTGTCCGTGGAGCGGTAGATGCGCTCCCAGACCTTCGGGAAATGGGTGGTGATGTAGCGGTAGATCCGCTCGATGAGGCGGGTGGAGTGGGGCGCGGCCAGCATGCACGGGTCGCACACCTTCACCTCCGCCCCGGCCTGGGTGAGCGCCAGCCCCAGATTCCGCGCGGCGCTGTTATGCCCCTCCCCGAAGGCGGCGGTGACGATGAGCAGGCGCGGGGATGCTGGCATAATGGAAGTCCGGCAATGTTTTAAGGCCCCCGACCGCCACCCGTCGATGGCAAACCGGCAGGAAAAACGGTGGCACCCGGACCCGCGCAGCCCGGCCCGATCCCGAAAATTCCCACACTTTTTCGGCGCACTCGGGCCACCCGCCACATCCGTAGTCTGTATGAATCCACTCCCGCCTCTCCTGGCACTCGCCGTCTCGGCTTCTTCCGCCCATTCGGCCATCATCATCGGCAACCTCGCCGCTCCGACCACCATCAACGTCACCGGATCGAGCAACGTCACCAGCATCAACTACACCCCATACTCCGCAGGACCTCCCGTGGTGAACGCCGCCTACAATGCGAAGGCGGTGGGCTTCACCATGGGGGCCAGCGATTATTCGGTGGATTCCATCACGCTCCGCCTCAGCGGGGTGGGCAACACCGGCACGGACGCTCCCCTGGTCAGCATCTACACCGCCAATGCAGGGAAAACCGCGCCGTCCACCTTGGTGGGCACTTTCACGAATCCGGATTTCACCACCACCGCGATCACCAACTGGGTGTTCACCCCGGCTTCCGGCATCACCCTGACGGCAGGGGCCTCTTATTTCATCACGGTCCAGCAGACGAACACCACCGGCTCCGACCTCAACTTCGTGTGGGAGAACGGCGGCACGTTGACGGATAACACCAACACCGTTCCTACGGGGGTGGGTGCGACGCATGACACCGCCAGATTCGGCGGAGGCCCCCTTGCATCCGCGATCAACTCCGTGTCCTCCCGCCATAACTGGTACCAGTTGGAAGGGACGGCCATTCCGGAGCCTGCATCCGCGCTCATCGCGGGGCTGGGTGCCGTCCTCCTTGGGGGCCGCCGTCGCAGGGACTGATCACAGCTCCCCGGCCCTCCCGGCATGGCAGGTGGTTCCTGGCCATGCCGACTCCTCCGGAGGCGGAGGACACCCGGACTGAACCACCGGAATCCACTCTTCCGCAGTGGATGCGGAAAATTCCGGCCCTTGATGCCGTATGGCGTTGCTGCCAACCTCCCGCGTCTTGAGCCAGCCCACCTCCACCACCCATCCGGAAAAACGGAACCATCCGGCAGCCCGCTTCCTGCCCGTCCTGGGCGGGATTTCCATTTTCCTCGCCTACCAATTCTGCAGGTCGGTGGAACGCCTCACGAACCGGGCGGGCGCCATGGACACGAAGTTCAGCGCCATCGCGAAGGAAGATTTCATGGGCTTCCTCATCGGGCAGAACGCGCTCATGCTCATCGCCTACGTCATCCTGGCGGTTGTGGGCACGTTGCTGCTGCAGCCGTTCCTTTCCTGGGTGTGCGGAAAGCTGCGCATCCGCCGGTGGTGGGCCGTCGCCATCCTGGCCTGGGGCCTGACCGTGCTGCTGCATGACCACTATTTCACCGTCCGGATGGTGGAATCGAAGCCCTACTTCCTACCGGACGCCGGGGGGAACTGGTACAGCGGCTCCATCGGACTGCTGCCCGCCGCCGTCCGCCGTGTGTTCGACATCGGCTTTTTCACCATCCTGCCGCTGCTGGGGGCCGCCGTGGCCCTGTTCTGGCAGATCCACCGCTGGGGCCGCCGTGGGTGGCTCATCGCCGGTCCGGTGATGGCGGTGGTGCTGGGCATCTTCGGCGTGAAGGCCGCCATCGCCTCCACCACGCGGAAAACCGCCGGTTCACAAAAAGCGCCGAACATCCTCATCATCGGCTCGGACTCCCTCCGCGGGGACCGCCTGGGCGTGGCCGGCTACCGCCCGCGCCGCACGGACGGCCCCGCCGCAGCCGGTGTCTCCCCCACCATCGACGCGCTCGCGGCCCGCTCGGTGAATTTCACCACCTGCTACGCCCCCATCGGCTCCACGCTGGAGTCCGGCACCTCTTTCATGGCCTCCCAGTATCCGCACACCCACGGGTTGCGGCATATGTTCCCGAACCGGCAGGCGATCATGGACGCGCGGTCCCGCACGGTCCCCATGGCCTCCCTGCTGCGGGAAAAGGGCTACGACACCGCCGCCATCGGCGACTGGTGCGCCGGATACTATGAGCTGATGCCGCTGGGCTTCGAGCACATCTCCGTTTCCAGCTTCGACAGCTTCAAGGTGTATATGAGCCAGGCGGTGGTCATGGCCCACCCCATCATCGCCATCTACTTCGACAACGCGCTGGGCTACCGCCTCTATCCGCAGATCAACTCGTTCGCCAGCTTCGTCACGCCGGAGGTGGTCACCAACCGGGTGAGGAAACGCCTGGGAGAAGCAGCCTCGGACGGCAGGCCGTTCTTCTGGCACGTCTTCTACTCCTGCACCCACCTCCCCTATCAGAGCAAGGAGCCCTACGCGAGCATGTTCATCGACCCGGACTATGACGGTCCGAACAAGAAGGCGTTTCCGTTCAATGTCGATGACTTCGCCAGCAAACCGAACCTGGAGGAAATCTTCGCCGCCGCACCCGCGAGGGACATCGCCCACATCAACGCGGTCTATGATGGCTGCGTGCGCCAGTTCGACGACTGCGTGAAGGACATCCTGGAGTCGCTGGAGAAAAACGGTTTGGCGGAAAACACCATCGTCATCGTCACCGGCGACCACGGCGATGACCTCTACGATCCCGGGACCACGCTGCTGCACGGCCAGGGTTTCAACGGCGGCCTCCAGGCCAGCCATGTGCCGATGATCGTCCATGTGCCCGGCGTGGCCGCGAAATCCATCGAAGAAACCGTGCGCCTCATCGACGTGATGCCCACGCTCGCGGACCTGACCGGAGTGGAGAAGCCCGCCGCCTGGGAGGGCCGCAGTTTCGCGGACTGGATCACCGGCAGGTCCGCTCCGGAATGGAGGCCCTTTTATGGCGAAACCGGCTTCCCTTTCATGCAGCCGAAGGTGGCGGACATCGAGCGCCCCCCGCTCCATCCGCTCGACCAGATGACGACCTATGATCCGTCCTTCAACTACCAGTTCGTCCTGAAGCCGGAGTATGAGGAATCCCTCGTCACCGCGAAGCAGCGCTGCCTCCGCACCCGTTATTGGAAGATGGTCTGCACCCCCGCTGCGGACGGCAGCCGCCACTTCGGCCTCTTCCACCTGCCGACGGATCCCCACGGCAGGACGGATCTCGCCACAGCCCGCCCCGAGGTGGCAGCCCCCCTACAGGCCGCCCTCGCCCGCTGGACCGACCAGCACCACGAGTCCTCCATCACCGAAATCTTCCCCTCCGGGGAGCCTGAATAATCCGGAGCGGAGACGGATTGCCGCTTGAGTTCCGCTTTCGATCATACGACTCTCGCGCCGCTTCATGAAACTCTCCGTCCTGCTGCCCGCCGCCCTGCTTGTCGCCGCCACCGCCCATGCGGAGGTGCCGAAGCCCTTCGCCGGCCTGTTCGAAAAGGATGTCCCCGTCCGCGGCCAGATCGGCGTGCCGATGCCGCCGCCGGAGATCAACCAATACATCGCGAAGGTGGAAGCCGCCGCGGAAAAGGACATGAAGTGGTTCAAGGAGTACAGCTCGCAGCAGAAGGCGAACGCGCCGCTCCCCTACAATGAGAAGCTCGGCCTGACGAAGGAGGAGTATGACGACTACCTGAAGCTCTGGTCCCAGCGGGAGTTCAAACCCATCGCGGACGATGTGATGCTCCTGCTCCGCCAGAAAGGACCGGACACCTGGTCCCTCACCGCCACCGGTGCCGCCGCCCCGATTTCCATCCTCAACTACTCCGCCAAGGACGACACCTTCCAGTCCGCCAACGGCAAGCTCGCCCGCGGCGAGGACATCCATGCGGGCGAAGAAAGCATCCTCGGCAAATGGGACGGCTCCGAGTGGAAATTCGAAGAAGAAAGCTCCTTTGGCAAAACCCGCGAGAACATCGCCTACGGCCGCTATGCCGATGGCAAGTTCGGCTTGATCGTCTATCGCTTCGTGGAAGTGTCCAGCGAGGGCACCAAGCTGGCGGACAAGAGCATCGCCATCCGTTTCCCGCTGGGCAAGGCCGCCGCCCCGGCCACCACACCGACCCCCACACCAGCTCCGAAAACGACCCCGAAAGCGGCCCCGAAGAAGAAGTGATCCATGGATGAGGAAGCCCCAACAGGCGTCCGTCGCCGGGGCCCGCGCCGCTGGTTGCGGCGGCTTTTGATCCTTGCGGTGGCACTTCCTCCGGCGGCATTCGGTTTCAGCAACCTCGCGCTGGGCAGCCCGTGGGCACGCGCGTGGCTCTCCCGCAAGATCGAGTCGAAGACGACTCTGGAAACATCCATCGATGGAGCGTCATGGTCACCGTGGAACGGCGTGACCTTCCGCGGCATCACCATGCTGCAACCGGAGCCGCTCCGTGAAATGGTCAATGAGCCTCTGGTCAGCATCGGCCAACTCCGCGTGCGACCGGTCTGGAAGACCGTCTTCACCAAGGAGCCGGATCTCCGTGACATCTCCCTGGAGTCGCCACGGGTCATCCTGCCCATCGAGATCCTTTCCTTTCTGGCAAGTCCCGCCGCTCCGCCTGTGGTGATGGCCCCACCGGCGGCAGAAACGCATCCTGCCCTTCCGGTGGGAGATCTCCTGGCGGCCCACCCGAAGGTGGAGCCCTCCATGCCTGCCCGGGAAACAGGCGACCCGCCCAAACAACCGGATGCGCCCGCCGTGGCAGCCACCGCACCCGGCACAGAACCCGCCGTGGCGGCAACACCGCCCGCGACCACCTCCGCCGCCCGGCCGGAACAGCACTCCCCGCCGTCCGGCGAAGCGCAGCCGCCAGCCACCCCCGCCACCGTCCGGAAGGAAAGCCCTCCCGCCGCCAAGGCCCCTCGATCTCCGGTCCCCACGGATTTCATCCACCTGGAGAACGCATCCTTCACCCTGCTGATGGCGGGCACGAAGACAAACCTCCTGGAAAGCTCCGGCATCACCGGAAAGATCCCCGTCGCGGGAGACCCCGGCACCGCCCACCTCACCATCGGATCCCTGCGGTCGTTCGGCAGCGCGTTGATGGAAAACCGGAAGCTCGACCTCGGCTGGCATGCCCCGTTGATCACGTTGGCACCGTTCGTTGAACAGGTCGGCGGATTCAACACGAAGTTCACCTGCCAGCTCGCGATGCTGACGGGCATCCCGTTCGCATTCGAAGCGGCCGCCCCCCACCAGGAGGTGAAATCCTTCGCACTGCCCGGCGGAACCCTGCTCAATGCCCCCGGAGCCTCCGCCGATCTCCGCATCCGCGGCCGGTTGCTGTTCCCGACCACCTGGGAAGCCAGCTTCACCGCCCATGCGACGAAACCCACCGTCACCTCTGACGGCCAGGAAACGAAGTTCGACGAGGCAAGGAGCCTGATGGTCCTGCGCGGCGGCACACTTTCCTGCGTGGATGCACGGATCGTCGGTGACCAGCTCTCACTGCTTGGGAACGCCACCATCCTTTCCACCGGCAGCACCGCCGGGGTTCTCCGCATCGTCGCCCCGCCGGAGACGACCATGGGCATCGTGAACCGGTTTTTCCCCGGCCTCCAGGCTCCACCTGCCTTCAGTTCCATGTCCACCCCGCAGCGTGCCGCGCTCGACATCGAGGCGTCCGGCAGCCTCGGGGACATCCAGATCCGGCTCGGAAAAAACGGGCCGCTCGCCGGCCAGCCGAAACCACCCGCCACCGCCACCCCACCATGAGGATCATCGCCGGAAAAGCAGGCCGCCTGGCCATCAAGGTTCCCTCGGCCGTCGCCCGCCCCACCACGGACTTCGTCCGCCAGGCGATCTTCTCCATCCTCGGGGAGCGCAACGAGGACGCCCGCGTGCTGGATCTTTTCGCCGGGTCCGGAGCGCTGGGACTGGAGGCACTGAGCCGTGGCGCCGCCTCCTGCGTTTTTGTCGATGAGCACCGGCAGGCCGCATCTGTCATCACGGAGAACCTCACGAAGTCCCGTCTGGAGGGAGGCCGCGTGGTCCGTGCGGAGGCCCAGGCTTTCCTGAAGCGGGACACCGCCACCTACGATCTGATCTTCGCGGATCCGCCCTACTTCAAACATGCCGGGGACAAGGATCACGTGACCGCGCTGCTCACCAGCGACCATCTACCCCCGCGCCTCGCCCCCGGCGGCTCCTTCATCGCGGAGATCTCCTCAAACCAGCGCAGCCCGGAGTCCCCCGCATGGACGCTGGTGGACCGCCGCGAATACGGCAGCAGCGCCATCCTCCGCTACGAAGCCATCTCCTGATCCATGCGTTTCCTCATCGCCCTCACGCTCTACCGGCTGCTGCTGCCGCTCCTGTTCATCGCCGCCTTTCCCGGCTGGGTGGTGAAGATGGTCCGCCGCGGCGGGTTCGGCACGCGGCTGGGTGAACGCGCCGCCATTTACACCACCCGGCTGGATGACGAGCCGTGCGGCGCCGTCCATGTCCACGCCGTGAGCGTGGGGGAAACCATCATCGCGCTGAAACTCATCCGCGAATGGCGCAAAGCCACGCCGGAACGGAAGTTCGTGCTGGCCACCGGCACGGCCACCGGCCACGCCGTCGCCACCGTTGCGGGACTGGACAACCTGCGTGTCACCTATTCCCCTCTCGATTTCCCATGGATGGTGCGCCGCTACCTCAACCGCTTCGAACCGGCGCGGATCGTCCTCATCGAGGGTGAGGCATGGCCGAACCTGCTGCGTTTCTGCCGCAAGAGGAATATCCCCGTCCACCTGGTGAACGCCCGCCTCTCCCCGCGCTCCGCCCGCCGCTACGGCAAGGCCCGTGACTGGGTGCGCCCGCTTTTCTCCATGCTGGATGGAGTGGCCACCCAGGAAAAGGAAGACGCCGCCATCTGGGAAAACCTCGGCGTCCCGGCGGAAAAGATCCGCCACACCGGCAGCATCAAGTTCGACCCCGGCAGCGGAGTCCATCCGGCACGCCGTCCGGAGTTCCAGACCATGCTGGATGCCCTTGGCACCAGTCGCCCCACCGTCATGGCAGCCAGCACCCACATCGGTGAGGAAGCATGGATCGCGGAGGCCATCCGCGCGGCGGGGAGCAACGTGCTCCCCGTCATCGTCCCCCGCCATGCCGAACGCCGGGCGGAGGTGAAGGCGGATCTGGAAAAAGCGGGCTTTGTGGTTTCCCTGCGCTCAGCCTTCCTACCGCCCGCGGATCCTGCAAGTGCCTGTCTGGTCATCGACTCCACCGGCGAGCTGCGCGACTGGACCGCGCACGCGGACATCGTCATCATCGGCAAGAGCTTCCTCTCCACCGGTGGTCAGAACCCCGCCGAGGCCATCCTCGCGCGCAAGCCTCTCATCGTTGGACCTCACATGGAGAACTTCGAGCCGCTCATCAGCCACGTCATCGCGGCGGGCGGAGCGTTGCAGGTATCCGACCAGACCGGCCTCACCGCTGCCATCCGCACCGCTCTTGATCCTGCATCGCGCGAGCGTCTCACCAGCGCAGCCGCCGGTGTGCTGGCCGTGCATGAAGGTGCCACCGCACGGGTGGTTTCTTGGTTGGAATGATGATGGCAGGAACCGCCCGCCATGGCCGGAAACCCGCTTTCCAACCCCGAAACGGTGGCTGGATTTGATGCAAAGCGGAGTTTGTCATTTCAAAACGAGCCGTTAAGCTTGTTGCTGTGACCGATCCCGCGCCCGATCCACTCCAAGGTTTGCTCTCCAATTTCGCCCTCGGCCCGTCATGGGCGCGCGACGCTGGAAAGCCTGCCCGCGCACCGAAATCCGACGATTCCAAGGACGACCGTCCGCCACGGCGAGAAGACCGCCGCGATGACCGTCAGCAAGGATTCCGCGACCGTGACCAGCGCGGCGACGGACGGCGGAATTTCCGTGACGACCGTGGTGGCGGCGGCGGAGGTGGCAGACGTCCCTATCAGGACCGCCGCGGTGGTCCTCCGCAGCGCGAGGACATCGCCCCCGCGCCGGGCGTCCGCGTCACCCTCATGCCGGACGCGCAAGCCGTCCATCTCATCGGAAAGGAAGTCCATCAGGTCGCACGCGTCTATCCGCTGTTCGATGTCGCGCAGATCCTCCTGGCCGAACGTACACGTCTCAAAGCTCTCTTCGAAGTCGAGGAATCAAAGCCCGCCTTTTTCGCAGGCAAGCTGGATGAATCCCTTTTCCTCAGCCGTGAGGAAGCGACGCGCCATCTCTGGCAGTCCGATCTCCGCTCCGAACTGCTGGAAGAGGAAACCATCGAGGTGGATCCTCCCTCCGGCAACTTCCAGTCCGTCGCCCGTTGCGGACTGAGCGGCGAATGGCTCGGCCCGCCGAACTTCCACTCCTACCAGACGAACCTCCGCCGCCTGCACCGCGAGCGTTTTTCCAACATGCCCTTCGAGGCCTACTCCGCGAAGGTCCGCACCGAGCGCGGCGAGGAAGCGGTCACCGCATGGCTGGAAACCACCAAGCAAAAAACCCGCTGGCGGCTGAAGGACGCCGGTGAGGACACCCCGTGGATCGAGGACCGCGGCGATGCCGAGCGCTCCCTTTCCATGAACGCCTTCGACAAGGCGTTCCGCGAAACCCGCAAGGCGGAAGTCTCCGCCGCCATCCCCGGCAAGAACCTCTCGCCCGCCCTGCTGGCCTCGCTCCGCATCGCCGGAAGCCACGCACGCAAGCACCCCGCCATCCTCATCCCCGCCGTCTGCCGCGCACTGGAGTCTGAGCACCTGCCCGTGTTCAAACGGCAGGGCAAACTCCACACCGGCCCCGCACGTCCGCACGCCCTCGCCGCGGATGCCGTCCTCGCGGAGCGTCCCGGAAAAATGGTCGCCTGGATCCGTGAGAACAAGCCCGCCAAGCTCGCCGGCCTTTGGCAGTCCGTCCTTCCCGAAGGCAGCACCGCCCCACCCGCCGAATACGCAGCCGACCTCTTCTGGCTCCTCCAGCAAGGCCACATCCTCCTCTACACCGACGACACCCTCGTCGTGCAGGAAGTCCGCGAGCCCACCCCGGCCAAGGAACCGAAGAAGAAAAAGGCAAAAGGCCCCAAACCTCCGAAAGCGGAAGGAGAAGCCGGAGCCACCGAAGCCACCGGAGAGCCAACATCCCCTGATGAGGAAGCCCCCCCTGAAGCCGCAGAACTCCTTCAGGAACCTGTCGCCCTGGAAACACCGGAAGTCACCGATGCGGAACAGGCCGCCCTCGATTCCACCGGACCGGAAATCTCAGCCGGAGAATCCAGCGGGGAAGAAAATGAGGAAGGCAAGCTCCCCGACTCCGACTTCGCCGAGCCTTCCGAAGCACCCCAAAAGCCCGAACCCGAAGGTGACGACAGCCAGAAGCTTCCCGACTCCGACTTCGCCGAACCATCGGAGGAACCGCAGAAGCCTGAATAAGCGGAAGGATTCCCAACTTTTGAAAGCAGGGGTTGACGCAACCTCCACGCTATGGTTCAAACCCCTCGACCCGGTATCAGGAACGATGGCTGAGTGGTCGAAAGCACTCCCTTGCTAAGGGAACGTACGGGTAACCGTACCGAGGGTTCGAATCCCTCTCGTTCCGCCACTTTTCTAGCATCGAACCTTCCGGTGCTCTTCTCTCACTGAGATTCCCCACGGTTCCGGGCCATTTCCGCCATCTTCGGCTCTCTCTGTTTGCCGGCGAACTCAGATTTTCGGCCTAAATGCCCAATCGTCACCCGCGTTCTCTCAAACCGATTCAGGTGCCATGTGCAGTTCGTCGAGATTTGGAATCTTGAGAGGTGCTGAGATTTCTCAGGCAACCGCATCGCGGTCAAATCGCTCAAACCCGAGGATTTCTCTCTGCTTTTCCCAAGCCATCTCTCTCATTTCAAGCACATCCTGAAGCCGCATCATCGTCGGCTGCTCTCCCTGCATGATCGCTCTTTTGATGCCCGGAGCCAAATACGCGAAGTTCAGCAGCCTCCGCACATACTCCGGCTTCAATCCGTAAGGCTTCACTACCTCCGTCAATCCGGCGTCTGGATTCTCCATCAATTTCATCCGCCAAAACTCCCCTTGAGCAAGAGCCTGGATCAAGCTCGCTTTCGGCTCCGTCCTCGCCACTGAAACCACCTCCCCGGTTTCCCCGTCGAAAATGCGAGTATGGCCGCGACTCCTTTCCAGACTCACTTTGGAAGAGAGAATCGCGCATCCATCCCTCATCGCCATCTCAACGGTCAAAGCCGTTGAGACTTCACCGCCCCCGGACAGCGGACTTTGAAGCAGCCTCAGCAGTCCCTCAGGGAAGACATGCACCTGGATCGAATCCTTGGACACCACCACCTTCGGAGCCAACAATTCAGTAACGCGCCCGAGATCGTGAGCAGACGAAACTTTACCGATCGATTCGGCACCGATCTTCAGTCGCGCCTGAACCTGATCCTCACTCCACTGCTCCTCGACAACCAGCCTGTTCAATAGCGGAAGCCCACCCACCAGAATCTGTTTCACCGATTCTTCCAGCAGTTCCGCATTCAACGTCCGGATCGCCAGTCCTTCATATCCACGTCGGATCGCCTGCTGCGAAACATAATATCGATACCGCAGTCTCTCCTTCGTCCCGTTCGCTCGTTTGCAGCTCTTGTTGGTGTAGGTAGGGGTCAACGCAAATCCTTCGATGCATTGGACGAAGCCCTTTAGTGGATGAATCAGCTTAGTCCTCTTGATCAGCTGCTCGTTGAGATGCCCCGTCTCACCATTCACCCCCGGCTGGTTCTCTTTGAGCTTCTTCTGCGCCTGCTCCCACAACACCTCGGTAACGATCGCCTCGTGCTCCCCGGGATAAAGTTCCCCTCAGTGAATTCCCTAAGGAGCATTGGACGCGCATCAAGGCGCTAGCCAAGCGCCTTGCTCTCGGGTGGAACAGTAATGAATATGACAACCTGCGCCCCGTCGCTGATCTCGTTGCCCGACTCCAAGAAAGCATCTCTCGTTGGCTCGATCAGCCCGCCGGATGGAACCGCCCACCAGCCGATGATAAGGAACGCACTTCGGCGCTCGACCCTATCCGCAACGCGGTCTTTCAAGCGCTGCACGATCTCTCGGAACAAAGAGTAGCCGAACTACGCAGAACCAACTGGACAACGGCTTACGAATATTCCGGCGGCGGTTCAAGTTACAAAAGAGCGGATGAAATCCTGAGCATCTACGACGAAGCCGCTCCGCAAATCAGTTCCGCCATGAGTACTCCCGCACGCGATTTTCTCAAGGCTCTTCACAAGGTTGTCCGCGAAGCCGTGGTAGGGAAGGATGGCCGCTTCCAGCTAGGTGAGGAAATATCGCGGAAACTTTGAATGGCATCCATCGATCTTCGAGATTGCTACGAATTAATACTAGCTGCATTGGCGCAATTTTTCTAACCAGCTGTCGTTCCTTTATCTTGTCGACACAATCGGATTTCCTTCCACCATCCCGATTCTCAATCCCAACCGACCGGCAAGTGGCTCGATCGCTTGTAGCGTGGAAGACCGAAGCCAACGATCGGCAATTGACGGGTAGAGAACAATCAAGCTGTCCAGAGCCTCCCGATTGCCTCCCCTAGCAATAGCAATGATGGCCGAAGAAGCAGAATTGGCCGCCCCTTTCAAAACGACTTTTTCTAGATTGGCAATTGGAAGACGACGTCCACGCGCTATCAGAAGTTCGATTGCTTGCCCTAGGTCCATACTACAAGGATCATTTTCTGAAACCTGCAAGGGGTCTGACACGATCTCACTCAATAGATCTTCAAGTTCCTCATCCAACCCAGGCATACCCAATTTTATCAAATCCCGTACGAGGCAAAGTCGTTGGAGGGACGAATAGTCTGACTCGCCGAGCCAATCCTGGAGGAGTGAGAAAGGAGCGGTCCTCCCGGGGTGGCGAGGAATGGACTGCACTGCGCCCGAACTAAGACCACACATATCCAACTTCGCTGTAAGTCCGGTTACAAAAGAATTCACCAATTCACAGCGACTCTCGGGAGACCACTGTTCGCGGGAAATGCGCGCAACTGCTTCCTCTACCGGCTCGCGCTCCACCAGATGTCCAAGCAATGAGAGCGTTCCTTTGATGATAGGTAAATTCTTTTGAGTGAAGCCGTCAAAGAGTTCATGCAATACCTCTCGATTTCCTCCGTTCAATTGATAGAGCAGCGCGCGCTCACGAATGCCAGGAGGAAGTTCCGATTGAGCCAGGATTTCCGACAATCTTATGGAGCGGATTGGCGGATCCCATCTCATGACCAGGTATTCAAAAAAACTATGAATACGGTTTTCACTAATACCTTGTGTCTTTAAAATATCCACAACGGTCACAATATCCGTCTTCGGATCTGACATCGCTTGCGCAGCAAATGATAACCCGTAATAGGCGTGGCTTTTGAGAGCTAATTGAATGAGCGGCTTTGCGCGACGATCAAGTGCCCCGTCAAGTCGACCGAATGCCGCCAACCTTACGTAAACTGGCAGATTCTTGTCGAGAGCTACTGCGAGACAGGCAGACCGAGACAAAGTCCCAGGAGCCATGTGATAAATCAGAGAAGCAATTGTATTGGATTCCTCCAATCGCAGATTCCCTCGGCGGGCTCGCTTTACAAAGAAATCCAGAGCTTCTTGCCCGAGGCGGTCGATCTCGCCTTGGAACTCTCCAAGGCTCCACAAGTATTCTGCTCTCTCGTCGAGAAATTTTCTAAGTATTTCCATCGAAAAGGCGCGATCCCGAAGTCCGGCCAGAATTCGGTCGGAGCCACAGTGAATCAAGGAAATGTCCCCAAGTTTCTTTCTAACTGAATCGGGCAAAGAATCGACGAAACCATCTGCAAGAATACCACCAACTGACTCGGCAATGTGTCTTGATTTGGAATCCCATACGCTGGCTAACCGATCTGCAATTTCTAAACGATCCGCTTCCGAAACTTTCATTCCATTCGCAACGGACCGACCAAGAAGACGCAGTTCCGTATAGAAAACATCGCCTTCCCCATCCAGCAGGAGTCTCACAATCTGGGCTGGTTCCGGATGTCGCTCCAAAGTGAATTGCAAAGCTTGGGCCCATGGCCGCCGGAAGATCATCGCCAAGCGCTGAGGGATTTCCCGGATACGATGTTCAAGTAAGTGTCTAGCGGCTAAGTACTCCTGAACAATAGGAAAGGGAAAAACGAATCGCGTGATGGAGGTTCGGCGCAACACGCCTCTCTTTACCAGTGCTTCCCTGATGCAATCACAGGCGACCTGGGAATCTATCTTCCGTATACATTGATCAAGCAATTCTCCATGGACGCCGATTTCGTCACGCTCAAGAGCCTCGAATGCGGCTAGCTCCGCTATCGATCGGATCATCGATGAATCAAGGCCGTCTTTCTCGGTTACTTTGAATCGTCCTGGCCGAAATAGGATCTCCAGATAGTCTTCAAGGAGCTCCGCTCTGTTGCTCGGAAAGCGCCCGCTTTCGCGTGATGTCACTAGTAGTAGAGCGAGGAAAAGGGGTATACGTATCAGCCGAGCAATATCCGGATGTGATTGGATGCCATCAAGAATACTTCGACCTGCTTCATCCTCTCGCGGACAATACGCAGTGACAAAGGCACCAATCTGATCATGATCCAGCATGGCAATCTCAACAAGCTGGGCTCCGTTTGGTGCGGCGAGTGCAGCTGCATCTCGAACGGTCAAGAGCCAACGGACGATTGGGTAGCGGAATGAAAAGACCTTCAGCCTCTCGACGACGATCAGGCGGCGCTCACTGGAAACTTCATCGAGTCCGTCCAGAAAAAGGACTACTGAGCCAACATCGGCTGCGCTGCGCCAGTCAATCGAAACGTCGAATTTTCGATTAACGCGTTCCTGCAGGAAATCAACAATACTCAGATCGGAATCAGCTAGATCGGATACAGCAACGACTGCAGGAAGTAAGCCCGACAGAGCCACTCGTTGCGCGATCGCTTGGATAATGGTACTTTTGCCAAAACCTGGTCCCGCAACTAAGATCGCATAGGGAAGATCATCATTGGGGAAATTTCTCAGGTCGATATCGGAGTTAGACATCCAAAAAGACCAACTGGGAAGATCATCATCGAAATCTGATGGGCGATTGCGGTCATAACGTTGGCAAGATGGCCATATGAAAGCTTCCTCCGCAGGCAATGATACACTGGTTCCGGGTACTTCTATTACGGCGTTACTCGCAACTATGTGTCTATACCGTGAGGCTCCCCATGATGGTGGATCGTTGACGGTAACCTTCCAGTAAGACCGAAGTCGATCGCAAAGAGAAACAGGATTGAACTCGGCCCGGATTCCTGCCCCTTCGCCTACAATACCAACCAGGATTTCGAAAAGCTGCTCAGTAGGAACTGAGGCTGCGGGTATCCAATTTGGTGCCGCATCGCGTTCGATACCATCAGCGACAATAATGGTGAAGTCGATTCTTTTAAGCAATTGCCAAACGGCGTGGCGGTCGCGATTTATGACCCTTGAGATCGATTCGATCAGTTTAAGCTGCGTGGATGTCAGTCGGACCTCCCACTCATCAGACCCCGAGCTTCCAGACCGTTCCCCGCAAGCTCTTAAATCGCGAGCTAGCAAAGTAGCTTCGCCAAGAACGAGCTCAATTCGGTCTCCGGCATCAGACAGTTCAGCCATCTGTGCTTGGAACGAGTTCCAGAGATTCGACCAGGGCTTCCCACGAGAATCAAGCGACCTTTTGGCTTGGATGTATCGTTTAGATCCGTCTGCGAATGTTACCACGGTGTCGTCGACATGCGTAAGACCTTCGGTTCTTACCATCATCGGTCGATCTGCCTGTCGGTGCCTACGAGGATCAATCATTCGGCCCAGGTAGAGAGCTGTAATCGAGTTCTGGTATCTGATTCCGGCTTGATTCGCGGGCCCTCCACTCTCTTTCATAAGTGTAGATTACCGCGTATTGATTATGCACCAATCTCAATTTTGCTGGCCTATTTTGATCGGGCCTTCCGACAAGTGCCTTCTATGGAGCTTTCGGCCAGCTCCAGTCAATGTTTTCAATGTCCAATATTTGAAGTAAGAACGAGATCTAGGCCGTGTTTTGAAACTCAAAGCGAATGGATCCAGTCGAGTGTTGCAGCCAACAGGATAAAATTCATGAACACCATTGCCAGCTTGTCGTAACGCGTCGCGATCCGCCGCATGCGCTTGATCCGCTGCAAGAAATTCTCCACCTCGTGCCGGTTCCGATACCAACCTTTGTGGAAGTCGACTTCGCCGTGTTGCCTCTCCGCAGCAGGATGCAGCTCCGGCTTCCCGAGCGCTCCACAGCCTCCCGCATGGCACGCCTGTCGTAGGCTTTGTCCGCCACCACCCGGCATCCTTCCAGTCCGTTCACCAACCCCTGGCCGATCTTCGCGTCGCTGACCTGTCCCGCCGTCAAGGCCGCCCGGACCAACCGGCCCTTCCCGTCCACGACGGCATGAAGTTTCGTGTTCGCCCGGCCCTTGGTGAATCCGATGAGCTGGGCCTGTTTGCCGCCCTTTCCGCCGCAAGCGTCCTGATGGACCTTCAAATGGCTGGCATCGACAAACCTCAGCCTGCCGGTCTGATGTCGGGCCAACGAGCGGACCGCGGAAGCCCAGACACCGTTCTCGCACCACAACCGCCATCTGCCGTAAACCGTTTGCTTTGGACCGAACTGCGGCGGAGCGGCCCGCCAGGGGCAACCGGTCCTGAGGATGTAAATCATGGCCGTCATCAACATGCGGTGGTCGGAAGGAGGCCGGCCACCAAACCCCGGAATGTTCACTCTGAGCGAGACCCGGGACTATGTTAATTTTTTTAGTGCCATCCACAGCGCGTCGGAAATCTGGAAGTAGGAACACGGTCGTTTCATCGACCCGGACTCTAACAGCAACCGGTTCGCAGCCAATCATTTCCAGTTCTCAAACACGGCCTAGCGAAGCGGAACATCTTGCATTCAGCATTATGCCCATTGGAACAAGCATGCATCATATCAGAACGCATCGCAAAAAGAACCTCTTAAAGCAGGATTCACTTCATCGGGCACGAAACAAATCGTGTAATGGAATCCATAATGGCAAGTCATAGAATAATTCTCGGAGTCACCATCGCAAAGCCATAAAAAGAATAAGTTAACCAAGTAATAAAACGTGAATAAATTGACTGGAACGCCGATCCTCGGCCGCGTGAATCAGTCGGCAACCGGCCTTTTCATAAACCTCGTTCCAGCCATCCAGATTTGCTGGGGGGATGCCTTGTCCTGAGATTAGCTGCGCGTAGTCGTGGAGCAGAGTTTCTCTTATACCCGTCGCTATATCTACACCGAGTCGACCATAGTAATCTGAAACCAACAACAACTTTCCCGGCAACTTCTTGCGGAGTTGCCGCATCCAGTGGATGGCCTCTTGTTTTCCGCCTCCGAACATCTCGTTCATAACATGGCAGGCACTGATAGCTTTTACCTTTGCAAGCATATTTGGAGTAAAAGACTCAAAGAGACGCTTCGAATCGCAACAGATTAATTTAATTCTCTTTCCAAGATTTTTATCACGAATCCGCGCACGTGCTAATTTGCACATCCAAGGGTTGGGTTCTAAACCCCATCCAGTAAACTTAGCGTCAGCCGCCGCCAAGTGCAGCAATAATGAAGCAGGGCCGCACCCAATATCAATGAGAGCATCAATTTCGAGTTTCTTGATGAATTCCGGAACACTCCCGAGTGCTTCGGTGCTAGCAGCCCCAAAGGCACGTGCATGACGGACATCGTCCACCAAGCTCGACGCAAGCGACGGCCGGCGCAGAATTTTCTGGACCTCCGAGGCATTTTCCCGATAGGCGCCAGCATAGAGACCAAGCATAAACTCGGCGTGGGCATCATAATTTTTCGCTGTACCGTAGAAATCACCCTGCCGGATCAATAGATCTGTCCGCGCATGCAAAAAATTGAGCAATCCCCTCAACATCCCGCAATTCAATTTGAATTTGGCAGCAAGCTCCTCCGCGGTAGATGGGACTACTGCCAGTTGCACCAACACCCCAAGGTCATGTAAAGCTGCGGCGGCATGACCAAGGTGCATCCCTTCCACCAGATCTAGCGCAGAAAATTTTCTAGGTTTCGATCTACTCATGGATAGCAATCGTCGACTTTGTATCAACAGCCCCGGAAAAGCTCACCGGGACTATAATTCTTCGCGAGGCTAAGTCAGCGAAAAAGTCCATGTCAAGGCTGCTCAGTCCGGCTGATCGAAGGATCATACCCATAACATCGTTACAAGATCTTGGTTGTTCAAACAGCTCAATAATTGCAGCTATACCTTCGTTGATCTGGAACATCTGAGAGCTACCGGAAGCGATCTCTAATAAATAGACACCACAATTCGCGATGTAGGAATTATCAAGGAGCGCTTCACTACCTACTCGTCTGATTTGATCGACTACTTCGTTGCAGTCGTGTAGATCGTAGAGCACATGGATGGCCGCGCTAGCTTGGTAGAGCCTATCTGGATCAAACGGAGTTCCGGCTTGAAGCGGTTCTCGAACAGGTTCCATGATTGCGTCGCCAGATCTTAACGCGTAGCGGAAAATCGAAGTCAGGTGATGCGCCACGCCAAACCGCCAGCGCACAAACTCCTCAATCATGCCCGCTTCCGGCTGGGATAATTTTCCGTTTGACTCGCAAAATTCTCGTAGATCGCCAACTAAATTGCTTAGGCGCCCCTCGTACGCACGCAACATGTATTTAAGGACGACCGGTCCAGCGCGTCGCAGCAGCTCAACAGCCTCGACCGCGAAGATGATCCGGTCTCGCGGCATTGTCGCAGGGAAGTAATAATAGGTCTGAAAAATCTCCGGGTTTTCGACAACGAGATCCTCGTCATGCTCAGCGACCAACATAGCGTTGTAACGACCTGCGTAGCCATCGTATTTGACCGTTTCGCCCAGCTTGTCAAAGAGAGGTGTACCGGGCTCTGGCGCGAGCATGTGGAGTTGCGGCAGGCAAGTCGGACTGAAGAACTTCCCCAACATATCCAAAGTGTCATTCTGGTCCTCAGGGAGTTCTTCTGGAAAGCCGGTTATAAATGACGCAGTGATGTCGATGCCCAGGCGATCTGCGTGCTGTAATGTGGGTTCCACCAAGTCGAGATTGAGGCGTTTCTGGCAGACCTGCTGCATCCTGACTGATCCTGTCTCGATACCGAAATAAAGACTTACGCATCCAGACTCAGCCATTCTTGTAAGAAGCTCCTTATCTACGCAGTCGATCCTAGCAGAGGCCCGCCAGCGATACCCCCGCCCGTTGACAGCCTCGCAAAATTCCATCACCTTGCGCCTGTTCACTGTAAATAAATCGTGATCTAGCTTGAAATCCGAATACCCGTAGCGTTCGTGCAGGATATCAAGCTCCTGCACCAACCGATCCGCCGATTTTAGTCGGAAGCTACGCTGAAAGAAGCTTGCCGTGGAGCAGAAAGTACAGTGGAATGGACATCCTCGCCCTGCCTCAATGCGAAGCAAATCAAGGCCGAGATCCTTAACTGGGTAATGATCATACGAGGCAATCGGCAAGCTGTCCAGATCCTGCACGATTGGCTTGCCATCGGTAAATCGCAATTCGGGCGACTTTTCGAGAGGGCGCCAACTGATTCCGGGAATCTTCTCGAACGCACGGGTTTCCAGATTGTCCAAAACGCGCGCGAAAATCTCGTCGGCCTCGTGGCGGACGACAATATCAAATTGGGGAAATTTCCCCAAAATCTGCTTGTGTAACATTGTCGCGTGCGGCCCCCCAAGCAAGATCGGTAGTTCCGGCTGGTGAAACTTAACTATTTGGGCCACGTTCAATGCGAAGAGGAAACTACATCCCAGCGTGGTGAAGCCGAGCGCGTCCGGCCCGTAGGCCAGAACCTCTGCTGCAGCCCGCTGGTAGAGCGTTGAGTCATACTCCCACTCGCGCCAGCGAATGGCACGTTTAGGATCAATAATCTTGATTGAATGCCCTTGGGATTCAGCGGCGGCCGCGAGTGCAAGTAAGCCCAAATGCGGGTGGATGTCCATAGTGGCCAGCGAGCCCTCCTCCGGCATTACTAGATTGTCCATGAGCAGAATTTTCATCAGCTCACCACCTCGGGGTTAGGTTTTAGAATGAGTATTCCGAGCTCACACAGCTGCCCGATCGATTTGAAAAAATTGTCACCTAGTTCGCTGCCGCAGCCGAGCTTCTTGCCCAAATCTGCGAGCGAGCACTCGCCGTCGACGAACGAGAGGAGGTAATATCCGAACTCGTCGAGTTCTACTATCTTGATAGACTTAGCCTTATCCGGACGCCAGTAGCAGAATTGCCGCACCGCTGCTTTCAGCGCGATGAAACTCGGACGGGCGGATTTAACTACCTCCACGATCTCCTGTGGATTGTAACGAAACTGGCACAAAATGATATTGCCAAAAACGGATGGCACCGCCGAAACACTAAAAGTGCTTCCAGAACCTGAAAAGTGTTGAACTTCGGGATCGAATTTTCTTAAGCTGGCCAGTGCGTATTCGTGGCGAATCAGATCCCAAAGCAAACAGTGTTCGACGCTTTCAAAGTCGAGCCATCCCTCCATGTAGCCAATCAGATCCCTCTCCCGTTCAAGAGCCGTGTTCGCAAACGATCGGTGGTTCTCGGCGCACCAGGTCGCATACGAAGCGAACAACTCTATTTCGACCCCTAGGAAGCTCATAAGTCGGTAGGTTGACGGCAGGTCCGGCCTAGTTCCGTTATGTCGCACTTTGATTGTGAGTCCTGAGAACTTCCATAATGCGTCAAGATCCATCGATTCGGGATCAATCCCTTGTTTCGCCAAGAGCGTCGGATCTTCGCGCCAATGCGAGATTAGCTTGGGATTGTGAACCCCCGCGGCAAGAACCGCATGCACTAACCGCGCCGTCATCGGATAGACAGAAGTCTTCGCGACCGTTCGATGTGTGAGTGCAACACGGACTGAGGGAGTTTTTCCCAGTTATACTCCAGAGTTAGGGCTTTGGGACGCGCCCGCTTCATCACGCGCTCCAAAAGGTCGAACATCTCGTTTGGAGCCGGAGATGCATGATCATCCCAGACTATACCCGACTCGCGTTTCAATCCTGAGATGTGGATCTCAACCACTTTCTCGAGTGGTAAGCGATCGATCTCCTCTAACGGATTAACTCCGGTGTTAAATGAAGTAATCATGAAGTGACTTAAGTCCAAGAGAAGCTGAACATCACCACGAGAAGCGACCTCGCATATGAAACTGTTCATGTCCATCGTGCTGCCAGGAACATCAAAATATTGCGGCGAGTTTTCGAGGATGATCGGGACATTAAAACGCGACCGGTAAGCTGCCAGATTTTTGACCACGCGCGCTACCGTCTCTTCGCTTAGCTGTGGACAGAGTGTATATGTCAGATTGGTGGGCGTGGTATCTCGGTCCGGTTCCTCGCTAATTCCGTCGGCGGAAACAAAAGCCAAGTGCTCGCCTATCCATGGGGTCTGTATACGGGCAGCCTCGTCGCCGATAGCCATCATCGTAAGCTCTGATGGCGGGATAAATCCAGCGATCGACATGCTCGCGCAGTGAAGCACGATTGGATATGTCTTTTGGACCGAAATCAATTCCGGCGTGTGCCGCAATTGCTCGAAAGGCATCTCTACGTAATCGATTAACCCGGGGGCGGACGCGAGAAAATCGAGAACTCCAGGGCCGTATGCAAGGCCCAGCTGCCCCCCCTGCCTGGTTAGGTCAAAAATTTGCATAGGCGAACATTGTGAGAGAGCACGTCGACAGGAAGAATCACTGCAGCAACGATCTTCGATACCTGCCGCTATTGCCTAATAGGGCAATCTCTTGATTCATCGGACATCTAACTATGCAGTCCTCATTAACTATTAATCGTAAAGCCAAGAATCGCCAAGCTTCCCGTTGGAAAGGTCCACTTGTTTAACGGTGATCTTAAGTTGACCCTTTTGCAGGCATTGCTGAATGGCCGCGATCTTTTTATCGTCGAGTGCCATTTCGAGCGTCAACTCTCCAGTTGGAGACGCAGTCTTCTTCGCTTTCACCGTCTTCTTCACAGCTGCTGCTTTTTTTGCTGATTTTTTCGCTGCCATTTTGTTCCTTTTCTTTAGGTTCTAAGATGTTCAACTCCGGCGGATTTCTTCCCCACCGCATACCGACTAAAATAGATAGAATACCGTTTGAGTCAAGCCCTCATTACATACTTCAACCGAAAGAAAATAATTTTCCAACTGGACCAAGCAGTTTCCCTCCAACTTTCGAAATCAGCTCATCAGGACAGAGTCGGGAAACTGAAAATTCCAAGCCATCTTTTGGCATGAACATAATGTGCAAACGCCAGTCAATTTCCTGATCTTTAGACAAAACCAGATCGAAACGAAAGAGCAAATAGACGAGCGCTGTCGTAATCAAGTGAAGCGCAATCTGCCGACCGATACACACATGGCCGCCAGCTCCAAAGGGAAAATATTCGAAGGGTGAAGGTGATTCCACAAGCCAACGTGAGGGAGAAAATGTTTCCGGTTGCGCAAAATGAACGACGTCACGATGAGCCAGGAAAGGACACAAGACTATTTCGGTACCTACTGGCAGATCGAAACCACCTAAATTGGTTGGTACCTTTGTGATGCGTACCATGAAAGCGTTCGGTGGAAGCACACGCAACGTCTCATCAATGACCCTTCGCAGCAGTTTTAGCTTCCCTCGCTGCGTAGCAGAGAGGTATGCATATCCACCAGAATATGTCCTTATCTCATCCCTCAATTCAGCTCGCAGCTCAGGAAGCTGCGAAAGGATTAGTAGTATCCACGTCATCGAGACCGCCATCGGCTCGCTAATTGAGACGAAAAAAATGTTGCTGTGACCAACAGCCTCATCCTCACTGATTAAGTTCCCAGGGGTGACCTCTAGTGTCGCGACTTTCGCCAAAATGCCTCGGCCGGAATTGGCAGGATCAGCCCGACAATCTCGCACGAATATTCGCAGCTCCGCATCCAAACTATGTCCGAGAAGGGAGAGTTCTTCATGCAGTGTCGATTGGCCGCGGAGAGCCGATGAGGAAACTTCCCGGCGGAGCTGAAAGTAAGCTCTCAGCAAATTACTCAATTCCTCGCACCGAACGTGATGATCTCCAAACAACACACGGCAGCCGACTTTGAACATCAGTTCGCGCATTTGTTGTAACGGGTCGATTATGGAATCCCAAATTTCTGTACATTCGTCCAAAGCGGTGAGGATTAAATCTTCGTATCCCTTGACGTTGACCTCGCTCAAAACCTTATTTAAAAATCGCTTTTGCAAAGCGTGTTCATCGCCCAACATGCTGTGAAGGCTCCGGTTCAGGTTAATCAGGTTGTCGGGAAGTCCCAGCTTAAGGGCCGCGGATTGAGGTAATCCGAAGGTATCGATATCGCTGAATACGGCACGTTGAAATTCGGTTCCAAACAAAGCAATCGTGCCCGGGCACTCGGTCGCACGAGAGAAAATCGCGTTACCTTCTCTGAGGACGAAAGCATTTCCGTGCTCATCCCGAGCATGTCGCAAAAATGCAAACGGATCGAACTCGAAATTTTCGAAGTTCGATACTCGCGGAAGCCCAGTCGGCAGTGGATCCATCGCTTACTCTTTCTTAATTCCTTACTAAGCCCATAGTCGATGAGCACTTACAAAGTAGCCAGCTCGCGCGTAGGGTTGCAAGTCCGGACCGTAATGCTTCTTCATCGCCAGCTTATTGATATCCTCACCCCTCGTTTCAGCACCCGCACCGAGGTGGAGTACATGAAAAGGTGGCGCACATCGGCGAAGGCGTCCCCTGGAACGACTGACAGAAACGTTCCCAGACCCCGTGCTTTTCCCAGCGGCGGAAGCGGACGTGGACATGGTTCCAATGGCCGAGCTGGGGCGGCAGATTCCGTCAACGACTGCCGGTGCGCGAGATCCATAGAACCGCTTCGATGAAATCGCGGTCGGAAAGTGCGGTGTGCGGTCCATCGTTTGATGTCGTCGGGTGATTCACTCATGAGCAGCCTCCTTTTCCTAGGAATGGCGGAAACGAAGCTCGGAACCGAGCTTATTGCCTGTCCAGCTCTTTAGGGGACGCTCCACTTCTTCATTATGCGAAAGGATAGGATCAAACGAATGTTCGTACAAAATAAGATCATCAACAGAAACTAGAAGGATGACAGATGCTTATGAATAAAGATTAGAACAGCTGTCCCACGCGGGAGACTGTGGAGCGCTCGCCCCCCCCCCAGTTGCATGCCCGCAGCGAAGAGGAAACACGCGGAAGGTCGACTTCCACAAAGGTTGGTATCGAAGCCGGCACGAAGTGGAGAATTTCTTCCAACGGATCAAGCGCATGCGACGGATCGCGACGCGCTACGACAAGCTCGCGATGGTGTTCATGAACTTCATACTGTTGGCCGTTACCCTCGACTGGATCCAATCGCTTTAGCTTCAAAACTCGGCCTAAGGCCAATCAAAGCGATATTTATAAATATTCCCCTCCCACGCCAGAAGTTCGTCCTGCGCTCCTTTTGTCGATGACTCCGGCTTCGGAAATTCGAAGGTTACGGACTCAGGCGTCCTTCCAATCACGTCTTGCAGCGATTGCTTCAGTTCGTTGAGCTTCAGGGCTTCAATGATTGCTTGTTCTTGTTCTTTTTTCATGTCTAATTTCCCTTCTTCATTTGGTTTGTTGCGCCCAGGAGACCTAACCTACTTCGGACCTTATGAGAAATTTCCTTAGATACGATCGGTCTCTCAGGAGCTGGTTCCCGTGTGTCTACCTTTTTCGGGAGAGCAGCGTCAAATGAGGGGTGTGCCGTGCGCAGCCGGGCCTCAATATGCTCATATATTTTATATAAACTTGGGCAGTAATAGTCTCGAGTATTATGTGTTCCAAAATACTTGTAAGCTCTTTGCATACATCCGCCATGACAAACATGTTGCCACTTGCATTTCACACAGTGAGGATCAACTTGTCGGTTCTGTGACTCGACAGCCCGCGGAGATGCCAACAATGAGGCGACGGATATTTCGTTAATGTTACCGTAACGCCATTCGGGCGAACCGCTTAAAGTGGCACATGGATAAACATAGCCGTCGGGATCGGTTGAAAAATGGCTAAATGAACATATTTTTTGAGCAATGCAATCTTGTGGGGTGCCTGACAAAATTGCCCTCGTCTTAAATACGAAATCCGAGCAGTAAATATAGTCTTTTTTATCAGCATCTATCCAGCGATCAAACAACTTGATCCAAGGCTCAGCGTAGTCATCGGCCCCTAACCCCAGATCTTCATAGTTGGCGAGGGCATCTCCTGAACGCGTGAGTGGGATTACGTTGAATGGAAGTCGCTCACTCACGAGAAAATCCCAAATCTCATCAATGTGCTGAAAAGTTTCCTTGGTAATAACTACACATACCCCTATTTGTAGGCCTTCATCTTTCAGCAGTCGAATCCCTCGCATTACGGCATCAAACGATCCGCGACTTGGACTGTATTTGCGAGCTGAATCATTGACGTGCTTTGGGCCATCAATGCTCACGGAAACTCTAAATTGATTTTCCTTAAAGAATTTCGCCCATTCTGGATTCACGAGGGTCGCGTTCGTCTGAATGGAATTGCTAAAATTCAAGCCGTATGAGTGCGCGGATTGAATCTCTATCACGTCACGGTAGAAATTCATCTTCGCCAGCATCGGTTCTCCTCCATGCCAAATAAAGTCAACATGCCAAGACGGATTGTTATCTCTAGCATGATCAAGTGTTTTCCGAATCACGTTCACCAAGGTGCTGCGTTCCATAACGGGAGCCCTCGTGTCTTCGTTGTAACAGTAGGCGCACGACAAGTTGCAAAGGTGCGTGGGCTTTACGACATTCGTGAAATTTATTGCCATGGCGGTTGCGATATTACTTCATTTCCAAGCATATGAAAGATCATAAGACCTTGGTTCCGTCAATAAGTTTTCACGAAGGGACGGAATTAAGATTCCCAGAATTAGGAGGTAACCGTCTACGGTTAGATCGTGTTTGGGAGCCGGAAATGATTGGTCCCGCGCATTTTACTGCTAGGCCGTGTTTTGAAACTCAAAGCGACCGGATCCAGTCGAGGGTTGCGGCCAACAGGATGAAGTTCATGAACACCATCGCGAGCTTGTCGTAG